>NZ_JBIBEN010000011.1:0-207863 GCF_042955065.1 Streptomyces sp. NPDC012510
GTCGTGGTCGCCGGTACTCCGGACGGTCTGGACCAGGTCGTCGCCGAGGCGGAGGCGCGGGGAGCGCGCGCCCGGCGTATCGACGTCGACTACGCCTCCCACTCGGCCCAGGTGGACGAGATCCGGGAGGAGCTGGCGGACCTGCTCGGCCCGGTGACGCCGACGGCCTCCCGCGTGGCGTTCCACTCGTGTGTCACCGGTGGCCGTATCGACACGGCCGGGCTGGACGGCGCGTACTGGTTCCGGAACCTGCGGCAGCCGGTGCTGTTCGAGCAGGCGACGCGGGCCTTGCTGGAGCAGGGGCACGGGCTGTTCGTGGAGGTGAGCCCGCACGCCGTCCTGACGGGAGCGGTGCAGGACACGGCGGAGGCCGCCGAACGCCAGGTGGCCGTCACGGGGACGCTCCGTCGCACCGAGGGCGGTACCAAGCGGCTGCTGCTGTCGCTGGCCGAGGCGTATGTGCGCGGAGCCCCGGTCGACTGGCGGGCCTGCTTCGCCGGAACGGGAGCCCGGACCGTCGACCTGCCCACGTACGCCTTTCAGCACCAGCGTTTCTGGACGGAGGCACCCGCCCCCACCGGGTCCCCGGCCGGCCGGCTCGTCGACGGCTGGCGCTACCGGGTGGTGTGGCGGCGGATCAACCCGACCGCCGCCTCTCCGCTGTCGGGCCGCTGGCTGCTGGTCGTACCCGGCGGCGACGGGGGAGAGGTCGCCGAGGCACTGCGGACCGGCGGGGCCGAGGTCGAGGTCCGCGAGGCGACGGCCGCCGGTGTCGACGGCGACTACACGGGTGTCGTATCCCTGCTGGACTCGGCCGACGACGGCCTCGCGCTCGCACGGCACCTGCACACCGCGGGCGTACGGGCGCCCCTGTGGTGGCTGACATGCGGCGGTGCCGCCGTGGCCACCGGCGACGCCGTCCACGGCCGGGCCGTGCAGGTGTGGGGGCTCGGCCAGGTGATGGGTCTGGAACACCCGGACCGGTGGGGCGGGCTGATCGATCTGCCCCGGACCTGGACCGAGAGCACCTCCACCCTGCTGGCCGCCCTGCTGTCGGGGGCCGCCACGGACGAGGACCAGCTCGCGATCCGCGGACCGGCCGTCTACGGGCGGCGCCTGGTGCGGGCCCCGCTCACCGACCGGGGCCCCGTCCGGCCGTGGAAGCCGCGTGGCACCGTACTGATCACAGGCGGCACCGGCGGGATCGCCGCCCACCTCGCCCGCCGACTGGCGGCCGAGGGCGCTGAGCACCTGCTGCTGCTCAGCCGCAGGGGGGCGGCGGCACCGGGGGCCGAAACGCTCGCGGAGGAACTGCGCGCCCTGGGCGCGGCGGTGACGTTCGCGGCCTGCGACGTGGCCGACCGCGACGCCCTGGCGGCCGTGTTGCAAGGGGTGCCGGAGCGGTGGCCGCTCACCGCCGTCCTGCACACCGCCAGCTCCACCAGCTACGGCCCGCTGCTCGACGTCGAGCAGCGGGAGTTCACGGACGGTACGGCGGCCAAGGCGCGGGGAGCGCGGAACCTGGACGAGTTGACCGCCGGTCTGGACCTGGACGCGTTCGTGCTGTTCTCCTCGGGCGCGGCCGTGTGGGGCAGTGCGGGCAACGGTACGTACGCGGCGGCCAACGCGTATCTCGACGGGCTCGCCCATGAGCGGCGGGCCCGCGGACTGACGGCGACCTCACTGGCCTGGGGCGGCTGGGCCGACGGCGGCATGCTGGAGGGTTTCCCGGCGCTCGCCGACCAACTGGACCGCATGGGCGTCCGGCAGATGCGGCCCGAGTGGGCCATCGACGTCCTGTGGGAGGCGGTGGAGCAGGGGGAGACCACGCTGACGGTCAGCGACATGGACTGGGAACGGTTCGCCCCCGTCTACGCGCTCGCACGCCGCCGTCCGCTGATCGAGGAGATCCCCGAAGCCGCCCGCGCCCTGCGCGGCGACCGGCCCGGCACCGACCGCACGGGCGAGGACGGCACGGCCGCCGGACGGCTGCGGGGCACCCTCGCCGCGCTCAGCGAGCCCGAACAGCGCGCCACACTCCTGGAGTTGGTGCGCTCGCGGGCCGCCGCGGTGCTGGGGCACCCCGACGCGGCGGAGGTCGCCGCCCACCGCCCGTTCAAGGACCTCGGCTTCGACTCGCTCACCGCGACCGAGCTCCGCAACCGGCTCAACACGGCCACCGGCCTGCGCCTGCCCGCCACCCTCGTCTTCGACCACCCCACGCCCACCGCCCTCGCCGCCCGCCTGAGCGAGGAACTCCTCGGCACAGCCGAGGCGGCGGCCACCGCACCACCCCTGCGACGGGCACCGGACGACGACCCGCTCGCCGTCGTCGGCATGGCCTGCCGCTACCCCGGTGGCGTCCGGGGCCCCGAGGACCTGTGGCGGCTCGTCACCGAGGGCCGCGACGAGATGGCGGACTTCCCGACCGACCGGGGCTGGGACGCCCTGTCCCTCTACGACCCCGGCCGGCAGACCACCCTCGCCGGACAGGGCGCCTTCCTCTATGACGCGGGCGACTTCGACGCCGAGTTCTTCGGTATCTCCCCGCGCGAGGCCCTGTCCATGGACCCGCAGCAGCGGCTGCTCCTGGAGACCTCCTGGGAGGCGATCGAGCACACCGGCATCGACCCGCTGTCTCTGCGCGGCAGCCGGACCGGCGTGTTCGTCGGCGGCACACCCCAGGAGTACGGCGCCCTGCTCATGAACTCCCCCTCACTGGCGAGCGGTTACGCCCTCACCAGCTCGTCCGGCAGCGTCATGTCGGGCCGTGTCTCCTACACCCTCGGCCTGGAGGGCCCGGCGGTCACCGTCGACACCGCCTGCTCGTCCTCCCTCGTCGCACTGCACCTGGCGGGCCAGGCGCTCAGGGCGGGGGAGTGCGACCTCGCGCTCGCGGGCGGCGTCACCGTGATGGCCACCCCCGGGGCCTTCGCCGAGTTCGCCAACCAGGGCGGACTCGCCCCCGACGGCCGGTGCAAGGCCTTCGCGGACTCCGCCGACGGCACCGGCTGGGGCGAGGGCGTCGGCATCGTCGTACTGGAACGCCTGTCGGACGCGCGACGCAACGGCCACCGCGTCCTGGGCCTCGTGCGCGGCTCGGCGGTGAACCAGGACGGCGCCTCCAACGGCCTGACCGCGCCCAACGGCCCCTCCCAGCAACGCGTCATCCAGGCGGCCCTGGCCGGAGCGGGCCTGGCCCCCGCCGACATCGACGCGGTCGAGGCGCACGGCACCGGCACCCGCCTCGGCGACCCCATCGAGGCCCAGGCCCTGCTCGCCGCCTACGGCCGTGACCGGGACGCCGACCGGCCCCTGTGGCTGGGCTCCGTCAAGTCGAACATCGGGCACACCCAGTACGCCGCGGGCGTCGCCGGCGTCATCAAGACGGTCCTGGCCCTGCGCGAAGGCCTCCTGCCCCGCACCCTGCACGTGGACGAGCCGACCCGCCAGGTCGACTGGTCCGCCGGCACGGTACGCCTCCTGACCGACAACCGGCCCTGGCCGGAGACGGACCGCCCCCGCCGGGCCGCCGTCTCCTCCTTCGGCATCAGCGGCACCAACGCCCACCTGATCCTCGAACAGGCCCCGGACGAGGCGCCCTCGGCCGCTGACACGGGCGGCCACTCGCTAGCCGAGGCCGAGGAGCTGGAGGTGCCTCCCGTGGACCGGGCCGCTGACGGGCCGCCCACGCAGGCGGAATCCGACACGGCGACCCCGCCCACCGACGAGGCACGTGGCACGGCGACGCCTCCTGCGGAAAGGGCACCTGCGACGCCGCCCCCGCCCACCGAAGAGGCACGTGGCACGGCGACGCCTCCTGCGGAAAGGGCACCTGCGACGCCGCCCCCGCCCACACACGCCCTCGTCCCCTGGCTCGTCTCCGGACACACCGGGGCCGCCCTGCGTGACCAGGCCGCACGCCTCCTCGCCGACCTGGCCGAACGGCCCGACGCCGCACCGCTCGACATCGCCTGCTCGCTGGCCACCACCCGTAGCGCCCTCACCCACCGTGCGGCCGTCGTCGCCGACACGCTGCCCGCGCTGCTCGACGGACTCCGGTCGCTCGCCGACGGCACCCCGTCGGACGCCGAAGTGATCCGGGCGACCGCGCGGGAGGCCCCGCTCGCCGTCGTCCTCCCCGGCCAGGGCTCCCAACGGGCGGGCATGGGCCGCGACCTGTACGAGCGGCACCCCGTCTTCGCCACGGCCTTCGACGAGGTCTGCGCCGCCTTCGACCCCCTGCTCGACCGCCCGCTGCGCGAGGTCGTCCTCACCACGGACCCGCGGCGGCGTGCGGAACTGGACCGGACCGAGTACACCCAGCCGGCCCTCTTCGCAGTGGAGACGGCGCTGTACCGGCTCCTGGAGAGCTGGGGTGTCCGCCCGGACGCGCTGATCGGCCACTCCGTCGGTGAACTCGTCGCCGCCCACATCGCGGGGGTCTGGTCACTGCCCGACGCGTGCCGCGTGGTCGCCGCCCGCGGCCGGCTCATGCAGGCGCTGCCACCCGGCGGCACCATGCTCGCGGTCGAGGCCGACGAGACCGAGGTGGTGGCCGTGCTCGCCGCCCACACGGACCGCAGCGTCGGCATCGCCGCCGTCAACGGGCCCGCCTCGGTGGTCGTCTCCGGCCCGGAGAACGCCGTCCTGGACGCCGCGGCCGAGTTCGTCGGGCGCGGTCACCGCACCCGGATGCTCGCCGTCAGCCACGCCTTCCATTCCCCGCTGATGGAGCCCGTGCTCGCGGACTTCGCCGCCGTCCTCGCCCGGGTCGAGTTCCACGAGCCGGTCCTGCCCGTCATCTCCAACGTCACCGGCGCCCCCGCCGCCGCCCGAGACCTCTGCGCCCCCGCCTACTGGGTACGCCACGTCCGGGACACCGTCCGCTTCGCCGACGGGGTGCGCACCCTGCTCGACCGGGGCATCCGCACCTTCCTGGAGGTCGGCCCCGGCGGCGCCCTGACCGCTATGGCCGCCGGAACCGCCGCCGACCACACCCGGGACGCCGTGACCTGCCTGGCCACCCTGCGCGGCGGTGACCGCGACGAGGGCGACGCGCTCCTCACCGCCCTCACCCGGCTCGCCGTCCAGGGCACGGCCGTCGACTGGCGGGCGTACTTCGCGGGCAGCGGCGCCCACACCGTCCCCCTGCCCACCTACGCCTTCCAGCACCAGCGGTTCTGGCTGCGCGTCCTCGGCGGCGGTGCCGGCGGCGGCAGCACGGCGCCGTCCGTCGGCCTGACCACGGCGGGCCACCCGCTGCTCGGGGCCGTCACCGCACTGCCCGGCTCCGGCGGGCTGCTCCTCACCGGCCGGCTCGACCGCACCGACCAGCCCTGGCTCGCGGAACACGCGCTCGGTGGCACACCGGTGCTGCCCGGCACCGCCCTGGTGGACCTGGCCCTGCACGCCGGCGGGCACGTCGGCCGCGACCGGCTCGACGAACTCGTCATCCACGCCCCGCTGCCCCTGCCGGACGGAGCGGGTGTAGCCGTCCAGTTGTCCGTCGACGCCGAGGACACCGACGGACGGCGCCCCTTCACCCTCCACGCCCGGCCCGACGACAACCCCGAGGAGCCCTGGACCCGCCACGCCACCGGCGTCCTCGCCCCCGCCCCGCCCACGACCCCCGGCGCGGACCCCGCCACCTGGCCGCCGCCCCGCGCCCGGCGCGTCCCTCTCGACGACTTCTACGCCACGACCGCCGAAGCCGGCCTCGACTACGGCCCCACCTTCCAGGGCCTCACCGAACTCTGGCAGGCGGACGGCGAACTCCACGCCCGGGTCGCCCTCCCCGACGGCCCCGAGCACCACGAGCCCCACGAGACGGACGGCGACAGCGGCGACGGACACGCCCTCCACCCCGCGCTGCTCGACGCCGCCCTCCAGCCGCTGGCCCTCGGCATCCTGGGCGCGGACCGCCCCGGCGGCACGGCCGTCCCCGCGGGCCTGCCCTTCGCCTGGTCGGGCGTCCGGCTGCACGCGACCGGGGCGGCCGAACTCCACGTCCGGCTCACGCCCAGGGACGACGGCGCGGTCTCCGTACGGGCCACCACCCCCGACGGGCTGCCCGTCCTGGACGTCGACGCCCTGACACTGCGGGCACCCGCCGCCGTACCGGCCCGCACCGACGGGCCACGTACCGAGCCCCTGTACCGGCTGGAGTGGCCGATCGTGCCGCTCCCCACCACCGCCGCACGCCCGACGGGCGGATGGGGCATGCTCGGCCTCGACCCACGGGAGCTGCGCCCGCGCATGGCCACCGCGATCGGCCAGGACGTCGTCCCGTACCTCGACCGTGACGCCCTCACCGGGACGATCGACACCGGCGTCCCCGCACCCGCCTGCGTGTTCGTCTTCTGCGACCCGCCGGGACTCGGTGACACGGCCGCCGACGCCCACACGGCGACCCGGCACACACTCGACGTCCTGCGCCCCTGGCTCGCCGACGAACGACTGACCGACACCCGGCTGATCCTCGTCACCCACGGCGCCGTCACGGCCGGCCCGGACGACTCGGGCCCCCTCCCCGGGCCCGCGGCCGTATGGGGCCTCGTCCGTGCCGCCCAGGCGGAACACCCGTCCCGTCTGGTCCTCGTCGACCTCGACGACGAGAACACATCCCTGGCGGCCCTGCCCCACGCCCTGACCACGACCGAACCCCAACTGGCCCTCCGCCACGGCACAGCCCACGTACCGCGCCTGATGCCGCTGCCGACGGACCACCGGGCCCCGGCCGTGACCGCGGGCGCCTCGCCGGCCGGCGCGACGACGACCGCCGAGCGCGACCCAGCCGTGTCCGGGGCGGCCGAACACGACGCCGCCGCACCGCACCAAGCCGCCCCCGACACACCGCCCCCCACCCCGTCGGACCCCTTCACTCCCCACGGCACCGTCCTCGTCACCGGGGGCACCGGGGCCCTGGGTGCCCTCATGGCCCGTCACCTCGTGCGCCGGTACGGCGTCCGGCACCTCCTGCTGGTCGGTCGGCGTGGACCGGCGGCGCCCGGCGCGGACGAGCTGGCCGCCGACCTCACGGAGGCCGGGGCGAAGCTCACCTTCGCCACGTGCGACGTGGGTGACCGGGACGCGCTCGCCCAACTGCTGGCCGGGATCCCCACCGGACGGCCCCTCACCGGTGTCGTCCACCTCGCGGGCGTCGTCGACGACGGTCCGGTCGGCGGTCTCGGCGCCGAGCGGCTCTCCGCCGTGCTCCGCCCCAAGGCGGACGCGGCATGGCACCTGCACGAACTGACCGCGGGCCTCGACCTCACCGCGTTCGTGCTGTTCTCCTCGGCCGCCGGCGTGCTCGGCAGCCCCGGCCAGGCCAACTACGCCGCCGCCAACACGTTCCTCGACGCCCTCGCCCTGCACCGCCGTGCGCTGGGTCTGCCCGGCCTGTCGCTGGCCTGGGGTCCTTGGCAGGGCACCGGAGGCATGGCCGACGCACTCGACGCCGCCGACCGGGCCCGCCTGCGGGGCAGCGGGCTCCGGCCGTTCACCGCCGAAAGCGGCCTGGCCGCCCTCGACCGGGCCCTGGCGACACCGGACGAGGCCCTGCTCGTCCCGATCCGCCTCACCCCCGGCACAGCCCCCTATCCGACGGAACGGATCCCGGCCGTCCTGCGCGCCCTGGTGCGCGGCACCGTCCCCCACCGCACCGCCCCCCGCCGCGACGACCGCGCGGACGCCGGCGCCCTCGCCGCACTCGACCCGGCCGCCCGGGCTACCGCACTGCTGGACCTGGTGTGCGCGGAGGCCGCACGCGTCCTCGGCCACGGCGGCACCGACGGCATCGCCCCCGACCGGGCCTTCGGCGAGCTGGGATTCGACTCCCTCACCTCCGTCGAACTCCGCAACCGCCTCGCCGCCACCACCGGCCTGCGGCTCCAACCCACCCTGGTGTTCGACCACCCCACCCCCGGGGACCTCGCCGCGGCCCTCGACCGGCAGCTCACCACCACGGCGACGGGATCGGAGCAGGCAGCCTCTCCGGCCGCCCCCGCGCCCGCCGACCCGACCACGACCGTCTCGCACGCCGTCGAGGCCCTCTACCGCCATGCCGTCACCGCCGGCCGCTACGACCAGGCCGGCAAGGTCCTGATGACCTCCGCCGGACTGCGCCCCGCCTTCGCCTCGGCCGACGCGGTCGGCAAGGCACCGGCGCTGGTCAGGCTCGGCGACGGCGGCCGCCACCCGGCCCTCGTGGGCCTGCCGTCCACCTCCGTGTGGGCCAGCGACCAGGAGTTCGTCGCCCTGGCCCGGCCACTGCGCGGCCTGCGGGACACCCACTCGCTGATGATGCCGGGCTTCGTCGCCGACGAACTCGTCGCGGGCAGCGTGGAGGCGGCCGTCGAACACGCGGCCCGCACCATCGCCCGCGCCCTGGACGGCGCCCCGTTCGCCCTCGCCGGCCGGTCCTCCGGAGGCTCGCTCGCGTACGCGGTGGCCACCCGCCTCGAAGAACTCGGCAGCCCGGCGGCAGGCGTGGTGATGCTGGACACCTATGTGGCCGGGACCCCGCAGACCGACTACATCGTCCACGCCATGGAATCCCGTTCTCTCGAACGCGAGGCGGAGTTCGGCCGGATGACCGGCCTCCGGCTCACCGCGATGGCGTCGTACTTCGCCCTCTTCGAGACCTGGCGACCGCGCCCGATCAGCACACCGGCGCTCCTGGTGCGCGCCAGCGAACCGATCGCCGTCGACCCGGACCATCCGCGTGAACGCCCCGACGAGTGGCAGTCGACGTGGCCCGTCCCCCTGGACGTGGTGGACGTCCCCGGCGACCACCACTCCATGATCGAGATACACGCGGACGTCACCGCGCGCACCGTGCACGACTGGCTGACCGCCAACGGAGGTTGAAGCGAGCCGCGCGGAAACGCCCGCCGCGACCGATCGACTGCCGCGGCCGATCGACCGCGACAGTCAGGCCGACCACGACGGGCGGCCGACCACGACAGTCAGGTCGACCACGACGGGCGAACGCCGCAGGGGCCCGGGAGAGTTCTTCTCCCGGGCCCCTGCGGTGCGTCAGGTCTACCGGCGGATCTCCCGGGCACACGCCCGCACCCGGTCCACCAGATCGCTCATCCCGAGCAGGTCCTCGTCCCGGTCCCGAGGCGGCACACCGTCCAGCACGGCCGCCGCGAAGCTCCGTACGACGGCCGCGTACTGGTCGTCGGCGGGAAGGGTGAACTCCTGGACGTGGTCCTGCTTCTCCAGGCGCAGCACCGGTCGCAGCGTCGGCGGAGGGGTGAAGGCCCGGTCGAGGACGATCCGGCCGGTACTGCCCCACAGCGCGTACGAACAGCGGTAGGCGTGCTCGAATCCGAACGACAGCTCGGCCGTCACGCCGCCCGGGGTGGTCAGCAGCACATGGCCCGCCACATCCACGCCCAGCATCGGGCTGACCCGCGACACCGCGCCGACCGGGTCGAGGTCCGGGCCGAGCAACAGCCGTGCCGCCCGCAGCGGATACACGCCCACGTCCAGCAGGGCGCCCCCGCCGAGGTCGGCGCGGTGGCGGACATCGCCGGAGGGCAGCGGGGGAATCCCGAACGCACCGCTGAAGGAGCGGGGTTCGCCGATCTCGCCCGCCATGACGAGCCGCCGCACCTCCTCGTGCTGACGGTGATGGAGGAACATGAGGTTCTCCATCAGCGTCAGGCCGGCCGCGCGGGCGGTGTCGAGCATGTCGACGGCCTCGGCGCGACTGGTCGCCAGGGGCTTCTCCACCAGCACGTGCAGGCCGGAGCGCAGCGCCCTGACGGCCCACGGCGCGTGCAGTCCGGTGGGCAGGGGGATGTAGACGGCGTCCAGGTCTGTGCGGTCGAGCAGCCGCTCGTAGCCCTTCACCGGTTCACCGCCGAAGCGGTCGGTGAACCGCCGGGCCTTCGCCGGGTCCCGCCCGGCCACGGCCACCAGCCGCATCCTGGGCTCTGCGACGATCGCGGGCAGCACCCGCCGCCAGGCGATGTCCGCGCAGCCGAGGACGCCGACCCGGACCGTTCGCTCCGGGCCCTTCCCGGCCGGGTCGCTCATGCCAGAGCCTCCGCACAGGCCACGAGGGTCCGCGCCTCGATGTTGACGTAGTGGCTGTGGCGCAGCAGCTCCTTGAGCTGACCCGGCGTGGCCCAGCAGAACCGGGACGGGACCTCCGTGGGGAAGTCCTCGTCCAACTCGGCGATCACGTACCGGGTCTCCGCCGCGAAGAACCGGCCGCCCTCCTCCGACTGGACACGGTCGTAGCGGATCCGGTCGGGGGAGAGGGAGTCGAGCACGTCGCGAAAGGGCGACCGCATGTCCGCGGGCAGACCGCCGTGTTCGCCGGGGACGCGGGTCACGGTCGGTCCGATCTCCAGTTTGTCCAGGCAGCCTTCCTGCGCCTGTGCCTGGACCAGGAAGTGCGGGACGCCGCCGATCGTGCGGTACAGCAGCGCCGCCAGCCCCTGGGCGCAGGGCGCCAGCATCGGCTGGGTCCACGCGGGAACCTCGCGGTGCGGTGCGGTGACGTCCACCGCGATGACGCGGAAGCGCCCACCGTCCTCGGACGCGATCTCCGTCGGTGTCCGGCGCCAGCCGGTGATCCCGGTGAGCGGGACGACCTCGGCCGTCATCTCGCACCGCGTCTTGGCCTCGGTGAACCAGCCGGTCACCTCCGTCAGCGAGTGCAGTGCGCCGTGCTCGTCGGCCGGGTGCTCCGGAGGCAGGCAGGACAGGACCGTACGGGCGTCCATGTTGACGAGGTTGTCGCGGTGGAGCAGGGCTCTGATCTCGTCGAGGGTGAACCAGCGGAAGTCGTCGTGGACCGGTGGGTCGTCGTCGACCTCGACGACCATGTTGCGGTTCCGCTTGCGCAGGAACCAGGAACCCTGCTCGGACTGCAGGACGTCGACGAGCACCCGGCCCCGGCGGTCGGTGAAGTGCTCCAGGTACCTGACGGACCCGCCCCGGTGCACCCGGGTGTAGTTGCTGCGGGTCGCCTGCACCGTCGGGGACAACTGCACCCCGTTGATGTTTCCGGGTTCCGCCTTCGCCTGCAGCAGGAAGTGCCGCACACCGTCGAACGTCCTGGCGAGGATGCCGAGGACGCCTATCTCCGGCTGGTCGATGATGGGTTGCGACCATCCGGGCGGGCCACCGGGCCCGGCGGGCCGGACGTGAAGTCCCCGCACACTGAAGAACCGACCGGTGTGGTGCCGCAGATCGCCCGTGGCCGGGTCGAAGTCCCACCCCGACAGCGCCGAGAACGGAATCGTCTCCACCCGCTGCTCGTTGACCCGGGCGCGCTCCGCGAACCACGCGTCGAAACCCGCGTCCGTACCGGCCCTGTTCGCCGACGTACGGGGCCCGTTCGCGCCTGCGCGGGGTCCGTCACCGCCGGTACAAGGCTCGTTTCCACCCGAGCGTGTCCCGTGCCCGCCTGTGCGCGTCCCGTTCACCATGTGACGGGCAGGCAGGCGGGGCCGCGCAGGACACCCTCGGCGAACGGGATGTCCTCCGGCGGGATCGCGAGCGCCAGCCGGGGGAAGCGCTGCAGCAGGGACCCCAGGGCGACCTGGAGTTCCACGCGGGCCAGTTCGGCGCCGATGCAGCGGTGCGCGCCGTGGCCGAAGATGAGATGCGGGTTCGGGGAGCGGTGGAAGTCCAACTCGGTGGGGCGGTCGAAGACGGCCGGGTCGAGGTTGGCGGCCTGTGTGTCGATCACCACGGCCTCGCCCTCGCGGATCACACCGGTGCTGAGCTGGACGTCCTCGACGGCGATGCGCACGAACCCGCCGGTGGTCGACAGCGGTGCGAACCGCAGCATCTCCTCGACGGCCGACGGCACGAGACCGGGCGCGGCACGCAGCTCCGCGAGGTGTTCGGGACTGCGCAGCACCAGCGCCGCGAAGTTGGCGATCTCGTGCGCGGTGTTCTCGAAGCCGCCCACCAGCAGGGCGAGGGCGAGGCTGACGAGTTCCTCCTCGCTGAGCCGGTCGTCGTTGTCCCGGGCCAGGACCAGCCGGCCGAGCAGATCGTCCGAAGGACTTCGACGGCGCTCCGCGACCAGCGAGGAGACCAGGGCCACCATCTCGCCGACCGCCGTCTCCACCTCGGCCTGCTCGGTGCCGGTGAACATGGTGTGCGCGAGGCCCCGGAAGGTGTCGCTCCGGTCGTCGGGCACACCGAGCATGTCGCAGATGACGGTGAGGGGGAGCGGCCGGGCCAGCGCGGTCACCAGATCGGCGGGCGGCCCCTGCTCCTCCATGGCGTCGAGCAGCGCGGCCACGGCCTTCTCCACCCGAGGCCGCATGGCCTCCACACCACGCATCGTGAACGCCTGCGCGACCAGCTTCCGCAGCCGGCTGTGCTCCGGAGGATCCAGACTCAGGATCGACGTGTCGTGCAGCAGTACCGGCGTCGGCCGGGGAACGTCCGCGCCCACCGTCGCCGCCCGGCTGAACCGGGGGTCGGACAGCACGGTCTTGACGTCCGCGTGGCGCGTGATCAGCCGCGCCTCCATTCCGTACGCCATCTGGATACGGGCCAGCGGCTCCTTTTCCTGGATCTCGCGGTAGCAGGGTGGGTATTCGAAGCCCACGGGCTTGTCCATCGGGAACCGGTGGATATTGTCAGCCACGTCCATTGCCTGACTTCCTGTCATATGCGAAAGCGGGCGCAGTGAATGCGAGCGAGGCTATACGCTGCGGACCGGCCGGGATCGGTTCCAGCGCATTTGTAGGGGTGCCGACCCGGGCGAAAACTCTGAAATAGGGGTGTGGGTAAGGGGGGAGTCCGCGCATTTAAGGGGCGCTGAAGCCCTTGGGCTCTTCCCTTGCTCGCCCAGGAGTGGAGAACATTCCCTTGAGTGTTCCCTTACTGCTCGTACACCCGTACTCGTACGCCCCTCGCGCCTCCACGGAGCGTGTCCGTTCTCAAAAGGGAGTGACCGATTTGATTTCCCGACCGGTGCGCGGAGCGCCATGAAAGGGATTGTCCTCGCGGGCGGTAACGGAACGCGGCTCATGCCTCTGACGGCCGTCGGATCCAAACAGCTCGTGCCGGTCTACGACAAGCCGATGATCTATTACCCGCTGTCCATCCTCATGCTCACCGGCATCCGAGAGGTCCTCGTCGTCACCCGCCCCGCGGAACTCGAACTCTTCCGCGTCCTGCTGGGCGACGGCCGCCATCTGGGCATGACCATCGACTACGCAGTCCAGGACGAGCCGCGCGGCATCGCCGACGCCCTGCTCGTCGGCGCCGACCACATCACCGGCGGCGAGTGCGCCCTGATCCTGGGCGACAACCTGTTCCACGGCGCGGACCTGCCGGCCCTGCTGCGCCGGAGCGCGAAACGGCTGCGCGGCTGCGTCCTCTTCGGCCACCAGGTCGCCGACCCGGAACGCTACGGCGTCGCCGAGGTCGACGCCCGGGGCCGGCTCGTGTCCATCGA
Source organism: Streptomyces sp. NPDC012510 (assembly GCF_042955065.1). NCBI lineage: Bacteria > Bacillati > Actinomycetota > Actinomycetes > Kitasatosporales > Streptomycetaceae > Streptomyces > Streptomyces sp. NPDC012510. Next base: position 13,448 of record NZ_JBIBEN010000011.1, read on the forward strand.
GGAGAAACCCGCCCGCCCCCGGTCTCCACTGGCCGTCCCCGGCCTGTACTTCCTGGACGACGAGGTGGTGGACATCGCCAAGGGCCTGACCCCCTCCGCCCGGGGCGAGTTGGAGATCACCGACGTGCTGCGCGCCTACATGGAACGGGACCGGGCCGATCTCGTCCGGCTGGGCCGGGGAGTCACCTGGCTCGACACCGGCACCCACGAAACCCTGCTGGAGGCAGCCCAGTTCGTCCGCGACATCCAGCGCCGCCAGGGCGTACGGATCGGCTGTGTCGAGGAGGTCGCCATGTACATGGGCTTCATCGGGGCGGACGACTGCTACCGGCTGGGCGCCGGGATGCGCCAGTCCCCGTACGGCCGGTACGTGATGGAGCAGGCCCTCGCCCACACCCCCGACCCCTGGCCCCCGATCTTCCCGGAGGAACTGTGAACCTCCTGGTCACGGGTGGCGCCGGCTTCATCGGCTCCACCTACGCCCGGATGCTGTTGAACGGCGCCCCGGACGCCCTCGACGTCTCCCGGGTGACGGTGCTCGACAAGCTCACCTACGCCGGCCGGCCGGACAACCTCGACCTCACCGACCCGAGGCTGACCCTCGTGCACGGCGACATCTGCGACCCCGACACCGTCGCCGAGGCCATGACCGGGGTGGACCAGGTGGTGCACTTCGCCGCCGAGTCCCATGTGGACCGGTCCATCGCCGACGCCCACGCGTTCGTCCGTACCAACGTCGCCGGCACCCAGACGCTGCTGGACCAGGCGCTGCGCCAAGGAATCGACCGTTTCGTGCACGTCTCCACCGACGAGGTGTACGGCTCCGTCGAGACCGGCGCGCGGTCCGAGAGCGACCCCCTGGACCCCAACTCGCCCTACGCGGCCTCCAAGGCCGCCTCCGACCTCCTGGCACTGTCCTGCCACCGCACCCACGGCCTCGACGTCCGGGTCACCCGCTGCAGCAACAACTACGGCCCCCGGCAGTATCCCGAGAAGGTCGTCCCCCTGTTCGTGACCCGGCTGCTCACCGGCCGTGAGGTACCGCTGTACGGAGACGGGCGCAACGTACGCGACTGGCTGCACGTCGACGACCACTGCCGAGGTGTGGATGCCGTCCGGCTCCACGGACGGCCCGGCGAGATCTACAACATCGGCGGCGGCACCGAGCTGACCAACCGCGAACTCACCGGCCTCCTGCTGGCCGCCTGCGGACGCGACTGGAGCGCCGTGCGTCAGGTGCCCGACCGCAAGGGCCACGACCTGCGCTACGCGATCCGCGACGACAAGGTACGCGCCGAATGCGGCTACGCGCCGCAGACCGACTTCGAGACCGGCCTCGCGCGCACCGTGGAGTGGTACCGCCGCCACAGGCGCTGGTGGGACTGCTGAGGAGACCACCGCCCCGCACGGCGGACCGTCCGACGCCCCGCCCCGCCCCGCCCCGCCCCGCCCCGCCCCGCCCCGCCCCGCCTCGCCTCGCCTCGCCTCGCCCCGTCTCGCCCCGCACCACCCACCCGTCCGCCGCCGCTCGCGGAGTGTTCCCACGGAGGGCTTCCATGCAATACCGCGCACTCGGGGTACTGGGCGCCTTCGCGTTCGTACCCGACGCGTTCCCCGACGAGCGGGGCACGTTCACCGCCCCGTTCCTGGAGTCCGTCTTCACCGCCGCCGTCGGCCACCGGTTCCCCGAGACGCGGCAGGCGAGTTGCAGCACCTCACGGCGCGACGTGCTGAGGGGCGTGCACTACACCCGCACCCCGCCCGGTACGACGAAGTACGTCTACTGCGCCCACGGCAGGGCCCTGGACATCGTGGTGGACCTCCGTGTGGGGTCGCCCACCTTCATGGCCTGGGACACGGTCGTGCTCGACGCCGACAGCCCGACCGCCGTCTACTTCCCGCTGGGTGTGGGGCACGCCTTCCTCGCCCTGCGGGACGGCACCGCCATGTGCTACATGCACTCGGGCGAGTACGTCAGCGACCACGAGTACGCCGTGTCGGCACTGGACCCCGCCCTCGGTCTGCCCCTCGGCGAGGCGGACGACCTCGTCGTCTCCGCCCGGGACCGGGAGGCCCTCACCGTCGCCGAGGCCCACGCCCTCGGCCTCCTGCCCCGCTATCAGGACTGCGTCGAACTCCAGCGACAACTCGGCCACACGGCCCGCCACCCCTGACCGACGGCCCCCGCGGGGGCCGTCGCCACGCCAGGAAAGGCCGCCCGCCACGTCAGGAAAGGACACCCCTTGACCTCCGCCACCCCCCGACCGGTCATGGCCTACAGCGACGAACACGCCGACATCTACGACCTCATCCACACCTCCCGCGGCAGGGACTGGGCCGCCGAGGCGGACGACATCGCCGCCCTGGTCACCGCGCGGAACCCGCAAGCCGACTCCCTTCTCGACGTGGCCTGCGGCACCGGCAAACACCTGGAGGCCTTCCGTGCCCGCTTCCGGCACGTCGCGGGGGTGGAACTCTCCGACGGCATGCGCCGCATAGCGCGACGACGGCTCCCCGGCACCACGATCCACCTCGGTGACATGCGCACCTTCGAACTGGACCGTGCCTACGCCGCGATCACCTGCCTGTGCTTCTCGATCGCCTACATGGCGAACACCGACGAACTGGGCCGGGCCGTGCGGCGCATGGCCCACCACCTCCAACCCGGCGGAGTGCTCGTCCTCGAACCCTGGTGGTTCCCGGAGAGGTTCCTGGACGGCTTCGTCTCGGGAGCAGTCGCCGAGGAGGAGGGACGAGTCGTCAGCAGACTCTCCCACTCCGTCCGGGACGGCGACGCCACGAGCATGACCGTCCGGTACACCGTGGCCGAAACCACCGGCGGCATCAGGGAGTTCGGTTCTCGGGAGATCCTCTCGCTCTTCCCCCGGGACGCGTACGAAACCGCGTTCCGGGCAGCCGGTCTCGCCGTGGAGTATCTGGAGGGCGGCCCCAACGGCCGCGGACTCTTCGTCGGCGTCCGTCCTCGGGAGGCGTCGTGATCCAGGTGTTCCAGCCCAAGCTGGGCGAGGAGGAACTCGCGGCCGTCGCCGAGGTGTTCGACAGCAACTGGATCGGCCACGGGCCCCGGACCGAGGCGTTCGAGGCGAAGTTCGCCGAACACCTCGGCGTCGAACCCGACCGGCTCGTCTTCGTCAACTGCGCCACGGCCGGTCTGTTCCTCACCACGGAACTGCTCGGGCTCGGCGAGGGCGACGAGGTCGTCCTGCCCTCCGTCAGCTTCGTCGCCGCCGCGAACGCCGTCGCCGCCCGCGGCGCCCGTCCGGTCTTCTGCGACATCGACCCCCGCACCCTGAACCCCACCGTGGACGACATCGACCGTGTGCTCACCTCCCGCACCAGGGCCGTCATGGTGCTGCACTACGGAGGCCACCCGGGAGACGTCGCGGCCATCGCCGACCGCTGCCGCGAGCGCGGCATCGCCCTCATCGAGGACGCCGCCTGCGCCGTCGCGTCCCACATCGACGGCAGGGCGGCCGGCACCTTCGGCGACCTGGCCGTGTGGAGCTTCGACGCCATGAAGGTCCTCGTCTGCGGCGACGGCGGCATGCTCTACGTCCGCGACCCCGAGCAGGCCGCCCGCGCCCGACGGCTCGCCTACCACGGACTCGCCCGGCCGAGCGGCTTCGGCCAGGCGGGGGCGGCTTCCTCCCGCTGGTGGGAGCTGGACGTCCCCGAGGTGGGCCGGCGCATCGTGGGCAACGACCTGACAGCGGCCATCGGCACGGTGCAACTGCGCCGCCTGCCCGGGTTCGTGGACCGCCGCAGGGAGATCGTCGAGATCTACGACCGTGAACTCGCCGACGTACCGGGCCTCCTGCTGCCACCGCCCCTGCCCGAAGGACACCACTCCACCTTCTACTTCTACTGGGTGCAGATGGAACCCGGCATACGGGACGAGGTCGCGAGCGACCTGTACGCGGCCGGCGTCTACACGACGTTCCGCTACCCCCCGTTGCACAAGGTCCCCGTCTACGGGGCCACCGACCGGTCGCTGCCACGCTCCGACGAGGCCGCGGAGCGCACCCTGTGTCTCCCGCTCCACACCGGACTGGACGACGCGGACGCGAGGACGGTGGCGGCGGCGCTCCGCAAGGCCATGGAGACACGCGCGGGCTAGGCCCACGGGACCACACGGCCGTGTCCGGTCGTCGCCCGACGACCGGACACGGCAGGAACCTGCCTGGAGCCTGCCTGGACGCCGTCTGGAACCCATCAGGGATCCGTCAGGGATCCACCCGGGATCCGTCAAGGACCCGTCAGCGGTGATCCGCCGTCAGCTTCTCCAGAGTCGTCACCACTTCGGCCGGCGTCGGCTGCGTCGTGATCCGCTCGTCCCTCAGCCGGCGGGCGGACTCGCCGAACGACGGATCGTCCAGCAGCCGCTCCAGCGACGCCCGCAACTCTGCCCGCTCGGACACGTACAGGCCCGCGCCGACCCCCTCCAGATGCCTGCCCTTGTGGAGGGCGTACCACGTGTTCGCGATCAAAAGCTGCGGTACACCCGCGCCCAGGGCGGTGTTCCACGTTCCGCCGCCGCCGTAGTGGATGATCGCGCGGCAGCTGGGCAGGAGCGCCGGCAGCGGTACGAAGTCCACGAGCCGGGTGTTGGCCGGCACCCGCTCCTCCCGGCCCGGAAGCTGCCTCAGGGTGGCGACCAGCTCGATGTCCAGGCCGTCGAACATTCCCAGGTCGCCGATGGGAAAGCCGTCGTGTCCGGCCTGCTCGCGCAGGGTCGTCCCCCCGGTCAGGCACACCCTGGGCCGGGTGGGCGGCTCGTGCAGCCAGGCCGGCACCGTGGCGGGCCCGCCGTACGGCACGTACCGCATCGGGACCCGGCGCACATCCAGCGGGAACCTCGCCTCGGCCGGAACCGTGTCGATCGTCCACTGCCCCACGGCGACGTCCTCCCCGAACGCGCCGCCGCCGAACCGCTCCAGCAGCGGTCCGAGCCAGGGCTCCAGCGGATCCGTGCGCTGCTCCTCGGGTGCCCCGTCGCGCAGCCGCAGGAAGGTCCGCCTCATCTGCTGCAGCAGATCCGGGCTGAACACCAGCCGCGCGTGGGCCGCGCCCACGGCACGCGCGGCGACCGGGCCGGCGAAGGTGTAGGGCTCCCAGACGACCAGGTCGGGCCGGAAGCGGCGGGCGAAGTCGACCAGCCCGTGCACGAAGGTGTCGTTGTTGACGCCGCGCATGTAGAAGTCGATGAACGCGCGGTACAACAGCCCCTGTCCCTCCCAGGTCTCCGGCGACTCGACGCTGCCGTCCTGCCCGAACCCGCCCGAGAAGTCGGCCTGACCGCCGGCCTCCTCCAACTGTCGCAGGAACGTGTGGTCCTCACCGACCGGTACGGCCGTCAGCCCCGCCCGCGTGATGTCCTCCACCAGGGCGGGCTGCGACGCCACGTACACCTCGTGCCCGGCGGTACGCAGGGCCCAGGCGAGCGGGACCATGCTGTAGAAGTGTGTTCTCTCGGCGTGGGTCGCGAAGAGCACGCGCATGGGACGGAATCCTTCCGTTCTGCGGACGAAGGGGGCGACGGCCCGTCCGGGCAAGGCTGCTCCGCCCCCGGCCCGCAAGCCAACCCCTATCGCGCTCGCCCCACCGTTCTGGGGACCGAGGACGCGGTCCCCCTACCTACCGCGTCCACGGACCAGGGGTGCCGCACCCGCGTCGACGGGACGGCACGTGCCGGCCGGCACCCCGCCGCCGGGGCAGGGAAGGCCCCGGCACTAGGCTTTCCCCGTGACCGATATCCCCCATGGCATAAGCGTCAGACCCGGTGGCCCCGCCGACGCCCCGGCCGTTCTCGGCATGCTCGACGCTGCCGTGGCCTGGATGAACGCGCGCGGGAACACCGAGCAGTGGGGCACAATCCCGTACTCGCGGCGCCCCGACGGGCCGGCGCGCGTCGAGCGGTACACGACCGAGAACACGCCGTACATCGCTGAGTCGGACGGCACACCCGTAGGGGCCCTCGTGCTGGACTCCGGCCCCAGCCCGCAGATGCCGATCCCGCCGGCCGGGGAACCCGAGCGGTACGTCCGGCTGCTGGTGACCGACCGACGCCACGCCGGCCGAGGCATCGGCGCCGCGCTGCTCGCCCACGCCGCGGAGGAGACCCGACGGGCCGGCGTACGTCTGCTGCGGGTCGACTGCTGGGCCGGCGAGGGAGGCCGACTCGTCGCGTTCTACGAGCGCAACGGCTTCACCCCCACCGAAGGCTTCCTCTCCGGCACCTGGCCGGGACAGGTGCTGGCTCTGCGGGTCGGCTGACCGGGCTGACCGGTTCTCAGGAGTTCTTCACCACGTAGTCGCGGACGGACTCGGCGAGATAGCCGACCATCCGCTCCGTGAGCCCCGGATACACCCCGACCCAGAAGGTGTGCTCGGCGATGAGGTCGCTGTTGGCCAGCGAGCCGCTGATCCGGTGCGGGCTGTCCAGGTAGGCGGGGTGACGGGTGAGATTCCCGGCGAAGAAGCGCCGGGTGCCGATCCGGCGGCTCTCCAGGAAGGACACCAGGCCCTCCCGTGTGAACCGCGCGTCGGGGGCGACCGTGAGGGCGAAACCGAACCAGCTGGGATCGCTGTCCTCGGTCGCCCTCGGCAGGATCAGTCCGGGCACGCCGTCCAGTGCCTCATAGAGCTGCCGCCAGTTGGCGCGTCGTGCCGCTCCGAAGTCCGGCAGCTTGCGCAGTTGGCTCAGCCCCAGCGCCGCCTGGAGGTCGGTGCTCTTCAGGTTGTATCCCACGTGCGAGAAGATGTACTTGTGGTCGTACCCCTTCGGCAGGGTCCCCATCTGGTACTCGAACCGCTTGAAACAGCGGTTGTCCTCTCCCGGTTCGCACCAGCAGTCCCGCCCCCAGTCGCGCATCGACTCGACGATCCGGGCCAGCACCAGATCGTCCGACAGCACACAACCGCCCTCGCCCATGGCGATGTGATGGGCGGGGTAGAAGCTGGTGGTCGCCACGTCACCGAAGGTTCCGGTCAGCCGCCCGCGGTAGGTCGAGCCGACCGCGTCGCAGTTGTCCTCGATCAGGAAGAGTTCCCGCTCCTCCGCGAGCCGGGCGACCTCCTCCACGGCGAACGGGTTGCCGAGCGCGTGGGCGATCATGACGGCCCTGGTGCGGGGGCCGATGGCCTCGGCGATCAGCTCGGGCGTGGTGTTGTAGGTGCCGAGTTCCACATCCACGAACACCGGCACCAACCCGTTCTGGATGATGGGGTTGACGGTGGTGGGGAACCCGGCGGCCACGGTGATCACCTCGTCGCCGGGCCTCAGCCGCCGGTCCTCCAACTGCGGTGAGGTGAACGCCGACAGCGCCAGCAGGTTGGCCGAGGAGCCGGAGTTGGTCAGATGTGCCTTGCGGAGCCCGAAGAACCTCGCGAACTCGCGCTCGAAGCGCCGGGAACTGACTCCGGCGGCGATCCGCATGTCCAGCGCGGCTTCCACCAGGGCGACGCGGTCCTCCGCGTCGAAGACCGCTCCGGAGGGCCACACACCTGTCTGCCCGGGTACGAACTCCCGCTCGTCCGTGCCGTGGTACGCACGTACCTCTTCCAGGATGCGGGCCTTGGCGTCGCTCATCGCTCATCGCCTCCCACGGCGTCGGTCTTCGGTCGCGGAGCCGGCCGCGACTGCATCCCGCAGCGCGTCGTCCGGGGCCGGGACGGACCACGCGCTCACAGCCGACTCCGGAGATCGGGACGCCGTTTCGTGCCGAGGGAACGCTAGGGACCGGCCGACGCCGGGCACAAGCCCGGACCTGCTGGTTAGGGGGGTCGAGGCGGATGATCGGGGGCCGTGGGAGGCATCCCCCTAGTGTCCTGGTCCGGAGGTCCGCCGCGGACGTGAGCAGGCCCGGGCGACGGTCAGTGGGGGATGCCGTCGATGAGGTCCCGAGCGCCCTGGCGGAGCAGGGCGACCGCGACGGAGGTGCCGAGGGTCGTCGGGTCCAGGCGGCCGGCCCACTCGTGGGCGTTGAGGACGGTTTTGCCGTCCGGGGTGAACACGCAGGCACGCAGGGAGAGTTCGCCACTCCGGTCGGTACGGGCGAAGCCGGCGATGGGGCTGTTGCAGTGGCCCTGGAGGACGTGCAGGAACATGCGCTCGGCGAGCGTCTCGCGATGGGTGTCCGGATCGCCGAGGCCGCTGACCGTCTCGACCGTCTCGGCGTCGTCCTCCCGGCACTGGAGCGCCAGGACCCCCGCGCCGATCGGCGGCATCATCGTGTCGACGGACAGGACCTCGCTGATCACCTCCGCACGCCCGATCCGCTCCAGCCCGGAGACCGCCAGCAGCAGCGCGTCCGCCTCGCCGGCGGCGAGCTTCTCCAGCCGCCGGTTGGCGTTGCCCCGGAACGGGACACAGTCCAGGTGCGGGTGGGACGCCGCGAGTTGAGCGGTGCGGCGTACGGAGGAGGTGCCGATCCGGGTGCCCGCGGGCAGCTCGTCCAGGGTGCGCCCGGCGGGGTCCACCAGGGCGTCACGGATGTCGTCGCGCTTGAGGAACGCCGCGAACTTGGTGCCCGCCGGGAGGGGCCGGTCCGCCGGAATGTCCTTGACGCAGTGGACGGCCAGATCCGCCTCGCCCGCGATGAGCGCGGCGTCGACCTCCTTGGTGAACGCGCCCTTGCCCTCGACCTTGGAGAGGTCGCCCATCCACTTGTCGCCGGTCGTCTTCACCGGAACCACTTCGGTGCGAAGTCCCGGGTGGAGCACGGCGAGTTCGGCACGGACACGCTCCACCTGGGCCAGAGCCATGGGCGAGTCCCGGGAGACGATACGAATCAGGTCCTGCGGCATGGAGGCACCATAGCCCCTCCGGCACGGTCCGGATGACACATCCGCCGCGCACGTCCGCCGCGCACCGGGCTTCACCTCTGCGCCTTCTCGTACTGCCCGAGAAAACCGAACTCCCCGTCCACCACGCGGAACAGGAACATCCCGTCGCTGTCGTACCCCTTGTCGGTGGTGTGGGCGAGGGTGCGGCTGACACCCTTGTGACGCACCTCCCGCATACGGCGTACGATCGCGCCGCGCTCCGTCAGAGGGGAGACCTCGCCCGCGCACACCCGGGCCAGGAAGTGGACGGCGTCGTACGCCTCCGCCGCGTACCGGCCGGGGGGCTCCCCGTACCGCGCCCGGTAGGCCTCGGTGAAGGAGCGGGCTGCAGGGGTGGCCGTCGGATCGATGAAGGCGGTGGCGAACACCCACCCGTCGGCGCCCGCGCCCGCCGTCTCCAAAAACCGTGTGCCGAACGCCCGTTGGGTCGCGACCCGGGCTCCGGAGAACCCGGCCTGGCGCAGCGCGGACGCGAAGGCGCCCGCGCGCTCCTGACCACCGCTGAACACCACCGCGTCGGCCCGCGCCGCCACGACCCGCTCGGCGAGCGCGGTGTGGTCGAGCCTCCCGGCGGCGACACTCGTGACGCTCGCCTTCCTGCCGGAGCGGCTCAGGCCGCGCTGGACGTAGTTGCAGAGGGTCCAGGCGAAGTCGCCCTCGGCCCGGTCCTCGATCAGCGCCACGTCGCGGGCGTCGACGGATCCCGTGAGATACCGATGGCACGGGGCGGCGAGCAGATCGTCGGTGGGCGTCAGTTGCGCATGTGACCGCAGGGTGCTCGTGGTGTCCCCGACCTGCGGCGGCGCTCCCACGGACACGGTGAGCACGGGCATGACGCCCTGCTTGTACGTGGCTTCCGCGGTGCGGAAGCACGCGTCCGTCGTCGGGCCCAGCACCGCGAGCACCCGCTCGTCCGCCACCAGCCGTGCCGCCCGGTCGAGGGTCCGATGGGGCTCGCCCCCGTCGTCGTACGCGCGCAGCCTGAGCCGCAGCGGCCGGGTGCCGTCGGCGTTGATCTCCGCGACGGCCAGCCGGGCACCGTTGAGCTGCGCGCGACCGATCTCGCCGGCCGTGCCGGAGAGATCGCCCTGGAAGGCCACGAGGAGTCCGGTGCGCAGGGCGGTCGAGGGCGAGCCGCCCGCGCCCGCGCCGTTCTTCCGGTCGCCCCGTTCGTGCCACCACCAGGCCCCGCCGCCGACCGCCAGCACACCGGCCCCCGTGGCACCGAGCGCCAGGACGCCCCGGCGGCTCGCCGACGGGGCGTCGCCGCGCGCCCCGAGGAGCGACGTGAGCGTGGCCGCGTCCGAGTTCGCCGACCTGCTCCCGATCGCCTCCTCCGACCCGGCCGAGGCCGACGCGGTCGAGGCAGGCGCGGACACCCGGGTCGGCTCGATCGCGCCCATGGCGAGCACGGCCGCCGACCGGTCCGCGATCAACCGGACCACCGGCTCCGGCAGCCATCGCTCCCGGTCGCCGGGGACGGCACGGTCCAGCGCCGCCCCGGCCTCGACGGCCGTGGGCCGGTGTGCCGGATCCTTGTCCAGGCACGCCCGTACGACCGGCTCCAGGGCCTCCGGGACGCCGGACAGCTCCGGCTCGTCGTAGACCGTGCGCAACAGCACCCCGGGAGCCGCCCCGCCACCGAACGGACGTACGCCGGTCGAGGCGAAGGCCAGCACACAGCCCAGCGAGAACATGTCGCTGGGCGGGCCGATCCCGGCGCCGCCCGCCCGGATCTGTTCGGGCGACAGGAAGCCGGGCGAGCCCACGATGACACCGGTGGAGGTGAGCGCCGTACCCTCCGAGGCCCGCGCGATACCGAAGTCGATCAGACGTGGACCGTCCGCGGCGAGCAGCACGTTGCCCGGCTTCACGTCGCGGTGCACCAGCCCCGCCCGGTGGACCGCGTCCAGCGCCTCGGCGAGCCGCAGCCCCAGCACGCCCACGGACGCGGGCGACAACGTCCCGTGCTCCTGAAGGACCTCCGCGAGGGAGGGACCCGGCACGAACGCGGTCGCCAGCCACGGGTTCTCCGCGTCGGCGTCCGCGTCCAGCAGCGGTACCACCCAGGGGCCGGCGACCTGCCGGGCCGCCTCGATCTCCCGGCGGAACCGCGCACGGAACCCCTCGTCGTCGGCATGGGACGCCCGTACCACCTTGACGGCGGCGAAGGCCCCGCCCGGCGCGCGGGCGAGGAACACGACGCCCATACCGCCGACGCCCAGCCGTCGCAGTGGACGGTAGCCGCCCAGCCGTGACGGGTCGGCGGTACGCAGCGGCTCCATCAGGCCTGCAGCGGCGCGGGGCCGCCGTACACGAACGCTCCGTCCTCGACGTGCCAGACGAAGCCGCCGGTGCCGTCGATGACCGGCAGGCCGTTCTTCTGGAAGGCGTACTTTCGGGTGATGCCTTGGTACTCGGCGGCCCGCAGACCGGCGAGCAGTTCCTCGCGGGTACGCTTCTTCGCCGGCAGCTCCGCCAGCGTCTTCAGCACCATGCCGGTCACGTCGTAGGCCTCGGCCGCGTACCGGGGCGGGGCCGTCTTCCACCGTTGCCGGTAGGCGTCCACGAACGCCTTCGCCGCCGGTACCCGCGTCGCGTCGACGACGGGTGCGACGATCGTCCACCCGTCGGCGGCCTCCCGCGCCGCCGACAGGAAGCCCTGGTCGAGCAAGGCCGGCCCGGAGGCGCGGACGCCGGAGAAGCCGCGTTCCCGCAGCGTCCGGGCGAACGACGCGCCGCGGTCGGGGAGTCCGGCGAAGGCGAACGCGTCGCTGTCGGCGGCCAGCAGGTCGTCCACCGTGTCGCCGAAGCCGGACCGCATGGCGCTGACCACCCGGGGGATGTACGGCTGCCCTGCCGTGTGCAGTTGTGCGCTGAGACTGCTGCCGATCTCCCCTCCGTAGGTGTCGGACGCCCGGTCGACGACCACACCGACCCTGCGGGGGCGGGTGCCGCGCAGGACCGGGTCGATGTAGACGGCCAGCACCGGGTCGGGCAGCCGCGCGTACAGGAAGGAGCGGAAACCCTGGACGGCGAGGCCGATGGCGCCGGGGGACACCGCGATCACCGGCAGCAGACCGGCGTCGTAGGCCGCCAGTGCCGACTGGGCGGTCGCGTCCGTGGTCGGACCCACCACGGCGAGGACGGCGGGGTCGTCGGCGAGCCGCTTCGAGATCCGGGACGACTCCGCCGGGTCGCCGGAGTCGTCCACGGCCCGTACGGCTACCTGGAAGGGGGCGTCGCCCCGGGCGTTGAACTCCGCGACGGCCAGCCGCACTCCGTTCTCCTGGGCCCTTCCGGTGACGCGCTGGTCGCCGCTGAGGTCGCCGTGCAGGGCCACGGTGTAGGCGGGGCGTCGGGAGGCGGCGGCCGGCTTCCCGCCGCCCGAAGCGCCGTCCCGGCCCAGCGCCCACCAGGTCGCACCGCCCCCCGCGGCGAGGACCGCGCCCGCGCCGGCGAGGAGAAGACGACGCCTGGACGGGGCGTCCGGGGCACCGGCGGTCGTGGCCAGGGTGTCACCGGCGCCGGAGGCGGGGGATGCGGTGTCGTCCTCGGCACCGGAGGGCCGGGGAGAGGTCCCGCTCGGCGAGTCGCCGTTCGCTGCGGCCTCCGCCTCCGCCTCCGCCCTTCCGGCCGAGACCTCGGTGCGCTCGATGTCCGGCAGCGCGAGCGCCTCGGTCGAACGCCGGGCGATCAACCGGACGACCTCTTCGGGGAGCCAGGAGCCGGGTGCGTCGGCCGACGTGCCGACCGGGCCGTCAGCAGTGCCGTCCAGGCCGTCAGTGGACCGGGCTGATACCCCGGCACTCGCCGAAATCCGCGAAGGCTCTTGGGAAAGCCCGTCTGAAGGCCCGCGCGTGGGCCCGGCCCCGCCGTCCGGTGCGTCGACAGGTCCGTCGGAGGAGGCGGCCTCGCCACCGGTGTACGGCACCGCATCCGCAGGCGCCTCGGCGGCGCCGCCGGGCAGGGCATCGCCGACGGCCACCCCACCGTCCCGCGCGCCGCTCTCCCCGGCTTCACCTCGCCGCGCGCCGGCTTCCGCGGCTTCGGTGTCCTGAGGGTCGCTTTCTCGGGCCTCGGCGTCGCGCGGGCCGGCTTCCTCGGCTTCACCATCCTGCGGGCCGGTCTCCCCGGCCTCCGCGTTCGCAGGACCCGCCGAGCCGACGGGCGACAGCGCCCGCACGGAGGCCTTCTCATCAGGAGATGACCCCCGTACGGCCGTGTCCTCCGGAGGCAGCGCCCGTGCGGCCCCTGCCTCACGGGCAGGCGCCCCTACGGCCTCCTCCTCGGGAAGCAGTTCGCGCGCCACCTCTTCGACCCGTGGCCGTCGGGCCGGCTCCTTCTCCAGGCAGCGGGACAGCAGTGCGGTGAGCGTGGCCGGGACGCCGTCGAGGTCGGCCGGGTCGTGCACGGCCCGGTACAGGAGGGCGTCGAGCGCCCCGGTGCCGAACGGAGGGCGGCCCGTCGACGCGAATGCCAGGACGCAGCCGAGGGAGAACACATCGCTGGGCGCGCCGATGGCCGGGCCGCCACGCCCCTCGGCCTGCTCCGGCGAGAGGTAGCCGGGGGTGCCGACCACGAGACCCGTCGCGGTGAGCGCGGTGTCCTCGGGTGCCCTGGCTATCCCGAAGTCGATCAGCCGAGGCCCGTCCGGAGCGAGCAGCACATTGCCCGGCTTGAGGTCGCGGTGGACCAGTCCGGCCCGGTGGACCTCGCCCAGCGCCAGTGCGAGCCGTCCGCCGAGGACACGCAACCCGTACTCGGTGAACGGCCCGTGCGCGGCCACCGCCTCGGCCAGTGACGGCCCGGGTACGTACGCCGTCGCCAGCCACGGCGCCTGCGCGTCCACGTCGGCGTCCACCAGGGGCACCGCCCACGGGCTGCCGACGCGACGCGCGACCTCGACCTCACGCCGGAACCGCTCCCGGAAACCCTCGTCCTCGGCATACTCGGCCGCCAGCACCTTCAACGCCACCAGCGAACCGGTCGCCGTACGCGCGAGGTAGACCACGCCCATGCCACCGGCGCCGAGCCGGCCGAGCAGACGGTGACCGGCGACCCGCGCCGGGTCGGAAGAACGCAACCGCTCCATCAGCCCTCGCCTCCGCCGAGCTCGTACGACACCCGGTCGAGCATGGTGACGGTGCCGCGCGTCATGTACTGGTCCAGTTCGGGGGCGGTGTACCCCTGGGCGCCCTTGATCGACACCGCCACGGTCACCGTTCCGAGCCTGGTGACCATCCACCGGTACGGCTCTTTTCCGCTGCCGGTCAGATAGTCGCCCGACTCGAAGACCGAGTCGTCGGCGTAGGTGTTGTCGCGTCGGCCGAAGGGTGTGCCCACGGACATCAGTCCCGCGATCCGCTCGTCGGCGCGTACCTGCTGCTCGGGGCAGCGCAGCGCCTCCTCCAGCGCTTCGGACAGCGCGTCGTCGGCATCGGCCACTGTGGTGTGAACCGTCACGGAGGCCGTCACCCTGATCGTGCCGCGCTTGCCGGTGCCGGGGAGTCGGCTGTAGAGCGACACGGAGGCGAGTACGTCGTCGGGCAGGGCCCGGCGCTGCCACCGGCACTCCTTGTCCAGTACGGCGACGGTGTTCTCGGCGCTGCGGGCGAGCGGCTGCTGCGCCTGGAAGCCCGGTCCCCAGTCCTGCGGCCGCATCACGACTGCCTCCGCGAACGTGGCGCCCCGCTCCCTGGAACGCGGCACACGGTTTGGGTCCGCCTGGAAGGGCGTCGGGGACGGGGTCGCCGACGGCTCCGCGTCCTCCGTCGAAGCCTGTCCGGAGGCGGAAGCCGACGGCGTGGAGCCCTCCGAAGCCCTGCCGCCGGGCTCGGCCGCCGTGTCCGCCGCGTCAGCGCTGCACCCACCGAGCAGCACCACCGCCGCGGTGCCCGACGCGGCGGCCCTCAGCCGCCAACCCCCTCTGTGTCCAGCCGATTTGCTCTCCATCGCCGCCCCCTCCACCGAGATCCCCCTGTGTGACCGGAGATCGTACAGAGGCACGCAATCGGGGAGGGAGCGGTTCCCGACGAGTCGATTCGCACTCGCCGGCATCGACCGGGCACGTGTCCGTCGTGGCGCGGCTGCGCGAGCTGTACGACGAGGACACCGAGACCGGGCACATCGCCGGCGTCCAGGAGCTGTACGCGGGCGCACGGCCCGGCACCCGACTGGCGGCCCAACTCGCCCTGGAAACCCGCAAGTGGGAGGAGCTGTCCGAGGAACACCGCACAGCCCTCCTGCGCGGTATACCCTTCGCATCCGCCGTCCGGGTGCGCGTACTGGCCGGCGCGGCGGTCGCCTTCCACCTCGGCATGGAGACCCTCACCCACGTGGACGGCGACCGCTCCCCTCACTACCCTCTTCGACCAGGCCACCCGCCTGGCATCGATCTTCGACCGCGTCCCCCGCCTCACCCGCCGGGCACGCAGGGTGAGATGAGACCCGGCGAGCCGAACGACCCGGACACGGAGAGAAGACGAGGAAACCCCGTGGATCGCCACCGCCGGCACACCCCCGCCTCTGCTCCCACCCCCGTCCCAGCTCCCACCCCCATCCCTGCCCTCACTCCCACCCTCATCCCTGCCTTCACTCCCACCCCGGTTCCCACCCCCACCCCACGACTCGCCTTCCGTCAGATGACCGAGGACGACCTCGACGACATGGCCGCGCTCCTCGGCGACCCGCGCGTGATGCGCCACTACCCCCAGCCCATGACCCGAGAGGAAGCCCTGGCCTGGATCGCCTGGAACCAGCGCCTCTACCGGCAGGAGGGCCATGGACTCTGGCTGGTCACCCTCCGCGCCACCGGCGAGTTCGTCGGCGACTGCGGTCTGACACCACAGGAGATCGAAGGAGTCATCGAACTCGAGGTCGGCTACCGGGTCCGGGCCGACCTCCAGGGCAACGGCTACGCCACCGAGGCCGCGGCCGCCTGCCGCGACCACGCCCGCGACGTCCTCCACGCGAAGCGACTCGTCGCGGTCATCCGTCCCGCCAATCGCCCGTCCCAGCGCGTCGCGGAGAAGATCGGCCTTCCCTTCGAACGCGCCGCCGTCTCCCGCTCCGGCCTCCCCGTTCACATCCACGCCACGCTCCTGTGACGACCTCGGCCCGGGACGACGAGGGCGGGAACAGGCCCATGAATTCAGCGAGGAACAGAGCGAGTTGGGGCTATCTTCGGCGGCATGTCTGTAGACCTCGTCGGAACGATGCACGCTCCCGTGCCCCTGGACGCGCTCGTTGCCGCGGCTCGGGAGACCTTGACGCGTTTGCTCGGTCTGCGAACGGTCCCTGTCATCGACGTGATCACTGACCGTGTATTCGATCAGGGACGTCTCGTCGACGCGGGTCGACGACTCGGCGACCGAGAGCTCGGCACCGTGCTGGTGGGCGAGCGTCCCACGACCTTTGCCGAGGAGTGTCCTGGCGAGCGTGACTTCGGCTTCCGCGTCGCCGGCCTGAGGGACACGGTGCGACTGATGGTGTGGGACCCGCGAGAGCTTGCGGACGACGATGCTCTGCCTGACCGGCGTGAACCGGTGGAGGCGGTCTTCAGTCCCTCGCGGACATGTGTGGGCGTCGTGACCGCGACCGCCCTTGCCCTGGCCGCCGGCAGCCTGGGTGATGGCGAGTTCATCGACGCGGAGATCTCCATGTTGCGGCAGCCCGAGCCGGATCCCACGCGGATGATCGAGCTCACCCGGCTACCCGACCGAGGCGACGACTTCGCCGCCCGGTGCGAGCGCTTCATGCGGCAATTCCCCCGACTGAACGGCTGGCCCCGGGACGTGCGGCTACCACGCGGTCCGGACGCTACCGGCTGACGCCGTCAGCAGAGGCCTCCCGGCGCTCGTTCGGCATCGTCATGCGAACCGAGCACCGGGAGGCCTCATGCGCACCGCCTGTGCGCACGTCGTCGGAGACGGGACGCGCCGGGGGAATTCAGCCGGCGTAGATCCTGCCCTGCTTCACCACGTAGGGGACGGGATCGGAGCAGCCGAGGGAGGGCGTGAGGAGCAGGCTCACGGTCAGTGGCGCCGGCTCGGTGCCGGCGGTCGAGAACTGGCAGACGGCCCCCTTGCCCGTGAGCGGGTACCAGAACCAGCCGTCCACATCGCCCACGGTCACCCGGTCCGATTCCTTCCACGCGCCACCGGACTGTGTGTAGACCTGAAGGCGCACGGACGCGGCGTACTCGTCCTGCGTCGACCGCAGCGCGGTCAGCGTGATCTTGTAGTCGGAGCCGAGCGTGGACGAGGCGATCTGCCGCGCGCGTGGGGCGGCGGTGTCCGCGTTCGAGGCTCCCGCGCCGGCGGCCCCGAGGGCGGCCGCCACCAGGACCGTGAGCGCTGCGGCGGTGCCGCGACGCGTGCGGGTCGAGTTCATGTGTTCCCCCGTTGGAACGAGTCTGGACAAAGGGTCGGATTGTTCCGTTCAGTGGTGAAGACGAGCCAAAGGGTTCGAAGGTTGTACGGGGCTTCCGGGTGGTACGGCGCTGTTGCTCAGCCGACCGGGACGGCTCGGTGTCACCGTCGGCGGCATCACGTGGGGCGGATGAGGAGGAGGGCGATGTCGTCGCTGCGGGGCGCGGCGCGGCGGGCATGGTGGACGAGGGATTCGGCGACCGTGTCCATGGCCGGGGGTTCGGCTCGCGCCAGCGCGTGGGCGAGGTCGTCGACCGCGTCGTCGATGTCGACACCGGGTGCCTCGACGAGTCCGTCGGTGTAGAGGGCCAGTACGGAGCCGGGGAGAAGCGGGACGACGGTGGAGGAGTAGGCGGCGTCCGGGTCGATGCCGAGGAGGAGGCCCGGGGGTAGGTGGAGGGGCTCGGTGCGGCCGTCGGGATGCCGCAGCAGCGGGGGAGGGTGCCCGGCCGTGGCGAGGCAGGCGCGGTGCGTGGCGAGATCCAGATGGACGTAGAGGCAGCTGGTGAAGAGGTCGGGTTCGAGGTCGGTGAGCAGGCGGTTGGTGCGGGCGAGGACCTCGTCGGGCGGCGCGCCTGCCGTGGCGTGGACGGCCGTGCGGACCTGCCCCATGAGGGCGGCGGCGTTGACGTTGTGACCCTGGACGTCGCCGATGGCGGCTGCGGCCGTGGTGGCGTCCAGGCGGATGAGGTCGTAGAAGTCGCCGCCGACATCCATGCCACGGGTGGCGGGTAGGTAGCGGGCGGCCACGTCCAGTCCCGCGACCCGGGGCAGGGCGTGGGGCAGCAGGCCGGCCTGGAGATCGCGGGCGAGCTGCTGCTTGGTGTCGTAGAGACGGGCCCGGTCCAGTGCCTGGGCGATCAGTCCGGCGGTGGAGATGAGGACGGCGCGCTCCTCCGTGGCGAAGGGATGGGGCCGCTGGTAGGCCAGAACCAGTGAGCCGACCGGGCGGCCCGAGGTGATCAGCGGGAGGAAGGCCCAGGCGGCCATGTCGTCCTGCAGCATGGCCGGGGGATAGGCGCGCTCGAGCTCGGCGAAGGTGGCGAAGAAGGCGGGCACGCCCGTGGTCAGGGCGCGTACGGCGGGGGTGTCCGAGGTGAGCGGGGCGGCGTTGAAGCGTTCCATGAGTTCGGCGGTGTAGCCGCGGTAGCCGATGATCCGCAGCCGGCCCTCCTCGGCGGTCATCAGGGCGAGGGACGCCGCGCCGAAGGCGGGCAGCACCTGTTCGGCGACCTGGTCGACGACATCGCGTACCCCGACGGCTTCGGTGAGCGTGGCGGCCAGATGCATCAGGTGGTACAGCGAAGTGGCCCTCCCCGGCGCGGAGGGGGACGACGGACGCGGCCGGGGTGAGGACGTGACCGACGCGTGCGCGTGGGCCGAATGGGTGGGCGCGACATGGACGCTGATGCCGGAGGCGTCCGGTACGAGGCTGAAGGAAAGCCACCGGTCCGGCGGGCGCAGGGCGATGAAGGAGACCGTTTCGCGGCTGAGCATGGCCGCCCGGTAGCTGTCCTCGGCGGTCGGGTCCGCCAGCCAGCGCAGCGCCTCCCACGGCTTGGCACCCAGCAGGTCGGGGATGTCGGCCCCGAGCAGTTCGGCGGCCCTGGCGCTCAGGAAGGTGATCCGTCCGTCCACGTCGAGCGAGCAGCAGCCGCCGGGAAGGCGCTCGGCGAAGTCGACCGCGGCCTGCGCCTCGGCCGGCCCGGCCGTCCTCGAGCGCGGCGGGGGCAGCATCAGCGGCTCGTCCGGGGCCCGTACCGGATGGCCGTCGTCCGCAGCCTTCCGCAGCAGCATGCCCAGCCGGTGGCAGACGCCGGTGATGGCCTCCCGCTCACTGGGGCTCGGCTGCGGCGGATGCGAGGCCGGCCACTGCAGCACCAGGCCGCCCCAGGTGTGCGTACCGGTGCTGATCGGAGCGGCGGCCAGCGCGAAACGGTACGGCACGACCAGCGCCATGCGTGGATAGCGGCGGGCCAGCTCCTCCTCGCCGCTGATCCACACCAGTCGGTGTTCCCGCACCGCGTCGGACACCGGGGAGGAGGCATTGACCGGCACCCGCGCCCAGGGCATGGAGATCTCCCAGGGGACCCCGCCCAGCACCGCCAGCCGCAGCACCGACTCGCCCGGTGGCAGCAGATACACCGCCGTCACGGACGTGCCGATCTCCCGGGCGGACTCGAGCAGCGCGGACTCCAGCACCTCCGGCGCACAGCCCCGACCCGACCGAACGGCACCAGCTTCCGGCACGCCCTCACCCGCCCCGGACCGCGCGCCCATGGGACGCGGAACTCTCTACGCACCGGAAGCGGCCGCGACGATGGGCGGCCTCGGCCCGGTCCACCGGGCCACGGGAGGATGAAGGCACCCGCTCAGGGGACCCCGGCAGCGCGACCGCGCACCACATCCACCGCACGTCACCCATATGCGGACCATACGCCCCCGAGGCGGTGGCGGCATGCCGGTGCGGGGCGGTCGCACGGCCCCCACCGCGGCGGCCGCGCCGCCGCCCCCCCGCCCGTGGTCAGACAGGTCGGACGGGGCCGCCGCCGAAGCCGATCTCGTTCCCGTCCGGATCCTCGTACGTGACCTTGCGTACGCCGTTGGAGTAGGTCTCGCGGCTACGGGGCCGCAGCCCCCGCTCGGTGATGCCTGCGACACGGGTGTCGAGGTCGTCGACGAAGACGGTGTGCAGGGCGTGGCCGGCGCGCCCGGGCCGGTGCTCGATGAACAGGTACCGGTGCTCCGCCAACTCCCACACGGCCTCCGTGTCGTTCGGTGAGTACGCGGGCGGGGAACCCAGGAGGCGCTCGTACCAGGCGAGCGCCCCCGCGTAGTCGTTCACCGGAATGCCTGCGAAGAGATCGACGGCCATGCGGCCATGGTAGGCCCGGCGGGCGCCCCGGCCC
Source organism: Streptomyces sp. NPDC012510 (assembly GCF_042955065.1). Classification (NCBI taxonomy): domain Bacteria; kingdom Bacillati; phylum Actinomycetota; class Actinomycetes; order Kitasatosporales; family Streptomycetaceae; genus Streptomyces; species Streptomyces sp. NPDC012510. Next base: position 33,654 of record NZ_JBIBEN010000011.1, read on the forward strand.
CGGGCACCGACCTCGGGGAGTCCGCCCGCACCTGGGCCGGGGGAGCGGCGGGTGCGGGCGGCGCGGCTGCCGCGGGCGGCGCGGGTGTCACGCTGGTGCGGTGTGCCGCACGCTGTGCGTCAGACGCCGATCCTCGCGGCGATGATCGGGGCGAGGCGGTCGGTGATGGCGCGGTGGCCCCGATCGTTGGGGTGGACGGCGTCGCTGAGATCGCCGGAGCCCAGCCAGCCCGTCGTGTCGACGAAGGACAGCCGGGTGTCACCGCCTGCGACCGCCGCCCGGACGGCGGCCTCGGTCTGCGGGACGTACCGTCCTCGGAAGGTCTCCAACGCGAAGATCCAGGCCTGTGGATGTGCCGCGCGGACCTTGCGCAGCAGACTGCTGTAGGCCGCCTGGAACTGGGTCGAACTGACCCCGTGGCCCACGTCGTTGGTGCCGAGGTTGATGACGACGGCGTCGGCCCGGTAGCGCGAGGTGTTCCAGTCGGGCGTCGCCGCGTTGGGATTGAGCTTGGTGTACTGCCGCTCCAGGCCCACGCAGCCGTCCGCCGCGGCGACGAGACACGCGCCGCCCTGCGCGATCTGGGTGTGCTCGGTGCCGAGCCGTTCCCCGATCAGCCAGCCGTAGGCGGTACGCGCGTTCTGCGAGGACGTCGTGCCCACGGTGATCGAGTCACCCACGAACTCGACGAGCTTGGACGGCGAGGGCGGCGCGAAGGTCGTGGCCCCACTGTCCAGGACCAGCCCCTGGAAGACGGCGTCACCGCGATAGGAGCCCGCCACCACCTGGTAGTTGACCTGAAGGGTGTGGCGGCCGGCCGACAGCGCGGTGGGAGTCAAATTCACCGTGCCCTTCACGTCGTCGTAGAACTTCACGGGTCCGTCGTCGATCCGCGCCCAGAAGTCGATCGTGCCGCGCTGCTTGAGCTGGACGGTCCGGCCGGTGAAGCCGACACGGTAGTAGGCGCCGGCCCAGTACGGCGTGTACGCGGTGGCGGAGCTGCTGGTGTCCCAGCGTCCGACGAACTTGATGTTCGGGTCGCCGGGCTGACCGGGGGCGGCCGCCTTCACCGACGTGGTGGTCGCGGTGCCGAGGGCCGCGCCGACGATCGGCGCCAGACGGCTCGCGAACTTGGTGTGGCCCGCCTCGTTGGGATGCCCGTTGCCGTCCTCGTAGTCGGCGCCGTCGGTGAGCCAGCCGGTGGTGTCGACATAGCGCACCTTGGAGTCACCGGCGCTGTTGCGCGCGCTGACGGCGGCCTTGGTCTCGGCGACGTACCGCTTCTTGAGGGTCTGCACCGCGAAGAGCGTCGCGTTCGGGTACTTGGCGCGCACGTCACGCAGGAAGGTGGTGTACGCCGACTGGAACGCGGCGCCGGACACACCGCGCCCGATGTCGTTGGTGCCGAGGTTGATGACGACCGCGTTCGCCCGGTAGCGGGAGAAGTCCCAGTCGGTGGCGCCCGTACTGGCCGACTTGAAGAACTGGCCGCTCAGACCGGTGCATCCGGACGCGGCGACGAGACAGTAACCGGAGCGGGCGATCTGTGTGTGCCGCATGCCCAGCCGCTCGCCGGTCTTCCAGGCGTACGAGTCGAGCGCCAGCCGGTCGGTGAGGGCGCCGGCGGTGATGGAGTCGCCGACGAACTCGATCAGGCCGGACGACGGGCTCGGAGCGACCGTGCGGGCACCGGCGTCCAGGACCAGGCCCTGGAACACCGTGTCCCCGGAACGGTAGGTGATCCGCAGGGTGTGGGTCCCCGAAGCAAGGGGCCGGGGCGTGAGGTCGACCGTGCCGCGTACACCCGCGTGGAAGACATCGGGTCCGCCGTCGATGCTGACATAGAGGTTGACTGCGTTCCTGGCCTTCACCTTCACGGTGGTGCCGGTGAAGGACGTCTGTACGTACGCACCGGTCCAGTTGGCGACGGCCGTCGTGCCGGAACCGGTGTCCCAGCGGCCGACGTAGGCGAGGTTGGGGTCGGAGACCGAGCCGTCACCCGGCGCGGCGTGCGCCGGGTGGAGGCCGGTCAAGGACAGCAGACAGCCGACGAGTACCGCCATGAGGACGGCCGCCAGGCCTCGTCTCGCTGACCTGTGGGGGGAGGTCTGCATGGGGAATCCTTTCTCACCGATTGTGGGAGCGCTCCCATAAACAGCCTTCTCACGGAACCAGTGAAACGATTCACCGTCAAGAGGCCGCGCAGAGAAGGAAGTTGGGCGTTTTCGTGAGGGAAAAGGCCGCAGGGGCATGGAGCTGCTCGGCATACCTCCAGGCCCACTGGCCGGTGCGGCCACGCGACACCTGCAAAATGGTGCGGTGTTCGACGTAGGTGCGGGTGCGTTCGTCGAAACGCATGCGCACGAGCACATGGTGTGCAGTGCGTGGTTCGCGGCGCCGTCGCCTCCGCGGTTGGCCCCCATCCGCCACCGCCCCCACCGCTGAGCGGCGTGCCTCGGTGTCAGCGGCCCTTGCGTACCCGGGCCGCCGCGCGGGCTTCCGCGGCCTTGCGGGCCTCGGCGGCTTTGCGGGACTCCTTCGCGGGGCGGCCGGGACGAGTGCCGATGCCTCGGAAGGGGGCGTTGCCGCCGGCGGACCTCGTCCCGGCCGGCGGGCGTTTCGCCCCGGTGATCGCGGTCAACCTCGCCTCGCCGGAGCGGACTTGTGTCACCGTCGGACGGATCCCGGCGTCGGACAGGAGGCGGTTCACCTCGCGCCGCTGGTCGGGGGTGGTCAGAGTGACCACTCTCCCGGACTCCCCGGCGCGCGCCGTGCGCCCGCCACGGTGCAGATAGTCCTTGGCATCGGCGGGCGGATCGACATTGACGACGAGGTCCAGCGCGTCGATGTGGATGCCCCGCGCCGCGACATCGGTGGCCACCAGCACGGTGATCTCACCGTCCTTGAACTGGCCGAGGGTGTGGCTGCGCTGAGGCTGCGACTTCCCGCTGTGCAGTGCCCCGGCGCGTACCCCGCTCGCCCGCAGATGGCGGGTGAACCGGTCCACACCCGCCTTGGTGTCGAGGAACATCAGCACCCGGCCGTCCCGCGCGGCGATCTCCGTCGCGGTCGCGTACTTGTCGGCGGGGTGGATGTTCAGCACATGGTGTTCCATCGTGGTGACCGAGCCGGCGACCTGGTCGACCGAGGCGAGAACGGGGTCGTGGAGATAGCTGCGCACCAGATGGTCGACATCGCGGTCGAGCGTGGCGGAGAACAGCAGCCGCTGCCCGTCGGAGCGCACCCGGTCCAGGATCTCCGACACCTGCGGCAGGAACCCCAGATCGCACATCTGGTCCGCCTCGTCCAGCACAGTGATCCGCACCTGATCCAGATGGCAGTCCCGGCGTGACACGAGATCGGCCAGGCGTCCCGGTGTGGCGACGACCACCTCGGCACCGGTCCGCAGCAGCGCCGACTGCCGGTTGATCGACAGCCCGCCGACCACCGTCGCCAGTCGTACCTTCAGTGTCCGTGCGTACGGCTCCAACGCGTCGCCCACCTGCTGCGCGAGTTCCCGGGTAGGCACCAGGACCAGTGCGAGCGGCCGCTTGGACTCCGCTCGCCGGCCTGCCGTCCGGACGAGGAGCGCCAGGCCGAAGGCCAGCGTCTTGCCCGAGCCGGTCCGCGCGCGGCCGAGGACATCGCGCCCGGCCAGCGCGTCGGGCAGGGTCGCCGCCTGGATCGGGAAGGGCGCCGTCACGCCGAGACCGGTCATGGTCTCCAACAGCTCCGGCGGCAGTCCGAGCGCTTCGAACGACTCGGCCGGAGACGGGTTCTGCGGCCCCGTCTCCGGCTTCGGGCGTTCACCCTGCGGGCGTTCACCCTTCGGCGCTCTCTCACGCCGGCCCTCGCCGGCAGGGGACAGTTCGGAGGCCGACGGCTTCGCGTTCATGGGGAACCTTCCTTCTCGGGCGCCCGGAACGCGCCGGGGCCCGTACCCCTCGGTACGGGCCCCGGCGGTGTCGAAGCGTGCCGCCATTTTACCAGTGGGCACACCGGCGAGCCGCAGACCTAGAAGGCCCCGTAGTTGACCTGCCACGTCGGCAGGCCCATACGGCGCCACACGGCGACGACCCGGTCACGGTCGTCGAGGGAGACCCGTACGGCGAAGCGGTGGCGTACATGCCGGTCGAACAACTCGGCCTTCACCACATCGTCGCGACGGTGGTCGCCGGCGGCGCGCATCCACAGCTCGTCGTACGGGATGTCGTGCGTGCGCAGCCACGCCTCGGTCCGCTCTCGGTGCTCCTCACCACGTCCGGAGAGCAGGACGATCACGTCGCCGTCGGCCTGCCGGAAGGAACGCAGCGCCCCGCGCACCGACTCGTTGAGCAGATCCTCCTCGCAGCGCGTGAAGTCGTAGGGACTCCGGTCGCCCCGGAGGGCGAGGGTGCCGTCGATGTCGCACATGACCGCCGAAGGGAGCGCGAGGTCGGCGGTGTAGGGCTCTACGGTGGGCTCGTCGTTCAGCCACTCCGCGGTGAGGCGCCAGCCGCCGCTGCGGGACTTCGCGTGCTTGTCGGCGAGGATCCGGATGATCTCCTCCCCGACCGGCCTGTCCCGCTCGGCGTCGCGCCGTACACACTCCTCCACCGGTACGTCCGTGAAGTCGTGCACGACGAAGGTGGCCAGCCCCGCCACCGCCGCCTTCAACCGCTTCGGTATGTGCGGTGTCATGTGCGTGTTGTCCACCACGACGTCGAAACCGCCGTCGACGGCCGCCCGCACCGCCGCGTCCTGGATCGCCAGCACGGTCTGCTCATGCGCGTACGACCGGCCGCGCTCGGGTGCCGGGATGTCGAGCATCGAGCGCAGATCGTCCAGGTTGACCCGACGCATCCGGCCCTCGGACTCCGCCTGCAGCTTGCGCGCGGCGGTCGTCTTCCCCGAGGCCGGAAGCCCCGTCATGACGTGTACCACGGGCACGGTCAGTTCTCCTCGTCGGTCTTGAACGGGTCGGTCGCCTCGGGCCGGACGGAACGGTAGGTCACGAGTTCGGTCGGGCGGCCGTCCAGGCGCAGGAACATGGCGGGGCGCAGGGCCGCGTCGGGCAGCGCCCGCACCGCGCGGGCGAAGGCTCCCCGGTCGCCACCCAGGTGGGCGAGGGACCCGAACGCCTCGTCGATCGCCTGCTCCCGGTCCTCCACCTGCTTCTCGATCCCCGCGACGACACCGCGCACCCAGGTGTCGAACTCGTCGGGCACCTGCTCCAGCAGCGCGTCCAGGGGCCGGCCGGCGGACGCCTCGATGTCCTCCGGCGAGCACCCCAGCGCCTGCGCCACCTGCTTGGCCGGCAGGCCGGCGAACCGCTGGACACCGTGCCCGCGCCAGATGTCCCGCTCGGTGACACCGGTGAGCACCTTGTGGAGCCGGACGTACTCGGCGAACTTGGCCTTGGCGCGGACGCCCGAGGCGAAGCGCAGCACGAAACCCTCCGCGTCGGTGCCCGTGGCCGCCCGGCCGCCCGGTCGCTGATTGGCCTCCGTCATGGCCAGCAACTCGGCGAGCGGCACGGCGGGCCACACGGTCACGACCGAGCCGATGCCGCGCCAGCCGGCGGCGGCCTCGGCCAGGGGGACTTCGGTGCCGTCCTGGGCGAACGCCGCGAGCAGCACCACATCACGACGGTCGCCGTAGTCGACGACGATCCGGTTCTCCGGGTACAGGATCTCGGCGAGGTAGGTCACCCCGGGCACGAGGCCGGACGTGTCCTTCCGGTCGAGCAGCCGCTGCGCCCAGGTGGCCTGGGAGCTGATGAACGAACCCTTGGACGCGACCCGCCACCGGCCGGCGTAGTGGAAGACCACCGCCAGACTGCCGTCCACCTTGTCGTACACCTCGAACGGCTCGTCGGGAAGGCTCGGGGCGTACGGCTGACCGGACTCGTGCTCACCGACGTTGAAGAACTTCGGCAGCGGAAGCGCGACGATCTCACCGGTGACATCGTCGGCCACGAGGCCCCGGCAGCGCGTGGTCACCCGGGTCCACACCCGCTCGTACTGGCATGTCCTCGTGTACGTGTAGATGGACAGCGGCAGTTCCGGGTGCGCCTTGCGCGTGACGTGCCCCGCGTCGAGCGCCGCCGCCAACTCCACGGGCGGCAGCAGCTCATGAAGAGTCAGGTGGGCCTGGCTCATGTTTCCTCCCCTTGCTGATGCCTGATTGTCACGTGGGGGAGGGCCGGCGCCCACCGAATTTCTCGCGGAGCCCGCGGAGAAGAGGCACAGGTCACAGCAGGGATCGGCCGACACAGCCGTACGCCGTACCAGAACCCCTCCGCGCCCAGCTCGGTGATACCCGCGCAGAGCCGGCCGGCACCCGTCCGGCTCCTCACTCGTGCGGTCACCCTGTCACCCGCCACTGAGACCCCTGGCCTGCCGTTCCAGGAACTCGATCAGCTTGGTCTCGCTCCGTAGGAGGCGTTCCCGTCGCTCGGCGGGCAGCGAGGCCAGCGGATCGTTGAGGACCCGCTCACGGGGGACGCGCACCATCGAGCCGCGGTAGATCCGGCAACCGGCACACCACGCGAGTCCGACGCAGCGCTCGAACATGGCTGACTCGCGCGGATGGAAGCGGTACTGGTACGACCGGACAGGCGTCCCGCACAGGGCACAGAACCGCTGATCCCCGTCGGCGACCGTGTCCCAGGCCCCGACCTTGCGCCAGGGCTGCCGACCGTGCCGTGCTCTTCAAGTCGTCATGCCGAGGATTCTCCACCACGGCCGAGGCCGCCTGCGGTCGTGACGCCTCAGGCGGCCTCGCCGAGGGTCACCGTCCGGGAGCCCGGAGCGAAGTCGGCGAAGGACTGTTCCCATGACTCTCCGGGCCAGTGGTAGGTCACGCGGCCCTCGGTCGGCCGGTAGTGCGCGGTGTAGACCGTACCCAGACCCTGGTCGTACGCGGACAGGTACAGCGGCGGCTTCAGCATCGCCGCGACGTCCGCGCCCGCCCCGCGAATGGTGCGCAACCGCTCCTGGGTACGGGAGAAGCGTTCCTGTTCGTCGGGGACCGGCAGGTGCTGGTGGTTGGTGGCGCAGGCCTCCGGCGCCTCGGTCAGCGGTATGTCCGGCCCCACGAAGACCGTCACCGCACGGTCGGGGTCGACGAGGGTGACGTTCTGAGGGATCCCGATCGGGAGGGACCGCAACCTGTCGACCGCCTCGTCGACGCGGTCGCACGTCTCCAGCAGGTAGCGCAGCACGATGAGGATGGCGAAGCCGGGGCCGTGGACGAAGCGCCCGCCGAAGGTGAGCGACACCGCGAGCCCGGCGTCGTTCATCCCGTCCAGCAACCCCCAGCCCGCGTCCTGGGTTCCGATCACCGGCCGGAGGAAGTGTGACGAGACGATGGTGCCCTCACACTCGTCGGGGCTGAAGTCGTAGTTGCGCAGGAGAGTGCCGTCGCTGCCGATCTGGGTGCAGCCCGCGAAGAAGGGGCGCAAGGTTGCGAGCGTCAGGAAGGTCTCCCCTCCCGGCCGGTCGAGCTGACGGGCCAGCCGGTCGAGTACCGGCACCAACTCCGGCATGTGCGTCTCGAACAGCTTCCTGGCGCGGGCCGCGCCTTCCGGAGTCCGGCCCTCCTCGCTCATCCAGCCCTCCGTGACCGGCCACAGGGCCTGCGTGTGGGCGGCCCACTGTCCGTCGCCGCCGTCACCGACGTCGATCGCCCGAAAGGTCATCCGTTGCTGACTCATGGCTGTCGCTCCCGTTGATGTTGATGGAGTTCTCGCAACCTACGTAAATTCAGCGGCAGTTCACCAGGGTCCACCAGGGTGCGCGTGCCCTGTACCCCGCCTCGGCGGCAAGCCTCCGGCCCGAACCACGTGCGCGTGGCCGACGGCGACTGCGCCAGTGACAGCGATCGGACAGCGACCGGACAGCGACAGCGACGTGGGGCGGGGCCGGGCAGCCCACGGTCGTCGGCGTCTTCGTCCATCCCCGCCGTCCCGTGCGGGCGCCCGCCGCCAAGCAGGCGCACGATCGTGAGCTCTTCACCACGGCACCACGGGCCGCGCAGCCGCTCGGCGACGACGCGTCCTCAGTGATCGCCACCGCTGGTAGGGGCGCCGACTCCCGTCGGGACAGTGGGCGGTCAGTGGCAGTGATCAGGGGGGCAGCGGTCAGTGGTCAGTGGTCAGAGCGAGGCGTGGCCAGTTGCGGATGTCGCGTCGCATCTGGCGGTCGTGCGTGGCGACGACGACGGCCGCGTGCGTGGCGTGCAGGGCGTCGGTGAGTTCGTCGACGAGCGCGATGGACAGATGGTTGGTCGGCTCGTCGAGCAGCAGCACGTGGGGCCGGGTGGCGAGCGCCAGGGCGAGGTCGAGGCGGCGCTGCTGCCCCATGGACAGCTCGGCCACCGGCCTGTCGGTGTCACGCGGGGCGAGCAGTCCCAGCGCGCCGAGCCCGACGACGTCGCCCTCCTTGAGGACTCCGGCGGTCACCAACCGCCCGGTGTGCGCCTCGTAGAGGTCGCGGGCCCGTCGGCGCGTCAGGTGCGACGACTCCTGCCCCAACAGGTGCAGCCGCACGGTCCGCGACCGGTGCACCCGGCCCGTGGTGGGCGCGACCTGTCCGGCCAGCACGGACAGGAGCGTGGACTTGCCGGCGCCGTTCGGTCCGGTGACGGCCAGCCGGTCGCCCGACGTCACCGCCAGAGTGGTCGACCTATGCAGTCGGCCGTGGACGCTCACCTCGTGTGCGCTCAGCAGTACCACCCCGGGCCTGGCGGGGAGTTCGGGCATCAGGAAGCGCCGTGGCGGCACCGGCGCGGTGATCTCGTGGCGTTCCAGATCGCCCTGGCGGCGGTGGACCGAGCGGACCAGCGCACCGGCCCGGGTGGCGCGCTGGTGCTTCGCGGTGCCCTTTTCCGGGCGCCACCCGGTGCTCAGCCGGTTCTGCGCCTCCGACAGGGCCTGCTGCAGACGGGCCTGTTCGGTCCGCTGCTGTTCGTACTCCGTCTCCCACCGGACCAGTTCGGCCTCCAGGCCCTCGCGGTAGCCGGCGTAGCCGCCGCCATGGACGTGCGGACGGCCGTCCCGCGTGGGGTCCAGATCGAGGATCGTGGTGGCCACGTCGGACAACAGCGCCCGGTCGTGGCTGACCAGGACCACGCCTCCGGGGTGGGCGCGAAGCCGGGCGGTGAGGTACTCCAGCCCTGCCAGATCGAGGTGGTTGGTCGGCTCGTCCAGCAGCAGGAAGTCGTACTCGGCGCCCAGCAGACAGGCCAGCCGGACCCGGTAGCGCTGACCGACGGAGAGCGTGGTGAGCGAACGGGCACGGTCGCGGACGGCGCCCAGCCCGGCGAGGGCGACATCGACCCGGCGGTCGGCGTCCCAGGCGTCCAACGCCTGGGACGCCTCCAGGGCTTCGGCGTACTCCTGCACGGCGCCGGGCCGCTCCTCGGCCAGGGCCGACGCGGCGGCGTCCAGCCGGCGCAGGGCCGTGCGGGCGTCGGCGAGATGCTCGTCGACGACGTCACCGACCGTGTGCTCGTCCGCCGCCGGCATCTCCTGCTCGGCCAGGGCGAGGGTGCCCACGCGGCGTACCGCTCCCTCGTCGGGGGCCAGGGCGCCGGCCAGGACGTGCAGCAGGGTCGACTTGCCGCGTCCGTTCTCACCGACGACGCCCCAGCGCGACCCCGGGGACACCCTCATCTCGACGTCGTGCAGCACGGTGCGCCCACCACGATCGACACGGACTCCGGCGCAGGTCAGTTGAGCCCGGTCGCGGGCGGGCAGGGTAAGGGCAGTCACGTTCTCTTCCTCCGGAAGGAGGCACACGTCACCCGGGAATCCAGGACTCGCAGGGGGTGTGCCCAGCTCTGACGAACGGCCGAACCGGCAGAGAGGCCGTGGCCGCGGGCGAACTCGTGGCTCCCGGCTCTTCACCCGGGTGAGGAGCGGAGCCTCGCGGCCCGGTCAGAGGTAGAGGACGTAACTCATGTGATCAGCGTAACAACCTGCTCGCCGGACGGGCCACCGATAAAAACGAACGTGCGCCGGGCGCCGCTCAAGTGGGGCACGGGACGGACGGCTCGGCGGACGTCCGACGGGACGACGACTGCCCGCGCCGGGACGCCGAGCGCCGGTCAGGCCGACGCTCGGCCCTCGACCGGCCCCGGCGCCAACGGTCACGCTGCCGTCGACCGCGCTCACCCGCCGCACCACATTGACCGACGGTCGTCGCCGCGGGCCGCCGCGCCGTCCGCCGCCCGAGCCACGGCCGGCGTACGCCGGGCAGCAGATTCACCGTACGGTCCGAGGGCGGGGAGGAAGGCCACGCGGACGCCAGCGCCCCCCTCCCCGCCGGGCGGTGTCAGTCCTTGCCGAGGAGCTTGTTCATCTCGGCGATCTCAGCGGTCTGTGCGATCACGATGTCGTCGGACATGGCCGTGGCGGGCCCGTAGGCGCCCTTGTCCTTCTCGGTCTCGGCCATCTCCACGGCGCCCTCGTGGTGCTCGATCATCATGGTCAGGAACATGGTGTCGAAGGCGGCGCCGGACGCCTTCTCCAACGCGTCCATGTCCTTGTCATCCATCGCGCCGGGCATCCCGGCCCGGCCCGAGTGGTCCATGCCCGGCATGGCCTCGGTCCCGCTCGGCACGCCTTCGCCCCAGGACCTCAGCCAGCCGGTCATGGTCTTGATCTCCGGGTCCTGCGCCTTCTCCACCCGTACGGCGAGGTCCTTGACCTGGGGGGAGGCCGCCCGGTCGGCGGCCAACCGGGCCATGTCCAGGGCCTGTCGGTGGTGCGGGATCATGCCCTGCGCGAAGGACACGTCCTGGGCGTTGTGCGCTCCGGACGCGTCATCTCCGTCCGCCGACGAGGCGGTCGACGAAGGTGAGGAAGACGACGAGGGCGCGGAGTCGTGGCCACCGCCGCCGTGACTGCTCCCGCTGCTCGCGCCGTTGCTTCCGCAGGCGGCGAGGACGAGAGCGGCGGTGACGGCCGCGGCCGCCACGGCGGCGCGCCCGGTCAGGGTACGGGTCTTGCGCATACTGGAACTCCTGCTGTTGAAAGGGATCTGACGTGCCGACGGGCACCGCGTCGCCGAGCCGAAGGCGCGGTACCGGGTGGTGTCTAGATCCGCAGGAGTTGAAGTTCCGCCAGGGACGGTGGCGCCCGTGCGCTGTCCGGGGGAGAGAGCGCGTACGCGCACACGATGTCGGCGTGCTCCGGTACGGGCACGGGGTCGGGCATGAGGCCGGGCAACGTCGGTGCGCCGTTCACCGCGCCCGACGCACAGTTCGGATCGGAGTGCTGGGCATGGCCCGAGCCGTGATCCGTAGGCCGGCTGTCGTGGTCCGAGGCCCCGCGTTGGTGGTCTGCGGCCCGGCTGTCCTGGTCCGCGGCCCGGCCGTCGTGGGCGCCGACGGCGAGCGTCATCCGGTGCCGCGGTGCGGCGTGTTCGTGGACGAGGCCGCCGGGGGCCAGCGCGTGCATGCCGAACAGTCCGGCCAGAAGCCCGAGCACGAGCATCGCCCGCGACCGCCCGAGGGGCGATCGCGCGCTGAGCCGCTGTGCGCGGGCTTTCATGGCTCTCCTGTCCGATACAGGTCAGTGGTAGGCGTGCACGACGGCATGGCCCTTGCCCCGGCCGATCATCCACTTGTTCACCGGCGTGGTGATCACGAACGCCACGGCGAACCCGCCCAGGAGGGCTGCCCAGAACAGTCCGTCCGACAGGTGGGCGTCCATCGCTCCCGGAGTGAGGGCGATGATGGCGTTGTCGACCAGTTCCATCACGGCGATCGAAACGGTGTCGGCGGCCAGTGCCACCTTGATCGCGGCCTTCAGGTCGAGTCCGGCCCGGAGGACCGCGAACAGCGTGAACGAGTACCCGAACAGGAATGCGAGCGTGATCGCCAGAACCATGGTCGGCACATTGCCCCACAGCAGGGCCGTACCGATGACCATCCCGAGGATCTCGCCGATGGCACATCCGGTCAGGCAGTGCAAGGTCGCCTTGGCGGCGGTCCCCCAGGAGGCCGCCTCCTTCATGTGCCCGCCGTGACGGGCGTCCGGGCCGTGCGCGGTACCGGTGTGGTGATCGCTGTGGTGATCGCTGTCATCCATCAGCCGTCCCACCCCCTTCCTGCGTGGCTCGTTTCGTACCTCGCTCCCCACTCTAACACTATACCCCTGAGGGGTATGAGCGGCTCCCGCGCATGCTCCCGCTCCCGCACCTGCTCCCGCACCTGCTCCCGCTCCCGCACCTGCTCCCGCACCTGCTCCCGCTCTCGCGGCGCGGTCCGGAGCATGGCGCCTGCCCGCCTGCCCACCTGCCCTGCCTCCTGCGGTCACGCGGGGATCGAGCCGGGCCACCAGGGCGGGACGTTGCCCGGGCACAAGGGGGTGGGGTAGTCGTTCGGCATACCGAGCCATGTCACCAGGAACCAGATGAACCACAAGGTGAAGAGGAGCCCCACCGCGAGGGTCCCCCCTCGGTGACGCCTCCCGAGGGTGCTGTACAGGATCACCCAAGGAACCGCGGCGGCGAGCCCTATGAGAGGGGCGAGAAAGAGCAGGGTCATGGTGTTGGCCGCCGTGCCGCTGCCGATGCCGCAGGCGGCCCAGGCCCTTCCGACGAGGACAATGGAGACCACCGCGGTCAGTCCGCCGAAGAGGATTCCGAAACCGATCCCTCTGAGTCGCGGTTCAGGTGGACTCGACGGCGCTGCACCCACGTTCGCCAACTCCCTCGCTGTAGATGCGGAGGTTATCAACGTTCCGACCGGAGACCCTGCTGGACCACGGTCGCCGAGGTGGCCGTGCGTTTAGCCCCGGACATCCAACCGCCACCACCACTCCGGCCGGGGCCGCTCCGGAACCCACACCGGCGTCACCAGCGTCTTCTCGCTGCGGGAACGGGGGTATCGGAGGCCTCAGCCACGACGCGTCCGGCAAGCGGGAACGCTGGTGGTCCCTGCTCGTCCCGCCCACCTTCGTGCAGCACTGCGAGGGGCGCCGAACCGGCGCTGCGCGGGAGGATCCACTGCTACGCCTGAGCGGACTCGGGGCGAGGGTCCCGCGCGGCACGGCATGGTCCGCGCCCGGAAATGACCGATGGAACGCCCTTACGGGGCAGGCGCGTTGTCTATGTCGTGGGTGGACGCGAGGCTGACTAGGATCTTGGTCATGACCGTGCAGAATCCCGAGAAGGCCCTTTCCCGTAAACAGCGACTTCAGGAGAAGCAGCGCCGCCAACTGGCAGTGGTCGACACCGTGGACAAGGCCGAGGCCAAGGCCCGCAAGGCGGAGGTCGAACTGGCCCTGGCCGTCACCGAGGCGGTGCAGGTGTTCGGCGGCGAGCAGTCCGCCTCCGAGGGGCTCGACATGCCCGTCGAAGCGATCCGGCGCTTCCTCGGCATGGCACGGGACGAAGCAGCCGACGCCGGCAAGACGGCCGAGGCCGCAGGCGCAAGCTGATCTCGGCGTGCACCGAGCAGGGTGAGGCCGTCCGCCCCACAGTGGGGCTGTCAGCCCCACCCACGCTCTTCGACCTGACGCTGCGTCTGGCTGTCGCGCCACGCCCGGGCCGCGATTCCGGCACGATTGCGCGCCCCGAGCTCACGCTGGATGGTGGACACGCCCGCCTCAGATCGACGGCCCGCAACCCGGCGGCGCGTCCCTGGACGGACCGGCCTCCGTCGCCCCCTCGTGCGGGCAGCCCTGGTGTGCCGGCACCGGCAGGGCTCCATGGTGCTCTCGGCCATCCAATGCACTACTTCGACGCGTCGTTGTGACGTGGGGCCGGGACCGCCGTCCTCAGGAACTCGATGAGCGCCGCGTTCACCTCCTGCGGACGTTCCTGTTGTGTCCAGTGGCCGCAGCCCGAGAGGAGGAGGGGCTCACGCCTCAGGTCGGGCATCAGGTCGGGCAGTTTCTCGATGAGTTCGGGTGTGCCCGGGAAGGCGGGGACGACGTCGCGGTCGCCGTAGATGTACAGGGCGGGGGAGGAGACGACGGCACCGTGCCAGGGAGCGGTGAGTTCCCAGTTGCGGTCGAGGTTGCGGTACCAGTTGAGAGCGCCGGTGAATCCCTGGGAGAAGGTGTCGGTGAACACGTCGAGGTCGTCCTCGGTGAGCCATCCCGGCAGTACCTCAGGGTCCGGCATGGCCGAAAGCCAGCCGCGCTCGGGGTCGACCAGCGGCTGCCCGCCCTCGCCGGAGTGAGGAGCGTCACCGGAAGCCGAGTAGAGGAACTTGCGCAGAGTCGTGCGTACGTCCCTGGCGAACTCGGCGTCGGCGACGCCGCGACGGTTGAAGTAGTTCCAGTAGAACCGACCGCCGAACCTCTGCTCCATGGCGGCCAGGGGAGGCTGCGTACCCCGGAACGGGGGCGGCACGCTCAGCCCGGCCACGCCGAGCACCATGTCCGGTCGGAGCAGGGCGGTGTGCCAGGCGACCGGCGCGCCCCAGTCGTGCCCGACGACGTACGCCTTCTCCTCATCCAGGGCCCGGACCAGTCCGACGACGTCACCCACGAGGTGAAGGATCGTGTACGCGCCCACGTCGGCCGGGTGGTCACTGCTCCCGTACCCGCGCTGGTCCGGGGCGATCACGTGGAAGCCCGCGTCGGCCAGAGGGCCGAACTGGTGGCGCCAGGAGTGCCAGCACTCGGGGAAGCCGTGCAGCAGCACCACCAGCGGGCCGCTGCCTTGCTCGGCGATGTGCAGCCGAACCCCGTTCACGTCAACCATCCGATGCTCAACCATGGGCACGAGCGTACGGGCCCGGTCTTTTCGGGCAGCAGGGAAGGAACCCGGCCCACCGGGCGACCGGCCGACGTTCCGGGGCGGGCGTCGACGCACCCGGACGAGTACGCCGAGCCCGGTTCGGCGTCGGCACCGTGTCAGGCGTGGTGACGTTCGGTGTACGCCTCGGTGGGAGGGTACGGGGAGGGGCTGGTCATACCCACCGACCAGAATCCCGTGGTGCCGGGAACGGACGTCACGGCATTGAGGTACGGTGCCGGCGCCCCGCCGGCGGGTCCCCGGACGACGACCCAGGCATCGCCGTCGCGGCGTAGGTACGTACTGCGGCTCTGGTCCTGGAAGTTCCAGCCCGAGATCCATGCGGCGCGCCCCTGTGCGTCGCCCGCGATTCCCGTCAACGACCCGACCGTGAACCCCGCTTCCACCCTGGTCCAGGCCGTGCCGTCCCAGTGGCTCAGGGCGGGGTTGCCGGGGCGGCCCGGAGGCCCGCCCACGCCGGCCTCGGTGCCCACCGCCCATACGTCGTCCGGACCGGCCGCGTGGAGATCGGCGATGCCCAGCCGCAGCCCCGTGATCGGCGGGAGAACCGTCCACGCCCCGTCCCAGCGCGCCACGAGTCCGGACCAGCCCCCGCCGTTCGACCGGTCTCCGCTGACCCAGACCGCGCCGCGCGGGCCGACGACGACCCCGTAGAGATTGACGCTCGCGACGGGCAACGGGTCCAGCCACCGCCATCGCCGCCCGTCCCCGTGCAGGAGACGGACGGCACCGCCTCGGCTGCCGCAGATCCACACCTGCCGATCGGGGCCGACCGCCACCGAGGTGAGCCGAACGTCCGGCTCCCCCCTGCCCGGGAACGTGACCTCGCGCCAGGTGGCTCCGTCCCAGCGCAGCAGAGGGCTGCCGTCTCCGGCAGGTCGGCCCACACTCCAGGCCGAGGCCGGGCAGACACCGGCGACGGCCGTCAACTGCGTGTGATCGAGATGCGACAGGTCGCTCTTGGCCCAGCCATCACCGTTCCACACCATGGCCAGCGCCTGGGACGGCCCGCCATATCTCTCTTCGCCCACGGCCCAGGCCAGCCGCGGCCCGGCGGCGGCGGCGCTGCGCAACTGTGCGGCGGGAACGCTGCCGGGTGCGGGTACGGCCTGCCAGCCTTCCGCTCCGGGCGCCGGCGCCTCGGCCCGGGACTGCCCCGTACCGAGCGCGACCCCCGAGAGCGCGCCGACCGTCCCTGCCACAAATCGCCTTCGTCTCAATGCGGGATCCCTCCAGGCGGATCGGGCGGATAGGAGGGACCACCGTGGACCAGCGAACCCCGAAGTTCTAGCCATCCACGTGACAAAGCGCGCACACGGACGCGCATTGGTCCACGGCGGGCCGAGTGGCCTTGCTCCTCCATGCCGGATGCAACGGCCTGCCGAGGGGGTCATCTCGGAGGCCGAGCCCTTCGGCCCGGTGGTGTCAGCCGTCCGCCGCGGCAGTCACCGTCGCGGGATCCACCCCGGTCAGTTCGACGATGCGGTGCGGGGGCACCCCCGCGGCGAGCGCGCGTGCGATCAGGCCGTCCCGGCCGTCCGCGCAGTCGCGGTAGGCGAGCAGTTCCTCCTCGACCTCGGCGAGTGGCTCCGGAGCCAACTGGTGCCGGACCCGGCTGAGTTCCTCGTCGCTCAGCGGAACGGGCAGCCGCTCCGCTCCTTCGGGAACGGCCGCCGTCTCCTCCGGTGGCAGCAGGCGTAGGTGCGCAGAGGTCGGCGAGCTTCCCTGTGCGTCCAGCCACGCGCGTACCGCGGGAGTCTCCATGCACGCGAGCTCTCCGACGGCGGCGGGAGGCACACCGAGCGACGCGGACGCGTCGTCCAGCAGGAACAGATAGGCGTCGTCGGTCATCAACGGCTCCTTCTCAACGGGTGCTGATCGACGTCCCATTACCCCGAGGCGCCCGGATCACCGCGCGTGCACCGAGGCGAGGCACGGTGCGCAGGACACGGTTCACGTGTCGACACCCGCCGTGTCGACACCTGCTTCCCTCCCGCCCTGTTGTCCAGCCTCCCAGGGCGGCGTTCCGGTGCCGTCCGTCCATGCCCGGAGGGCCTCCCCGTCCACGCACACGATCCCGCACTGTTGGGCGTACTGCACCGCCGGCGCTGTGAAGTCGCTGGTGGTGACCAGCACGGCGACGTCGGCCTCGTGGACGGTGAAACAGGTGCCGCCGAAGCGCTGGAGATCCTGGGAGCCGACCCGGTGGGACTCGCCGTAGCGCTTGCACTGGATGACGACCCGGCGCCCGTCGGGGGCGACCGCCACCACATCGGCACCCAGGTCCCCGGCCCCTCCCACGACCTCCACGGCGGAACAACCGCCGCGTTCGCAGAGATCGGCGATCGCCTCCTCGAACGCCTCGGGTGTCAGGGCGTCGTAGCTGACGATGGCCTCGACGGCCGGGCGCGGACGCGGGACCGCGACGGCCTCCCACTCGTCGGCGGCTTCTCTCGCCGCCTCGTCGAGCGCCGCAGCGGCCCGGCGCGCTGCCCTCGACGGATGCAACCGGCGCCGCAGGCCCAAGAAGCCCGCGACAGCCATGACGACGAGGACGAACACCCAGGCGGGGCGCCGCTCGACAGCGCCGACCACGGTGCGGGCCGTGAGACCCAGGACGCTCACGACCACAGCGAGAATGACGAAGAACAGGGTGGTCGAGCGAAGGTCGAACCCGCGCCGACGGTGCGCGGACGGTTCGCTCTGTGCGGGTGCGGTCACGAGATGCCCCTCTCATGGGACCTACGGAAAGATCACTCGTATCCGTCTGCCCAAGATCGGGACCTTCATCGATCGTCGTCCTCGCGGCGCCACCGACAGGGCGGGCCTGCCCCGGACGACCTCGGGCAGGCCCGCCCTGTCGGTGCGGACGATCCTGTTGTCAGGAGCAGGTGTCCAGAAGGGAGTTCAACGCGTCCTTCTCCTTCGGGGTGACCGAGAGCCCATAAGTGAATTTCACATGGGTCCAGGCCCTGCCGTACACGCAGTGGTAGGCGGTGTTCGGCGGAACCCACTGGTCGGGCGACTGGTCGCCTTTGGATCTGTTGGCGACGACGGAGATGGCGATGAGCTGGGTGGTGGACAGGTCGTTGGCGAACTTGTGACGCCTTGCCGGACTCCACTCATCGGCTCCGGAGCGCCATGCGTCGGCCAGAGGCACGACATGGTCCACGTGGACGTCCGACCTCGTGGTGAGGATCCGGTCGTCGTAGGGACTGTGCCACTGTTTGGAGGCCGTCTGGGCCTGGCTGGCGCCGACCTGCTTCCCGTCACGGTGGAGGACCACCTCCTGCGTCCGGGGCCACTGGTCCTCGACCCAGTGCTGGAACTCTTCTCTGCTGTACCCATCCATCGAATGCGGAGCTTCGATGACGAGGGCCGAGAGTTCCTTGCGGGCCACGTCGACGGGTGGGGCTTCCGGCACCATCGGTGGGATGGCGGAGACCGGAGCACGGTCCGGTGGGGAGGCTGTCGCGGTCGCCGGTCCGGACGGCTCGAGCACGACGGCTGTGAGGACGACCGGGAGGGGGAGGAAGGCGACGGCCAGGGCGAGGGCCAGGGAGCGTCGTTGGGACAGGCCTGCTTCTCCCTGCGTAGTGCCTATGTGAGGTGTACTCATGTGGGGATCGATACCGCGTGCCGCCGCTTTTTTATCACCCGTCACCCGCACAGCGGTCCGCTGAACGCGTCGCCCCTCCGCGCTGACGCGCCGCGTGCTCCCCTCAGGTGCTTCGGATTGACGGGTTCACCTCCACCCCTACCGGGCAACGAGCCACTAGTGTCATGAGCACGACTGCCCCTTCCCCCACAAGGAGGTCGAACATGCGCGTCCGTACGCTGACCGGCGGCCTGGCCGTCGCCCTGATGGTGTCCCTCTCCCTGACGGGCGGCCAGGCCATGGCCGCCTCTCCCGACGCGGCTGACGCCGCTACGGCCGCCCGCGTCCTCACCTACGACGCCGGCGGCTCGGCGGAGTTCAGGAGCGCTGTCGACCGGGGCGCGGCGATCTGGAACGAGAGCGTCGACGCCGTCGAGTTGCGGCCGGCAGCCGCCGGACAACGCGCGAACATCCGGGTCCTCGCGGACAACGGCTGGCCGCGCGCTTTGCCCACGACCCTGGGCAACGGAACCGTCTACATCGGGCGCCAGGCCGTCGACCAGGGCTACGACACGATTCGTATCTCCGCCCACGAACTCGGGCACATCCTGGGCCTGCCCGACCGCAAGCCCGGACCCTGTTCGAGCCTGATGTCCGGATCCACCGCGGGCACCGCGTGCACCAACCCCTACCCCGACGCGGCGGAGAAGGCCGAGGTCGAGGGGAACTTCGGCGGCCTGCTCGTCGGGCGGGCGCCGAAAGTACCTGCCGGGGTGATCGTGGACTGACGCGTCGCTCGCCGCGCGAGGCCACCGCGCCTCTCCGACCGACCGCTCGCACCAGCACCAGGACGACCGACGGCATCCGCGGTGGGTGCAGTGCCCGCACCCACCGCACCCACCGCGCCCGCCGCGCCCGCCGCACACAGCAGGAGGCCCCGAATGCACCGCACGTTCCGCACCGCCCTGGCCGGGGTGGTGACCGCCGCCTGCCTCGGGGTGGGCGGCACCGCCCACGCCACGCCCGCGGGACCGGGGGTCACGGGCCGTGTGATCAGCCAGACCACCGCGAACGGCACCGACTACATCCTGCGAGAGGTCACGATCCCTCCCGGCCAGGCCACGGGCTGGCACTACCACGACGGGCCGCTGTACGGGATCGTCAAGCAGGGCACCCTCAGCCACTACGACTCGACCTGCGAGACCGACGGCGTCTACCGCTCCGGCGACACCATCCAGGAACCGGCCGGGTCCGACTACGTCCACCTCGGCCGCAACCTGGGTGACACCCCGCTCGTCCTGGTCGTCCTCTACGTTCTGCCCCACGGTTCCCCGTTCTCCGAGGACGCCCCGAACCCGGGTTGCTCGTTCGAGTGATCACCCGGCGTGGAGGCCGATGGCGACGTAGGTGTTGCCGAAGAAGCGCAGGTCGGCATTTGCCTGTTCGACTTCTCTGAACGCCGCGTCCCAGCGGCCGAGGTCGTCCTCGGTGACGAGGCCCTCGGAGAGCAAGGCGTCACGGGCGGCCCAGGCGGGGCCGCGCATGCCGGGCGGGGGTGTCACGACGTTGATGTGGCCCTCGTAGGCGGTGACTTCGAGACCCGCGGCGGTGAGCAGCAGGTCGAGCCGGGTGCCGATGCCGAGGTCGTTGCCCCGACGTCCGTGCAGTTCGCGGTAGCGCTCGTCCATCTCGTCGTATGCGGCGGGGGCGCCCCGCAGCCGGAAGCCCGTCGCGTCGACGTCGACGAGGTACACCGCACCGCCCGGCCTGGCCAGCTCGGCGAGGTGGTTCACGATCGCCTGCTCGTGGCCGCCGTTGTGGGCGAGGACGTGCCGGAGCATCACCACGTCGAACGTGCCTTGGGCCAGCCCGGTGGCCTCGGCGGAGCCGGTGCCGGTGTGCACGGGCACCTCGGAGCGTTCGGCGAGCGCCGAGGCGACGGCCAACGCGTCACTGTCGCGGTCCACCGCCCACACGGCACCGTCGGGGGCGACGATGTCCGCCAGCCGTACCGAGAGGGCGCCCGGCCCGCACCCCACGTCCGCGATCCGCGCCCCCGGCACCACCCCGGCTGCCGTCCACAGATCGCGTTCACGTCGCTCGGCGATGTCGGCCATGAGCCGGTAGCGCGCGATCTCCGAGTCGTCCAGGGTCAGTGAGTAGTCGGCCACTGTGGATGTCCTTCCATGGTCGGGACACCCATTGTGTGTGGGGGGGAGGAGGGAATGCCGTTGATCCACTCCTCGTCCGGCGCGTAGGTTCCCGGCATGACGAACGTACGGATCGGTGTGATGTACGACCGCGACTGGAACCCGGAGGGGCTGCCCGAGTTCGCGCGGCGGGCCGAGGCGCTCGGCGCGGACGACCTGTGGGTCGTGGAGGACCTCGGCTGGAACGGTGGTGTGACGGGGGCGGCCGTGGCCCTGGGGGCGACGGACCGGCTGCGCGTGGGCATCGGCATCGCCCCGGCCCCGCTGCGCAGCCCGGCGCTGCTTGCGATGGAACTCGCCACGCTGGCACGGGTGTTCCCCGGTCGGCTGGTGGCCGGGATCGGGCACGGCGTGCGGGAATGGATGGTCCAGGTCGGTGTCGCGCCCCGTTCCCCGCTGGCCCTGCTGGAGGAGACGATCACATCCGTGCGCGCGCTGCTGCGCGGTGAGCGGGTCGAACTGACGGGACGTGAAGTGACGCTGGACGGCGTCAAGTTGGTGCATCCGCCGACCGAGGTCCCGCCGGTCGTCGCCGGCGTGGTGCGCCCTCGTTCCCTCGAACTGTCCGGCCGGGTCGCCGACGGCACGCTCATCGCCGAGGGCCACGGTCCACGCGATCTGGAACGGATCCGTGAGCTGACCGGCAAGGGCGGCGCCGGCCCCGACCACCTCATGACCGTCTTCGCCTTCGCATGCGTGGGCGACGACCCCGACGAGGTGGCCCGCACCCTCCACCCCCACACCGAGGGCCACGGCGCCTGGCTGGGCCGTCCTCAGGACGAGGTCTTCACCGTGTCCGGCGACGCCCCCGGGGCCGCCGACGGCATCCGTGAACTCGCGGCGGCCGGTGCGGACACGGTCGTCCTGCGCTTCGTGGGCGAGGATCCGCTGGGGCAACTGGAGGCCGTGCTCGGAGCCGCTCGCCCGCCTTCGGCCTGAGGCGCTCCGTAGAACGATCCTCCCCGCTCCCTCCTCCGTGGGACACGAGGTCCGGCCCGACGCCCGGGCCGGTCCTCCGCCCTTGGAACGCTAGGGGGCGTTTCGAAAGTCCTGTGTGGTGCCCGTGGTGCCCGTGGTGCCCCGTGCGTGCCGGATAAAAGCCCGCGTACTGGACGTACTTGGGCTTTCGGCCGGTGCGGCGGTGGGGGCACCTCCCGCTCGAGCGAAGCCGAGAGTGAGGGAGCGTGCCGGGCGCCATGGGTGCTGTGCGGGACTTTCGAAACACCCCTAGCGCTCCGAACCGGTCGGCCCGGCGTCCGTGTCCTCCTTGCCCTGGGCGTCGGCTGCGGGCCGCAGGGCCTTGGTGCTGTCCTTCAGGCGCTCCAGCGTGCGCGTCAGTTGCTGGAACGCGGATGTCGTCCACGTCCCGGACTGCTGCTGTCCGGCGGGAGTGGCCTCGGCGGCCTCACGGTAGGCGGCGAGCGCCTCGTGGGCACGCTCGGTCGCCTCCCGGTACAGGTCCCGGGACTGTGTCATGGCCTCCAGTGCCTCGGCGTACATCGCCACCCGTTGGCGTTCCCGGGCGAGTTCCTCCTCAAGGGTGAGGAGGTGCCAGTCCTCCCGCAACGCGGTGAGCGCGTCGTCGGCACCGTCCGGCAGCAGCCGCGGCAGCGCGGCGAACCGAGTCACCGCCGCGACGAGGTCGGCCGGCTCCGAACCGTCCAGGAACACCGCGCGGACGGCGAAGTCGTCGGAGTCGTATCCGGACGGTTCCGGGGTGCCGGGCAGCACCACCGCACCGCCGCGTGGCACCTCCACGTCGAACTGCCGCAGCGCCCAGTTCACGACGCGTAGTTGCTGCGGCGCGGCCCGGTGTTCCACGATGCGGTGGCGCAGGCTCGGCGGCAGCCACCGCGCGAGGGGCAGCCGCCCGCGCTCGTCCGTGGTCATGGCCTCGTGGACGACGACGTGGACGCACCATCCGCCGTGCCCGGCAGTCCTCAGCAGGCGCCGCACGTCCTTGTCCTCATCGGGCAGGGCGTTGATCCTGCTCAGTGAGAGGCCCGTGGCGGCGTCGTGGTCCCAGTCGCCGTACTCCGGCCAGAACCGGGTGACGGGGGACGGCCAGGCCGGATCCCACGGCTGTTCCGCCTCCGCCAGGAGGGTCCACTCCCGACCGCCGCCCAGATCGGGGGCGAGGCTCAGCCGGGCGCGTACGGTCACGTCGTCGGGAACCCGCCAACGGGCCTCGAACACCCGCTCCGGCAGGTCGCCCTCGGCCTGGGGCACCTCCAGGAAGTCGTCGATGACCTGGCTGTCCTTGAGCTGTCGCAGGGTACGACGGAGTACGCCTTCCGCGTCGGGTCCGACGTGGCGGCCGCGAGCCGGCCACACCGTGGGGGGAGTTGTGGGACGGTCTGTGAGGGAGGTCGGCATGGGTCCACCGGGGAGCAGGGGCACGTGCGCATGCCAGTATCGCCGCCCCGGCCCGGCGGAGATCACTCGGGGTCCCGACGGCCTCGGCCCCGCCCCTGTCACCCCCGGTCCGGGAGGGGCCCGGCGTTCCTGCCGCGCGGCAACCCCCTCGTCCTGCGGCAACCATCTCCACCAGGCGGTTCGTCACACGACGATCTCGTACACCCGCGTTCTCGTCTCTGTGGACACCCTTCTGAACCGACCCTCTAGGATGTCCGCCGCGCGTCACGTCACATGCGGTTGACGTCCACGCGCGGTTGACGTCACGCGCGGTCGTCCCTGTTGGGCGGCTGTACGTCCGTGAGCCGGTTCGTCCGGCGGTGTCCGGGTAACAGCATCTACGGGGGAGAACTTCGGTGTTCGGAATCATCAGGCCATGCCGCCACCGCCTGGGCGAGGGCATGCGTACCGAGTGGATGGCGCATCTGTGTGGGCTGTGCCTGGCGTTGCGCGGAGAGTACGGGCAGTTCGCGCGGGTGGCCACCAACTATGACGGGCTGATCGTCTCGGTGCTGACCGAGGCGCAGTCGGAGCGTACCGGCGACTGGCGGCGAGGCGCCGGTCCTTGTCCGCTGCGCGGAATGCGGTCGGCGGACGTGGCGCAGGGCGAGGGCGCGCGGCTGGCGGCGACGGTGTCGTTGGTGCTGGCGGCGGCGAAGATACGGGACCATGTGGCCGACGGTGACGGGCTGTTGGGGCGCCGCCCGGTGACGCTGGCGGCACGCCGCATCGCCCATGGCTGGGACCGTGCGGGCGCCGCGGGCGGCGAACGGCTCGGCTTCGACACGGCGGTACTGCTCGGTGCGGTCGAACGCCAGCCGGAGATCGAGCGGTCGACCGGCCCCGGCGGCTCGCTGCTGAGGGTCACGGAGCCCACGGAGACGGCAACCGCCGCTGCCTTCGCCCACACCGCGGTGCTCGCCGACCGCCCGGGCAACGCCGAACCCCTGGCGGAGGCCGGCCGTCTGTTCGGTCGCCTGGCACATCTGCTGGACGCGGTGGAGGACCTGGACACCGACGAGGCGTCCGGCGCGTGGAACCCGATCGCCGTGACCGGCGCGGACCGCGCCGAGGTACGCCGGCTCTGTGACGACGCCGTCCATGGGATCCGACTCGCCCTGTCCGACGCCGAGTTCGTCGACGGCCGGTTGGCACAGGCGCTTCTGGGCGGCGAGTTGGAGCGCGCCGTCGACCGCGTCTTCGATCCCCGGCACCGCCACCATCAGCACCGCCGCCAGGCACGGGGCCCGCGCACGCTGCCCTGGCTGGGACGCCGAACGGCGACGGAACCGCCCCCGGAGACCGGCACGGGCACGACCTGCGGCGTCGGGGCGCTCGCGGGCGCGGCCCCGGAGAGCGCCGCCATGGCGTCGGGTCGGCCGCGGGAGGGGGAGTGTCGGCGCTGTGGCCGGTGGCGCCAGTTGTGCGGCCGGTGCGGGCTGTGCTTCGGCTGCTGCACCTGCGACGAGGACGCCGGCCCGGATGACGGAGAGCCCTGGCAGTTCGGCGACGGGAACCGCAACGGCGGTTCGGGCCAGAACGGATCCGGGGGCGACGGCCGGTTCGGAGGTTCAGGCGGCGGCAACTCGGGCGGATCCTCTGGTGGGTCTGGTGGGTCTGGTGGGTCTGGTGGGTCCGGTGGTGGTTCGGGTGACGGCTGTGGCGGTGGTGGGGGTGGCTGCTGCAACCCGTGCAAGTGCTGCTGCGACTGCTGCGACTGAAGGCGGACGACTCTTCGGGCCGACGGCGCGACGGCTGTTCGAAGTACCGAACGGCACCCCCCACCCAAGGAGCGCCGAACCCGATGGTCCGCACCTCCACCGGCCGTTACCTCCTCTACGCCACCGGGGGCGGCCTGTCGGACCGGACCTCGGCCAACCGCATCGCGTTAGGCGCCGGCGGCGACGCCTTCACCACCCGACCGAGTTGGTGGTCGCCGTACGGGACGAACGAGGCGTGGGCACCCGACCTCTCGTACCAGGGCGGCTAGTACTTGATGTACTACTCCGTATCGACCTTCGGGTCGAACACGTCGGCCATCGGGCTGGCCAGTGTCGTCCACTCCTCCACCGCCTCCTGCGACCACAACGCCATCGACCCCAACCTCTTCGTCGACGACAAGGGCAGGCCCAGACTCGGCATCAACCTCCTGAACCGGAGCAGCGGTTGGCCGGTCGCCTACTGAAAGAGACCGTCGTGTCAACCGCGCCGACGCCACATCTCGTGCACATGGCGGCCCAGCAGTGGGCCGCCGAACACCACGAAGCCGACACCGATGAGCCAGGACTGGATGATCAGAACGGTGCCGACCGCCCCATAGGTGATCGCGTTGCTCACGATCAGTGGCGAGAACACCTGGTCCGAGAACAAGCGCAGGCCACCCAGGCCCGCCATCGTAGCCACCGCGCCCGGGAACAGGGCGCCCCACGGCACCCGCTCGCCCAGCAGGAAGTGCTGCCCCCACCAGAAGAACAGCACCCCGAACAGCGTGGCGAGCATGATCCGAACGGCCGACTGTGCCAGCCCGTCCCGCAATACCGCCCCGCTCTGCGTCTCGGCAAACAGATATCCCGTGAGCGCGCCGAGCCACACGACGCGGCGCCACACATGGTGCCAGGGGCCGGCGGGCACCTCCCAGATCCTCTCGTAGCCGTTCTGCACACTCGCCGCGAAGCTGACGCCGAACAGCGCGACGAGCAGCCCGCTGAGGACGCTGGTCGCGCTCAGTACCCTGCGCGGTGTGGCGAACAGTTCACGTACCGCGTCGGCCGGGCGCC
Organism: Streptomyces sp. NPDC012510; assembly: GCF_042955065.1. Classification (NCBI taxonomy): domain Bacteria; kingdom Bacillati; phylum Actinomycetota; class Actinomycetes; order Kitasatosporales; family Streptomycetaceae; genus Streptomyces; species Streptomyces sp. NPDC012510. Next base: position 59,410 of record NZ_JBIBEN010000011.1, read on the forward strand.
CCGACAGACTCATCGCGTCGATCACCCACAGGGCGAAGCCCTGTTCCTGGAAGGGGAGCGCCGCCGCCACGACGATCAGCAGGGGAACCAGGGTCACCAGGCCGAACGCGGAGAAGCCCATGGCCCGGTGCAGCAGTTCCAGTTCGCTGCCGTGGTGCCAGAGCCGTCCGACGGCCGAGTCGTGCCAGCGGGACCGCAGTCGATGGTGGTGGCGCGGCCGCGGCTCGCGCGCAGCGCCGGAGCCGGAGGCGTCCTTCACGCGTGCCTCACTTCCCGGCGCGCCCGGAGGGGCGGGACGGGGCCATGGCCCAGCGGATGGTCCGTGTCACGGCATGGCCGGTGGGGCGTACGGCGAGGTTCTCGATGACCGGCACGCGGGGCAGCCACAGCATGCCGCGGGCCCAGGGCGGCAGCAGTGCGACGGCGTTCACGGCCAGGACGCCGTAGAAGGGCCGTACCGCGAGGGGCAGGGGAGGCTGGAACAGCAGGAAGCGGGCGGCGGCCCTGGCCTCGGGCGTGGCCCGCAACTCGGGCCGGTAGGCGAACAGGTGCTCGGACAGCTCGCGGCGGTCACGCGGCGGGTCGGTCACCCCCAGCGCCCCGGCGACGCGCCCGGTGTCGGCGACATAGGCGTCGTAGCCGCTGGCATCCAGTGGGCGGGCTCCGTAGCGTTCATGGGCACGCAGGAAGCTGTCCGTCTCGGCGGCGTGCACCCAGCCGAGCAGATGGGGATCGGCCGCGTGGTAAAACACCCCCTCGGCCGTCGTCCCCCGGATCCGTTCGTGGATGCCGCGGACGCGATCGACCGCCCGCTGGGCATCCGCGGCCGTGCCGTAGGTGGTCACGGCCAGGAAAGTACTGGTGCGCTGCAGTCGGCCCCACGGGTCGCCGCGGTAGCCGGAGTGCCCGGCCACCGCCGCCATGGCGAGCGGGTGGAGGGACTGCAGCAGCAGTGCGCTCAGCCCGCCGATGAACATCGAGGCGTCGCCGTGAACCGTGCGGATCGGGCGGTCGGGCCCGAACCAGCGCGGTCCGGGGGTGTCGTGTATGCGGGCCCGTACCGCCGGTCCGTCGGGCCCGGCGACACGGCGGAACAGGGCCTGGCTCAGCTGGTCACGGACTACGGTCAGCACGGTCGGCCTCCCCTCTCCTCCTGCCCAGTGTCCGACACGCCCTCCCGAAACAGGGCATAACGGCACGACCTGTCGCCAGGTGGGCGCGCGAGCGAGGGGCCCGCGTCGAGTGGGGGCGGTTGTGCTCAGGGCCGGTCTGGGCGAGTGGACTCGTCGCGGCCCGCATCCGCTTCGGCGCGCTCCTCGGCGCCCGTCTCCAGGTAGCCGGGGTCGTTGCCGGCCACCCGGCCCACAAAGGTCTCGTTGGGTGTGGTTCCCGTCGTGCTGTGTTGATCCGCCGCCTTGGACGAGCCGGGCGACCTGCCCCCCGTGTGTTCGCGGATCCTCGACCACAAAGACATGGTGCCTCCCTGATCAGGGGACGAATACCGGTACCGATATCGATACCGACGTCGACGACGTACCCCTCGAAGGCGTCGGCATTCGGTGCGTCGGTGCGTCGCTGTGCGGTGCCCGCCCGTCTCTGCGGCGGGGCGACCTCCTGTGGTCAGTGGTGGCCGTGGCCGCTCGTGATCTCCTTGTACTCCTCGACGGTCGCTTTGGGGATCTGGGTGCCTTTGCCGTAGTAGGCATGGCGGAGCTTGGACCGCAGCCGGTCGAGCCTCCTCTTCCGCCCGGCGCCGTGCTCGTCCACCGCCGGTCCCATCGTGGCCGGGTCGTACTGTTCGTGCGCGGTGAGCGTGTACATCTGCTCCTGGCTGAGCGGTTCGTGCAGCTCGATGTACTCACCGTGCGGCAGGCGCTTGATGATGCCCGACTCGCGACCGTGCAGCACCTTGGCCTTGTCGCGGCGCTGGAGGCCGAGACAGACGCGCTTGGTGACGATGAACGCGATCACGGGGCCGGCGAAGAACGCGATGCGGACGAACCAGGTCACCGCGTTGATCGACAGCCGGAACCGCAGGGCGATGATGTCGTTGCCACCGCCGATCAGCATGATCAGATACGCGGTGACCCAGGCGGCGCCGAGGGCAGTGCGGGTCGGGGCGTTGCGCGGCCGGTCCAGAATGTGATGTTCGCGCTTGTCCCCGGTGATCCAGGCCTCGATGAACGGATAGACCGCCAGGACGCCGAGGAAGAGACCGAAGATCACCAATGGGAGGAACACGCCCAGAGCGAGTGTGTGCCCCCAGAAATTGATCTCCCAGCCGGGCATGGCCCGGACTAGACCTTCGGCGAAACCCATGTACCAGTCGGGCTGGGCGCCCGTGGTGACCTGGTCCGGACGGTACGGGCCCAGGACCCAGATCGGGTTGATGGACGCGATGCCGGCCAACAGCGTGGTGAAACCGAAAACCAGGAAGAAGAAGCCTCCCGCCTTGGCCGTGTAGACCGGCAGCAGCGGCATGCCGACGACGTTCTTGTTCGTCTTTCCGGAACCCGCGAACTGCGTGTGCTTGTGGTAAAAGACCAGGATCAGGTGCGCTGCCACCAAGCCGAGCATGATGCCCGGCAGCAGCAGGATGTGGATCGAGTAGAACCGGGCCACGAAGTCGTCGCCGGGAAACTCCCCGCCGAACAGGAACATCGAGATGTACGTGCCGACGATGGGGGTCGACAGGATCGCGCCCTGGGTGAAGCGGACGCCGGTGCCGGAGAGCAGGTCGTCCGGGAGCGAGTAGCCGGTGAAACCGGTGAACATGCCGAGGACGAAGAGCAGGAAGCCGAACAGCCAGTTGATCTCGCGCGGCTTGCGGAACGCGCCGGTGAAGAAGATCCGCATCATGTGCACGAACATGCCGGCGAGAAAGATGATCGCCGCCCAGTGGTGGATCTGCCGGATGAGCAGACCGCCGCGCACCTCGAAACTGATGTCCAGCGTCGACCGGAACGCCTCGCTCATCAGCTGGCCACGCAGCGGGACGTAACTGCCGTGATACTCCACCTCGTTCATCGACGGGTGGAAGAACAGTGTCAGGTAGACACCCGTGAGAATGATGATGATGAAACTGTAGAGCGCGACCTCGCCCAACATGAACGACCAGTGGTCAGGGAAGATCTTGCGCATGTTCGCCTTGGCCAGGGCGTAGATTCCCAGGCGACCGTCGGCCCAGTCGGCAAGCCGCTCTCCGGTCGGCGCCTCTGCGCCAGAGTGGGACCCGGTGTTCTTCGCCGTGCTCATCCGCGCTCCCAGAAGGAAGGACCGACCGGTTCGTCGAAGTCGCCGAGCGCTTCGAGGTAGCCATCGTCATTCACGCCGATGCGCAGCTGGGGCAGCGCGTGACCGGCCGGGCCGAAGATCACCCGGCCGCCGTCGGCGAGGTCGAAGGTGGACTGGTGGCAGGGGCAGAGCACGTGGTGCGTCTGCTGCTCGTACAGGGAGACCGGGCAGCCCACGTGGGTGCAGATCTTCGAGAACGCCACGATGCCCTCGTGGGACCACTCCAGCTCGCGCTTGTCCTTGAAGTCGTCGGGCTGGATCCTGATGATCATCAGGGCTGCCTTGGCGATCTCGTTCTGGAACCCGTGGTCCGTCTCCTCCAGGCCCTCGGGCTTGGCGAAGGTCAGCGATCCGACCGCGATGCCGGACGCACGCAAGGGCTCGTTCGTGTTCATGTTGACGAGCACCTTGCCCTTGGCCCACAGCGTGTGGCGCAACTTGGTCCCCGGCAGTGGGCCGAGGTCGCGCAGCAGGACGAGGCCGGAGAGCGGCACCAGGGTGAGCGCGCCGAGCATCGTGTTGCGGATGACCTTGCGGCGGCCGAGCTGCGACTCCTCGGCACCCTGCTTGAAGTCGGCGTGGACCCTCGCGCGCACTGCGGTGGGGGCCTCGATCGGGTGACGGTCGTCGGAGAGTTCCACGTCGGACATCAGAGTGCGGGCCCAGTGGATCGCGCCCACGCCGATGGTGAACAGCGCGATGCCGAGGGTCAGACTCAGTGCGAAATTCAACGCGCTGATGTGGCCGAGCGGGAAGACGTAGAGGGAGCGCTCGATGGGGATCGCCACGAATGCGGCGATGAAACCGATGGTGGCCAGCGCCGACACGGTGAAGAGCAGGGCGACCGTGCGCTGTGACCTCTTGGCCGCCCGCTCGTCGACGTCCTGGATCCGGTGCTCATGGGGCGGCAGACCTGGATCGGCGAACGGGGTCTTCTCGTCCGCGACGGCTGCCGCGCCCTCTGTGGCGTCCCGCTGAGCGGGCATTTTGTCCTCGGGGAAGTCCTTGCCGCTCATGATCTCCTGGCCTTCGCGGTCCGGGCGGCGACCCACACGGCGGCGGCGATGAGCCCACCGAGTCCGAAGATCCAGCCGAACAGCCCCTCAGGGACCGGACCGAGTCCGCCCAGCTCCATGCCGCCGGGGCTCACGGTGTCGTCGCCGTTGACCTCGTTCAGGTAAGCGATGATGTCCTTCTTGTTCTGCTGGGTCAGTGTGCTGTCGGGGAAGGAAGGCATGTTCTGCGGACCGGTCAGCATGGCCTCGTAGATGAACTTGGGGGCGACGCCCTCGAGACTCGGCGCGTACTTCCCGTGGGTCAGCGCACCGCCCTTGCCGATGAAGTTGTGGCACTGCGCGCAGTTCGTACGGAAGAGGTCGCCGCCCGCGGCGATGTCCGCCCCCTCGGGGCTGTACTGCTCCTCCGTCGGGACGTCGGGGCCGGGGCCGAGCGAGGCGACGTATGCCGCCAGTTGGTCGATCTCGGCCTGCGAGTAGATGTTCCGCTTCTCCGGAACCTGCGGGCCCGGCTGCTGGGCGGGCATACGGCCGGTGCCGACCTGGAAGTCCACGGCAGCCGCGCCCACACCCACCAGGCTCGGCCCGTCCGTGGTGCCCTGACCGCCGGTGCCATGACAACTGGCGCAGCCCACGGTGTAGAGCTCCCTGCCCTCCTCGATGGCCAGGGACTGGGCGGTCCGGTCGGCCCGCGCCTCGCTCGTGGGTGCGAACGTGACGTAGAGCGCCCCGGTGCCGGGCAGCGCGAGGAGCAGGACGACGAGTGCCGCTAACGGCTGGCGCCGTCGCATGGAGAACTTTTTCACGGATTGTCCCGGAGTCAGGTTTCTAGTTCCGATACTTCCAAGATGTTCGGGACTCCGAGCCGCTTGGCCAGTCGGTTCGTCGTGTCCATGGGATCACCGTCTTGCTCGTTCACCCCGAGAACAGGCTGTATAGCATCCGAAAAAGTGCCAAATTGCTTGAATCGGCCATATCGGGGATGTGTCGTCGGGCGTTGCGCCGTCCGAGCGAGGGGGGAAGGGGGCCCTCTGTGAACAACGTCCGTTGTCCCTCCGCTGGGCGGCCTGCTGTTCGATCTGGGCAGAACGGTCCCTCTTGCCGGAGAGCTACCGGCCCACCTGCTGTCCTTCGCCGCGGTTCTCGCCATCAGATCCCCGACGTCCGCCACCGAGGCCGTGGACGGCCCGCGCACCCTCCTTGCGGGACATCGTCGAGGGCCTGCGCTGGCCGGCCACGGCCGCGGCTGAACACTGAGCGTTATGTCTCGTGTACCGGCGGCGGCAATGCGGGGTGAGCACCTGTCGCCGTCGCCGTCGCCGTCGCCTGAGGATGAGTCTGGTAGCGGGCGGCGACGGCGGTGGCGCGATCGCGCAGGGATGTGCGCAATGACGCCGGAGCCAAGGCTTCCGCATCCGTGCTGAGCTGCCACAGTGCCCACTCGGCGTGGCGCAGATCCTGAAACGTCACCTCCAGCCGCAGCCAGCCCTGTGCGTCGGGTTCGGGCTCTGCGGTGCGGACGGCAACGGCGGTCCTCAGCAGGTCCTCCCGCCGTTCCGGGGACACCCGTACCAGCACGGACATGTGGTCGTCGGACAGAAACCGCGCGCAACGTTCCCGCCAGAGCCGGTCCATATCAACCCGGTTCGGGCGCTGCGCTGGTTCGGGCAGTTCCTCGGCGGACAGCACCCGCGACAGCCGGTAGGTGCGCTCCGCGCCGGATCGCGTGGCCAGCAGATAGCTTCGGTCGCGTACGGTGACCAGGCCGATCGGGTCCACCGTGCGCCACTGCGGTGTCTGGTCCTTGGCCGCGTAGTGCATACGCAGTTTGTGTCCGGCCAGCACCGCGCGCCGAATCTCGAGCATCGTCGTGCCGGGCACCTCCTCAGCGACCGGCCGGCGTGAGAGCAGGTCGGTCTCCGGCTCGACGAGAAATCGCTGGATCGCGTCGCTCGCCGTGGCCCGATGACTGTCGGGCAGTGCGTCCACCACCTTGCGCATGGCCGAAGCGAGCGCCGAGCCGAGGCCGAACGCCTGCTCGCCGCGCACCGATCCGGCGGTCAGCAGGGCAAGGGCCTCGTCGTGGTTGAGTCCGGTCAGTTCGGTTCGGAAACCGGGCAACAACGCGAATCCGCCGTGGCGGCCGCGCTCGGCGTAGACCGGGACGCCGGCCGCTGACAGCGCCTCGATGTCGCGCAGCACGGTACGAGTGGAGACCTCCAACTCACGGGCCAGCGTGTCCGCGGTCAGCCGGCCGCGCTGACGCAGCAGCAGCACCAGCGAGACCAGCCGATCGGCACGCATACGAGAACCGTATCGAATACATGACGGAGGATGTCGTGCTTTGTTGGAAGGCTCGTGAGCAACGACGTCGACGACGGTGGCTACCGCGCCGACGGACGTACGTACTCACGATGCATGCGAATGGAGCCGATGTGGCAGTGGAACGAACAGCGGTCAACCCGGTGACGTGGTCGGTGGACCTGGGATTCAACCAGGGCGAGATCGTCTCCGGGCACACCCGGACCCTGTACTGCTCCGGACAGACCGCGATGGGCGCCGACGGCAAGCCCCAGCATGACGGTGACATGGCCGCACAGTTGGCGCTGAGCCTCGACAATCTGGAGGCGGTGCTCGGCGAGGCCGGTATGTCTCTCGGGAACCTAGTCCGGCTCAACGTGTACACCACCGACGTCGACGCGCTGTTCCCGCACTACGGAGTGCTCGCGTCGCGGTTGGGCGCCGAGGGGGTGGCGCCGACCACCACGATGCTCGGGGTGACCCGGCTGGCGGTCCCCGGCCAGATGGTCGAGCTCGAGGGCACCGCGGTCGCGTGACACGACCGCGGTGCCCCTGCCGCTCGTGCCGGGCGAACCGGCATGAGCGGCAGGCAGGTTGCCCGCCCGGCTATCGGCTGTGCAGCACGGTGTCAGGATTCAGTGGGGACTACGGTGTTCTGGCAGGCAGTCAGTAACCAGCGTCCGTCGTCCTGCTTGGACATCACATACAGCGGGGCGCCCTCGCTCTCCTCGCCCGGGGTCAGATAGAGCTGACGAACCTTGACCGCCGCGACGTCGGGGCGAATGAAGAGCACGTGGACCACCTCGTAGGTGACCTTGCCGTCCCAATCCGCCGCGGGAAGGACCCTGCGGGTGAACTCCGAGATCGCGTCGAGGCCTATGAGAACCTTGCCGCCGCCGGTCGTCCAGACCGCGTCCGGATGGAAGAGGCCGAGGAACTCGTCAGGGTCCTTGTGTTGCTGCGAGTGCTCGACGGTGGCTACGACCTGTTCTATGGCTTCGATATCTGCATCGGCGGCGTGCGCCGTGGTTCCCGTGGTCATGTGGACCATGGTGTGAGCTCAAGCGTGGTTGAGGTCAAGAGGCGCTTGCGGATTGCCTTTGGATACAACCTTCCCGGGTGTCGGGCCGTCTCATCCGGCAGGAGCGTTGCGCGACGGGCGCGCGATCGGGCGTGACCAGGCGCGACCGAGGGGATCGAGGGGGACATGATGCGACGTGCAGGAGCGGCAGTGGCGGTGCTGGTGCTCGCGGGCGCCACGCTGGGGGCGGCGACGAGCACAGCGGGTGCGGCCACCGGGGCGCAGGATTCGCGTGCGGCGGCGGCCTGCCCGACGGGCTGGGGTAGTGGTGCCAAGGGTGGTGCCGCCGTGGGGGCCGATCACCTGCGGGACATCAGGACCGGACGGCACGAGTGCTACGACCGCGTCGTGTTCGACGTGCCCGGCGGCGGCGACCGGATCGGTTACCACGTGCAGTACGTGGACCGCTTCTACGCGGACCCCTCGGGCGAGTACATACCGGTCGCTGGTGGGGCGATCCTCGAGATCCGCGTAGGCGCGTGGAGCTACGACCTCGACGCAGGCGTGCCGACCTACCCCGGCAAGGTCGGCAAGCCCCTGCCCGGCGTGGATATCAGCGGGTACAGCACCTTCCGGGACACCCGGTTCGGCGGCACCTTCGAGGGCCAGACACAGGTCGCCGTCGGCGTCCGCGCCCGACTGCCGTTCCGTGTGACCCAGTTGGACGACCGGGTCGTGGTCGACGTGGCCCACAGCTGGACGAGCTAGTACTGCGTCAGGAGCGCCAGGAAAAACACCCGTGGGGACGAAGGGCGGTGCCGGCGACGCAGTCCAGCGCATCTGCCTGGCACGCGGGTGCGGCCCCTGACAGCCCGTGGGCCCGCGCAGTGGCCCACGGGCCGCGCTCCCCCTGCCGTGGAGCGAAGGCCGTCATGTGAACGGTGTGTCGGTCATGCGGTTGGGGTCAGGCGCCAAAGGGACGTGGTCTCGGCGCTTCTGGCGATGTGAAGCGGGTCGGTGGTGTCCTTGGATCGTGGGTGCCGAGGTTTGGTGTCGATCTTGTCCACGACCTGGAGGTGCGCCGCCTGGATCGCGGCGAACAGGTGTGGACGTGTCCTGAGGCCGAGGTGCTCCGCCAGGTCCGACAGGACGAGCCAGCCCTCGCCGCCTGGTCGGAGACGGTCGGACAGTCCGGCGAGGAAGCCGCGGAGCATGGCGCTGTCACCATGCCAAATGCCAAGCATCGTGGTCAGCCCTTCCAGTGGGGAGACACGGGCTCGCACAGGCCTTGCCCGGCTGTCAAGGCAGGCGGCCACCACCGTGGCATCCGGCGCCGGGTGCGGTCCGTACCGGACGCACGGGGGCGGGGCAGGCCGGTGGCGCCCGCGCGTTCGATCGAAGGGCGGATATCAGCCATCGTTTGGCATGCTCCTTTCAATATCATGCTGGGGCGGGCACGCTGCACCACAGTTCGCTCCACTCCGACTCGCACCGTCTGTCTGTCCGGGGGGCCGACCTCGCCGCCCGGTCCCCACCGCAGAAGGAGTACGTGTGAGAGGCACACCCCGCGTAACTGGCACCCCCCGTTCCCTCCTCGGCGCCCTCCTCGGCGCCACCGTGCTGTTCACCACCGGCGCCCTGGCCGCGCCGGCGGGCGCCGCACCGGCGCCGAGGTCGGACACCGGCGTCACCTCCGTGTCGGCCGACGCGCAACGGCAGGCCCGTGCGTTCTGGACTCCCGAACGGATGCGGACGGCGACGCCGCTCGACATGGTGAACGTCGACGACCGTGTCGACAGCGGCTCGGCTCCCGCCAAGGGCCTGAAGACCACCGTCGCCCCCACCGCTCCGGCCGTGGCACCTGCCGAAGCGAAGGTCATGGCCTTCCCGAACAGCGGCGGGCCGTGGACCGGCGGCGGTGCGGTCGTCTCCACGGCGGGGCGGGTGTTCTTCACCTACCAGGGCCGCACCGCGTCCTGCTCCGGCAACGCCGTCACCAGCGCCAACAAGAGCACGGTGATCACGGCGGGCCACTGCGTCAGGATGGGCGGCGCCTGGCACGCCGACTGGGTCTTCGTACCCGGCTACCACGACGGCCAGGCGCCGTACGGCAGATGGGCCGCGTCGAAGACCCTGTCCACACCGCAGTGGACGGCGAGCGAGGACATCAACTACGACGTCGGAGCGGCCGTCGTCGCCCCGCTGGACGGAAAACAGTTGACGGACGTCGTCGGCGGGCAGGGGCTCGCCTTCAACTCCGGCTACAACGTCGCCATGTACTCCTTCGGCTTCCCCGCCGCGTCGCCGTACGACGGACAGAAGTTCATCTACTGCAGCGGCACGACCACGCGGGACTTCCTCCTGTCCAACGACCACGGCATGACCTGCAACATGACCGGCGGCTCGAGCGGCGGGCCGTGGTTCACGCAGTTCAACGAGTCCACGGGCACGGGTCTGCTGACGTCGGTGAACAGCTTCAAGTACAACTTCCTGCCGAACCGGATGTACGGCCCGTACTTCGGTGCCGACGCCCAGAGCCTCTACCAGACGGCACAGTCGTCCTGACGGGGCCGGTGCGGAAGGACCACCTCGTGAAGTTCCCGTCCACTCCGAGGGCTCCGGCTTCGACCTGGGGGTCCGGGCGGTCGGCGCGCTCGGTCACGCGGTGAGGGCGAGGTTGTCCTCGCCCTTCACCAGCGGCCCGTTCGGGGCGTGCACGGTGGGCTGCGTCCCTCCGGCGTGTCCTGCTACGGCATGTGTACGGGCTACGGCGCGTACGGGGCGTCGCTGTGGTGCAGTTCGACCATGGCCGGCTCGCTGACCGCGTACACCGCGGTACGCGTGAGGGTGACGACGGCCGCCGGGTCGTCGTCACCGCGGGTCCGGTAGACAACGGTCACCTGACGTGGTTCCCCGGCGGGCGGGAAGTCGATGGAGACCACGGGTGTGCGGTCGCCGAGCTCGGCGGCGGCCGCCGGGACGGGGGTGCCGGCGTCGTTGCGCCACGTCACCAGGGTGTAGAACCTGCCGGTGCCCCCGGTCGAGATCTTCAGCGCGCCCACGGCGTCGGCCGCGCCGTCCCCGGTGATGTCGCCGATGGCGCACTGCGGCTGCAGCTCGATCACGAGACCGTCCGCGCCCTCCCAGCGTCCTGCGCTGAGAGCGGCTCCCGCAAGGCCGTAACCCTCCAGCCCTCCACCTTCCAGGGACGCGTTCTGCAACTGACCGCAGCTCAGGGCCTTGGAGCCCCCGGCTGCGGTGCCGCTGGACTTCGGGGACGGCGTCTTGACGGGGATGCCGGGCGTCTTCGCCGGACTGTCCGGCGTCTTCGTCGGTGTGGCGGGCGTCTTGGTCGGGGTGGCGGTCGGGGGCTCCGATGCCGTGCCCGCCTTTCCGCTCCCGGTCGCCTCGCCCGGAGCCGGCTCCTTAGGCCCGCAGGCCACGACCAGCCCCGCGATCAGCCCTGCTGAGACCATCTGGGACACCCGTCTCGCACATCCCCTGGATCGGTTCACTCGTCACTCTCCGTCGTTCCATGGCCCGGCATTCACGCTGGGCACGGTCGGAGACGCGGGCGGGTGGTACACGGTTGCACCGAGTTGTCCCCGTCCTGTAACTCCGGAACGGTTCGCCCATTGCCTCGGCGTCAGCGGACAGCGGACAGCGGACAGCGGACCCCGGGTTCGGGGGCGGTGCGGTGGGTGACGCGGCGGGTGGCGCCAGGTCGGGCGGCACCGGGGTCAGCGGGTCGATGGCAGGTGGCTCTGGGCGTGTGGTGAGGTGGGGATCATGATGAGGAGTGACGCGGTCGTGGTGCCGGAACTGTATGTCGGCTACCCCGGGGTGGCCTTCGGCGGCTACGTCGCCGGCGTGCTGGCGGAGCGGTCCGGAGCACGGACGGTACGGGTGGACTTCCGCGGGCCGGTGCCGGTGGGCGTCCCGCTGACGATCGCCGAAACGGCGGCAGGAGGCGTGGAGTTGGGCGAGGCAGATCGGCCCCTCGCCGCGGCACGCCCCGCCGAATTGCTGCTCGACGTGCCGGCCGCGCCTTCCTGGGACGAGGCGGCCGCGGCGGCCGAGAGGTTTCGGGACGCACCGCCATCGGGCGTGGTCGACTGCTTCGGCTGCGGTCTGCGTGCTCCTGATCACGGTCTGCGTGTGCACTGTGCGCCGGTGCCGGATCTCGGTCTCGTGGCCTCCGCCTGGATCCCTCCCCGCGCGTTCGCCGACCCGGACGGCCTGCTCCCGACCCAACTGGTCTGGGGCGTCCTGGACTGCCCGGGGAACTGGGCGGGCCGCTTCCTGGGCACCCAGCGTCCGGGCGCGGTCACCGCGTCCCTCACGGGCTCGGTTCTGCGGCCGGTCGCTGCGGGGGAGCGGTACCTCGTGTACGCGTGGCTCCTGTCGGAGTCCGGCCGCAAGCACACGATGGGGGTCGCGCTCGCCACGGTAGGGGGTGAACTGTGCGGCATCTCCGAGGCGTTGTGGATCGACCCCAGGCCTGCTGCCTGAAGCCGCCGGTGCCGCGCCTGCCGCCGGCGCCGCGCCTGCCGCCGGCGCCGCGGGTGCCGTCGGCGGGACGGCGAGGCCGAAGTGTCCACCCGCGCGGGGTGCGAGCCGCTCCGGGTGAGCAGCAACGCGAGCACGCCGATCAGGCGCTGCCGACACTCCCGGCGAAGAGCGGCACGGCGGTGCTGGGGAGGGGCGCGGTCACGGCGCTCCTCGAGAGGGCGACGGATGCCCGGCCCACGTCGAAGCGCAGATATCGCCCCAGCCGGTGAACACCTCGTTCCGTGTCGGTGCGTGCGCGCGGCGAGTCCGCCGTACTCGTCCTGCGAGCGGGTGGTGGGACCTGGTCAGGAGTCGGTGCCGGCAGCCTTGTCGGGTTTGTGGGCGAGCAGATGCACCTCCTTGAACTGGCGCCGGTCGCTGGGCTGAGGCTCGCGAACCATCCGGGCCGTCTCGGCCAGACCGGCGGTGCGCAGCGTCCTGGCGAGGTGGTCGGGCGCCCACCGGTAGGCGGTCGTGACTGTGTGATCGAAGGCCTGCGTGGGATGAGAGGGACCGTCGCTGGCTGAGAAGCCGATCAGGAGGTGGCCGCCGGGCCCCAGCACGCGGTGGAACTCGGCCAGGACGGCGGGCAGTTGCGGCGGCGGGGTGTGGATGATGGACCAGCGTGAGAGGACGCCTCCCAAAGTGCCGTCGGCGATGTCCAGCGCGGCCATCGAGCCCACGTCGAACCGCAGGCCGGGGTGAGCTGCTCGGGCCAGGTCGATCATGGCGGGAGAGGCGTCCACGCCGAACGCCTCCAGCCCCAGCTCATCCAGGTGGGCGGTGATGTGGCCGGGCCCGCACCCCAGATCCGCGACCTGGCCGTTCCCACTTGCCCGTACGACCTCGGCGAAGGCACGCAAGAACGCGCGGTCCAGGGGTCTGTCACGCAGTTCGTCGCTGAACAGTTCCGCGTAGAGAGGGGCAGCGGCGTCGTAGGCCTCGCGGGTGGTGCTGAGGGTGTCGCGTTCGGTCATGCTCACGACCGTAGCGCCTGCCAAGAGGCAAGTTCAGCTTGACAATCTCGAATTGTCAACGCGTACTTGCCTCATGACTCTTCCGGACCTGGACGACCTCATCGCAGAAGTGGACCGCAGGTGTGACACCGCACACCGCGCCGCCGGACAAGAGCAGCCTGACTGGCTCGCCCTCCTTGCCGTCGCTGCCCAACTCGCAGGCCAACTGCAGACGTTGGCAGACGACCTGGTCGAGGACTATGTCGAGCACTGCCGGATGCACGGCAACTCCTGGACGGACATCGGCGCCGCCCTGGGCGTGACCCGGCAGGCGGTGCAGCAGCGTTTCCACGCTCCGCACAAGCGCTACGGCCCCGAGACGATGACTGACGACCTCCGCCGGGCGATGGTCCACGTCAAGCAAGCGGCGGTGCACCACCGCAACAACTACATCGGCACGGAGCACCTGCTGTGGGGACTGACCGCGGAGGACAACGGTGCCACCCGGCTCCTGCGGGCCGTAGGCGTCTCGCCGGAGACGGTCCACCATTCCGTCGGAACCCGGCTGGGCATGGGCGCTTCCCAGGCCGCCGAGCGCATCGCATGGACGCCCTACTCCCGCAAGGCGATCGCCATGGCCGAGGCACGGTCCGGGCGGAACGGCTACGACCGCATCGACTGCGACGACCTGCTGATCGGCCTCGCCCAGGTCGGCCGTGGAGTGGCCGCCGACATCCTGGCCGAGGCCGGCTTCGACCCGGCCACCCTCGACGCCGCACCTGCCGACGCCTGAACCCATCACGGTCTCGGCAAGGGCGAAACCTCATTCCGGAGGGTTGGCGCCCCATCGCTTATGAGGAGGCAACTCTGAACGCCGACGGGATGGTGGTGGACGGAGATCGGGTCGAAGCAGAGGCGTCACGTCACTGCTCACCGAGAGACGGCTGCCGGGCGAGGAACTCCTCGAACGCCGCCTTCTGCTTCGGGTCCATGAAGCCTTGGCGGACATCGCGGGCCTGCTCTTGGAGCCAGTGCGCCTCGTCGGGGTCCAGGAGCTCGGCGACCACCACGCCGCCGCGAGCTACCGCCGTGCGCTCTCCGACGCGACGACGAAAGAGCGTGAACGGGCCGAATTCCGCCGGGTGGGCCAGTTCCGGCTTTTCGGTTCCAGCCCGCTTCCCGTCCCCGGGGTCACGCGTCGGGAAGGCGGCGGGGGCCCAGTGTTCCCAGAGCGCCAGCGTGGCCGCGGGCACCAGTACGGCGCGCTCCGCCTCTTCGTGCCCCTCCCACATGAACGTGACAGTGACGGGCTCGCCGACCGCCTCAGCCAGTCCGAGCACCCTCTCCATCTCATCGTTGATCGGGTAACCCGCCACCACATCGATCTGAATTCCCATGCGGCCTGAGACTACTGACTGGTTCTGACAGATCCGGCGCGAGCACGTCACCCGGGCCTCGAGGATCCCTGCCCGGCGTCCCATGCGCGGACTGTGAGCGCCCGTGGAATAAGGTGCATATATGCGCATGAACCAGGACGATGATGCGAACCGCGACAACGCTGCCGGCTCGGGCGTGAGCGGGCCGGACGAGGATGCCGAGCGTCGGGCTGCGGAGAAGTACATCAGTGACCTGCTGGCACGGGGCGAGGCAGTGTTCGAGGGTGAGGAGCCGACGCCCGGCACGACGCATATCGTCAGGCGCGAGGACGACGGACGGCTCACCGCCCGTCGTCTGCGCTTTCTCGGCTGACCGCTCAGGCGAAGCAGCGCCGGACCAGGGCCAGGCCCTCGGTCGCCTCACTACGTGTGATCTCGTGCGTCTTGAACCGGGCCGGGTTGTCGTCGACGACCGCCGTGTCGGAGCGGTACTCCTGGGGTACGTCCACTCGCCCGCGACGCAGCAGGTCCTCCAGGTACGACGTGGCGACCTGCTCGGGGTCGGCGGGCCTCAGTGAGCCGCCGGCGGGATCGGAGCCGGCGACGCCGAATCGCCGCACTTCTCCCGGGGCGCTGAGGGCGAGCGGCCCCTTGATGCCGTACGCCATCCCCTGGACGGTGACGGTCGTGAGGCCCTGATCGTCACTCCCGCCCGGCATCGCCTCGGCGAGGCCGGCACCTCGGCGCGCGACCTCCGCCACGGTGATGGATGTGGCGGCCTCCAGGGAGAGGATGCCGTGCCGGACGAACGCCGAGCGCAGGGACTGGCCGTGGGCGCCGCCGAACCGGCGCTGGTCCGCGGCGATCATGTGCCCCGCGAGCTGTGCGTAGTAGGCGGACACCACGGGTGCGGCCACGACGGCGTCCACGAGCAGCTGACCCGCGATCTCCGCGGCCTTGGCCAGAGCGGCCTGGTCTTGCGCGGGCTGCTGTCGGAAGATCCCGGCGACGATCTTCAGGAACGCGCCGCTGAACACCCGGGAGAACGAGTGCGGCCCGCTGCTGAGCATGCTCGCGGGTCCGACCGGCGGCAACTGCACCGGGTCGCGGTAGAAGAAGTTGTTGGACATGTTGCGCAGGCAGTCGGGGTCGACCCGGTCCGGGGTGAGCTGGCGGATCGCCCAGCCCAGTTGTTCGGCCACCCTCGAAACTCGCGAGGACAGCTCCAGGTTGCCCTGGGTCTCGGTCAGGACGGTGACGCGCAGCGACTCCATCTGGAGGGCTGTGAGCAGGGCGCTGATGTCGCCGAACGCCTCGTGCACGGCATCGGCCTCGTGCATCGCCGCGTTCCACAGTTGGGGGCGCAGGGCGTCGAGCACCGCGTGGCCCATCTCGTGCCGGACGATCTCGGGGCTCTGGGCCGAGAAGACCTCCACGCCCGCCACGGTCCGGTGGAAGAACTCGAGGCCTCTGCGGGTGTAGAAGGCGTTGAGGTCGATGCCCTCGTCGAGGTGCACGGTGAGCACCCGTCCGACGGACGGCACCCACTGCGTTCCCGACGGAACCAGCGTGCCCCACATCCGGCTGGCGCTGCTGAGCGCGTCGGCGGCCACCCAGTAGCGGAACGCGGGCGTGCCCGGACCGGCGCTGTCGGGCTGCGGCGCGGTCTGCGTGATGGCCGTGGGGAAGGGCTGCGTCTCGAGCTGCGGCACGGGGTGCCTCACCGGCACGACTCCCGGGGGAGCTCCGGGATCGTCCTCGTACACCAGCACGGTCTGATCTATCGCCTGTTGGGGTTGCACCGTCATTGCGGCTCCATCGAAGGGGAAGGGGGAGCTGTGGGCGGAGTGCGCCACGGGGGAACAGTAGGCAAAAGTCCCTTATGCTCAGTACGCGCCGTGTGACCGAGAGTGTCAACTCGAACACGAGAAGAGACGGCCGCTCGGCGCGCCCCTCGGACCGCTCGCGACGATGACCGCTGCGCAAGCCGCGCGAGGTGCGCTCTGCCACCGGAGACCAAGCGGTGCCAGAGCTGTCGCCTACTGTTCGCCCAGACCCGTGGCGCGTTGATCCACCTCGATGTCCGAGCGTCGTGCACCGGTGAACCGCGTGGGCCTGAAGGCCCCCAGGAGCTCCTGCTCCTGATCGGTTGTGATCTCGGCCGCGACCAGGCGTCCCAGGACCGGTGCCAGGGTGACCCCGCTGTGAGAGACGAGGCAGTACACGCGGGACCTCGCGGAGGCGTAGCCGGCGATCGTGTGGCCGTCTGCCGGCAGCGAGCGGAAGCCGATGCGCAGGTCGATCTCAATTGACCGGCCGGGGTCGGTCAGCAGCGCGGAGAACCGCTCGGCAAGGGTCCTCGCGATGTCACCGTCCGGGGACGGAGGGTCCGCCGGATCGACGCCGGCGTTGAGGTCGAGCGCCTGGAGAACGGTATGCCCGCCGGCCGAGGGGCGGAGGTTGAGGCCGGGGCTGTGAACCACGCAGCGCAGGTCGAGTTCCGGGGACCTGGCGTAGCCGAGCAGGCCGACCGTCTGCGCTCCGCGACCGGTGCCGGTCACCATGGGGATGTCGATCCCGGCCCTTGCGGCGAGCCGTTGTGTCCAGCGGCCTGCCGCCAGGACGACCCGATCGCCCGTACAGACCCGGCCGCCGACCAAGGTGACGGCCACTGCGGCGGGCCCCTCGGCGATGCCCTCGACCTCGCCGATCGCGCACCTGGCTCCGTGCTGCTCGGCGTCCGCCAGCAGGTTGGTCACCAAGAGGTCCGGCAGAACGTATCCCTCGCTGGGGAAGTGCGCGACGGACGTGATGGACGCCGGGACGCGCACGTCGCCCGCGATGCGCGTCGCTTCGTCGGCGGTCACCCAGTGGGCGGGATAGTCGAGGCCCCGCAGTCGTTCCACGTTGTCGGCGAGCCGACGCTCGTTCGCCGAGTCCGCCCAC
Source organism: Streptomyces sp. NPDC012510 (assembly GCF_042955065.1). NCBI lineage: Bacteria > Bacillati > Actinomycetota > Actinomycetes > Kitasatosporales > Streptomycetaceae > Streptomyces > Streptomyces sp. NPDC012510. Next base: position 76,871 of record NZ_JBIBEN010000011.1, read on the forward strand.
TGCAGCGCCCCACTGCGGAAGTAGGCCGGCGCGCCGCGCAGTTGCTCGGCGAGCCTGCCGTGCTCCTCCATCCCGGCGAGGTTCAACCGGTGGTAGTCCGGGTCGGGCTTTCGGCTGGAGTTGGTCCAGGCGAAGGTGGTCGCGGTCGTGCCGGTGCCAACTCCCCGCTGATCGAGCAGGAGAACCTCTTCGCCGGCGACGGCGAGGTGCCTCGCGACACTCACTCCCAGTACGCCGGCACCGATGATGATGACCTTCATGTCCGTGCACTCCTTTCCGGAAGCGACACGCTGCTCACCCGGCCGGGACCGGAAGCTCCAGGAAGAACTCGGCGGTTCCCGGGCGGACAAGGGTCGTGACCACTTCGACGGTGCTCGCGTCGGCGAGACGCAACTCCCTGCGCCTCATCAGAGCGGGCGTCCCGGTCTCGCTGTGCAGCAATGCGGCGTCGTGCTCGTCGAGCGCCACGGGGTCCAGATAGAGCCGGATCGAGTCGATCGGCACCCCGCTGCGCTGGAGGTAGGGCAGGGTGACGAGGGCTTCGAGGTTCTCGTTCAGCAGGTCGGGGGCTGCCGCGAAGAGCACGACGTGCCGTTCGACCGACTGCGGTTCCTCGCGTACGTCCAGCTTGCGGCGGACCAGTTCCACCACGGCCGTGTCGGCGGGGGCGCCGGGGAGGGCCAGGACGGCGTCCGCGGCCCTGACGATGCGCGCGGAGACGACTTCGTGCCTGCCCGGTACGCCCTTCGCGGCGGCCGAGGGGGTGACGAAGTTGAGCAGATTGATCTGCCGCGTGACATCGGCGACGAACGTTCCGTGGCGGCGTCGGCGGATCGCCAGTCCCGCCTCGGCGAGGTCGTTGAGGACCCGTTGGGCCGTGGCACGGCTGACGCCGTACTCGGTGGAGATGTCCATCTCGCTCGGCAGGCGTGACCCGGCGGGCAGCGCCCCGGCTCGGATCCTTGCCTCGAACTCTCGCCTGATCCGTACGTAGAGGGGCACGGTCGTGCGGCGTTCGGCGCCCGTCCCGGCACCTGAGGACACGGGGCCGGGACCCGCCTGCTCTCGCATGTCGTCTCCCGCCCTGACTGTGCGGCGACGGCCGTCGTCCCCATTGGAACGTACAATCACGCAATTGACCGGTCAATAGAGTGGGTGGAATCGAGGGAGACTTGCCGCCTGGTACCAGGAGGCGGTGCGCGGGCCGAACGGATCCGGGGTGCCGCGGCGGTCGGGGTGGTCCTCTCCTGGCCGGTCTGCTGCACGGTGATCGCGCCGAGCAGCCCGTCGGGCGAGGGCCCTGCTCATGGCCCGCGGCCCACATCGCCAAGTGCCGCACGGGAGCCTGAAGCGAGCCTGCCGAACGGGTCCGTTCCAGCCGACCGTGCGGGGTGTGCGACACCTCCTCGACACGCGCACCCGCACCTAGTCGGTAAGGTGTGCGCCTTGTCGATGATCAACCGTGGGCGGCCGGGGGGCCGCAGGGGGAGGGACGGGTCGTGGCCAGACTGCCTCAAGTGTTCGCGGTGCCTCGGATGCTGCGGCATTTGGCGGCCACGGGAGAGGGGCTGCCGCCGGACGGGACGGTCGAGGTGGACGCACCGGATCCCGCCCTGCGGGCCGCGCTGGTCACGGCCCGGTCGGGTGGCTGGGAACCGGCGGCGGAACTGATCGCGCGGACACGCACCGCCCAGGACTGGGACCTGCGCGGCCAGTGCAGCGCGCACCTGGCCGAACTGGCCCTGCACCACACCGGATGGCTCGACGACTGGCGGCGGGAGCGGCCCGGTGACCCCGATCTCGCCTTGGTGGCGGCCGAATTGGAGATCGACCGAGCCTGGGAGATACGTACTGCGGCCCGCGCCCGCCATGTGTCGCAGGAGCAGTTCACGGCGTTTCGCACGGTGCTGCGCGACGCCGAACACACCCTGCGGACGGCTGCCGACCTCAACCCCGGTGATCCCGTCCCATGGCGGATCCTCATCTCCCACGCCATGGGACTCGGCGCTCCGCGTGCGGTGTTCGACGAGTACCTGGCCCGAGGGCGCGCAGCCGACCCGCACCATGTGGGCCTGCACTCCCGTGCCGTGCAGTACCTGGCGCAGAAATGGTACGGATCGCACGCCGAAATGTTCGAGTTCGCCGAGTCGGCGGCCGCGGCAGCCCCCGAGGGTTCACCATTGCGCGGACTGCCCCTGCACGCCGTCACCGAGTACGCGCTGGAGCACGACGCGGGGATCGGGCAGGGGCCGGTGGCCTGGTCCCGGATCGAGGGACTCGTCGAGGCCGGCCTGGAACTGTCCGCCGCGTACGAGCCGGGCGACCGGCGAGCGGCAGGTTTCCGCAACCACCTCGCGCTCGCCCTGATCCGCTCCGGGCGCGAGACGGAGGCCCTGGAGGTCTTCCGTCTCATCGGCACCGATGCGCGTATGTTCCCCTGGGCGTACATGGGTGATCCCAGGGAGGTGTTCCTCCTGATGCGCCGGGGGGTGCGCGCCCATGTGGCACGCCGGACGCCGTACTTCGGCGGCTCCGTCCCGGCCCCGGCCGTGCGGCGTCCGCCGGGTGACGCCGCGGCGGACACCGCTCCTGCTGCTGGGACCACTCCCGTGGCCATGGCTGTCGCGCTCGTCGGCGCGCCCCTGGGGGAGGTCCGCCAGGCGGTCCTGATCACCGGCACGGCCATGCGCCTCGTTCCGGCACCCGGCGGCGGCACCTTCGTCGAGATCGCCTACTCGGCGGATCCGCCGGGCCGCCGCAAGAGCACGCGCGAGACCCTGCTCGGCGAGGGCGGGCTGCCCCGGCTGGCCGGTACGTTCAGCCGGGGCGAGAAGTGGCCTGTCCTGGTGGCGGTCAAGGAGGGCGCGGACTACACGCTGCACCTGTACCGCGACGGTCGTCTGCTGGCCGCCCACGCGTGGTGGGCCGACCCGGCCGAGATGCCGACGCAGGAGGACGCGGCGGAACGGGCGAGCGCGCTGACGGCGGCCTACGGCACGGCGGACCACCGTCCCCTGGCCGCGATCCTGCGCGGCACCGGTGAGCCACGGCAGCACCTCGACGAGGCGTTCGAGGGGCTCGGACTGCCGCCGCTCCCGGCGGGCTTCGGGCACCGTCCCGAGCCCCTGGCCGAGGCACGGGGCGCTCAGTTGGTCGAGCGGCGGTCCTTCTTCCGCGCCATCAGGGAGTCACTCTCCACCGACGGCGACGGCACCTCCGGCGGAGAACTGCCCCCGCTGTCCTGACCGCCTCCCCCTCGACAGCCGAGCCACCTCCGTGGACATCGTGGCCGGCGGCTCCAGGAAGAAGGCGGTCGCGTGCGAGGGCACGGCGGCGGCGTGCGCGCACCGTGTCCCTCCTCCGCCGCGCCTCGGGCTGTGGTCAGTCCGCCGCGGGCGACAACCGAGTCACCTTGCCGTCGGTATCGGCCTCCAGATAGCCGGACTGGTTGTACTCGTCGCTCAGGTAGACGGCCATACCGGCCGGGGTGTCGAAGATGTCGTTGGGCTGTCGCACCAGCAGATAACGGTTCTCGGGATCGGGGACGTTGAGCTTCTTCTCCGCCTCCTTCAGGAGTGCGGGAACCTTGTCCCAGTCGAAGTCGTCGAGGCTCACGGGCTGTTCACCGCCGGCGAGGGTGCCCTTGATGATGCCCTTCTCCACGCCCTGCCCGGGGCGGTAGGTGTACGTGTCGTACTTCGTGTCACTGCCCTCGACCATGAGCTGCGCCGACACGAATTCCGGATAGACCGTGAAGTCCCCGAACGTGTCCCGGCCCGTCTCCTCCTCGAACGCCTTGATCGCGGTGCGGATGCCGTCCGGGGTCAGCAGGTCCGTGACCTCGGCGTCCTTCGGCTGCTGGGTCGCCGGGACGGCATCGGCCGATGAGGCGGTCGACTTCGACGCCGAGGCGGTCGACGTGGCACGCGCGTCCGAGGCGCGACTGGCGGCCCCCACGGGCAGCAGCCACCACAGCAGGACCAGGGCACCGGCGAGCGAGACCCCCGTTACGCCCAGCAGGACACCGAGGCGCGGTGCACGTCGGCGTACCGGGCCCACGGGTGCGGTCACACGCTGGTGCGGGGCCTGCCCCAACGGTGACTGCATGGGAGGCGGGCCGAACCCGACGCTGGTGGCATGGCCCGGGCCGGGAGAGCCTGTGCCGCCCCCGGTGGGAGACAACGGCGCGGCAGGGACGCCGGCCGGGGCGAACGTGGCCGACTTTCCGACGCCGCCCGGGTGTGGAGGAAACGGGTGGGCGGACGACGACGGCGGATTCAAGGGATACGAGGTGGGCTCGTCCCATGTCGCCGGAGCGGTCGACGCCGACTCGATCCCGGCAAGTCGCTGGTCCAGGACGGCTGCCGACGGCCGGGCCGACGGATCCCGCACGAGCACGCTCATCAGGACATCGCCCAGGGCGCCGGCGCGCGCCGGGGGCGCGACGTCGTCGTTGAGGACCGCGGCGAGGGTGGCCAGGGTGGTGCCGCGGCGCAACGGGTGGTGGCCCTCCACCGCGGTGTACAGCATCATCGCCAGCGACCACAGGTCGGAGGCGGAGCCGCCCTCGTGCCCCGAGATCCGCTCCGGTGCCATGAAGTCGGGCGTACCGATGACAGAGCCGGTGGCGGTGAGACCGGTCGTCTCGCGGATCGCGGCGATACCGAAGTCGGTGAGGACGGGACGCCCGTCGGGACGCAGCAGCACGTTGGCAGGCTTGACGTCCCTGTGCTGGATCCCGGCGTCGTGCGCGGCGGTCAGCGCGGCCAGTACCTGCCGGCCGATGCGTGCCGCCTCGGCCGGCGGCATCGGGCCCTGGGCCAACCGGTCGGCCAGCGAGCCACCGCTGACCAGTTCCATCACGATCCAGGGGTAGGTACCGTCACCGCCGTCGACTATGTGGTGGATGGTGACGACGTTGGGATGGTCGATGCGGGCCAGGGCCCTGGCCTCACGCAGCACCCGCTCGCGCAGTGCCCGAGCGCCGTCGGGGTCGTACTCGGCGAGGTCCCGGTCGGGCGGGCGGACCTCCTTGACCGCCACGAGCCTGTGCAGCACCAGATCCCTGGCCCGCCAGACCGTCCCCATCCCGCCACCGCCCAGGCGGGTCTGCAACTCGAAGCGCCCGTCGACGACTCGTCTACCGGGCCCTCTGTCGTCCTCGTTCATGGGCGCGAGCTTAGTTGCCGTGACCGACGGCCTTCACCGCCCGGTGAACCGGCCGGGCCGCCCGCGCGGCGCTTGCGGCGCTGGTGGTGTCGCCGGTCGGGGGCCGGACACCCACCGGTCCGGTCTGTCTGGTATGTCCGGGTGATGTTCGGCGGCGGTCAGGCGCAGTCGGGGACGTCGGGCAGTCGGTTTGCCGGGTAGTCGATGTCGCCGCATATGGCCTGGCTGCCTTCGTCGGCCCGCAAATTCACGTTCGTGGCCCAGGTGTTGTGGACGCGGTCCGCGGAGGCGGCGGCGGAGGCAGTCGTGCGCCGGTTCAGAGCGCCAGGGTCATGAGGAGGCGGTCCTCGCCGGGGCCGTAGTAGTGCCGTCTGGGCTCGCCGGGGCTCCGGACGAAGCCCAGGGACTCGTAGAGCGCGATGGCCGGGTCGTTCTCCGGCTTGACGCCGAGCCGGACGGTGCGCGCGCCCTCCGCCCGTAGTTTGGCCATAGCTTCCTTCATCAGCTGCCGCGCCAGCCCCCGTCGGCGAGTACCGGGAGCGACGCCCAGGGTCAGGATCCAGCTCTGCCCTTCGCTCGGCGGTGTGGCCAGCACGTATCCGCACAGACGGTCGCCGTCGTGGACCACGAACAGGTGGTCCGGGAGGGCGTCGAGGAACTGGCGAAGGACGAAGTGGGGATAGGGCAGGTCGGGAAAGACTTCCCCATCCAGGAGGACAAGTTCGGACATGTCCTGTTCAAGGGCGGTGCGTACCCGCAGGGACGGGCGAGTGGCTGGCATCGAACCAGAATCGCCCAGCGATTCGGGCCGTTCAAGTACCGGCGTCAACCCTGTCGCACCGAGTGCTGCCATGCGCCCCTCATGCCTCTTCCTCCGCGAGGCAATCGCAGTCAACAGGGCCTGGGAAACGAGCCTGTTGATACCTTGGGGCATGTCTTTGGGATCATCGGGTAAACCGGGGCAGTTGAACGCGGAGGCACGGTGGGACGCTTTCGACCCCGTGGCCTACGTCCAGAAGAACTACCGCACCCTGCTCCCCGTCGACGCGGAGATCTTGTCGATCGTCCGCGCCCACTTCAGTCGTCACTTCCGCGGTCTGCCGGGCGTACGCGTCCGGGGCGTCGACGTGGGCGCCGGGGCCAATCTGTATCCGACCTTCACGATGCTTCCCTGGTGCGACGAGATCACCTTGCTGGACCGGTCGACGCCGAACCTGCACTACCTCAAGCAGCAGTTCGACCGTCACGACCACGCCTGGGACGCGTTCTGGCGGGTGCTGTGCCAGGACGACGCCTATGCCGCGATGGCCGACGGCCCCTGGAAGCGGTTCGGCGAAGTGGCGCAGGTCGAGCAGGGCGACATCTTCGCCCTGGTCGACCGGCCGGAACAGTGGCAGATCGGGACCATGTTCTTCGTCGCCGAATCCCTCTCCACCTCCTACGAGGAGTTCCACGAGGGTGTGGCGTGCTTCCTGCGGTCCCTCACCCCGGGAGCGCCCTTCGCGGCGGCCTTCATGGAACACTCCGAGGGCTACTGGGTGGGAGAAACGCCGTTCCCCGCATGTGACGTGAGTGAGTCCGACATCCGCGACAGCATCGAGGGATACGCCGAGCGTCTGCGGATGTACCGGGTCGGTGAGCCGGGGGAGGTGCGTCCGGGATACACGTCCATGATCCTTGCTTGCGGTTTCCGTCGAACGGGTAACCCCTGAAGGGCCCTTACGGCGGGGCGAAGCGATCTGTGAGGGGGCACAGAAATGCAGATCAAGCCGCGTCAGCACCTGCTGGACATGTGGCATGCCGTCGCCCGTCACTCCTTCGACGGCGGCGAGTGGTCCTGGGGCGAGTGGGGCGGCCGCAGCAGCGTGGCGGACGCGGAGCGGCTGCTCTGTCTCCTGTATCCGGCGACGGAGATCGCCGCGTTCCGTCTGGACGCCCCGGACACCACTGAGCCGGACGTGGTGAAGGCTCTCAAAAGTGTGGGCGGCGCCAGTGACATTCCGGTGCGCCTCCTCGAGGTCCTCGGCGACTTCATGGAGAGGCACCGCGGCGAGGAGGGCCCCCGCTTCGCCGGCGGTCACTACTTCGCCCCGGAGGATCCCGAGGCACAACTGAGCGGGGAACAACGGGACATCGACGTCGTCGACTCGTACTCCATGTCGGTGAGCCTGTGCCTGGCGACCCTCCACTTCTGCCAGGTGTTCCGGGGCAGGACCCAGCGGGCATCCACCCTGGCCCGCCTCGAACGGCTCAGGGAAGACGCCGGCGTCCGGCTCACCGCCGCGATGGTGGGTCTGCTGCGCTCCTTCACCGTCGACGTCGTCGACGTCTCCTCCGACCAAGGGCAGGCGCTCGCCCAGTTGCTCGGCCGCGGCGGGCTCTCCGACCGGCAGGTCCTGCAGCGTTTCCAACGCCGTTTCACCTCGCTGCGTGCTCTGATCACCGAGAACCTGAGACTGGGCCTCGACGCCGACGTCAGGGACCAACTGCGTGACGAGAACCGTCTGTTCGAGTGCGGCTGGGCGTGGAGCGTGGTGAAGGGAGCGCCCGAGATCGAACTGGATCCGCCGACCGCCCGCGCGATCGGCGCACAGCCCCGGGGCGTCGCCCACCCCGTGCCCTACCTCCACTTCACCGTCGTCGCCCTCGACGGCATCATCGACCTCTTCTCCGAGCGCACCCTCGTCCTCGGCCTGCTCACCGCCGAACAACAGAAACTGAGCGACGCGCTGCGGCTGCGCTGGGAACTCACCCAGCAGTACTGGTCCGCCATCGCCCTTTTCGACGACGTCTGGCCGCTCGAGGACATCCCCTGGCGCACGACCCTCCAGCGACTGGAGTCGGAGTACTTCTCGCTCACCGTCGTCTCCATCCTCGTCCACGACCGGATGCGCCGTCCCTCCGCCGACCACGACCTCCCCCGCATCATCGGCGTCGTGGAACGCCTCGCCGAACGCGGCCGGATCACCACAGGCACCAGCCGCGCCGACCCGGCGATCGGCCTGCACAACCCCGGGGTCACCATGCCGCTGCTGGGCAGCGAGGCCCTCGGGCCGGCCATGGCATGGACGATGAACGACTTCTCCACACAGTTGCTCAAGCGGACCATCCAACTCTGCTCCCTGTCACGGGACTTCGCCTCCAAGGACCGGTTGCTCAGGCTCGCCGAGGGCGTCCTCGACCATGTCTGGGGGCGCCGCATCGGGGACGGCGAGGGCGTCGGACTCTGGGACGACATGCCGCCCGCCCGCCCCCCGTCACCCGTCCGCCAGGGGCCGTTGTCCTGGAGCATCACCGAGCGCGTCGCCGAGTGCATGGTCGCCGCGCACCACCTGTACGACCAGCCTCCGATTCCCAGCCCCACGCTGTCCGAGCTGGCCCGGGACATGATCGGCGAGGCCGCACACCTCCTCGGCAGGGAGCAGGAGGGGCATCCCGCTCCCGCCCCCAAGAGCCCCCAGGGAGAAGAGATCAAGGGCATCGAGGCAGACCTGCGCCGCGCCCGGCGACTGGTCGACACACAGCCCGGCACCGCCTACGCGCTCGCTTCGGGCGTTCTGGTGCGGCTCGACGCCCTCGCTCGCGCCCGGGGGGTGTGAGCCGTGCTCGTGTTCGCCGCTTCCGACAAGGGAGGCACCGGCCGCTCCGTCACCAGCGCCAACCTCGCCTACCACCGCGCTCTCGACGGGGACGACGTCTGCTTCCTGGACTTCGACTTCGGATCGCCCACGGCCGCCGCCGTGTTCGACGTGCCCGACGTCCTGGCCGAGGCCGAGGGGCGGGGCCTGCACTCGTATCTGCGGGGCAGCACCGGTGAACCGTTCCGGGTCGACGTCTGGAGCCGCACCGAGCACCCCGATCTGCGCGCACGCCCAGGTGGATCCGGACGGCTCGTCCTGATCCCAGGCGACCGGACCGGCGGAGAGTTCGTCACCGACGTGGAGAACCTCCACCGTTGCGTCGACCTCGTGCTCAGTCTGAAACGCGAATTCGACGTCATCGTCGTGGACTTGAGCGCCGGGCGCAGCTACGCGATGGACCTGGCACTCGCCGCCACCTCACCCCGTGGCGGTCTCGGCAGGCTCAAGCACCGCTGGCTCGTCTACCACCGCTGGACCCGCCAGCATGTGAGGGCGGCTGCCGAACTGGTCCACGGAAGACACGGCGTCGTGCAGGGCGGCACGGCGATGGGCCACCGGCGCGACACCCTCACCGGATCGATCCGCTACGTCCGGGCGGCCGTACCCGATCTGGAGGCGCCGCTGTGGTCGCAGGTGTCGCCCGCGCAGTACGCGTGGATGCGGCAGTGCGACAGGGAGCTCGAGGAACTCGCCGCCGCCCGTCAGGCCGGTCGCACCAGGGTGCTGGCGTCCATTCCACTGGAGCCCGTCCTGCAGTGGCAGGAGAGGCTCATCACCGAGGAGGACGTGCACGACCGCAGGATCGCCAACATCGAGACCTGGCAGGCCATGATCGAGCTCGCACGGAAAGTGTCCGACGACACGTGCTGGGGGCAACTGTGAACGGTGAGGCCGTCTTCCGCGAGACCAGCGCGGACCCCCGCACGCAATCCGTGCCCTACTCCCACCTCTCCCTCGAACTGGGCCACTTGTACATGGAGGACTTCGCTGAGGGAGCCCATCGGCTGCGCCACCACTTCGAGACCGTACGGCCCTGGGTGGACGCCGCCAGGGCGGGCCTCGGCCCGTCGCACGCGGGCGGAAACCCGCGGATCAGTACCTGCTTCCTGATCGACGACTACTTCTCCCGGCTCGCCACCCCCGCCGTACTGATTCCACCGCTCCTGCAAGCCGCGGCCGGGGCCGGCCTGACCATCGACTACCTGGCCCGTGAGTCGGGATGCGCCGCGGCCGATCCCGGGCGCCAGGACCGGACCGAACTCGCCGAGTGCGTCCTGCACCGGCTGGTGGAGTCCCCGCCGCCCGGCAGCAACGGTTTCCGGCCGCCCGTCAGCCGCACGGGCTGGCTCAGCAACGGCCGCCGCGCTCCCGCCCAGCGCACCTCCGCGGCCCTCGACCCCGCCGGAACCGTCTGGCAGCCGCCCAGCGAGACCGGCGCGCGCGGTCACTCCGTCTTCATGGACGTCGAACTGTGGAACGGCCCCGAGGAGGAACGCATCTGGTCCTGCGCGTTCCTCGCCTCCGTCTGGCAACTGGTCCGCCTCGGACTGCTGCGCGACAAGGGCCGGGCGGTGCTCACCCCCATCCCCTGGGACGACAGGGAGTTCCCCGATGAATGGGACGCGCTACCTCCCGTCCTGCGCCTCAACCCCCGGGCCGCTCCCTTCACGGCGTACGTCACGTGCAGCGTGCTCCCCGTTCGTTTCCTGCCCGTCGAGCATGCCGTACGCGTGATCCTCGACCAGATCCAGGTCGACGCCGAGGCGCTCGGGCAGGTCGCCGCACGGTCCGCGGCGGAGGGCTTCGCCGTGCCCGCGGAAGTGGTGCAGCGCACCTCCTACGTCTTCCCGCCGGGGCTGTGACGTGAGCGGCCTGGGCACCCCCTCCGGTCCGGTCCTGCTCTGCGGTGAGGTGCGCACCTGCCTGCTGCCCACCCGGGACGCGGTGGACGAGCGGGTGGCCGTACGACTGCTGGGGCTGCGCGCCGACGAACACGTACGGGTCTCACGGCATCCGAACCGGCACGCCGTCTCACCGGACGTCCTCACTGGCGTCGACTGCCGGCTGCCCGCCACCGCGGGCGTCCGCAACCGAGCGGTGGGCACGGTGACGGCCCGCGCGACGCTCACCGAGGGCCGGGTCCTGCAGTCCACGGCATACTTCTGCGCCTGCGCCTCCGGTCCTGACCGGCGTCGGCCCTGGGGCTACTACCTCGTTCGGCCGGGATGGCTGATCCCGGTCGGCCCCTTGCCCGAGAAGTCGGTCAACGAAGGCTTCCTGGAGGGAAACCGGCACGGTGAGCTGGATGTCGGCTCGATCGCCGAGAGTCTGCTGGCGAGGATCTCCCGGCAGCACACGTGTCTCGACCACGACGTCCCGCTCACCACCACCGACACCAGCCTGCGCTGGACGGCGAGAGCGGCCGTCGACGGGCAGCAGGCGGCGTTGGCGTTCGCCAAGGCCGAGAACGGCCTTCGGGTCGTCGAACTGCGGCTGCCGCGCGGCACAGCGCCCGCCGCGGCGGCCGAGCTGTGCGAGGACCTCGCCCTGCACGACTGGCTGCTGACGACCGTCGCGGAGAAGCTCGACGGACTGCGGGTCGGCGCCGGGGACGATCAGCCCGTCCTGAAGGTACTGCGTCCCCTCGTCGACCACCTGCTGCACCTGTGGATGCCGAAGGCCCGCGTCGACCGCGGCCTGCACACCGCCTGGGAGGCGCTGGAGAACGGCGCGGGTTACAGCAGGCAGTGGAGCACACTGACGCAGCGCATCCGCGACCAACTGGCGCTCCGGGCAATTGCCGGGCGGATCCAGGTGCCGACCCCGCCCTGACCGGGAACCATCTACGAACACCTGGCGGGGAGGGGCGGGTATGGACGGGGAGCCGGGCACACGGACGGGAGTGCAGATTGCGCCCGTGGTGCTCAAGACACTGATCACCGTGGTCGTGGGCACGGTCGCCTATGTCGTGACCAACCTGATCGACCAGTCCCAGGACGAGCTGTGGAAGCTCGCCATGTCCATCGTCATCGGGGGCTCGGCGCTGATCGTGCAGTACATGGTCGACTTCGAGAAGCGCCTGGACGCGGTGGAGACGGGCCAGCGCACCCAGACGCGAGAACTGCACGACCACTACACCCGGCTCAGCGACGCGGCCGGGCTCCTGCACGAGCTCGACGAAGTGGGAATGAGCACCGACGACGTCAAGCGGCTGATCAGGGGTGCGACCCAGGTGGGACGGCACGGCACGGACCTGGTGAAGGACTTCGCCCGTGCCGAGATCACGAGCCTCGCCTCCGTCGTCACGGACCTCACCGGAAGGACGGCCCACTGGCAGCGGGACAACAACGAGTGGCTCATCAGCCTCACCAAGATCGCTCGGAGCACCATCGATGCCACGAGCAGCTCCGTCGACCGTCCCTTCTGGGACACCGACCCCGCGGGCCCGTACCTGGACGCGCAGATCGAGGCGATGCGGCGCCGCCATGTGAGCATTCGTCGTCTCTTTATGATCAAGGCGGCCGAACAGGGGGACGAGCAGTTCATGGAGCGCTTCATGGAGCTCTGCCAGGAGCAGCGTGACCTGCGCATCAATGTGCGTTTCATGGTCCTCCCGGAGCAGCGGAGGCGTACCGGTCCCGCCACGCGAGACGTCGTGATCTTCGATGACGCGCTCTGTCTGGAGTACACCACCGACCACCAGGGCAGCAACGTCCGGACCAGGCTCGACGCGATCACCGACAGCGTCCGTGACGAGGTCAGCCGCTTCGACACCCTGTGGGAAAGCGCCACCGAGCCCAGCCGCAACCCCCCGCCGCCGCCCCCACCGCGATGAGGCTGCTCGCGGCTGTGCGACGCCTCCCGCCTCACCCGGTCGTCAGAAAATTATCTTTTGGTGCGCCTTATCCGGTTTCGTGACGGTATCGGATGGTGAGTCGGAAGGGGCGAGCGAACGCGACCACAGAGAGAACGGTGAGGTAAGTGATTACCCGCGAGCAGATACCGACCGTGCTCGACCACCCCGTCCACGACACCGACGGCACCAAGATCGGCGATGCCAAGCACGTCTTCCTGGACGACGCCACGGGTCGGCCCGAGTGGGTCAGCGTCAAGACCGGCCTGTTCGGCACGAGCGAGTCTTTCGTGCCCATCCACGACGCCTCCATCGTGGAAGACCACCTGGAGGTCCCCTACGCCAAGGACACGGTCAAGGACGCGCCCAACGTCGATGTCGACGCGGGCGGGCACCTGTCCGAAGAGGAAGAGCACCGCCTGTACGAGCACTACGGCATCGACTGGGACGCGGCCTGGCAGCAGGCCGACAGGCCTGGCGATGCGGGTCGGGCCCACACCGGTACCTCCGGTGACGTGGGACCCCGCGAGACGACCGGGACGCCCGGCACCCCGGGCACGCGTGCGGGCACCCCGGGCACGCGTGCCGGCACCGATGACGCGATGACGCGTTCGGAGGAGCGCATGACCGTCGGCACCGAGCGCCACGAGGCCGGGCGGGCGCGGCTGCGCAAGTACGTCGTCACCGAGGAGGTGCAGCAGACCGTGCCGGTGCGCCATGAGGAGGTCCGCGTCGAACGTGAGCCGATCACGGACGAAAACCGGGACGCGGCCCTCTCCGGCCCCGAGATCAGTGAGGCCGAGCACGAGGTCACCCTGCACGAGGAGCGCCCCGTGGCGCAGACCGAAACGGTGCCGGTGGAGCGGGTGCGCATGTCGACCGAAGAGCGCACCGACGAGGAGACGGTCCGCGGCCGGGTTCGCAAGGAGCGGATAGAAGCCGAAGGCACCGAAGACGCCCAAGGCACCGACCAGCGCAGGCGCGACGAATAAAGCCATCGCCCGCGCCCCGTTCGCCCGGCCGCTGGGGACCGCGGCTGAAGGTGCGCCTGTCAGCCGAAGACGACCCTCCCGGCGACCCGGACAGGCGTACGTCGGGCGTTCGCTACGAGAAGGGATTCGACTGCCATGACACAGGTGGAGCAGCCCCTCACAGACGCTGGCATCAAGGTCCGCCAGGTCAACCACTACCAGTTCAGTTGGGTGGCCGGCGAACCCGGCCAGCGCGGAACTCTCACCCTTCAACTCGTTCTGGACGAGGGAGCCGGGGAAGAGGTCCTCACCGTCGACGCGGACGACGCCGATGTCCTGAGGGACCTCCTCGAGCACAATGAGACCGTCCAGTACGACGTCCCGCGCCACACCCTCATGTTCGGCGTGACGCCCGCCGGCAGTTGACCCCCGGCGCCCCACCGGCCCACCGCGCGGGCTTGGCGTGGCCCACGGGACAGGCCCTACCCGGGGGGTTCGGTGTCCGCCGCGTTCGACGGCTCCGGTACGACACCGGGCAGTGGGGCCATCGTCCAGTGCTCACCCTCCCGGGTGATCGTCTCGTTGAGGCGGACGGGCGTGTCCCCGGCGCGTGCGGTGCCGGTCAGGTCGACGCTCCACACATTCGCGAACTCCGAGGTGCGGCTCCATCGGACATCCCAGTCCTGGCCACCGTACGCCTTGACACGGGCACGGGCGTCCTCGTCGCCGTGAGGGTGGGCGCCGAGAAGACGGGCCAAGCCGGCCTCGTCGGACTCGTTGAGGAGTTCGACGTATGCGCGCAGGAAGCGGTCCTGGTCCGCCAGGTCCGGCGCCTTCGTCCCATCGCCGCACGAGGTGATCAGCACAGCGCAGGGCACCATCATGAGCAGGCCGAGGCGACGCCGCCACGAGCGACGGCCACCCCTGTCGGGTGCGGAAGGAGTCTTACGCCGCGTCCGGATACTGCGCCCCAAGGCTGCTCACCGACTTCCGAAGAGATATGGGTCGGATCGTAGATGAGATGGGGGAGGGGTCGCATGCCAAACCCCGGCCTCGGGCCGAAGTGCCTGCGAGGCGTTCTACCGTCGATGGAACCGTACTTCCGGGAAGCGCTCCGTGGGCCGGTCCAACAGGGGTGTGTTCCTGCCGCGCAGGTGTGTGTCGACGAACGCGGCGAGATAGGCGCGGGTGATGGTGTCGACGCGCTCACCGTCGAGGGCTTGGAGCGGTGCGCCGAGTTGCTCGGCCAGGGGTGCCAGATCGGTGAACGAGAGGTGTTCGGTGTCGTCGACCGTCAGCCAGCGCTTCCATCCGGTCAGTTCACTCCAGGTCTCGTCCCAGGTCGGGTCAGGACCGGCGGGTACATGGCTGGGCTTGCCCAGCATCAACACCGGCCGGTCCAGCGGGGTGTTGTTGGGGAACCGGAAATTGCCGTCCATGTTGGCGGCCGCTTTGATGCGCGGGTCGCGCAGCATGGCCGGGATCGTGCTGAATCCGCCGGCTGAGTGCCCGACCATGGCGATGCGGTCGGTGTCGATGAGAGCGCCGTCCTTCCAGGCCGGTCCGTCTCCGGTGAGTTCGTCGAGCAGAAAGGAGATGTCCTGGGCGCGGACGGCGCCGACCTTGGGATAGTCGGTGTCCGCGCACGCCACACACGGGGTCGTGTGTCCGTCGGGGAACGAGATGCCGGCGGCCTCGAAGTTGTGCCCTGTCCCGGCGACGGCGTAGCCACGACTGGCGAGGTCCTCGGCGAGGCCGGTGAGCGTGGCGCGCGGCATGCCGAACCCCGGCGACAGCACGACGAGGGGCAGCCCGCCCCGCGGTCGCGACGGCGCGGCGTCCACCGTGGAATGGGTCACCACCGTGCTGAACAGATCTGCCGGCAGGTCCAGTTCGGTGCTCGCGACGTACTGCTTGGACTCCTCGTCAGTCATGTAGGGCGCGGGCGTGCCCGAGGGCCTCACGGCCGGGTACCAGAGGGAGACCATCAACTCCCGGTCGACGTCGGGCACCCACGGATCGGAGCGGCCCTCGTCCTTCAGGTGAACGGTGGTCATGCCGACGGGGTGGTGCCCGGACGGCTGGGGCAGCACCAGCGAGGCTCTGGGCGGTCGTTGCGTCTGCGGGTCGGCCTGGGCGGTCGCGGTCCATGGAACTCCTGCCAGAACCATGGCGACAACAGCACCCACAAGGGATGTACGTTTCACGGAAATCCTTCCGTCGATGTCTCACCGAGAAAGAGCGTCGATGCCTGAACGCTATGGACGGCAGGCGCGTCGGCCATCAACCTGTGGATCCACTTCGGGTGCCGCCGTACATCCCCGGAGTTACATCCCCGGACGGGCCTCGAAGACGTCTTCGACCTTCTCGGTCAGTAGGGTGGCCTGCCGGTCCGGCGCAGGTGGCGGTGGCGTTCGGCGTAGGCGAGGTCGTCGCGCCAGAGGCGGCCGGCGGCTGTGCGGATCAGCGGGCGCAGGAGGGGGGCCAAAGTGCGGGCCAGGGAGAAGCCGGGCCGGTCGGAGGTGGCGATGACGGCTTCCGCCACGGCGGTGCGCGGTCGGCCCAGGAGGTCGGCGCCCAGAGGGGTGGCATGGGTCTCCACCACGGATCCGGCACCTTCCCCGTCCGTGATCCGCATGAGGACGGTGCGCGGCTCTGGGGCGGTGAACTCCGCCCGTACCGGTACGACGATGCGCCGGGTGAGGCGGAAGGAGACGTCGACGACCAAGGAGTCGCCGGCCTCGCCGCCGTCTTCGCTGTCTCCGGGGGTCCGTACGACGGTGAGGTCCACGAACGAGTACGGGTGGAACCACGCGCCGTGCCAGGGATCGAGGCGGTTCGCCATGACGTCCTCCGGTTCGCAGCTTCCCACGCCCGTCCAGACCGTGTGGAGGGACGCCGCGGGTGCGGGCCTGGCCGGTACCACCGGGGCGGGCAGGGGGTTTTCCCCGCCGGCCGTGTCCAGTCTGACCCACACCAGTACGCCGTCGTCGTGGACGGGCAGCGGTTTCCAGCCGGCGTGTGTCGATCCGTCCAGGGACAGGCCGTGCCAGTGGCAGACCAGGGTGCCGCAGCGTACGGGGCTGAGCGCCAGGGGTGCGCCGAGGTGGGGGCACTGGCCCGGACCGCCGACCAGGCGTCCGCGCGCGTCGCGCCAGACCACGACCTCGGTGCCGGCGATGGTGCCCGACAGCGGGCGGGTGGAGGTGAGGTGCGCCGTGGCGCCGACCACGAACCAGTTGCCCGACGGCCGCGCCAGAGCGCGCTGGAGTGCGTGCCCGATGAGGGCGGGCCGTGCCTGCTGCCAGGTGGGTGCCTGGCGTTCCCAGCTCACCGGGCGGCGGCGCAGACGAAGCGGGTAGCGGGCGTTGCGCGGGCTCGCGTCGCGGTTCATCCGGGCTCCTCGACGGGTTGACTCGATCGTGTGATGGTCGACTTCCTGGCTTACGGTGCGCTGGGCCGCCCTGGTTGACGTGATCGCGCGTTCTGGGACGCCGGGGTCCCGGGATCGGATCACGCACGGGACGCGTGTCGCTGCCCCGGGGTCGAGCACGCCGGGGACCAGCACGCTCAAGACCGTTCGGGGCGTGCGGCTGAGCAGAGTTCACTTGTGCTCAGTCTTCAGGAACGGTCGGGCGAGCCGTGGCCGTAGGGATCGGGCGGGCGCCGGCCGGGGCGGCGGGGGTGGCCCCGCCGCCAGGGCGCCGTGCGGTGAGCCGGGCGGCCGTGAGCCGGGCCAGTCCGTCCGCGGCGACGGCCGCGCGCCGGCGCCGGGAGACCGCCGCGCGCCGGTGCAGTACCGGGTAGCCGTCGTCGGCGATGGCGTCGAGGATGCCTCCGTAGAGGACGTAGGCGGCCCGGATGCAGGGTCGCGCCACCGGGTCCAGCAGGGGAAGGCCGGGTGCGGCCTGCCGGTAGACGGCCCGGGTCATCGCTTCCGCGGCTCGCAGTGCGGCTGTGATGCGTCTGTCCCGGCGTCCGGTGCTTCTGCTCCAGTGCAGCAGGTCCCGGTCGACGCCGTGGGCGGTGAGCAGGTCTTCGGGCACATAGACACGGCCGCGGTCCAGGTCCTCACCGACGTCGCGCAGGAAGTTGGTGAGCTGGAAGGCCACGCCCAGCGCGGCCGCGTACGGGGCCGCCTCGGCCTGGGGCCCCACGGTGCCCAGCACGGGCAGTATCTGCAGTCCGATGACCGCGGCCGAACCGTGCATGTACGTGTACAGGTCGTCGTACGTGGCGTACGCGCCGACGGTGAGGTCGCTGCGCATCGACGCCAGGAAGTCGGTGAAGTGGATGGGGGCGATGGCGTAGCGGGCGGCGGTGTCGGAGACGGCCAGGACGACCGGCTCACCGGCCGCCGGGTCCCCGTCGAGCGCCTGCCGCAACCGTGTCTCCAGCCGGTCGAGGGCTGCCGCGCGCTGCGCGGGCGCGGCCGACTCGCCCACGTCGTCGACGATGTCGTCCGCCCACCGGGCGAAGCCGTACAGCGCGTGCACGGCCGGTCTGCGTGCCGCGGGCAGCAGACGGGTGGCCAGGAAGTAGGTGCGGCCGTGGCGGGCGTTGAGCCGTCGGCACCTCAGGTAGGCGGAGCGCAGGGCCGGGTCCGTGATGTGGGCGGCGTCGAGTTCGCGGTGGCTCATCGCCCCGGCTCCCGCGAGGCCGCGGCACGCCGGTGCCACGGGCGTGGGGACGGCGTACCGGTGATCCGTGCCGCGGCCAGCCTGCCGGAGATCAGTACGGTCGGCACGCCGACCCCGGGCGTGGTCCCGCAGCCGGCCAGGACGACGTTGTCCACGCCGCGCACCAGGTTGCGGGGCCGGAACGGACCGGTCTGGGCGAGGGTGTGGGCGGCCGAGAAGGGCGTGCCGGCGGCATGGCCCTGCGCGGTCCAGTCGGCGGGTGTCACCAGGCACTCCTCTTCGATGGCGGAGGCGATCCCGGCCATCCCCCGGCGTTCCAGGGTGACGAGGAGGCTGTCGCGGTAGCGGGGAGCGAGCTCCTCCCAGGCCGAGGCCGGCATCCCGGCCTCGGTGTTGGGGCAGGGCGCCAGGATGTAGTGCAGATGGCGTCCCCCGGGTGCCAGGCCGGGGTCGCCGGCGGTGGGGCGGGTGATCAGCAGGGACGGGTCACTCATCAGGCTGCCCGCCCGGGTCAGCTCCTCGAAGGTGCGCCGCCACGCGGCGCCGAAGGAGAGCGTGTGGTGGGCCAGGTGTGGCCAGGTGCGGGTGGTGCCGACGTGCAGGACGACGGCCGAGGGGGCGTAGCGCAGACGGACCGGGCGGCGCGGACTGCGGCCCAGCAGCCGGTGGGCGACGGGCAGGTCACACGTCAGGACGACCGCGTCGCACGGAATGCGCTCCTGCCCGGTGCACACCGCCGTGACCCGGTCGCCCAGCCTCTCCAGGCGTGTGACCTCCTGGCCGAAGCGCAACTCGGCACCGGCGTCGGCGGCGGCGTCGGCCAGGGCGCGGGGCAGGGCGTGCATGCCGCCGCGCGGGAAGTACACGCCGGCCACGGTGTCCATGTACGCGATCACGGCGTACGCGGCCAGGGCGCGCGACGGTGCGACACCGGCGTACAGGGACTGGAAGGAGAACACCCGCCGCAGGCGTTCGTCGGTCAGGAACCGGGCGATGCGCGTCTCCAGCCTGCCGAATCCGCCCAGCGCGGCGAGCCGCGCCAGATCGGGTGTCAGCAGGGCCAGCGGGGAGTCGAAGTTGACGTCGATGAAACGGCGCATCTGCAGCGCGTACAGCCGTTGGAGCCAGTCCCGCAGCCGCCGGTAGCCGGCCGCTTCCCGGGCCCCGGCGAACCGCTCGACCTCCGCCTCCATCGCGTCGGCGTCGGTGTGGACGTCCAGGAGGCTGCCGTCGGCGAAGCAGGCCCGGTAGGCGGGGTGGAGGGGGACGAGGTCGACGCGGTCGGCAAGGCGCTCGCCGACCGCCGCGAACGCCTCGTCGGCAAGCTGCGGCATCGTCAGCACGGTAGGTCCGGTGTCGATGCGGTAGCCGCCGAGGTCGCGTCGTCCTGCCCGGCCGCCGGGCAGGCACTCGCGTTCGACGACGGTCACCCGCCGACCCGAACCCAGCAGGTGCAGGGCCGCCGACAGGCCCGACAAACCCGCGCCCACCACCACGACGTGGTCCGTCCGGCCGCGTACCGTCCTCATCGCCGCCCCCTGTGGGCGCCCAGCGGCCCGGCCGCGTCGTCCGCCACCCGGGCTGCCGGTCCGGGCCCGCAGCCGGCCGCCGCCCGCAGCAGCTCCCGCAGCCGCCCGCCGGCCGGCTCGGGAACGGCGGCGTCCGTCAGCCGACCGACCCCGCGGGCGCCGAACCGCTCCGCCCGCCGTTGCACCGCCTGCCGGGCTCCGGTGCGCTCCAGCACCCGCCGCACCTCGGCGAGCCGTCCCTCGGCCAGCCGCCGGGCGCCCACACAGTCGGCCAGCACGGCCAGCGCCTCGGTGTCGCCGCTCGCCTCGGCCCTGGCCCGGGCCAGGGCGACCAGGTAGGTCGGTTTGCCCTGCCGGATGTCGTCGCCCGAGGGCTTGCCGGTCGTGTGCGGTGCACCGAACACTCCGTCCAGGTCGTCACGGAGCTGGAAGGCGATGCCCGCACAGCGACCGGCCGCCGACAGGATCTGGCTGGTCCGCGCGTCGGCCCCGGCGAGCGCGGCACCGAGCGCCATGGGCCGTTCGACCGAGTAGAGCCCGCTCTTGAGGCAGGCGATCCGTACGGCGCGGGCCGCGCAGGACATCCCGGTCACCTGGCCGTGCAGGTCGAGGTACTGTCCGGCAACCATCTCGGTGCGCATGACCCGCCAGATCTCCCGCACGGCGTCGGCTGCCAGCGCCGGCAGCATCGTCCCGGCGACGACGTCGTCCGCCCACGCCAGTGCCAGGTCGCCGACGAGAACCGCCGCGGCCTTCGCGAAGTCCGGGCCGGCCGCGGGGTACTGGCGACCGACATCGGTGTGCAGCGCCGGACGGCCACGGCGCAGAGGGGCGTCGTCCATCACGTCGTCCTGCACCAGCGCGCACGTCTGCAGCACTTCCAGGGCCGCCGCGATCCGCAGCACGGCCGCGGTGTGCCGGGTGTCTCCGGCACCGGCACGGAAGGACCACCACAGCAACTGGGGGCGGATCATCTTGCCGCCGTGCAGGGTGAAGGCGGCGAGCCGGGCGGCCAGGTCCTCGCCGAAGACGGTGTCGAGCGTCCGGCAGTGGGCCATGCGCTCGTCGATGATCTGCTCCAGGCAGCGCCGGACGGCGGCGGGCACGTCGGAGTCCACGGCCGCCGGGCGCGGGGCGCACGGCCCCGGCCGGCCCCCGGCGCGGGTGAGCGCCGGCGGCCGGGTCCCGTCGGGGGTGAGTGGCGGCGGCCGGGTCCCGTCGGAGACGTCATGGGCTCCGCTGGAGAGCATCCCGTTTCCTCTCGTAGGCAGCAGGGGGCTTCCCTCCGTGGTTCGGCCGCACACAGCGCTTCGGTTGTGCCGCCGCCGTAACACGGGGAAGCCCGGGGGCGCGCGGAGCACCGGGGGCCTGCCGGACGGCACCGCGCTGTGCGGCATGTCGGCGGGGCAGGAGAGGGGCGCCCGCGCACCGCGCGCCGCCGACACCGGGCCTGCCCTCCGTCCCGGCCGCCCACGCCCGGGTGCCGCACGCCCCGATGCCTTCCCCGCGGCGGCCGGTGTGCCGCGGCCGGGGCACCGAATGGCCCCCGCCTCCACCCGTTCGGCGGGCATCCTCGCCAAGCGGACCCGCGTGGCACGCATCCGGCGGCGGGGCCCGGCCGGAATACTCCGGGCAAGCCACCGACCCGGTGGACGAGCTGCCGTACCGGAACACTCCGACCCAGCCGCCGCCCCCGGCGGACGATCCGAAGGCCGAGATGGGTGCGAGCCGGGGCGAACCCCGGCGCAGGAGCGGAGGAGGAGTGGTCGAGTCGGACATCGTCATCGTCGGCGGCGGCGCCGCAGGGCTGTCCCTGGCGCATCGCCTGCCCGGCGACACGCTCCGGCGGCGGGCGGTGTCCGTCGTCCTGGTCGACGCGCCGGCCGGACCTCTGCCGACACCACCGCGGACCTGGTGTTTCTGGGAAGCGGGGCCCGGCCGCTACGACACCGCGGTGACGGCATCCTGGCAGTGGCTGCGCGTGCACAGCCGGCGCGGAACGGCCGTGCGGCGCTCCATCGCCCCCCTGCGCTACAAGATGATCCGCTCACACGACTTCGAGGCGCTGGTCAAGGGCGACCTGGCCCAGCGGCCGTGGATCCGACGCGTCGAGGGGACCGTCCACGAGGTCGCGGCCCCGCCCGGCTGCCCGGCGAGGGTGCGAGCGACGGACGCCGCAGGCGCCCGAATCGAGGTGGCGGCCCGCTGGGTGTTCGACTCCCGCCCCCCGCACCGCCCGCCCGCCGCCCGCACGCACCTGCTGCAGCACTTCCGCGGCTGGTTCGTCCGCACCCGGCGGCCGGTGTTCGACCCGGACGTGGCCGACCTGATGGACTTTCGCACACCCCAGCCGGCACACGGACTGTCCTTCGGCTACGTCCTGCCCACCAGCTCCCACACCGCCCTGGTCGAGTACACCGAGTTCGGCCCCGCGCCGCTGACCGCCGACGCCTACGACGCCGCTCTGGAGCACTACACACGCCACGTCCTGGGCACCGGCCCGCTGCGGATCCGGGCCACGGAACAGGGAGTGATCCCCATGACCGACGCCGTCCTCACCGACCGCCCCGCACCCACGGCCGACCGCACCGCACCCAGCGTCTTCCGCATCGGAGCCGCCGGCGGCTGCACACGTCCCTCCACCGGCTACACCTTCGCCGCCATCCAGCGGCAGACCCGGGCGGTCGCCCAGGCCGTCCGCGCGGGCCGCCGTCCCGCGCCACCGCCGCCCCATCCGAGGCGGGCCCGGATGATGGACGCCGTCCTCCTGCGCGCCCTGGACACCGGCCGCCTCGACGGCCCCGACTTCTTCTTCCACCTGTTCGACCGCGTCCCTGCGGCGCGGCTGCTGCGGTTCCTGGACGGGCGCACCCACCTGTACGAGGACCTCGCGGTCGGCGTACACGCCCCGCTGGCACCGATGCTGCGCACGGCCGCGGAACTGCCGTGGGTGCCCCGCCGCCCCGCCTCCTGACCGGCCTGCCGCGGCAGGCGCCTCTCGTACGAGGAGTCCCTCATGACCTTGCTGCACGATGCGGCGCTGACCGAAGCGTTCGACCGCGGCGCCGGCAGCTACGACCGCCTGGTGCGGCTGAACCCGGGCTACCACGCGCACCTGCGCCGCTCCGCCCGGCGCCTTGCTCTGGCCACCGGCACGGCCGCCCACCGGGTGCTCGACCTCGGCTGCGGCACGGGCGCCTCGACCGCGGCCCTGGCCGCCGCCCTGCCACGCGCGCGCATCGTCGGGGTGGACGCGTCGGCGGGCATGCTGCGCAGGGCCGCCGCCAAGAACTGGCCGGCCCGGGTGAGCTTCGTCCACGCCCCGGCGGAGGACCTGGGCGCGGCCGGTGTGCGTGGCCCGTTCGACGCGGTCCTCGCCGCCTACCTCTTCCGCAACCTGGCCGACTGCGACGCCGTACTGCGTACGGTGCTCGAACTCCTGGCACCCCGTGGCCGGCTCGCGGTGCACGAGTACACGCTCAGCGGGCGGCGCGTGGACCGTGCGGTGTGGTCCGCGCTCTGCTCGGGCGTCATCCGGCCGCTCGGCGCGGCCACCGGCAACGGCGGGCTCTATGACCATCTGCGGCGCAGTGTCATGGAATTCGACACCGCTCCGGCGTTCGGCGAGCGGATGCGCCGGGCCGGCTTCGACCACGTCCGCGTGCTGCCGCTGCGGGGCTGGCAGACGGGCATCACGCACACCTTCCTCGCCCGGCGACCTCCCGCGCCCCAGGCCGGTGCCCGGTGAACGGCCCCACCCCCGCCGGGCCGCCCGGCCGGGACCGGCGGGCGCAGGCGGTGCCCGTCCGACCAGGAGCACACCGGATCCTGGCCGATCCGCCGGCCACGGCGGTGATCGGCGGCGGCATCGCCGGTCTGGCCGCCGCCACGGTGCTGGCGGAGCGGGGCGTGCGCGTGGAGCTGTACGAACGCGAGCCCTTCCTCGGCGGCCGGGTGGCGGGATGGCCCATCACCCTGCCCGACGGCAGCAGCGCCACGATGAGCCGGGGCTTCCACGCCTTCTTCCGCCAGTACTACAACCTGCGGGCCCTGCTGCGCCGCGTGGACCCCGACCTGGGCATGCTGACCGGCCTGCCCGACTACCCCCTCAAACACAGCAGCGGCCTGTGCGACAGTTTCCGCCGCGTCCCGCGCACCCCGCCGTGGAACGCGCTGGGCTTCGCGGCGCTCAGCCCCACGTTCCGGTTCGCGGACCTGCTGTCACTGCGCCCCGCCGCCGCCCTGCCCCTGCTGGACGTCCGTACCCGCCGGGTGCACGAGGACCTCGACCGTCTCAGCGCCGACGCCTTCCTGGACGCCGTCCGCTTCCCCAGGGCCGCGCGGCATCTGGCCTTCGAGGTGTTCTCCCGCAGCTTCTTCACCGATCCCCGTCAGCTCTCGGCGGCCGAGATGGCGCTGATGTTCCACATCTACTTCCTCGGCTCGAGCGAGGGCCTGCTGTTCGACGTGCCCCGCGAACCCTTCCCCGCCGCTCTCTGGGAGCCGCTGGCGGCCAACCTCACCCGCCAGGGCGCCGCACTGCGCACGGCCACACCCGTCGAAGCCGTCCACCCCACCCCCGACAGCCGGTACCTCGTGGCCGACACCTCCGCCACCCGGCTCTTCGACGCCGTGGTGCTGGCCATGGACACCGATGGCCTCAGGGCCGTGGTGAGCCGCTCCCCACGGCTCGGCGACCACACGTGGCGCGACCGGATCGCACGGCTGCGCACGGCCGCGCCGTTCCTGGTGTCCCGGCTCTGGCTGGACCGCCCCGTGGACCCCGCCCGCCCCGGCTTCCTGGGCACCAGCGGCTACGGGGCGCTGGACA
Organism: Streptomyces sp. NPDC012510; assembly: GCF_042955065.1. Lineage (NCBI taxonomy): Bacteria > Bacillati > Actinomycetota > Actinomycetes > Kitasatosporales > Streptomycetaceae > Streptomyces > Streptomyces sp. NPDC012510. The sequence goes on from NZ_JBIBEN010000011.1 coordinate 101,505, forward strand.
ACATCAGCGTCCTGTCCCGATGGGAGGGCGAGGCCGGACGCTGGGCCGCACGCACCGGGGGCTCAGTCGTCGAACTCCACGCCTACGCCGTACCGCCGGCCACCGACCGTGACAGCGCTCAACGGACTCTCCTGGCGCAGTTGCACCGCGTGTACCCGGAGACACGCCGGGCCCGAGTCGTCGCCGCCCGGCACGAGTGGCGGGCGGACTGCCCCCTCTTCCCCGTGGGCGGCTACACCCACCGTCCCACGGTACGCACGCCCGACCCGGCCGTCGTCGTCGCCGGCGACCTGGTCCGCACCGACCTGCCCGTGGCCTTGATGGAACGCGCGGCCACCTCCGGCTTCCTCGCCGCCAACACCCTGCTGGAACGATGGAAGGTGCGCGGGGAGAACGTATGGACAGTCCCCGATCGCGGCCGCTCGGCACTGCTGCGCGCCCTGGTGGCCCGCCGCCGGCCGGCGAGAGGACCACATCCATGAACCGCCGAGGAGCACGAAAAGTGATCATGGCCCCAACGCACGAACTCTCCCCTGTCGTCGCGGGCCGTTCATTCACCTCGTTCTCACCAACCCGAGTCGTCCCACTGGTCCAGCAGGCTGTCGGCCGCCGCTCCGTCGGCGTCGGACACCGGACCGTGAAGCGACTGCTCCGTCCAGATGACCTTGCCCCGTGCCATGTAGCGGGTGCCCCAGCGTTGGGCGAACTGGGCCACGAGGAACAGCCCCCGCCCGCCCTCGTCGGTCGTCGTCGCCCGGCGAAGGTGCGGTGAGGTGCTGCTGCCGTCGGCGACCTCGCAGATCAGACTCTCGCGGTCGTGCAGCAGCCGCAGACGGATCGGGTCGGTGCCGTAACGGATGGCGTTCGTGACCAACTCGCTGATCATCAACTCGGTCGCGAAGGCCAACTCTTCCAGCCCCCAGGACTCCAGCCGGCGGGCGACAGCCGCACGGACGCCGGCGACGGCGGCGGGATCACCCGGCACGTCCCAGTCGACGACCTGGGAAGGGTCGAGCAGGTGGGTACGAGCGACGAGCAGAGCGACGTCGTCGCTCGGGCGGGCCGGAAGCAGGGCCTCGAAGACGTCCCGGCAGGTCTCCTCCGCGGTCCGGCCCGGATGCGCGAGAGCGCCGCGCAGAGCTTCCGGACCGTCGTCGGTACTCCGGGCCCGGTCCTCGATCAGACCGTCGGTGTACAGGACCAGCCTGGACCCTTCGGGCAAGGTGAGCTCGGCGGTCTCGAAGGGAAGCCCACTCCCCAGACCGAGCGGCGGGGAGCCCGGTATCCGTAGGTACTCGACGGTGCCGTCGGGGTGCACCAGGGCCGGCTCCGGATGGCCGGACCGGGCCAGCGAGCACTTCCCGGAGACCGGGTCGTAGATCCCGTAGAGGCAGGTGGCCCCCGTGACGCCGTTGTCGTCCCCGCCCGCGTTCGCCTCGCTGTCGATCCGGGTGACCAGCTCGTCCAGGTGTCCGAGAAGCTCGTCCGGGGAAAGGTCCAGGGCGGAGAAGGTGTGCACGGCGGCGCGTAGCTGGCCCATGGTGGCCGCGGCGTGGAGGCCGTGCCCGACCACGTCGCCGACCACCAGCGCGACCCGGGCGCCCGGCAGGGGGATGACGTCGAACCAGTCGCCGCCCACACCGTCCCGGGCGGGCAGGTAGCGGTGGGCGGTCTCGACGGCCGAATGGTCGGGCAGGGAGCGGGGCAGCAGGCTGCGCTGGAGACTTTCGGCCAGAGTGTGCTCGCGGGTGTAGCGGCGGGCGTTGTCGATGGTCACCGCTGCCCGGGCGGCGAGTTCCTCGGCGAAGACCAGGTCGTCCTCCTCGAAGGGAGCGTTCTGCGAGCGCCAGAAGCTCGCCCTGCCCAGCAGCACACCGCGGGCCTGCAGCGGCACGGTGATCACGGAGTGGAAGCCGTGCGCGAGCAGGCGTCCGACGTGCTCGGGATCCTGGGCGGCCGACCAGCCGCCGGAGACGGCCGGATCGGGCTCCAGGACGGCGCGGCCTCGCTCGGCGGCCATGACCACGGGTGCGACGGGGGCCGGTGCGACCAGCTCGCCGACGGGCCACAGCGACGTTACGCCCTCGACGCCGTGCACCGCCGTGCGGCGCATCCCGGACCCGGACCCGGGCCCGGGTGTCTCCTCGCCTCGCAGGACCGGATGCAGCAGGTCGACGGTGGCGGCGTCGGCGAACCGGGGGACCGCGACCTCGGCCAGTTCCTGTGCCGTACGCGTCACATCCAGCGTGGTACCGATCCGCACACCCGCCTCGTAGAGCAGCCACAGCCGCTCCCGGGCCACCTCGGCCCGCCCCGCCAGGGAGCGCAGTTCGGTGGTGTCACGGAGCGTGGCCACACTGCCCGCCGGGCCGCCGCCCGGGTCGACCGGCCGCATGTTGACGGCCAGCAGACGGTCGCCGACCCGGTGCACCTCGTCGGTGACCGTTCGCCCCGATTCCAGCAACCCGACCGTGCCGGACTCCAGGCCGAGTTCGGTGACACGGCGTTGCTCGGCATCCGGGGGCAGTTCCAGCAGGCGTCGTGCCTCGTCGTTGGCGAGCAGGAGCCGTCCGTCCCCCGCGATGATGAGCACTCCTTCCCGCACCGCGTGCAGCACCGCGTCGTGGTGCTCGTACATCCGGGTCATCTCGGACGGGTCCAGACCACGGGTCTGCCGTCGCAGCCGCCAGGAGACCAGTGCCGTCCCGCCCGCCGCGACCCCGAGGGCGCCGCCGGCGAAACCGAGCAGGTTCGGTAGCTGGCCCCGCACCACCTCGTTCACGCTGTCCACCGTGACGCCGGCCGACACGAACCCGACGATGGCCGTACCGTCGGTGTCACGCACGGGCACCGTCGAGTCAACGGAGAGTCCGAGACTGCCCTCGAAGGTCTGGGTGAAGGGTCTGTCGGCGGCGGCTCCCATACGCTGCGCGAAGATGTGCTTTCCGATCAGCCCGGGATCGGGATGGGTCCAGCGGAAGCCGTTCGGGTCGAACGCGACGACATAGTCGACTCCGGAGTCCGCACGGGCTTTCTCCGCGCGCGCCTGCATCAGCGCAGTGGGGTCGTCGGATTTCATGGCCGCCAGGGTCCCCGGGGCGTTCGCGAAGGCCTGGGAGACCCCGAAGGTCAACTGCCGGGCCTCCTGAGTGCCGGCGTTCCGTTCCTGCACGACGAGAGCGACGCCCGCGGCGGTGGCGAACAGCACCATGATGACGAGCTGCAACAGGAACACCTGGCCCGCGACGCTGCGGACCCGCGGCAGGAGGTGCGAGCGCGGCTTCGGCGGCCGGTCACCGGCCTCCCGGTTCTGGTCGCTTCCCCGACCACAAAGACTGGCCATGGCCGTTTCCTGTCTCTCACAGCTCTCCACCGACTACGGCTGCTCCGGGCCCGGGCGGTGAGTCCGCCCGGGCCCGGCGCTCAGCCGCCCACCCACGCCTGCCAGCGCCTGGTCACCGCCTCCCGGTTCTTGAGCCACCAGCCGACGTCCAGGTCGAAGCCGGACCGGAGGTGTCCCGGAGAGCTCGCCAAATTCGCCGCCGTGGTCTCGGAGATGTACGCGTACGCGGCCGGCACGACAGGGCCCTCGGGGAAGACCCGGGCGTAGTGCGCCTGCACCTCGGGCCGCAGGGCGAAGTCGATGAGCCGGTAGGCGGCGTCAGGATTGGCCGCTCCCTTGGGTACGCCGTATCCGTTGCTCTGCCTGCGAGCACCGTTCCACTGGTACGCGAGAGGGGAACCGCCCTCGACCAGGGTCTGGATACGGCCGTTCCAGGCGCTGGACGCCACGACCTGCCCGCGCTCCAGCAGCTCACCCGGCTCGGCGCCGCTCTCCCAGAAGACGCGCACGGAGCTCCTGAGGGCGTCGAGGGCCGCGAAGGCACGGTCCACGTCGAGGGGGTACAGCCGGTCGAGCGGTACACCGTCGGCGAGGAGGGCGAACTCCAGCTCCGGCCAGTCCAATGCACCCTGCACAGCGCGCGGGCCCGGAAATCCCCCGGTGTTCCAGAAATCCGCCCAGGAATCGGGTTCCTTACCGCTGAACGCGTCGGTGCGATATGCCAGGACACTCGCCCAATAGCTCTTCCCGACGCCGTGGGTGGTCAGCAGGGACTTGGCGATACCCGCGTTCCGGGCGTGGGGCAGTCGGTCGTAGTCGAGTTCCTCGGAAACGCCCTCCTCCTCGAAGAGCGCCAAATGCGTCATGTTGATGTCCATGACGTCGAACCGCGGCCGCCCCTTCTTGATCTGCTCGATCATCTGCTGGTGCAGAAAATTCACCACCTCGATCCGGATACCGGTCTCCTTGGTGAACGGGTCGTAGACGGCCCGCCGGTTCGCGGTCTCGTACGCGCCGCCGATGTTACGGACGACCAGCAGGTTCGGGTCCTTGGGGGTGGCGGTGCCCAGTTCGGCGTCCGACGGCCCGCAGGCGGTGAGCGAGGTGGCGGCGACACCTGCCGCGGCTGCGGTGACTCCTCGAAGGAAGGCTCTGCGGTCGATCTCGAGATCTCTCACCCTCTGCCTCCTGTGGACGTGGGTGCAGGGGTTGCGGCAGGCGGCCTTTGCGGCGGACGACCCGTGACGGTGGGTGATTTCCCTAGCGGGCTCGCCGCATTCTCGGCACGGCATCACCATTTCGCCGAAGATCTTGCGTGTGAAGCTTTCGACAGTGTGCCAGGTGGTGTCCCTGATTTGCCAGAGCAAGGAGAAAACAACGACGGTGCGCGATCCAGGGGCCGGGCACGCGGCCCTCCGTCAGGGGGCCGGTGTACCGTCCACGACGTATCCCCGCCCTTTGCCGACGATGTCCTACAGCGGGCGGCATTGGAGGCGGCGCGTGGATTGGTCGAGGAACACCCAGGCGCGCGCCTCCCGCTCATCAGCTTGTAGGCCGCGTCCGTGTTGTCCGCGCCCTTGGGGATGCCCCAGCCGTCCGTCATCCGCCCGGCGCCGTTCCACTGGTACGGCACGGGCACGCCCCGCTCGATCGACTCATCCGCGCGACCGCCCCACAGATTGGTGGCCACGACCTCCTTGCGGCCCAGCGGGACGGCCGGCGGCGCGACGGTGTTCCAGAAGCTCGTGTGCCGTGTGGACCGGTGATGCCTCGGGTCAGATGCCGAGCATGGTGTTGAGGTCATCCAGGGACTTGACGGTCACGTAGTCGTAGCCGTGGGTCACCGGGTCGTAGCCGCGGTCCAGCAGGACCAGGTTGCGGAAGCCCGTGTCGTGCATCGGCATCAGGTCGTAGCGGGTGTGCGAGGAGACGTGCACGAAGTCCTCGGGGGACGCGTCGAGCTTCTCGAGCATGTACTCGAACGCGGCGTACCGGGGCTTGTAGTAGCCGGTCTGCTCCGCGGTGAGGACCGCGTGGAAGTCCGCCCCCAGCTTGGGCACGCTCTCGGCCAGGAAGGAGTCGTCGGCGTTGGAGAGGATCACCAGCTTGTAGTGCTCGGACATCTTCTTCAGCGGTTCCACCACTTCCGGGTGGGGCCCCCAGCTGCGAACGCCGTCGGCGAACCGCTTGCCCGCGTCCGGGGCCGCCTTGATGCCCCACTTGCGGCAGACCCGCTCGAAGGAGTCCTGAAGCACCTGCTCGTAGGGGTAGTACGTGCCGCGGACCTGGTCGTAGCGGTAACCGCGGAACTCCCGGACGAACTGGTCCTACTGCTCGGCGGGTATCTGGTCGCCCACGAGCCATACGTGATGGGGGTGATCGGGTACTCGATCAGCGTGCCGTAGCAGTCGAACGAGACGTACTTCGGCCGGAACTGCAACGAGGGAATGGCCATGATGATGCTCCGATCCTATTTCGGGTGAAAACTGCACTTTGTTTGGAACTGGCTCTTGAGGATTGCCCTTGCGGGGCTTCCCGGAGGTGTGTGATGACGTCGTTCAGGCTCACTGCCAAGGCAAGCTCGACGTTGATCCAGTCGTCCTTGGCGTGGCCGAGAAGGTACTCGCGCCGATCGGGCGCGTGTTCCGCGCGCCAGTTCGTGATCAGCGCACGCAGTGTGAGTCGTGCCAGCGCGGCAATCGGGAGCAGGGGAAGTTCCGAGACCTGGATCGGCCGCTCCCGTTGGAAGTCGGCCGCGAAGGCGCAGGCATCGCGCCAGGGTTGCTCCGGCGTCCTGCCGAGCAGGTTCGCCATGGGAACGGCGGGGTCGAAGATGACCGCACTGCGCACGGTGTCCCCGAAGTCGATGACACCGGTGACGAAGTGATCGGTCCGTGGATCGACCACCACGTTGTAGGGACTGAAATCCCCGTGGATCACCTGCGTTTCCAGACCACCCAGCCTCGGAACGACGTTTTCGCCGAAGAGCCGGAAGACCGACTGGGCCAACCGGCGGTGCTCGGGGCTCGGCGTGTGCTCCACCAGTTCGGTCAGTTGGTGGAAGTGTCGGATGTCCCAAGCAAGGCCTCGTCGGTCCGCCGGGTGCGTGAACTCACTGAGCGCCACGTCGATCAGACCCAGCATCTCGCCGGCCTGGCCGAGGCGTTCGGCGTCGGGGTTCGCCTCGGCCAGGACCTGGCCTGGGTAGTGAGCCGAAGAGCTGCTGATCGCGAGTGCTGCGCTCGCTGACATCTGGTCAAGTCGCTTTGTGTGCAGGGCGGTCAGCCCGGCGACGTCAAGGACGTTCCGTCTGTTGATGCGACTGACCGCGCAAGGGTCCACCGTCTGATCGTTGCCCGCTGCCGACAGTCAGTTGTCGTCGACCCCGGCTTCCGGGCCGGTGCCCCCGTGAGGAGGCGCGGACCCGCGTGCTTCGGGGACCTGATCGGTCTGTCGACGGCGCAAGGAGCGGTCTACGCCTGCCTGACGATCGCTCAGGAGCGGTTGGGGGAAGCCGTTCTCGGGGCACGGCGCCAGAGTCAGCTCATCGAGCGGTCCGCACCCGCCTTCTGGCCGCCGGGTGACCGGGCCACACCGCTGACAGGCCACGTGCCGCGACACGGCCGTCGGGAAGTGCCCGGCCGTCGGCTCGGGGGTGTCCGGAGCGCTGGTCACGGGATGTGGTGGAGGCGGCAGCGGCGGGAACGTTCCGCCGGGCCGCCTCGTTGACAATGAGCCCGTTTCGAACGCCGTCCCTGGGAGTATCGTGCCCGAAACCACGCCCGCCACCGCCGCAGTCCTCCCCGCACTTCCGACCCTGAGCGAGCAGGCCGAGCGACTGATCGGACTGGGTGTGCACGAACTCGCCGGACTGTCCGCCGACAGGCTTCGCACGTTCGCCAAGTCCGCCGCCCGAACGGACGGTGACGGCGCTCTGCTCGCCGTTCATCCGGACCTCGCCCCTGCCTCCGCCCTCGCGCCGCTGCTCCGCAGGGGCGACAAGCCGGGCTTCGTCGTCACCGACATGCCTGACGTCGACCGCTTCGTCCCTTGTGACGTCGAGCTGCCCGACGCCCCTCTCTACCTGGTCACCGGTCCCGACCGCGGTGACCACATGGCCAACTGGAGTCCCGAGGAGGCACTACCCGCCCTCACCAAGGAAGATCGCACGCCGCTCCTGCTCACCGAGGGCATTCACTGGGTGATCCAGCAGCCCTCGGCTCTGGAGCGCAACCACTGCTTCATGACCATCGGCTCCCGGCTGCGCAAGGCAAACGGCACGCTGGACGCCCGTACCCCGGCGATCTGGATCAGTAACGGCACCGGCCGGGACGGCCGTGAGCGCCGCGACGCGCCCAAGGTCGGCTGGTGCTGGTGGGGCAACCGGCACACCTGGCTGGGATTCGCCTCCGCGACGACTCGCCGGGGCTGAACCGGATCCTTCTGCCTCGTAGATCACGCCGGAGGTCCTGCCCGTAGATCACGCCGGTGGTAACGCCGGTGGTCATGCCGGTCGTCCGTCCGCCGTCAGCAGCAGCCGACGGATCGTGTCCGCGTCCAGTGCCGGGTTCGCGGCGGCGGTGTGGGCCAGCTCCTCGTCGTCGAGGAGTTCCGTCAGGCGTGACGGCGGGAGATTCGGGTGGCGGGCCGCTGCGGCCCGCACCGCGGGGTCCGGGTCGTGGGTAAGCCGTTGCACGGTCGCCGGTTCGGTCTCGGGATCGCGGGTGGCCAGCGCCCGGACCTCGGGGTCCTCGTGCTCGGCGAAGACGGCCAGTCCTTGAGTGGGGAAGTTCGGCCGGGACGTCAGGTGGTCGCGCTCCGGGCCGGTGTATTCGAGGAAGGCGCGCAGCAGGAGTGACGCCGGGGCGTCCGGATGGTTCTGGGCCAGCAGGACGCGTACGCCGAGGTCGTCGTCATCGGCCAGGCGTGCGACAAGGTCCGGTGACAGCAGGTGGTCCTTGGCGGCCTGTCGGCGCAGCAGCGGGTGGACGGAGAGGGCGTCGCGGCGGACGGCCTCCCGGTCCCGGGGTACCCAGGGCGCGGGGTGGAAGACGAAGGCGTGGTCCATGGGGATCTCGTAGTCGATGCCGGCTCGTTCCTCCTCGGTCAGTGCGGGGTGGACGGATACGGCCAGCCGTACGTCACGGTCGGGGTCCGTCGACAGCGCGCGCCGCTCGGCCGGATCCAGATCCGCGCGGTGCGCGGCCCTCCTCCGCACGTCCGGGTCCGGATCGGCGACGAGCGTCCGGCGCTCCGCAGGCCCCAGGTCCCCGCGCCCCGCGATCAGACCCCGTATCTCCGGATCCGGATCGGCGGCCAGCAGGGCCACCACGTCGGGAGGAAGCGTGGGGTTGACGGCGATCATCGCCCTGTCCTCCTCGCCGACGGGATTCCCGAGGACGCCGTCCACCACGGCCCTGCTGAGGGCGCCGTGGAGCAGCGCGTCGGTGCGGCCGTGGCAAGGCCGGTCCGGAAGCACGCTCTCCACCCAGGCCGGATCCCGGTGGCGCGCATGGCGCCGCGCCGCCTCCCGTACCTCGTCGTCGGCGTCCGCGAGCAGTGCCGCCCGCGTCTCGGTGGACAGCAGTGCCCAACTGCCGACCCCCCAGAGGCGGACCTTCGCGATCGGATGCGAGGGCATGGACAGGCGCAGCCTCGTGCTGATCTGCTGGTAGAAAAGGCCCCCCAGGAGTTCGTTGTCATAAGTGTTGATCATGTGGATGACGGTTTCGTCGGGCAGGGGCTCGGGCTGGGCGGGGAAGGCCACCCGGGGCCCCTCGGCGAGGTGGGCGCGGACGAACCACTCGGGGTCGTGAACGAGCCGGGCTCGTCGGGCCGGAGCGACGTGGGGGTTGCGGGCGAGGAAGCTACGGGTGAGGGTGTCGGGATGCTCGATCACCGCGTCGACCACGGCGTCGGGCAGGACACGGTCCCGGCACAGCACCATGCGTGCGGCCAGGGGAGCGTCGGCGAGCAGCCGCAGCAGGACGCTCTCCGGTGCGGACGGGTTCAGAGCCAGTCCGGCGAGTCGACGCGTGGGGAGGTCGGCGTCCTCCCAGATCTGTTCGGGCGTACGCATCCTGTGTCCCCCGGTGTGTCCTTCGCCCTCGTGCGGCCTCCGGCCCACGACCCTATCCGCCCGGAACGGCGACGGACCATGCGTGGAGCAGCGTGGTCGGCGGGGCCGACCGGTAGGGGAGCGGTGTCAGTGCCTACGCGCCACGGCCCCCAACTGCGGTACGGCCCCCAACTGCGGTACGGCCTCGTCCGCCGGGATCGGGGCGCCACAGGGAACAGGAGACCAGGCCCGGTTCCAGCAGTGTGAGGCCGTTGAAGTACCGGCCGAGCTGTTCGCCGCTGCGGGCCGTGACCGGCGGTGTGGCGTGGGCGCCCCTGGTCACTCGGCTGACGGGAACCACCCCGTCGGGACAGGCCGCCGCAGGGACCGGCGCGCCGGCGGCGATCCGGTGGCCGACCCTGCCGCGCAGTGTGCCGCAGTACTCCGTCCCCGCGGTCGGCCGGGAGTCACAGGCCCTGCCGGCCGCGTCCGCTGTTCGGGCACCAAGTGGTGCATCGAGGGGCCGGGCTCGAAGGCGCGGTGGCAGGTCGGGCTTCCCGCCCCCGTCGAGGTCACGTCGTCCAAGCCCTGACGGCCACCCCGGCCCACCGCTCGCCCCGGACCGCCACGGCCGCCGTCGCGACGCCTCACCGGGACCGGACCGTGCCCCCGACCACGGTCCCGGTACGCGCGACCCGCCCACACCTGCGGCCGTGGGCCGGCGCGAGGGCACAGGTGACCAGGGCACGCAGACACCTGTTGACTCTCCCTCCATGGGAGACCCGAGGGTGGCGCACATGCACGTCGAGGACAACACGTTCTGGAGCATCGGAGAGATCGCGCGGAAGTCCGGGCTGTCGGTCAAATTGATCCGGCACTGGTCCGACATCGGGCTCGTTCACCCGGCCCACCGCACCCCGGCCGGCTACCGGCAGTACGGCACCGAGGCCCTGGCCCGTCTGCAACTGGCCCGGACGTTGAGGGAGTTGGGCCTGGGACTGGCTGTCATCCGGGACGTACTGGAGCGCGAGGACACCCTGTCGGAGGTGGCCGCGACCCACATCGACGCGCTGGAGACACGGATCCGCCTGCTGCGGACGCAGCAGGCGGTACTGCGCTCCGTCACCCGCCGCGACACCACTGCCGAGAGGCTCACCACCATGACCGAGCTGGCGCGCATGTCCGCCGCCGAACGCCGTGCCGTCATCCAGGACTTCGTCACCGACACCCTGGGCGAACTGGAGGTCCCCACCTACCGACGGAACCTGCTGGCGGCCACCCCGGACCTTCCCGCCGACCCCACCGACGAACAGGTCGACGCCTGGCTCGAACTGGGCGAACTCGTCAAGAACCCGGCTCTGCGCGACAGCCTGCACTGTATGGCCCGGTACGCCGCCGAACACCACCCGGGCGAGCACGACGACTCCGCGCTGCGGGAGGCGGAGCGGGTGACGGACGACTGGCTGCGACGCGTGGACACGGCGATGGAGCAGGGGGTCGCCCCGGACTCACCGGCGGCCGACCCCGTCGTCACCGACATCGTCGCGACGTGGCTGCCCACCAGGCCCACCGCGCACGGCGAGAGGCTCGCCGACGGCGCCCGGGCCAGAGCCCTGCTCCTGGAACAGCTCGAAGTGGCCTCCGACCCCCTGATGGAGCGGTACTGGCAGCTGCTCTGCGTCATCAACGGCCGACCCGTGCGCCCCACCATGGTCGCGGCCGGCCGCTGGCTGACCACCGCGCTCAGGGCGAACCCCGAACCCGGGGCGCGCGCCGCGCGACTCGCCGCGCTGTACGACACCGGGCGGGACGCGTGGGAACCGGTCGGAGTGCTCCACGCCTGTGAGCAAGTCCTGGACGCCGTCGACACGCTGGTCCGCGCGGTGGAGCCGGGCCGGTTCGACCTGCCGACGCCCTGCGCCGACTGGGACGTACGCACCCTCCTCGACCACCTGGTCTGGGAGAACCTGCTGTGGGCCGGCCTGGCCGACGGCACCCCCCGCGCAGACTTCGCCGCCGACCACCTCGGAGACGACCACGCCGCCGCGTTCCGCACCGCGGCCCGGACGGCACGCACGGCCTTCGCCCGCCCGGGGATGCTGGAGCAGCGCTACGGTCCCGCACCCGGGCGACGGCTCGTCGAGCAGCTGGTGATCGAGATGCTGGTCCACGGCTGGGACCTGGCCCGGGCCACCGGGCAGCCCTACGACACCGTCCACCACCTCGCCGAGCCGGCCCTCCGCGTCGTACGGGAGATCCACGCCGACCTGCCTCGCACCCCCGAGGCTTCCTTCGCCCCACCACGGCGTGCCCCCGCGCACGCCACCCCGCTCGACCGCCTGGCGGCCTACCTGGGACGCACCGTCGCATGACGCCGGCCCGCCGCCTCCGCGTCCCGACTGGTTGTGACATCCCCCACCTGCTCTTGCCGGGGCGAGGAACGCTTCCCTACGTTCGGCCGCATGCACTCCCATGACCCCGCGCAGCCGAGGGTCGACTTCACCGTCGACCTGAGCTCGCACGAGATGCTCCGGCGCGCTCATGTCCTGGACGCCCTCGGCTCCGACTGGGACCCCGTGGCGGCGCTGCGCGGCGAGGAAGAGGCGTACGAGCTGCTGTACTCCGGACTCGGCCCGGAGCAGCAGCGTGTCTACGACGAACTGGTCGCGGCCGGTGTGCTTCCACGCGGAGGGGGCGGTCATGCTGCCGCTTGACCCGCAGGCCGACATCGGGCGGCGCGCCTGGGTGGCCTGCCCGAACTGCGACGACCGTCGCGGGTGCGCCACCTGCGAGCAGGGGCGGACCTGCTCGGAGCACTGGCGCTATCTGCTCTCCAACGTCGGCAGCCTGCTGCACCTGCAGTGCCGGTCGTGCACCCACATCTGGACCCACGAAACCCACTTCGGTGCCACCCGCACCCCGTGGGAGCGCATTACCAGCGGCCTGCGACGACGGTGAGGCCGGACGGCGCAGCGGCGCCCGCTTTCGGATGACTTCCGCCGTCTGTCGTCGAGGACGGCAGACGGGCCTGGTCAAGGATCACGGTCGGCGGCCATCCCTGCCTGCCGTTCGTCCGCCCGGAGGCAGCCGTGCACATCCTGCTCCTAGCCAGTGCGTTCAACAGCCTCACCCAGCGCACCCACGCCGAACTGCGCGACCGGGGCCACACCGTGGCCGTGGAACTCGCTCTCCCGGGCACCTGCCTGCCGGAGGCCGTGCGGCGGCACGCCCCGCAGCTCATCGTGGCGCCGATGCTGAAGACCGCGATTCCCGAGGAGGTCTGGAGGGCGCACACCTGCCTCGTCGTCCATCCGGGGCCCGTGGGGGACCGAGGACCGTCCTCCCTGGACTGGGCGATCCACGAGGGTGCCCAGGACTGGGGCGTCACCGTCCTGCAGGCCGACGGGGAGATGGACGCCGGGGACGTGTGGGCCTCCGTACGGTGCCGGATCCCCGAGGTGTCCAAGAGCGAGCTGTACCGGGGCGAGATCGCCGACGCCGCCATGGAGGCCGTCCTGCTGGCGGTGGAGCGCTTCGCCGGAGGCACCCACGTGCCGCTCCGGCAGGACGCGGCACGCCCGGCCGGCACGTACCCGCGCCCGCGTCCCTACCTCGACCAGGGCGTCCGGCGGATCGACTGGGCGGAGGACTCCACCCGGACCGTCCTGCGCAAGCTGAGGGCCGCGGACTCGCAGCCCGGTGTGCTGGACGTGCTGCTCGGCGGTGAGTGGTATCTGCACGGCGGCCACCCCGAGGGCGTCCTGCGAGGCCGGCCGGGCGAGCTGCTGGCCACCCGTGCCGGAGCCGTCTGCCGGGCCACCAGGGACGGCGCCGTCTGGATCCCCGAGCTCCGGCCCCGGCGCGTGCCCGGGCAGCCGCCCACGTTCAAACTGCCTGCCGTACGGGCCCTGGGCGACCGGCTGCCCCGGCTGCCCGAGCAGGTCATGCCCCGCCTGCCCGAGGTGCCGCACCGCACCTGGTCGGACATCCGCTACCGGGAGGACGGCGACACGGGCTTCCTGTCCTTCTCCTTCCCCGGCGGCGCCATGAGCACGGAGCAGTGCCGGCGTCTGCTGGGCGCCTACCGGGAGGCGTGCGAGCGGCCCACGTCGGTGCTGGTTCTGGGCGGCGAACGGGACTTCTTCTCCAACGGCGTCCATCTCCACGTCATCGAGGCCGCGGACGACCCCGCCGCCGAGTCCTGGGCGAACATCAACGCCATCGACGACCTGGTCGAGGCGGTGCTCACCACGACGGACCGGCTGGTGGTCTCGTCCGTCGCGGGCAACGCCGCGGCGGGAGGCGTCATGCTCGCCCTCGCGGCCGACGAGGTCTGGTGCCGCTCGGGCGCCGTGCTGAACCCCCACTACCGGCTGATGGGCCTGTACGGCTCGGAGTACTGGACGTACTCGCTGCCGCGCAGGGTGGGCCACTCCACCGCCGAACGGCTGATGAGTCAGGCCCTGCCCGTCAGTTCGGCCGGAGCCCTGCGCCTCGGGCTCGTCGACCGGGTGGTCGACTGCGGTCCCGACCGGTTCGCACACGAGGTCGGCGGCCTGGCGGCGCGCCTGGCGGCACTCCCGGCGACGGCGTCACGGATCACCGCGAAGAAGACGGAACTGGACCGGCTGGAGAGCACGACCCCGCTGGCCGGCTTCCGGGAGCGGGAGCTGGCCCGGATGCGGCGGGCCTTCGACGACCCGGACGCCCCGTACCACGCACTGCGTCGATCCTTCGTCCACAAGGAGCGGCCACCGCGCACCCCGCCGCACCTCGCTCCGGTCCCGCTTGCGTGAACCCGGCGGATCCGCTGCGCCGCCATTGTCACCGGAACGGCCCTCGATGGCGTCACCTCCCGGCCGAACGGCTGATACGAAGAGGAACGACGGTCGAAATGCGGCTTTCATCTCTTACCTCCCCAGGAGGCGGTCCCATGACTGAGGCGACGCTGGGCACAGCCGATGCCGCGGACACAGGCGGCGCACCCGCCGACGAGACACCCACGATCCACATCCTCTGGATCAACGCCGGCCTGAGCTGCGACGGAGACTCGGTCGCGCTGACGGCGGCCATGCAGCCCAGCATCGAGGAGATCGTGCTCGGTGTGCTGCCGGGGCTGCCCAAGGTCGCGGTGCACTGGCCGCTCATCGACTTCGAGTGCGGTCCGGTCGGCGGCTCGGACACGTTCATCGAGTGGTTCTTCAAGGGGGAGCGGGGCGAGATCGACCCGTTCGTACTGGTCGTCGAGGGATCCATCCCCAATGAGGAGATCAAGCCCGAGGGCTACTGGTGCGGCTTCGGGGACAATCCGGAGACCGGCCAGCCGATCACCACCAGCGAATGGATCGACCGGCTCGCCCCGAAGGCGCTGGCGGTCGTCGCCATCGGCACCTGCGCCACGTACGGCGGTATCCACGCCATGGCGGGCAACCCGACCGGCGCGATGGGGGTGCCGGACTACCTCGGCTGGGACTGGAAGTCCCACGCCGGCATCCCCATCGTGTGCGTCCCCGGCTGCCCGATCCAGCCCGACAACTTCTCCGAGACGCTCACCTATCTCCTCTACCAGGCGGCCGGCGCTGCCCCGATGATCCCGCTGGACGACAAACTGCGTCCCACCTGGCTGTTCGGAGCCACCGTCCACGAGGGCTGCGACCGCGCGGGCTACTACGAACAGGGCCAGTTCGCCCTCTCGTACGACTCGCCGACCTGCCTGGTCAAGCTCGGCTGCTGGGGCCCCGTCGTCAAGTGCAACGTGCCCAAGCGCGGCTGGATGAGCGGGATCGGCGGCTGCCCCAACGTGGGCGGCATCTGCATCGCCTGCACCATGCCCGGGTTCCCCGACAAGTTCATGCCGTTCATGGACGAGCCGCCCGGCGCCAAGGTGTCCAGCAACGCCAGCGGAGCCTATGGCGCCGTGGTCCGCAAGCTGCGGTCGATCACGGCCAAGACGGTGGACAAGGAGCCGAAGTGGCGCCGCACCGGAGACAAGATCACCACCGGCTACCGACCCCCGTGGTGAGCGACCCGCGCACGTAATCCGCTCCCCGCTTCGTGCACCCCCACATGAACCGACCGCGCAACGAAGGGCACGGCACAGACGATGGCATCGACGACGAAGGCGGCCGGCGACGGCAGCGGCCTGATGGAGATGGCCTGGGACCCGATCACACGGATCGTGGGCAGCCTGGGCATCCACACGAAGATCGACTTCAAGCAGAAGCAGGTCGCGGAGTGCTACAGCACGTCGTCGGTCTTCCGCGGCTACAGCGTCTTCATGCGCGGCAAGGATCCCCGCGACGCCCACTTCATCACCAGCCGTATCTGCGGGATCTGCGGGGACAACCACGCGACCTGCTCGGTGTACACGCAGAACATGGCGTACGGCGTCAAGCCCCCGCACCTCGCCGAGTGGATCATCAACCTCGGTGAGTCGGCGGAGTACATGTTCGACCACAACATCTTCCAGGAGAACCTGGTGGGGGTCGACTACTGCGAGAAGATGGTCAAGGAGACCAACCCGGGCGTCCTCGAACTCGCCGAGCGCACCGAGGCCCCGCACGCCGGCGAGCACGGCTACCGAACGATCGCCGACATCATGCGCTCGCTCAACCCCCTCGAAGGCGAGTTCTACCGCGAGGCCCTCCAGGTCAGCCGCTACACGCGGGAGATGTTCTGCCTGATGGAGGGCCGCCACGTACATCCCTCCACGCTCTATCCGGGCGGCGTCGGCACCATCGGCTCCGTCCAGCTCTTCACGGACTACATGAGCCGTCTGATGAAGTACGTCGAGTTCATGAAGCGCGTCGTGCCCCTGCACGACGACCTCTTCGACTTCTTCTACGAGGCGCTGCCCGGCTACGAGGAGGTCGGCCGCCGCCGCGTGATGCTCGGCTGCTGGGGCGCCCTCAACGACCCCGAGTACTGCGACTTCACCTACGCCAACATGTCGGACTGGGGCCGGCGCATGTTCGTCACGCCCGGCATCGTCGTCGACGGAAAGCTCGTCACCAACGACCTCACCCAGATCAACCTCGGCATCCGCATCCTGCTGGGCAGCTCCTACTACGAGGACTGGCAGGGCCAGGAACAGTTCGTCACCCAGGACCCGCTCGGCAACCCGGTGGACCCGCGTCATCCGTGGAACCAGCACACCATCCCCGCCCCGCAGAAGCGGAACTTCGACGACAAGTACAGCTGGGTCATGTCGCCCCGCTGGTTCGACGGCAAGGACCACCTCGCCCTGGACACCGGCGGCGGCCCCATCGCCCGCCTGTGGTCCACCGCCCTGTCCGGGCTCGTCGACATCGGGTACGTCAAGGCCACCGGCCACAGCGTCGTCATCAACCTGCCCCGCACCATGACCAAGCCGGAGACCACCTTCGAGTGGAAGATCCCGAAGTGGTCCAACGCACTCGAACGCAACCGCGCCCGCACCTACTTCCAGGCGTACGCCGCCGCCGTCGCCCTGCACTGCGCGGAGATGGGCCTGGAGGAGGTGCGGGCCGGACGCACCCAGACCTGGGAGAAGTTCGAGGTCCCGGACGAGAGCATCGGCGTCGGCTTCACCGAGGCGGTCCGAGGAGTCCTCTCCCACCACATGGTGATCCGCGACGGCAAGATCGCCAACTACCACCCGTACCCGCCGACCCCCTGGAACGCCAGCACCCGGGACACCTTCGGCACACCGGGCCCGTACGAGGACGCCGTGCAGAACACCCCCATCTTCGAGGAGAACACCCCGGAGAACTTCAAGGGCATCGACATCATGCGCGCCGTCCGCAGCTTCGACCCCTGTCTGCCCTGCGGCGTTCACATGTACGTCGGAGGCGGCAAGACGGTGAAGTCGATGCACGTTCCCACCGGCCTGAGCGGACTGGGCGGATGAGCGCGGCCACGGCGGCCGCGCCGGTGAACGTCGAGCAGACCGGACGCCGGGTCGAGGAGGTGCTGGACCGCCTGACCGCGAGCGGCGACCCGGCCGCCGCCTCGGCCGCGGAGGAACTCGTCCGGTCCCTCATGGACTTCTACGGAGCCGGCCTGGCCCGCATCCTCCACCTGCTGTCCTCCGCGCCCGGCGAACCGTCGGCGCGACTGCTCGGCGACGACCTGGTCGCCGGCCTGCTCGTCCTGCACGACCTGCATCCCGAGGACCGCGACACCCGCATCGCCCGCGCCCTCGACAGCGTCCGCGACCACACGCTGGAGGTGCGGGACTTCGAGGAGAGCAGCGGCACGCTGAGGGTGCGCGCCCGGGCGGGCGGCGGCTGCGGTTGCGGCTCCGGCGGGGACGCCCGGCAGGCCGCCGAGGCCGCGCTCGCCTGCTTCGCCCCCGAGGTCAGGGCCGTGGAAGTGGAGAGCGCGCCCGTGGGGCCCACGCTCCTGCAGATCGGCACGGCACCGACGGGAGCCAGATGAGCATGACCACCGTAGGCCTGCGGAGGTTCCTCACCGAGCGCCCGGCCCAGCCGGAACGGTGCGAACTGTGCGCGGTGGCGGTGCCCGAGGACCACCGCCACCTCGTCGACACCGACAAACGCGCCCTCGTCTGCGCCTGCGCCCCCTGCGCGGTGCTGATGGAACAGCCGGGCGCAGCCGCCGGCCGCTTCCGCACGGTCCCGGACCGCTACCTGACCGACCCCGCACACCGCCTCGACGAGAGCGCGTGGGACGCGCTGCAGATCCCGGTCGGCGTCGCCTTCCTCTTCCGCAACGCGGCCCTCGACCGGCTGGTCGCCCTCTACCCGAGCCCGGCCGGAGCCACCGAGAGCGAACTCGAACCGGCCACCTGGACCGAGGTCCTCGGCGGCAGCCGCCTCACCGAACTCCTCGAACCCGACGTCGAGGCACTGCTGCTGCGCCGCTCCGACGGCCGCATCGACTGCCACCTCGTCCCCATCGACATCTGCTACGAACTCGTCGGCCGTATGCGCCTGTTGTGGCACGGCTTCGACGGCGGGGCCGAGGCCCGCGCCGCGCTGGAGGCGTTCTTCGCCGACGTCGCGCGACGCGTCCGGCCCGTGGGAGAAGCAGGGTACGCGTGGGTCGGGGCGGCGCAGCCGTCGCACGAGGGGGTGCGACCGTGACGGAGTTCGCCTTCGCCTGCACCGGCGTCCGCGCCGACCGGTACGCGGCCGGACCGACCCTGGTCTTCCGGCTGCGCGTGACCGCCGCCGGCAACGCACGCGTGCACGCCCTCGCACTACGCTGCCAGATCCGCATCGAACCCGCCCGCCGGACCTACGAGTCCGCCGAGGCCGACGGGCTGGCGGACCTCTTCGGCGAACGCTCACGCTGGGGCAGCTCCCTCCAACCGGTGCAGTTCGCCCAGGTTTCGCTGATGGTCCCGAGCTTCACCGGAGAGATCGAGGCCGACCTCGTCGTGCCCTGCACCTACGACATGGACATCGCCGCCACCCGCTACCTCACGGCCCTCGCCGACGGCGAGGTCCCGCTGCTGATGCTCTTCTCCGGTACGGCCTTCACCGGCGCCGGGGGCTTCCGCGTCGAGCCGGTCCCCTGGGACCGCGAGGCGGTCTACCGAATGCCGGTCGCCACCTGGCGGGAGATGGTCGAACAGCACTTCCCGGGATGCGGCTGGATCCGACTGCCCAGCGACACGATGGACGCCCTCCTCTCCTACCGCTCCCGGCACGCGCTGCCCTCCTGGGAGGCGACCGTCAAGGCCCTGCTCGACAAGAGCGGCGCCGCCCCGGGCCCGCCTCGGAGGGACCCGCTCCGCGCGCTCACCGGCACCACCGGAAGGACCGACCCGTGACCATGACCGCGTTCGCCCCCGAGACCGAGGAGCGCTTCGCCCTCGCCCGACAGGTGGCCGACGCCGTCCTCTTCGAGGGCTATGTGCTCTACCCCTACCGCGCCTCGGCGGCCAAGAACCGGCTGCGCTGGCAGTTCGGGGTGCTCGTGCCGCCCGGCTGGGGCGCCGAGTGCGAGGAGTACGACTTCCAGCACACCGAATGCCTGATGGAACCGAAGGCGGGAGCGACCCTCTCGGTGGAGGTGCGCTTCCTGCACGCCCGCAGGCGCACGGTGCAGCGGGCCCGCCCGGACGGCGGCTTCGACACGGTGCCCGAACTCCGCCTCGACGACCGTGTGCTGGTGCCCTGGGACGAGGGGAACGAGGAGCGCGTCGAGGTGGTCGCCCCGGTGGACGATCTCCTCGGTGACGGCGTCACCCGTCCTTTCAAGTGCCCCGCGCGGGAGCAGACCGCGCCGGTCCTCGACGCGGCCGGCCGCACCGTGGGCCGACTGGTCCGGCGGTCCGAGGAGATCAGCGGTACGGTCCGGCTGTCCGCCCGCGAACTCGACGGGCCCTACCGGGCGCTGCGGCTGACCGCCGTCGTCGAGAACACCAGCGCCTGGACACCGCCCGAGGGCCGTGGCGCCGACCGGGACGCGGCACTCCCGCACTCCCTGGTGGCCACCCATGTGCTCATGGCCCTCAGCGCCGGATCGTTTCTGTCGATGACCGATCCGCCGGAGTGGGCGAAGGGCGCGGTCGCCGCCTGCCGCAACCTGCACACCTGGCCCGTGCTCGCCGGCGAACCCGGTCGCACCGACCTCGTGCTGTCCTCGCCGATCATCCTGGAGGACCACCCGTCCATCGCACCGGAGAGTCCCGGCGCGCTCTACGACGCCACCGAGATCGACGAGATCCTGGCCCTGCGCACCGCCGCCCTCACCGACGAGGAGAAACGCGAGGCCCGGGGCACCGACGACCGGGCCGCCGCCGTGATCGAGCTGGCGGACTCCATGCCGGCCGAGGTCCTGGAACGGCTGCACGGAGCGGTACGCGGTCTGCGGGAGGTCACCGGCGACACCGGTGTCGGCTTCCCCGACGAGTTCGGGGTCCAGCGTCCGGACACCCCTTGGTGGGACCCCGCGAGCGAGGCGGGTTTCGACCCGGAGCGGGACCGTGTGGTCGTGGACGGACGGCCGGTGGGCAAGGGCAGCCGGGTCGCACTGCACCCGGGCCTGCGGCGCACCGACGCGCAGGACATCTTCCTGCGGGGCCGTACCGCGACGGTCGAGGCGGTTCTGCACGACGTCGACGGCGGGGTGCACCTGGCGGTCACGGTGGACGGTGACCCGGGCGCGGACATCCGCCGCGAGCAGGGACGGTTCCTGTACTTCCAGCCCGACGAGGTCACCCCGCTGGAGGACGACGCATGAACAGTCCCCCGCGGACAGGTCCACGCACTCTCGTGGCGGGCATCGGCAACATCTTCCTCCGTGACGACGGCTTCGGAGTGGAGACCGCGCGTCTGCTCGCCGAGCGGGACCTGCCCGGACACATCGAGGTCGTGGACATCGGCGTGCGCGGTGTGCACCTCGCCTATCAGCTCCTGGACGGCTACGACACCCTCGTCCTCGTGGACGCCACGGCACGCGGCGAGGCCCCCGGCACGCTGTACGTGATCGAACACGAGGCGGCCGAGGGCGGGAGTTCTTCGCCCGGCACCCCCGCGTTGGACGGCCACCGGATGACTCCCGACACCGTCCTCGCGCTGCTGGGCACCCTGTGCGCCGGAACCGGCGGCGAGCCACCACGCCGCGTCCTGGTCGTCGGATGCGAACCCGCCTCCGTGGACGAGGGCATCGGCCTCACCACCGCGGTGTCCGACGCCGTACCGGGGGCCGTCCGACTGATCGAAGAGCTGCTGGACCACAACGATCCGCGAGAGCCCGCGCCGCGGGCCACGGCCGGAGAGATCCCCACATGAGGAGCGACGCAATGACGAAGAAGATGGTCATCGGGGGTGCGGCCCTGGCCGCCCTGGGCACCCTCGCCGCGCAGGTGCTTCCCGACCTCAGGCGCTATCTGCGGATCCGCCGTATGTGAACCGGGCGCCACCCCGTGGCGCCGCCCGGTGGCTCCCTCGGCCCGCGCGGTTGCGTCGAACGGCGTACCCGCCGACCGGCGACGGCGTGCCGGGCCGTACCACCCGCCGACGCGCGCCTTCAATGAACCCCGGCGGCAGGCAGGCACCGGAAGGACTCAAGCCCATGCACGAGATGTCCGTCGCGCTGGCCGTCGTCGACCAGGTCGCCGAGGCCGCCGACCGGGCCGGGGACGTCACGGCGGTGCGGTCGGTACGGCTCCAGGTGGGCGAACTAGCCGGCGTCGTACCCGACGCGCTCTCCTTCTGCTTCGAACTGGCCTGCGCCGGAACCCTGTTGGAGGGCTCCGAACTGCTCACCGAGGCGGTACCGGGGCGGGCCCGCTGCACACCCTGCGCACACGAATGGGCCGTCGGCATGCCGCCCCGGCTGACCTGCCCCGAGTGCGGCGGCACCCGCACCGACCTGCTGGTCGGCCGGGAACTGCAGATCCTGGACGTGCGCTGGGAGACCGGCGGCCCCGCGCACGCGCCCACCCGCGAACCGATCTCCGAGGAGCGCTGAACCATGTGTCGTGTCGTCGACCTGCGACAGGCCGTACTCGCGAAGAACGACGCGAGCGCCCATCACCTGCGCGCGCACCTCGCGGCCCGAGGCACCGCCGTCGTCAATCTGCTGTCCAGTCCGGGCAGCGGCAAGACCGCGCTGCTGGAGCAGGAACTGCTCCGGGCACGTGAGCGGTCCGTCCCCGTCGCGGCGCTGAGCGCCGATCTCGCCACGGAGAACGACGCGGAACGGCTGGCCCGTTCCGGGGTCCCGGTCAAGCAGGTGCTCACCGATGGACTGTGCCATCTGGAGGCGGGGATGCTCGCGGCGCACCTGGAGGGATGGCTGCCGGACGACACCCGGCTGCTGTTCGTGGAGAACGTCGGCAACCTCGTCTGCCCGGCCTCCTACGACCTGGGGGAGACGCTGAGGGTCGCCCTCGCCTCGGTGACGGAGGGCGAGGACAAGCCGCTCAAGTACCCCACCGCCTTCGGCCTCGCCCACCTGGTCGTGGTCACCAAGACCGACCTCGCGGAGGCCGTCGAGTTCGACGAGATCGCCTTCCGCACGAACGTGGAGCGGGTCAACCCCGGAGTCGAGGTGGTCATGACCTCGGCACGGCGGGGAAAGGGCGTCGGCGCGCTGCTCGACAGGGCCATGGCGGCCGGGGACGGCGCACCCGTCCACAGGCCGGTCATGGCCCGCCAGTCCCACCACCACGGGCACACCCACGATCACCACAGTCACCACGATCACCACCACAGCAGTCACCACGGTCACCCCGATGACCCCCCTGGCCGGACCCACGACGACCACGAGCACGCCCGCCCGCACACGGAGGCCACCGGCACCATGGCCCACACCCCCTCGTGAGTGGTACGCAGGCCCCGGCCGCCGTTGTCGAGGACACGTTGCTGCGACGCCGGATCACCGTGCGGGGGGTGGTGCAGGGCGTCGGCTTCCGGCCCTACCTGTACGGCCTGGCCACCGAACTCGCCCTGGTCGGACATGTGACCAACACTCCTGAGGGCGTCGTCGTGGAGGTCGAGGGCGGCGCCTCGGCCGTGGCCCGCTTCTGTGACCGCATCGCCGTCCAGGCACCCCCGCTGGCCCGCGTGGAGTCCGTCCAGCACCACGAGATGCCGCTCGCCGGCGACACCGCCTTCACCATCCTCACCTCCCGCACCGACGGACCGGCCGGCACCCTGGTCTCACCCGACACCGCCACCTGCGCCGACTGCCTCACCGAGCTGGCCGACCCGACGAACCGGCGCTACCGGCACCCGTTCGTCAACTGCACCCACTGCGGCCCGCGCTTCACCATCGTCACCGGCCTGCCGTACGACCGGGCGAACACCACCATGGCCGGTTTCGCGATGTGCACCGACTGCGCTAGGGAGTACGCGGATCCGGCCGATCGCCGTTTCCACGCACAGCCGGTCGCCTGCCCGGCCTGCGGGCCGCAGGTGAGGCTCCTCGCCGACCAGGGGCCGGGGCCGGGGGATGTCGACGCAGCGGCGGATCCGGTGTCCGAGGCGCGCGCACTGCTCGCTCGGGGCGCGATCGTCGCCGTGAAGGGCCTGGGCGGCTACCACCTGGCCTGCGACGCGACGAACCGGACGGCGGTCGACCTCCTGCGACGCCGGAAGGCACGCGGCGACAAGCCGTTCGCCGTCATGGCCAGGACCGCCGACGAGATCCGGCACCTCGTCCGACTGCTCCCCGAGGAGCGGAGTCTGCTCGAAAGCCGGGCCCGGCCGGTCGTACTGCTCAGGCGCCACCCGCACGCCCTCGGGAATCCGTCGCCCGTCGAGGCCGTGGCGCCCGGCAGCCCCGACCTCGGCGTGATGCTGCCGTACACACCCCTGCACCATCTGCTGCTCGGCCTGCCAGGCGACCCGGAGGGCCCCCGGCTTCTCGTGATGACCAGCGGCAACGTCTCCGGGGAGCCGATCGTCACCGACGACACCGAGGCGCTGGAGCGCCTCGCGCACCTGGCTGACGCCTGGCTCACGCACGACCGGCCGATCCACGTCCCGTGCGACGACTCCGTGGTCCGCGTCTGCGACGGACAGCCGCTGATCATCCGCCGCTCGCGTGGCTACGTCCCGCTACCGGTCCCCCTCCCGCTGCCGGTGCGGCCGGCCCTCGCCGTCGGGGGAGATCTGAAGAACGCCTTCTGCCTGGGGGCGGGCCGCCGGGCCTGGCTGTCGGCGCACATCGGTGACATGGACGACGTCGCCACACAGCGGGCCTTCGGGCACGCTGAGGCCCAGTTGCAGTCCATCACGGGGGTGCGCCCCGACATCCTGGCGTCCGACCGGCATCCCGGCTACCGGTCCGCCCACTGGGCCGACCGGAACGCCGCGCACCGGACCGTCGTACGCGTCCAGCACCATCACGCCCACATCGCCGCAGCGATGGCCGAGCACGGGCTGGACGGCAGCCGGCCGGTCATCGGCGTCGCCTTCGACGGAACGGGCCACGGCGACGACGGAGCGGTGTGGGGCGGCGAGTTCCTGCTCGCGGACTACGACCGCTTCACCCGGCTCGGTCACCTCGCCTACGCCCGGCTGCCCGGCGGCGACGCCGCCGTGCGCCGCCCGTACCGCATGGCGCTGGCCCATCTGTGGACGGCCGGAATCGACTGGTCCGCCGACCTCGCCTGCACCGCCGCCTGCCCCCGCGACGAACTCCGGCTCCTTGAGCGACAGTTGGAGCGCGCGCTGAACTGTGTTCCGACATCCAGCATGGGCCGGCTCTTCGACGCCGTGTCGTCCCTGGCCGGTGTGTGCCACCGAGCCGGGTACGAGGCGCAGGCCGCCGTCGAGTTGGAGGGCGCGGCACTGCACGCGCCCGCCGAGGACACCACGGCGTACGCCTTCGCCCTTCACGAGCCGGAGGGCGGCGGGGGCGGCGCCGTACGGGCCGATCCCGCACCCGTGCTCGCGGCGATCGTCGGCGATCTGCGCGCGGGCGTCGGACCGGCCCTGGTGGCGGCTCGCTTCCACCGGGCAGTGGCGGGTCTGGTGCACCGGCTCTGTGCTCGGGCGCGGCAGAAGCACGGGCTGGACACGGTCGCCCTGACGGGAGGCGTGTTCGCCAACACACTGCTCTCCTCGGCCTGCGCCGCCCTCCTCCACGAAGACGGCTTCACTGTCCTGCGGCACCACCTGGTGCCGCCCAACGACGGTGGCCTGGCGCTGGGCCAGTTGATGGTGGCCGCCCGGACCACCCCCACGGACTGACCGACGCGCGACCCACAGCGAGGAGAGGCTCATGTGCCTGGCGGTACCCGGCAGAGTGCTGGACATCGAGGAACGGGACGGCACCCGGATGGCCACCGTCGATTTCGGCGGTGTGGTCAAGGAGGTGTGCCTGGAGTATCTGCCCGACCTCCGGGTCGGCGAGTACGCCGTCGTCCACGTCGGATTCGCGCTGCAACGGCTGGACGAGGAGTCGGCACGGCAGACGCTCGAACTCTTCGCCGAACTCGGCATGCTGCAGGAGGAGTTCGGCGATCCCTGGCAGTTGGCGGCGGCGGAGGCGGGCGTGGATCCGGTGGTGAAAGAGGTGCGCAACCAGTGAAGTACATCGACGAGTTCCAGGACCCGGAGCTGGCGCGTCGGCTCCTCGACGACATCCATGCCACGGTGACCAGGCCGTGGGCCCTGATGGAGGTGTGCGGCGGGCAGACCCACAGCATCATCCGTCACGGCATCGACCAACTCCTGCCGGACGAGGTCGAATTGATCCATGGCCCTGGCTGTCCGGTGTGCGTGACCCCGTTGGAGGTCATCGACAAGGCCCTGGAGATCGCCTCCCGGCCGGAGGTGATCTTCTGTTCCTTCGGCGACATGCTGCGTGTGCCGGGCACGGGACGGGATCTGTTCCAGGTCCGCGGGGAAGGGGGCGATGTGCGTGTCGTCTACTCGCCGCTCGACGCGCTGCGGATCGCGCGGCAGAACCCGGACCGCGAGGTGGTGTTCTTCGGTATCGGCTTCGAGACGACGGCGCCTCCCAACGCGATGACCGTCCACCAGGCCCGGAAGCTGGGCATCCGCAACTTCAGCATGCTGGTGTCCCATGTCCGCGTGCCACCGGCCATCGAGGCGATCATGTCCTCGCCGAGCTGCCGTGTGCAGGGCTTCCTCGCGGCCGGGCACGTCTGCAGCGTGATGGGCGTGGGGGAGTACCCGGAACTGGCGGACCGCTTCCGCGTGCCGATCGTCGTGACGGGCTTTGAACCGCTGGACATCCTCGAAGGCGTCCGCCGGACCGTCCGCCAACTGGAGCGCGGGGAACACACCGTCGACAACGCCTACGCCCGTGCCGTCCGCCCCGAGGGCAACCCGGCAGCACGGGCCATGCTGGAGGACGTCTTCGAGGTCACCGACCGTGCCTGGCGCGGTATCGGGGTGATCCCCGACAGCGGCTGGCGGCTGTCGCCCGCGTACCGCGACCACGACGCCGAGCACCGCTTCGCGGTCGGCGACATCCGGACGGCCGAACCCGCCGAGTGCCGCAGCGGAGAGGTCCTCCAGGGGCTGCTCAAGCCGCACGAGTGCGAGGCCTTCGGCACCCTGTGCACCCCGCGCACCCCCCTGGGAGCCACCATGGTCTCCAGCGAGGGCGCCTGCGCGGCGTACTACCTCTACCGCCGGCTGGACATGCCCACCACCAAGGCCCGGGAGGCGACCCCCGTTGTCTGACACCACCGATCTCCCCGCCCCCGCCCTGGACCTCGAAGCGTGGACCTGCCCGGCACCGCTGCGCGACCTGCCCCGCGTCGTCATGGGTCACGGCGGTGGCGGAGCCCTCTCCGCCGAACTGGTCCAGCAGATCTTCGCGCCCGCCTACGGCGGCGAGGCACTCGCCCAGATGGGTGACGCGGCCGTCCTCTCCCTGGGCGGTGCCCGGCTGGCGTTCTCCACCGACTCCTACGTGGTGCGGCCGCTGTTCTTCCCCGGCGGCGGCATCGGCGACCTCGCCGTCAACGGCACCGTCAACGACCTCGCCATGCGAGGCGCCCGCGCCGCCTACCTCTCCTGCGGATTCATCCTGGAGGAGGGCGTCGAACTGGACGTGGTCGCACGGGTGGCCGAGGCACTCGGCGTCGCCGCGCGCACCGCAGGTGTGGAGGTGGCCACCGGCGACACCAAGGTGGTGGAGGCCGGACACGGCGACGGGATCTACATCAACACGGCGGGCATCGGTCTCGTCCCGGCGGGCGTAGATCTGCGTCCGCAGCGGGTCGTCCCCGGTGACGTGGTGATCGTCAGCGGCGCCGTCGGTGTCCACGGGGTGGCGGTGATGAGCGTGCGCGAGGGGCTGGAGTTCGGCGTGGAGATCAAGAGCGACTGCGCCGCGCTCGGCGGCCTGGTCGACGCCATGCTCGCCGTCACCCCGGATCTGCATGTCCTGCGCGACCCCACGCGAGGGGGTCTGGCGGCCGCCCTCAACGAGATCGCGGAGGCCTCCGGCGCCGGGGTGGTGATCCGCGAACGCGACGTACCCGTACCGCCCGCCGTGGCCAACGCCTGCGCCGTTCTCGGACTGGACCCCATGTACATCGCCAACGAGGGCAAGTTGGTGGCCTTCGTCCCGCGCGAGCACGCCGACGCAGTGCTGGAGGCGATGCGAAACCACCCCTTGGGCGCCGACTCCGTGATCATCGGTGAGGCCGTCGACGCCCATCCCGGCATGGTCGTGGCTCGGACCGGCCTCGGGGGAACGCGAGTGGTCGACCTCCCGATCGGTGAGCAGTTGCCCCGCATCTGCTGACACGGGGCGACTGCGCGCCTCAGGCGTCCAGGGGCATGCCGCCGGCCGTCCGTGCGCCGAACGGGGTGGCCGACCCGAACGGGGTGGCTAACCCGCTCGGCGCCCGGAGGGCGGGTCCTGCGGGTCCACGCCGGTGATGGCGGAGGCGTCCTTGGTGCCGCTGGGACGCTGGGAGCGACCCTTGCGCCCGGTGTCGCGCCTGCCCTTCTCGTCCGCGTCGGCGTACTCCTCGCCGCTCGTGTTGGGGCTCTCGACCCTGTCACCCGGCACGGACTTCGTCTCCTGCGCGGACTTCTTGCGCCCCGGTCCCCGTTCACCGGCATGCTCGGCATGGAAGGAACGGCGGGCGCTCGGGTTGTCCTGCTGCTGCGTCTCGTCCACATCGGGCGCCCAGCCGTGCTGTCCGGTGCCCCGGTGGCTGCTCGGGCCTTCTCCGTGTGACGGCTCGGACGAACGTGGTTTCTTCGGCATGGTCCGACCTGCCTGTTCTGTGGAATGGGGGAGCGCGGCTCGTGCGCCGCCTGGGTAAATTATCCCCTCTCACGATATTTCGAGCACATCGTGAGCTTTCCGGTTGAGGGTCTGGGTGAGGGGTTCGGCGGACAGGCAGGATGCCGCTGTCCGCCGCGGAAGGCGTCCGCTTCCTCGGGCACGCGAACAGTGTGTCGCCGTACCGCCTGCCGTCCGGCCGCTACCAGTTGAGGACCACCCTCCGCTGACCACGGCCGGGTCCGGCCGCCGGCCTCACCGGCCCGTGGCAGTGGTCCGGTCGGCGTGGCCGCCGGCGCCCAGCAGGCCCGTGGGAAGCAACGGCTCCTCGGCTTCCAGACGGGGCAGGTGGTGGCGGCTCGCGCGGAGCACGAGGGGTGGGATCGCGGCCCGCGCCATCTGGGCCAGACGGAGCCAGCGCGGGATGTAGACGGCGGTGCTCCGCCGCTCCACGGCGCGGGTCAGGCGGGCGGTGGCGGTCGCGGTGGGATGGACACGGTCGGCCGGAGGCGGCATGTGGGTGCGCAGTTCCCGCAGGGCCGCGTGCCGGTCGGCGTCGCGGATCAGGTCGGTGTCGATCCAGCCGAGGTAGGCGATGCCCACGGCGACCCCGTGGTGCGCCGTCTCCGCGCGCAGGGAGTGGGTGAAAGCCTCCACACCGGCTTTGGAGGCACAGTAGGCGCCCATCAGGGGCGCGGCGCCGATCGACGCCAGCGAGGCGATCTGCAGGTGATACCCGGCGGTCCGCAACAGGTCCGGCAGGAACGCCCGGGCGGTCAGGGCGCTGCCGACCAGGTTGACGTCGATCACGCGACGCCAGGTCACGGGGTCGGTCAGGGCGAAGGGGCCGCCCTCGGCGATGCCCGCGTTCGCCACGACGACGGACGGTCTGCCCAGGCGTCCGCGGATCTCTTCGGCGGCCTCCTCGAGAGCGTCGGCGTCGGTGACATCGAGGGTGACGGCCACGGCCGTGCCCGGCAGCGCGGCGGCCGTCGCCTCCAGCGCCGGGCCGTCATGGTCGAGCAGGGCCAGCCGCGCGCCGCGCCGGGCGAGCGCGTCCGCCAGCGCCGCTCCGATGCCACGTGCGGCTCCTGTCACCACGACGGTGCGGTCTTTGACGGGACTGTCGGTCACGGGTGCTCCCTTCTCGTCGCCGGGATTCGGATGGTGGGAGGGACGTCAGTGAGGGGGCCCTGTCTTCTGCCCGGTGCGGTCCCGGTGTGTGAGGAGGCGTTGGGCGCGGGTGAGGCCGGGCAGCCGGTGCCGGCGTAGTGCCGCGCGGGCGGCGTTGGCGCCCGGGGCTCCGTGGACGCCGCCGCCCGGGTGGGCGGAGGCGGAGGCGAGGTAGAGACCGCGCACGGGGGTCTCGGGACGGCCGGTGCCGGGCAGGGGGCGGAACACGAGCTGCTGGTGCAGGGCCGCGGTGCCGCCGTTGATGGCGCCCCCGAGCAGATTGCCGTCGAGGGCCTGCAGCGTGGGCGGGGCCAGGATGCGCCGGGAACGGATACGGGAGCGGAAACCGGGTGCGAAACGCTCGACCTGTCGTTCGACCCGGTCGGCCATCACCTCCTGCTCGCTCTTGCTCCAACTGCCCGTGAGGCCCTCGTCGCCTGCGTCGGCCTTGATGACGTGCGGAACATGGGTGTACGCCCATGCGGCCTCGGTGCCGCGTGGCGATCGGGAGGCGTCGGCGGTCGTCATCTGACCGAACAGGGCGAAAGGACGATCGGGCACGTGGCCCATGGCGATCTGGGCGGCGAAGCGGGTGAGTTCGTCCATCCCGTCGGCCAGGTGGACCGTGCCGGCCTGCGAGGCCGCCTCGGCCTGCCAGGGCACGGGCCCGGAGCAGGCCCAGTCGACCTTGAATGTGGCGAAGTCCCACTGGAAACACTTGACGTCGGCCGCCAGTTGGGACGGGAGGTGGTCGGCGTCGACGAGTTCGCCGTAGAGGGCCGGCGCGGACACGTCCGCCAGGACGGCGCGGCGCGCGGTCACCGTACGGCCGTCGGCGGTGACCACTCCGGTGGCTCGTCCGTCGCGCACGAGGACGCGGCGGACACGCTGCCCGCAGTGGAGGGTGCCGCCGCGCGCCCGCAGCCGGCGGACGAGGGCCTCGGTCAGGGCCCCGGCGCCGCCGACCGGCACGGGAAAACCGTAGCTCTGGCCGAGCATGGACATCAGCCAGCCGAAGCCTCCGCTGCCCGCCGCCTCCGGCGCGAGGTCGGCGTGCAGCGCGTTCCCGGCCAGCAGCAGTTTGCCGCCCTCCCCCGAGAACTCCTCCTCGCCCATACGACGTACGGGCAGCGCCAGGGTGCGAGCCATCCGCAGGCCGCCGGCGGCCCTCAGCCGCAGCGCGAGGCGGGCCGAGGCGCGCACCGGGGGAAAGGGGGTGAACAGGGCCTCCACGATGTCGGGACCGAGGTTTTCCCACATCCCGTGCAGACGCCTCCAGGCGTCCCCGTCACCCGGATGGAAGGCGTCGAGGGAGTCGGCGGTCGCGTCGACCCGGCGGGCGAGCACCGCACACCTGCCGTCGCTGAGGGGATGCGCCAGCACACGCGGGGCGTGACTCCAGCGCAGCCCGTGCTCATGGAGACGCAGCCCCGCCACCACCGGTGAGGCGGCGGCGAGGGGATAGAAGGAGCTGAAGAGGTCAGTGACGAAATCAGGGTCCACCTCCCTGTCGTGACGCACCGCGCCACCGGGCTCCGGCTGCTCCTCGACGATCTCCACGCTCCATCCCTGGTCGGCCAGCAGGTTGGCCGCCACCAGCCCGTTCGGGCCGGCGCCGATCACCACCGCGTCAGGCACGGCCGCCTCCGGCACCGTGAGCCGCCGCCTCGCGCAGCTCCTGGAAGCCTTCCGGCTGCTCGGCGCGGGCCCGTTCCTCGCAGACCCGGGCGAGCCGGGCCAGCATCGCGCGGTGCCGCAACTGGATCAGCGCCTCCACGCCCACGTTGTGCAGCATGCCGCCCACTCCCTGCAGCGGGTGCTCGTCCGCGACCACCAGACAGTGTCGACCCCAGGGACGCAGCGTGAGGGAGATCCGAGCCGTGCCCAGTGCGCCCGCCCGTGCCTCCAGTCCCAGCTCCCGGCCCTCCTCGCAGTACCGGACGACCGTCTCGTTGCTGAGCGTGACGGGGCCTACGCGCACCTCGTAGCCGATCGCCGAGTCCACCTGCGGCCACTGCCCCCGCACCGGCTCGGACTCCGACGTTCCCACCACCCACTCCGCATACCGGCTCCCGTCGGCCAGAACGGCCCACACGGTCTGTGGACTCACCTTGATCAGTCGATGCCGTACCGCCATGGCGCACCTCCCTCACCCCCCGCCTCGGTCGCCAGCCGAGTGCCCGGCCCGAGGAAGACCAACCAAATAACTCGGACGTCCGGCGAACCGTGGCACACACACCGGCCGGCCCGGTGGCGGGCCGAGGTGCGCGGTGGGCTGCGGCGACGGAGGCTGGTGATCATGCGGAGCAAGGGTGCGGGGGGCGGCGGCGGTCACGACGTGGAGGCGGCTCTGGACGAGCTCTATGCCACGCCGCCCCCGGGGTTCGTCGCCCGCCGTGAGGTGCTGGCTGCCCGGGCCAGGACGGCCGGGCGCGCCGAGGACAGCCGCCGGATCCACGCCGCCCGCCGCCCGTCGCTCGCGGCCTGGGCCGCGAACCTGCTGCTGCGTTCCCGACCGGAGGAGAGCGGGCGGTTCCTGGAGCTGGGTCGTGCGCTGCGCGAGGCCTATCGGAGCCTGGACGCCGGTGGGATCAAGGAGCTGTCCGACCAGCGCCGTGGTCTCGTCGCCGCGTTGTCCCGGCAGGCCGGTGAACTCGCCCGTGAGGCGGGCCACCGGCTGTCGGACACGGTCCAGCGGGACGTCGAGACCACCCTGCTCGCCGTGCTCACCGACCAGGACGCGGCGGATCTGTGGGCCACCGGCCGTCTGGAGAGCGCCCTCGTTCCGCCCACGGACTTCCCTTCGTCGTCCGCCGCGGCGGACGGCACGCCCCGTGCAGCCGCCACTGCGCGCAAACCGCCCCGTGCAGCCGCCACGCCCTCGCCGCAGAGGACGCGGACGAAGGACGAGGTCGCCGAGCGGCGCCGACAGAAGCGGGAGCGACTCGTCCGGGCACGCGAGACGGCCCGAGCGGCCGATCGACGCCTGCGCGAGCTGCGCGCCGCACAGGCGGACGCCGAAGCCCTGCTGAAGCAGGCCCGCGACCGGCACGACCGGGCCGCACAGCAGGTGTCCGCCGCCGAGCGGCAGCTACACCAGGCACGCGAGGAGCTTCAGCGAGCCGACCAGGAACAGAACAAGGCCGAGGAACAGCGACGGAGGACGGCCGACGCCACCGCCCAGGCGGAGCGGACGGCACACGAGGCGGCCCAGGAGGTGAAACGGCTGTCCTGAACGTCCGCCGGGTGGGCTCACCGCGGTGGCCGGGCGGCGCGACGACGCGGGACCCGGCAACACCCGCGGTACCCGCTCCGCCGTGAGGTGACCGGTCGACTCAGGCGGCCTGCGCGAGCTCCTTCGCAGCGGTGCGTTCGCCCGTGTGCCGACGACGCGTCATGAGCGGGGAGGCCGTGCCGGAGACCGCGAGGACGGAGAGGAGGATGAGGGCGGTGGCCGGGGCGAGCACGGTCCAGGGGGCCAGTTCCACGTAGGGCTGGTTCTCCGAGAGGAGGCGGCCCCACTCGGGCGTGGGTGGCTGTTCGCCGAGGCCGAGGAAGCCCAGGGAGGCGAGGACGAGCACGGTGGTGGGCAGCCGTAGCAGGGCGTTGCGCACCAGTGAGGGCAGCACCGCGGGCAGCACGTGGTGCCGCAGGAGGTAGGCGGGGCCGGCGCCGAAGGAGATCGCCGCGAGCATATGGCCGCTCGCCCGTTCCTGTTCGAACAGGGCGCAGGTCTGGGCGGCGTACGGGGTCCAGGCCACCACGCATACCGCGCACGCGGCGCCCCAGACGGACGGCCCGGTCACCGCGGTGGTGAGCAGCCCGGCGAGCACGGCCGGCAGGGTCGACACCACTTCGGTCAGGCCGGCCCCCACCTGTGTGGCCATGCCGATCAACAGCCCCAGGAGGGCGCTGACCGCAGTCACGGCGAGGGCCACACAGGCCGTGCGCACGGCTCCGTGGCCCAGCCGGGCCAGAAGGTCACGGCCGAGCGAGTCGGTGCCCAGCGGATGGGCGAAGGAAGGCGGGAGCAGTCGGGCCGTCGTGTCCACGTGCAGGGGGTCCCGCAGGAGGCCGGCCACGACGAGCGTGAGCAGGAGGAAGGCGCACGACCCGACGGCCCAGGGCAGCGAGCGGGGGCGCGGCAGGGCGGGCGGGTGCAGGGCGGGCAGGGCGCCGTCCCGCAGGGCCGGGCCGAGCAGCGCGCGGCGTACCGCCTGGATCACCAGGCCGGCGCAGACGCCCAGCAGGACGAGGGCCAGCGTGGCGGTCTGCAGCGGCGGCAGATCCTGGGCGATGGCGGCTTCCAGTGCGAGACGGCCCAGGCCCGGGATGTTGAAGATCTTCTCCACCGCGACCGCCCCGCCGACCAGGCCGACGACGGTCGGCAGGAGCTGCGGAAGCACCCCCGACAGCGCGCGGCGCAGCGCGGTGCGCGCGATGCGGCCGGGCGGGAGGCCGAAGGCACGCCAGGTGCGGGCCCAGGGCTCGTGGAAGGCGGCGGGCAGGGACTGGTCGAGCAGCCCGCCGATCATCGCCCCCGACGGCACCCCGAGGGCGAGCGCGGGCAGCACCATCGACTGCGGCCCTGCCCAGCCCTGGGAGGGGAACCAGCCCAGCCACACCCCGCACACCGTCGCGAGCAGCGAGGCCAGCAGGAACTTGGGCAGCGCGGCGAGGACGGCCGCCCCAGCACCCGCCTTCCCCTGCCGCAGCCGCCGCCGGGAGCCCAGGTGGAGGGTGCGGCCGCAGATCAGCGCGGCGACCGCGACCGTGACCACCAGTGCGCCGAGCATCAGCGTGAGGGAGACCGCGAAGGCGGTCGTCACCTGGGGCAGGACCGGTTCGCCGGACACCCAGGAGGTGCCGGCGTCCCCGTGCGCCAGCCCGTCCAGCCAGCGCGAGAGATGGACGGACGGCCCTTCGTCGAGGCCCAGTTGTTCCCGTACGGCGGCAAGCTGCGCCGGGGTCGGGTCCTGTTCGGCGGAGCGGGCGCGCAGGACGGTCAGCGCGGGGTCGGTGCCGGACAGCCAGGGCAGGAAGGCGACCGCGGTCAGCAGCGCGGTCCCGGCGACGACGCGGCCGGCCCCCGCGCGCCACCGGGTCGGCCGACCGTGGCCACCGGTCGACGAGGTGATGCTCATCGGCGGCTACTTCAGCCGGGTGTCGACGTCGATCAGGGAGCGCTCGCGCGGGTCGAGGAGGACGCCCTCGACATCGGAGGCGATGCCCTGCACGACCTTCTCGTGGACCAGCGGGAGGACGGCGTCGGTGCGCAGGATCTCCGCCTCGGCCCGCATGATCTTGTTCTGGCGCTCGGCCGTGTCGCCCTCCTCGGCGGCGGACTTGATGGCCTGGTCGACCTCGGAGTCCTTCAGCCCCGCGATGTTGTAGACGCCGTCGCTCGTGAAGTCGCTGGCGAGGTAGGCGACGGCGTCGCCGGTGTCGAGGAGGGTGACCCGGGAGAAGACGAGCGCGTCGTACTTGCCCGCGAGGAGGTCGGCCTCCATCTGCGTGTACTCGCGCACGTCCTGCTTCACGGTGAACCCGGCCTTCTCCAACTGCTGTTGCAGGACGGTCGCGGCCTCGGGGAGTTCGGCGCGGTTGGTGTAGGTGGCCAGACGCAGGGTCCTGCCCCGCGTCTTCCCCTTCACCTGCGGGGTGGTCGCGGCCTCGGCCCGGCCGGTCACCTCGACACGCCGGTCGGCGGCCCAGGGGACGGCGGGTCCGAACAGGCCCTGCGCGGCGTCGGCGTAGCCGCCGAAGACAGAGTCGACGAGGACGCCGCCGTCCACGGCCTCGCGGGCGGCCGAGCGCAGCGTGGCGTCGGTGAAGAGGCCGCTCGCGGTGTTGAGGATCAGGCTGTCGGTGCGCACGGAGGGCACCTCGTGGCGGGTGTTCTCGTCGAGGAGCTTCGCCTGGGCGGTGGGGATCCACTCGGCGATGTCCACGTCGCCGCCGCGCAGGGCGTTGGCGCGGGCGGTGCCGTCGGCTATCCAACTGACGTCGACGCCGGACGCCTTGGCCTTGCCGCCCCAGTAGCCGTCGTAGCGGTCGAGCGTGGCCTTGGTCTTCCCGGTGAGCCTGGTGATCTCGAAGGGGCCGGTGCCGGTGCCGACCGGGCTGACGGTGCCGTCCTTGGCGTACGCCTCGGGGGAGAGGATGCCGAGGGCGGGGCTGGCGAGCCGCAGCGGGAGCACCGGGTCGGCGTTCTTCGTGGTGATCGTGACGGTGTCGGCGTCGTCGGCCTTCACGGTCAGCGTCACGTCGCTGAGGACGCGGGGCTTGGTCTCGGCCTCGTTCGCGTGGGTGAGGGCGTTGACGACCGACTCGGCGGTGACCTCGCCGCCGTCCTGGAAGGTGGCCTCGCGCAGCTCGAAGACCCATGTCGTGGCGTCCTTCTGCTTCCAGGATTTCGCCAGGGCGGGTGCGGCGGCACCGTCCTCGCCCAGGGCGGTGAGGCCCTCGGCCACGGAGAGCTTGCTGAGCACGGTGGCGTCGTTGCTGTACGGCGACAGGGCCTGCGCCGGCGGCACGGCCAGAGCGACCCTCAGCCGACCGGTGGATCCCGCGCCGCCCCCCGTGCCCGAACCGTCCTCGCCCGATGCGAAACAGCCGGCCAGCAAGGGACTCAGAGCGAGCGCCGCGAGGAGGCCGCGGGAGGAGGTGCGCATGGTGGGTCCTGTCGTACGGAGATGGGGCATGCCGCCGCTCGACGAACGCTGCGAGGGCTTCGCCAAGCATATAAGGCAAGCCTTACCGTAATGCCTCGGGTAGGTGAATCTTGATCAGCTTGCGCTCCGGAGCCCACGTCCAGGCTGCCGCACCTCGTCGCCGAGGCCTCGGCGCGGAAGCCGGCGCCTCGTCAGTACGAGACGACACCCACGACCTCGGCTTCCCTTCTCCCCGTCATGGGCCGACCGCCCGACGGGCTCACGGGCGAGAACGCATGGCGGGCGGCGCCCCGCGGGGCGGCCGAAGCCCTCATGGCCACACCGCGGGTGTTCCCGCGTCCGGACGGATCGCCCCCGCACGTGTTCGACTTCGACACGGCTCGGTCGGCGGCCGATCGTGCCGAACACCGTGGAGGGCCACTACCGGCATCGTGCCGAACACCGTGGAGGGCCACTACCGGCATCGTGCCGAACACCGTGCAGGGCCACTGCCGGCATCGTGCCGATCCCGTGGGCCGGCACGGGGCCGTACGGATTCACGACCCTCCACCGGCGGGCCGGGCACCGTCAGCTCCCGGCCACCTCGCGCCGACTCGGAAACCGTGCGTCGAGCGACGTGCGATATGTCAGGTCTCTGTCGTCGGTGGTGCAGACAAGTCCCCGGAGCCGAGGAACCGTTGGCGAGGGGCGGGTGCCTTCGTGCGGGTCGGGGCACGCGCCACCGGTCCGGGCCGGAGTCGTCGGGGGCGGTGCGCCGGCCGCCGCCGGGGACCGCGGCCGTGTCGACGCGGCCGGCAACGCCCACCCGGTCGGCCACTGTCGTCGGCGGGGGCGGACCCGACGTCGATACGGCGGCCCCACCCAGTCGTATGCGGTGGCGAGGACGGGACGTCGGGAGGGCCGGGGACCGGCATGGACACACGCGGCTCACTCTTGCACGCGGCTCACTCCTCCCGCATCCAGGCCCGGGTTCCGAACGTGGCGCACGCCCGTGAGGCCACCGCGGTCGCACCGCGCAGGGCCTCGACAAAGCCCTCCGTCGTCAACACGCCCTGGACCGCGAGGCGATGGGTGAGAGCCCCGTGCAGCACGTCACCCGCGCCCAGCGTGTCCGCCACCGTTACGACAGGCACCTCCACCGTGCCCGTGTCTTCGGGCCCCTGCCACAGGACGGATCGTCCCCCTCGGCTGATCGCCGCCCAGCCGACGCCATGGTCCCGC
Source organism: Streptomyces sp. NPDC012510 (assembly GCF_042955065.1). Classification (NCBI taxonomy): domain Bacteria; kingdom Bacillati; phylum Actinomycetota; class Actinomycetes; order Kitasatosporales; family Streptomycetaceae; genus Streptomyces; species Streptomyces sp. NPDC012510. The sequence goes on from NZ_JBIBEN010000011.1 coordinate 138,655, forward strand.
AGGAACCGCAGTGTGTGCGTCGGCGCGCTGGTGCCGGGCGGACGGAAGTCGTCCGAGCAGACGGCCACGTCGATCAACGGCAGCAACTTCTCCGTACCGGGTTTCCAACTGCCTCCGTCGAGGACGACCGGACGGTCGGCGGCACGCGCCGCGCGAGCGGCTGCCACGGCCAACTCCATGTGGTGACCGTCGAGTTCCACGATGTCGCAAGCCGCCACCAACGCGTCGAGATGCTCGGGCGGGGCGAGCCGGTACCCCGTCGCGTTGGTCGAGGCGACGGCACGGTCCCCGCTGGACGCGGTCACCAGGACGGACGACACCGCGGGCGGCTCGACCGAGTCGGCCGCCAGGTCCACCACGGTCACATCCAGCGAACCCAAATCCGCCGCGACCGCCACACCCAGCGGGTGGGAGCCGAGGGCGGTGAGAAGCGTGGCCGCGCCGCCCAGGTGGGCGAAGGTGGCGGCCGCGTTGGCCGCCGGGCCGCCGGCGGCCACGATCTGTTCACGCGCCGTGAGTTTCTCGTCGGGGCCCGGAACGTGGTCGACGAGCTGGATGACATCCAGCGTGCACAGGCCGACGAACAGCCCTCCGGGCAGCCTTCCGGGCAGTCTTCCCGAAGCCGCGGCCACCGTCGGCCCCCGCACCGCATCCGTCAAGATCGCCCACTCTCCCGCCGCCCGACCGACGATCGACCATCTGGCGATTGTCGGTACCGCGTCAACGTATGCTCCGGCCGTGGCCGATTCCGAACCCATGCGGCTTCCCGGCATGCCGCTGCACGATCCGTTCATCGTCGCCGACTCCGAGACCCGCTCCTACTACCTCTACACGTCCAACGACCCCTCCGTGTCGGGCGTGGACGGCACCGGGACGATGGTCTACCGCAGCCAGGACCTGCGTGACTGGACACACCCTGCCGTGGTCTTCCTCACCGCCGAACAGCCGGGGATCTGGGCGACAGACGGGGCGTGGGCGCCGGAGGTGCACACCTGGGCGGGCAGGTACTACCTCTTCACCACCCTGCACAACGAGGACAGAGCCCTGCCGGTGCCCCCGCCCAACCGGTGGGGCACGCCGTTCCAGATCCCCAACTACATGCGCGGCACCGTCACCGCCGTGTCGGACTCGCTGATGGGCCCCTTCACGGTCGTGGACCCCTCACGTCCGACGCCGCCCGAGACCCTCATGACCCTCGACGGCACGCTCCACGTCGACCCGTCCGGGCAGCCCTGGATGGTCTACGCGCACGAGTGGCTGCAGACCATCGACGGAACCATGGAGGCGATCCGCCTCGCCCCGGACCTGACCGGAACGATCGGGGACCCGGTCTTGCTCTTCAAGGGCTCGGACGCGCCCTGGCTGACCGAACAGATCCCGGGCGGCGCACCGCACCAGCTCCCGCCCTACATCACCGACGGACCCCAACTGCACCGCGCCCCCGACGGAGCGCTGCTCATGCTGTGGTCGACGTACGAGAAGAACCGGGTCGGCCGGGACGGCACGATCAGCGGCGGATACGTGCAGACCTACGCCGTCGCGGAGTCCGGCGACATCACCGGCCCGTGGCGGCAGCGACGGCCGCTGGTCCGGGACGACAGCGGTCACGGCATGCTGTTCACCACCTTCGACGGCCGACTGATGATGGTTCTGCACCGCCCGTTCGAGAACGCCCGGGGCAAGCTGTACGAGATGCGGCTCGACGGCCACGAGCTGCGGGTGCTGTGCCGGCGTACGGACCTCGACGGCGGCGGATGAGCAAGGGCCGCACGACGAGGGGCACTTGCTGCCGCCGGACGTACAACTGAGAAAAAAGACGGTGGGCGTCGTCAGTACGACGCCCACCGCCCGTCACCTGCGCCTCGGACTCAGCTGCACTTACGTCCGGTGTTGATGCACTGGACCGCCTTGTTCATCAACTGCGGGTTGAAGACGTTGATGAAGTCACCGTGATCGGTGACCGGCTTGTGCTGCTGCTCGGGGAAACTGTCCAGCGAGAAGAACGGACGGGTCTTGCCGTTGTCCTTCACGCTGGGCGCGTCCACGTCGTACACCAGACGCTGCACCAACTGCGGGATGGCCTTGAAGCCGGCCGGGCAGTTGCCCCTGGCGTCGGCGAAGGCCACGTGCGTACGGTGGTTGGCGCTGTCGATGTTCTTGCCGTCCCAGCAGCTCTGGAACTTGAAGGTGCGCACCACGTCGCTGCCCGAGGGGCAGAGAGGGTACTTGTCCTTCAACTGCACCCTGTTCTCGAAGCCGGTGCAGCTCCAGGAGGCGTTGGCGTTGGCGGTGCCGTTGACGAAGGCCTTGGCGTCGCCGGTGATGATGCGCAGGAACTTGGGCATCGCCACCACCTTGCCGCGAGGGCTGCCCACGAAGTCCAGCGTCGCCTTCTTGGCCGTCAGGATCCGACCCGTGTTGCCCTCGGCGCCGCCACCCTGCTTGGCCGCGTCGAACTCCTTGGTGCCGTCCTGCAACCGCAGCACCGGCCAGTAGTACGACGACTTGTCGCCCTTGTTCTGGCAGCTCGTCCCAGCTCTGGCGAAGTCCTGGTCGCTGGAGAAGGCGTCGTTGTCCTGGTTGCCGACGTAATCGTGCATGTGGTGCGCGCCGTTGGTGACACCGGGCGCCACGATGACGTTGTCGCTGTTGTACAGCTTGTTGGCGTTGACGCCGCACTTGGTGACGAAGACACCCCTCGAGGCCTGCGCCGACCTGGCCGGCGTGCGCACATTGGGCTTCACCTTGGTGATGTCCACGAAGTCGGCGGCGACGGGGCCGTTCCCTGCCGCACCGGCGTTGTTGTTGCCGCCCTGGTTGTTGCCGCCACCCTGACCGGGGGTCGGCTGGCCGGTGGCGCGCAGCGTGCAGGCGGCCAGAGCGTCAAGGCCCTGCGGCTTGGCCGCCACACGGCCGATGGCGATGGCGATCCGGTCGATCGCCGCCTTCCGCTTGTCCTTCAGCGGGCCCACGATAGCGTTCTGCGCGAAGTTGGGGTCCTGCTGAATGGCCCTCTGAGAGGTGGAGAGGCGCTGGTACGCCTCGGATATCTGCTTGTCGAGGAGCGCGAGTTCCCTGTCGACCTGAGCCTTGGCCTGGGCAGGCACCGAAGTCAACTGCTGGCCGACGTCGGGGCAGTCGATGGTGGACGTTCCGGCCGCGAGCGCCTGGTTCTGGGCGGAGCCCTTCGACGTGCTCGTCTCTCCGGCCGAGGCGTAGATGTTGACCGCCACCAGTCCACCGGCGCCAATGGCCAGTGCGGCCACCGCGCCCACGGCCCGGCGGGTGGTCTTCGCTCTTCTTCGCGTGCTGCGTCTCATCAGGCCTCTCAAGGACATCTCCGGAGCCGGTACGACTTCCGGCACGGGTCAAACGCGCCCTCACATACGGATCTGCGCGCAGAATGCTCAGCGGTTTCTCAGATTCGTAGGTTTCTCCATGCGCAAACAGGGCATTGGCTCCCACATTCCCCCTTCGCCCCGGCTTCCGTCCCGGAGACCCCTGCCTCGACCGCCTTCATGCCATGGCCACCGCGGGCATCCCATGGGTGGACCTCCACCGGGCCGCGTCTCGTTGTTCAGGGGCTACGAGAACTGGAACGACCGCATCAGCTCCGTGGTGTGAGAAGCCGCGCATCATGAGGGGCAGCCGTTCCAGTGAGTCACGGCCGCCCGTCGGCCCGGGAAACCACTGCTCCGGTCCGCCTCGAGCCTATCCCCGCGCATGCGTCACTCATGGGTGGGGGACGACCTCGTGAGCCCGTCGAGTTGAGCGGCGAGGTCGGGGTGGTCGGCTCTCAGGTGGGGGCGGGTGGCGTTCAGGGGGTGGACGAGCGCGACGGGGTCGTCCAGGGCGAGGGCCGCTCGCAGTTGGCTGAGCGGGTGGCGGGCGGCGACGGGGAGATCGGTGAGACCGGTGATCTGACCGGCGATACGGCGCAGGTCGCCGGCGTTGTGACGGGCCCAGGTGGCGAGGGTGCGGTCGGCGGCGCGGCGTTCGCGGGTTGCCTGGACGCGCTGTTCACCGGTGGATCCGGCGGGGCCAGGCCGGTTGCGCAGGTAGCGGCGTTCGGCGGCCTGGCGACTTGCGACACCCAGGGGGTGGGCGAGGTCGGCCCAGCTCGCGCCCGCGTGGCGGGCTGTCTCGATCAGGCCGGTTTCCCATCCGGCGAGCTGCTCACGGATCTGCCGGAGCAGCAGGAGCGAGGCCAGAGCCTGCTCCGGGTCGGTGATCTTGGCGGCGACGGGGCCGGAGGCCTCGTGCTGGGTGGCGGTGAGCGCGTCGTTGATGGCTTCCAGAGCCGTCGCGGCGGCGAGGAACGAGGTCGGGTTCTGCGGGGCGGCGACCGGGTTGCCGGCTGCCGTCTTCGACCCGTCGCCCGCCATGGACCCGTCGCCCGCCACCGGTCCGTCTCCCGCCGTCGGCACCTCTTCTGTCATGGCACGTCTCCCGTCATGGCACGTCTCCCGTCATGAAACGCCTCCCCGAGGCGGAGTGTCATCCTTTCGACGACATCAGGTTTGTCATCCATTGGATGACATGTTACAACGGAGTCAGCGAGGCGCATTGGCAGGTACTGCCCTGACCTTCTGGAGGTGTTTCGTGATGTTGATGCGCACCGACCCCTTCCGCGAACTCGACCGGCTGGCCCAGCACCTGACGGGCCCGGGCACCTGGACCCGGCCGTCCGCGATGGCGATGGACGCCTACCGCGAGGGCGACGAGTACGTGGTGGCCTTCGACCTTCCCGGCGTCAGCCCGGAGGCGATCGACATCGACGTCGAGCGGAACATGCTGACCGTCCGGGCCGAGCGCCGCCCCGTGACGAAGGCCGACGACGTACAGATGGAGCTGTCGGAGCGGCCGCTGGGTGTCTTCTCACGGCAGCTCGTGCTGGCCGACACGCTGGACACCGAACGCATCAAGGCCGACTACGACGCCGGGGTACTCACCCTGCGCATCCCGATCGCCGAGCGCGCCAAGCCCCGAAAGATCGCGATCGGCGGGGAGTCCTCCCGCAAGGAGATCTCCGGCTGACCCGGGCGCCCGTGCCGATCGCCAGGCGGAGGACGGGGCACCTGATCTGCTCCTCACCCGTCCCGTCCTCCGCGCCCGCCGGACTCGAGAAGGAGGAGGTGGCGACGTGACGCTGCGATGGGACGCGTTCCTGGACCAGGTGCGGGAACGCGGCGAGTACGCCGACAGGCAGGAAGCGGAACGCGTTGCCCGAGTGGTGCTCGCCCTGCTCGGCGCACACCTGGTCGGCGAGGTCCGCGCCCACCTGGCGGCGCGTCTGCCGGAGGACTTCGCCCTGATCCTGCTCAACCCGCTGCAGAGCGCCGAACCGCTGTCCCCGGAGCGGTTCGTGCGGGCCACGGCGGCCTGGATCGAGGGCGCCACCGACCAGACCGCGGCCTGGGACGTCAGCGCCGTCCTCAGCACCGTCGCCGACGCTGCCGACGAAGATCTGCTCCAGCAGATCCTGTTCCAGCTCCCCGCGGGCTACGACCTGCTCTTCGGCCGTCCCCAGCCCACCTGACCGCCCCCGACCCGGCGTCGGCGCACCACGCCTGCTGCCGGGCCACGGACCCAGACAACAGAAAGGCAAGCACCGCAGTGATGTCCGACCGGCGTGCGCCCGTCCAGCACCCGTCCGCGATGACGTTCGAGCAGATGCTGGAGAAGGTCCGTTACGACGGCGCCTACCCCACCCGGGAACGAGCCGAGGAAGCAGTCCGCCTGGTCGTATCCGGACTCGGACGCCAGCTGACCGGCGACGAACGCGTCGAACTGGCCGCCCGCCTTCCCCTTGAAGCCGCACGCGTCCTTGCCCAGGAGATCCCCGACCCCCAGCCACTGACAGGCTGGGCCTTCGTCAAGGACCTCGCCACCCGCACCGGCGCCCCCCTGGCGACCACCCGCTGGGACACCGGCTCCGTCCTCGCCACCGTCGCCGCCCTGGCCGGCCCCGAACTGCTCACCCGCATCCTGCGCCGGCTCCCCTCCGGCTACGCGCTGCTGTTCGGCCGCGCGGAACTGGTCCAAGCCGCCTGAGGTCTGTTGTCACATTCCCGTCGTCGCCAGGCAGGCGGGAATGTGACGACAGACCCTAGAAGCGCTGCCCGGTGGGTCGGACGCTGCCCGCCTTCCACGTCACCGCGTGGTGCGGTGACGTGGAGCTGACCGACAGTTCACCACCGACCTCGCCGAACGGCCGACAGCCCCCGACCCGGCCGGCAGCCGATCCGCCCCATCCAAGTCGGGACAGCGACAACGGCACCCCTGCCATGACAGCCGTGCCCCTGTCGTATCGGACTCGCCTTCGTCAGGCGGCGGCGCCGGACGAAGGCCCCGACGGGCCGGACGCACGGGTGATCTGGGCTACTCGGCGTCCCCAGGGCCTTGCATGCGGACACGTGGGTCGGTCACCGCACCCTGTCCGCCTCCGCCTCCGCCTCCGGCGCCGCCGTCGGCCTCCTGAGCAGATACGCGCCCGCGATCGACACCAGAAGAGCCATGCACGCGATGAACACCAGCCCGGCCCCCTCCAGGCCGATGGATTCCGCCAGCAGCCCCACACCGATGACAGGCACCGAGATCCCCGCGTACGCCACCACGAACAGCGCGGAGATCGCGGCCGCTCGCCGCTCCGCGTCGGACGCCGCGGCCACGGCGGTCAGCGCCCCGCGAAACGCCAGCCCCTGCCCGGCCCCGCCCACGACGGCGCTCAGCACCACCAGTGTCAGCAGGTCCCATCGCAGTGCGCCGGCCAGCAGCGCCAGCCCGGCAAGGAGCCCGGCGCAGCCCAGGGGCAGGGACCTGCTCATGCCCACTCGGCCGACGGCCAGCTGCCCGGCGGTCGAGGCGAAGAAGGCCAGCGCCACGACCAGCCCGCTCACCGCGTGGTTGCGCACGTCCAGTGACTGGGCGAGGAAGGCGGGGCTGACCGACGTGAACACCCCGAACAGAGCGAACCCCACGAAGGAGGCGGCGGCCGCCGGTCCGAAGACCGCGCGCACCTGCGGGGTCAGGCCGGGCCGTTGTGGCCGTACGGAGGTCGGCGGGCGGCGTTCCCGCACGGTTTCCGGGAGCCGCAGCAGGACCGCGGCCGAGAGGGCCACCAGAGCGAGGTGGACGGCGAACGGCAGGTACAGCGGCCGGTCGGCGTACTGCGCGAGCACCCCGGCGAGCAGCGGACCGCAGCCGAGCCCGCCCATGTTCGCGGCGGTCGCCACGAACGTGGCCCGCGAGGCACCGCCACGCGGAGCCAGCTCCATGACGTACGCCGTGGCGGCCCCGGTGAACAGGCCCGCGGACAGACCCGACAGCAGCCGCCCCGCGTACAGCCAGCCCAGCGCGGTGGCGCACAGGAAGCAGACGGCACTCGCGGCCGCGCACCCGAGGCCCCAGAACAGCACCGGACGCCTGCCCACGGAGTCCGAGGCGTTGCCCGCGAGCAGCAGCACCCCGATGACTCCGAAGGCGTAGACGGCGTAGACCACTGTGACGGTGAGCTCGGAGAAACCGAACTTCTCCTGGTACAGGCCGTAGAGAGGTGTCGGCAGGGTCGTGCCGGTCATGCATACGGCGAACACCGCCCCGCTGAGCAGGCATCGGCGCCAGCGTCCAAGATCACCGTCCATACCGCTGAAGGTAACCTCGCCCGCTGCCACACGCGCACTGACGCCCGCCGAGTGACCGGCCGGCATCGGCCGCTCCCTTGTACGCCGTGTACCACCGGAGGAGCGACTCGGCACCCGTGGGCGTTGGCCCCGCCCCGGTGACGTGTGTTCATTCCGTCGGCGTGCCGATCCGAAGCCGGTTGCCGTCAGGGTCGCGAAGCTCGATCTCACGCGCCCATGGAGCGTCCCTCACCTGCACATCGAATGCGGTGGCGAGCGCATCGACATCGTCAAGGCGGAGGTAGACCAATGTGTCGGGTCGGGCGTCGCCCTCGTGCTCCGAGAGGAACAACCGCACCCCGCCACGGGCGATCTCGACGAACGCGGGAAGCCCCGCCTCGAAGCGGTGTTCCCACTGCTTGGCAAAGCCCAGCCGCTCGTACCACCCGACCGCCACCACAGCGTCCTCGACGCGAAGAATGGGGATGACTTCCTCGTCCATGCGGCCCATCGTCGCAGACCGTTGGACACGGCGAACCTTGTCCGACGCGGTGCCGTGGGACAGGCGTCGGCGACCGCGACGGCCTCACCGGCCCGCCACCGGACATCGCCTCGCCCGCAGCGGCCGTCGTCCTGAGGACGTGGGGAAACAGGAGCCCCAGATGAGAATCTGCTGTCGCCGAGCGCACTAGGGGCGAGGAGTGCATAACCTCGTGCAGGAAGACGGCAGATGCTGTTGCGTAACCATTTCGAGGAGGCGGTGGTGCTCGGAAGAGGTACGTGGTTGCTCGCGGGAACCATAACCGTGGTCTGCATGATGCTCGTCGGCCCCAGCGGACCAAGCGATGCCCTCTTCGCCAGGTCACTGCCCGCAGAGGCCGACAAGGACGTGGTACCGAACCGAGTCATGACGTGGAACATCTGCAACCCCTGCGACGAGAGCAACGTCGACCGGGCAGCGGAGCTCGCCTCGTACGCTCCCCAGGTCATCGGCCTGCAAGAAGCGTGCGTGCGTGATGTCGAGAGGATCCGGGACTATCTGAAGAGCCTTCACGGGCTGGTCTACCACGTCGAGTACGGGCCGGTTCTTCAGCACTGGGGTCGCTGCGGGGGAGTGCCGTGGAACCCGGGCGGCTTCGGTCAGGCGGTGCTCTCGGCGGCACCGATGACAGACCCAGTCCTGGTGGAGTACCCCGACGGTGGATCAGAGGACCGTGGGTACTTGGCGGTCACCACCACCGTGGCCGGTCAGCCGGTCCGGCTCTACAACACACACCTCGCCCAACGCCGCCAAGAGGCAGTACGGGCGGACCAGACCCGCGTACTCGCCGCGGACGCCGCCCGGTACGACCGCGCGATACTTCTCGGCGACTTCAACGCCGTGCCGGACGCCCCCGAACTCTCCCGAATATGGGCCCAGGCAACGGACACCGACCCCGAGTGCCGCCCCTCGTCCACCGGAGGCTGCCAGGTGACCACCGACTGGCAGAGCAAGTTCGACTACGTTTTCCTACGAGGCATCGCGCCGCTCGAACACCACGTGCGTCCGACCCCGTACTCGGACCACCACCTGCTGTACACCGACCTGGACCCCGCATGAGCGCGCACCCCGGCCGACTCGGCTGTCTCGCCCGAGCCTTCGGCGCGGCCTCCTCCTCGCCGGCACCAGTGGGGACGGCCACGCCGAACTGATCGCCGCCGCGCCCTACGAGGACGCCGGTGACGGCGCGATCTGGCTCTTCCCCGGCGGCCCGGACCGCCGATGACCCGAGTCTCCCCGACCTCCGCAGGCCGGACAGGCGGCCTTGTTCTGCGGAAACAGCACCGGTAACCGTGGTGAATTCGACAAGACACCGTCACCGGACTGTGAAGCTGCTGAGCGATGCTTGTGCGCAGCCATCACACTTCGCGCCTTTCGTCCGGGGGGAACATCACCATGAGTACTGTCCGAAGAGCTGTCATCGCACTCGTCGCCGTGACCGGGCTGGCACTGACGGCCTGTGGGCCCACCGAGGACGACGCGGCGGGCGGGGCCGGAGGGTCCACCGCGAGCCCCAAGAAGTCCGCGACCCCGTCCGAGCCGACCGCGCCGTCGGCGACCCCCGACAAGGACTCGTCCGGTTCCACGGACGGCTCGTCGCCCGACCCTGACTACGACGTCTTCCCCTGCAGCACGTTCGACGTGAAGGTCACCGCCACCCTGGCGGAGCCCACCACGAGCAGCTACCTGCTGAAGATCACCAACAAGGGAACCAAGGCGTGCAAGGCGCTGGGCCACCCGGTCGTCACCTTCGGCGATCTGGACGGGCAGGCGACGGAGCGGGGGGAGGCCCCCACCATCGAGGACGCGATCAGACTTGAGCCGGGTGAGTCGGCGTACGCCGGGCTCATGGGCGGCATCGACGACGGCACGGGGAAGACGGTCGATTCGATCGCCGTGACCATGAACACCGAGTCCGACCTGGAGCAGACGCCGGCCAAGGCGTCGACTCCCGGGCTGTACGTGTCACCCGACCACAACTCCGTGACCGCGTGGATGGGCAACGCGGAGGACGCGCTCAGCTTGTAACCGTGTGAGGGTGCCGTTGGTCGTGGCGCGCGTGCCCGAAGCGGCGTGACATGCTCCGGCAGGGCGCGGCCCCGGAACGCACCGCGTTCCCAGGCCGCGCTTGTGGGTGGGTCGGCCAACGGTTGCGTCAGCTCGGCCTGGGGATGATCGCCTGGCCGCCCGCGGTGGCCATCGCCACGTTCAGGGTGGTCGCCGAGGTGACGGTCCGGGTGCTGACGACGGGGGTCTGGTAGGTGCTGGTGCCCGGTGTGCCGTCGGCGCAGATCGTCGCCGTGTAGGTACCGGCGCCCAGGAAGGACAGCGGGAGCGCGAGGGTCCGGGCCGTCTCGTTCGTTGAAGTTCACTCGGGACGACTCGCAGATACAGGTGATGATCCCGTTGGAGAGGGTGGCGGTCAGCGGCAGGTCGGTCAGGGGACCGTTGTCCTTGCTGGAGGTGCCGGTGACCGGGCTGGACCCGGGGGCGACCGGGGTGTAGACGTACTCGTCGCGGGCGCTGTAGACGGTGGTGCCGTCGGGGAAGACGAACGCCGTCGGCTCGTCGGCTCGTCAGGTCGTCGGGGATGGTCGCGGTGCCGGTGTCGAGCAGGACGTAGCGGAGAGCCACACCGGCGTTGTAGGCGACACCATGGGCGCCCCGGGCCGCGTAGGGCGGCGAGGATACGGTCCAAGCCGGGCCGTGACGGCCTGACCTGGCGGGCCTCCGGATATGTCGGGTAGGGAGCTGATTGTCGCGGCGATCGATGCCGTGCACAATGCACGGGTCCGCTTCGCCCCCTGCGCGGTGGCGGTTTCTCGAGGAGGACGGGCCATGGTCACCGCATGGTGGTTGGCGGTGGCAGCGCTCGGCGGCGCGGGTGCCGCCGCCGTGCTGACGTGCATACGGATGCGCCGGGCCGCCACGGTCCGGGTGGCGGAGCTGGAGCAGTTGGAGCAGTTGGTGGAACGCCGGGCGGAGCAGGTGACCGCGCTCAGCCATGAGTTGCGGACGCCGCTCAGCATGATCAAGGGCGCGGTGGATCTTCTCCGGGAAGGGGCCCCCGGACCGCTGACAGCAGCGCAGGAGCGGTTGTTGCAGGTCGCCGACCACCAGTCCACCCAGGTCATCGGCCTGTGCGAGAGCCTGCTGATCCAGGCGAAGATCGAGGCGGGCCTGTTCACCCCACGCATGGAGAAGGTGGATGTGTCGGTCGTGGCGCGGGACGTCGTGACCGCGATGCGGCCGCTGTGCGCGCAGCGCGAGCAGCGGATCAGCCTGGACGTGCCCCAGGTGATGCCGCGCATCCCGGCGGACCCGATGCTGCTGACCCAGGCGCTGACGAACCTGCTGTCGAACGCGAGCCGGTTCACCACCACAGGAGGCAGCATCGACGTCCGGGTCGCGCTCATCGACACCGGGGTCGCCGTCTACGTCACCGATGACGGCGCCGGTATGACGCGGGCCGAGCGGCACCGGCTGTTCCACCGCTTCGCCACCGGGAGGCCGCTGGCCGACGGGACCGGCCTCGGTCTCGTGATCACCAAGACCGTCGTGGAGTTGCACGGAGGCGAGATCATGGTGCATACCGCGTCGACCCGCGGGACGACGTTCCTGCTGACCCTCCCCGACGCGTCATGACGGCTCCGGCACAGACGGCGGCGGAGCCGACCGCGTTGGTCGTCGACGACGAGCCGCAGATGACGATCATCATCGAGTTCGCCCTGCAGACACAGGGATTCACGGTGCTCACCGCGCACGACGGTGCCACCGCGTTGCACCTGCTGCGGACCCACGCCGTGGACCTGGTCGTGCTGGACGTGATGATGCCGGTGATGGACGGGCTCACACTGTGCGGGCGCATCCGGGCCCGGTCGGACGTGCCGATCATGCTGCTCACCGCTCTGTCGCAGCACGACGACGTCATCGCCGGCCTGGAGCAGGGCGCCGACGACTATGTGACCAAGCCGTTCCACCCGCGCGAGGTGGCACTGCGCGCCCAGGCCCTGGTACGCCGCCACCGCCGGGGCGGTGGCGCGGTGATCCGCGTCGGCCGTCTGGTGATCGACCCGGTGACGCAGTCGGCGACCCTGGCGGGGCGCCGGCTGGACCTGCCGTTCACGGAGTTCAAACTGCTGGCCCACCTGGCCACCAGCAGGGGAGGGCCGCAGTCCTGGCAGGAACTGCTGCGGGAGGTGTGGGGCACCGCCGACCTGCTGGGCGGACGGGACGTGGTGAAGTCCACGGTGTACCGGTTGAGGTCGCGGCTGGCCGGGGTGCCCGGCGGCGCGGCGTACATCCGGACGCTGCGCGGAGTCGGCTATCTGATGCCGGACCTTCCCCCCGACACCGCCGAGGAGAGTGGCTCCGGCGACGACGAGTCGGAGGACCCGTCCGCTGGGTGACGGCGCTGTCACCGAGGCTCACCGAGTCGTCACCGGCGCCCCGTTCACACGCTCCTAATGTGGCCGCAACATCGCTCGGCCGAGCCGGTACCGGCTCGAATACGCGGAGGTCAACGTCGTGACAGTCGTGACTAAGGGAAGACGATCGCGCCGCGGCGCACCACTGACGATGGCGCTGGCGGCCATGGTCGTCGCGGCCGCGAGCGGCTGTGCGCGGGACGCCGGTGACGTCAGCGCCGTCCAGGACGGCGGCGTGGTGCACGTCGCCTGCGGCGGGCCCGAGGAGTGGTGCGCCGCCACCACACAGGAGTTCACGAGGACGACCGGGGTGAAGGCCGACTTCGTCCGTCTCTCCAGCGGTGAGGCGGTGGCCCGTATCCAGGCCGGCAAAGGCAACGCCGAGTTCGACGTCTGGTACGGCGGGCCGGCCGACGGATACGCCGCCGCGGGCGACGGGGACCTGCTGGAGCCCTATGTGTCGAAGAACGCCGCCGCCATCCCCGCCAAGTACAAGGACGCCTCCGGCCTGTGGACCGGTGTCTACGTCGGTGCGCTGGGCTTCTGCAGCAACACCGAGCTGCTGGAGGAGAAGGACCTGAAGGCACCGCGGTCCTGGGCCGACCTGCTCGATCCGAAGCTGAAGAAAGACATAGGCATGGCGCATCCGTCCACGTCGGGCACCGCGTACACGACGCTGTGGACGCAGGTGCAGCTGGCCAACGGGGACCAGGACAAGGCGCTGAAGTACATGAGGGCGCTCCACCCCAACGTGCTGCAGTACACCAAGTCCGGCTCGGCGCCGGCGCAGATGACGGCACGCGGCGAGGTCGCCGTCGGCGTGATCTTCTCCCACGACTGCATCGCCACCCAGGAGGCCGGCTTCCCCGGCCTGAAGGTGACCTTCCCGTCCGAGGGCACGGGCTACGAGACCGGCGGCGTGGCGGTGGTCAAGGGCACGAAGAACCCCGAGAGCGCCAGGAAGTTCGTCGACTGGGCGCTCACGCCCGAGGCGCAGGAGGTAGGCCCCAGCGTCAAGGCGTACCAGTTCCCGACGCACCCGGACGCCAAGGTGTCGGACAAGGTCGTGGACCTGGCGAGCATCAAGGTCGTGGACTACAACGCGGTCGAGGCCGGGGCGGCCAAGTCGGCGCTGACCAAGCGGTTCGACGAAGAAGTCGCGCAGGCGCCGAAGTCATGACCACGATGCTTTCCGGCCGCGAGCCGTCCACCGTGTCCGAGGTGGCGGCTCCGCGGCGCCGCCGGGGCGACCTGGGTGTCCGGTCCCTGATCGCCGCCGTCGCCGTGCTGGTGGTGATCGGCGCGGTCGTACCGCTGGTCGCGGTGCTCGCCACCGCCTTCGCGCCCGACGCGCTGCCCCGCTACGCGGAGTTCTTCACCTCGTGGGTGGACCTCGCCGTGCTGCGCAACACCCTGGTGCTCGGCACCCTCGTCGGCCTCTGCGGTACGGCGCTCGGCTTCCTGTTCGCGTTCGTCCAGGCCAGGCTCGACGTGCCGGGGAAGAAGATCCTCCATGTCATCGCGCTGATGCCGATCGTCAGCCCGCCCTTCGCGATCGCCACCGCGACCGTGGTGCTCTACGGCCGGCGCGGTGTCATCAGCAACGGCGTGTTCGGGGTGGAATACGACATCTACGGCCTCGACGGGCTCGTGTTCGTGCTGTCGCTGTCGCTCTTCCCGGTGGCCTACCTGGGGCTGCTCGGCATGCTGCGGGGCCTGGACCCCGCGCTGGAGGAGGCGGCCATGAACATGGGCGCCTCCCGGTGGCGGATCCTGCGCACGCTGATCCTGCCGCTGGTGGCACCCGGCCTGGTCGCGCCGTTCCTACTGCTGTTCGTGGAGGCGATCGCCGACCTGGCCAACCCCCTGGTGCTCGGCGGTGACTACACCGTCCTGGCCGGCCGCGCCTATCTGGCGGTCACCGGCGAGTACGACATCACCGGAGCCGCCGTCTACTGCGTGATCCTGCTGGTGCCGTCGCTGGCGATGTACTTCGGGCAGCGCCGGTGGATGAACCGCAAGGTGCGCACGACCATCACCGGCCGCCCCTCCGGCAGCGTCCATCTGATCACCGGCTGGGCCCGGTGGCCCTTCTACGGGCTGGCACTGCTGACCGCCGCGGTGATCCTGAGCCTCTACGGCACGGTGATAGTCGGCTCCGTCACCCGGGTGTTCGGCGTCGACAACACCTTCACCCTCGACTATCTCGAGGAGGTCGTCGCCGGAGTGGGTGTCGAGGCGGTGCTGGACACGCTCAAGTTCGCCGCCATCGCCACGCCCGTCGCAGGCCTCGTCGGTCTGGTCATCGCCTGGCTCGTCGTACGGCACCTGGACCGCACGGCATGGCTGCTCGACCTCGGCGGCACCCTGGGCGTCGCCGTCCCCGGCACCGTCCTCGGCATCGGCTTCGTGCTGGCCTACCGGCCGGACCGGTGGATCGGCCCGGTTCACGCGTTCCCCAGCCTGGTGGGAGGCAGCGCCCTCGCAGGTGGCGCCGTCGCCATCGTCCTGGCGTACATCGTCCGCAGTGTCCCGGCGGGCCAGCGCACCGCGGTGGGCTCGCTCACCCAACTGCACCCCTACATCGAGCAGGCGTCCACGGACCTGGGAGCGAGCCCCCTGCAGACCTTCCGCCGGGTCACCCTCCCCTTGATCAGACCCGCGCTGCTCACCGGGCTGAGCTACAGCTTCGCCCGCAGCATGACCTCCGTCTCGACGATCGTCCTGCTGGTCACACCCCAGACGAAGATCATCACCTCCCAGGTCCTCAGCGCCGCCAGCACCGGCCGGTACGGCGTCGCCTTCGCCTACTGCACCGTGCTGACCGCCCTGGTGCTGGCGGGCTTCGCCCTCATCCGCGTCCTCGTCGGCACCGGCGCCGCCCTGCAGCGCACCGCCACCTCCGAAAGGCAGAAGACATGACCGCCGCCGCGCCCGAACTCATCACCCCGTCGGTGCGCGAGGCCGACAGCGGACACCTGCGGCTCGACGCCCTCACCAAGCGGTTCACCGGCCGCTCCGGCACCGTGACCGCCGTCGACAGCGTCTCGCTCGACGTCCAGCCCGGTGAGTTCATCACCCTGCTCGGCCCCTCCGGCTGCGGCAAGACCACCACTTTGCGGATGGTGGCCGGCTTCGAGGACTCCTCCAGCGGCAGCATCCTCCTCGACGGCAGAGCCCTCGACGCCATACCGCCGCAGCGCCGGCCCATGGCGATGGTGTTCCAGAGCTACGCGCTGTTCCCGCACATGACCGTGGCCCAGAACATCGCCTACGGGATGCGGCTGCAGGGACGTACGCGCGACGACATCGCCACCAGCATGCGGATGGCCGTCACCAGCATGAACCTGGTCGGGCTCGAGGACCGCAGCCCCCATGAGCTGTCCGGGGGCCAGCAGCAGCGGGTCGCGCTGGCCCGTGCCCTGGTGGTGCAGCCGAAGGTCCTCCTGTTCGACGAGCCGCTGTCCAACCTCGACGCCAAGCTCCGGGACGCGATGCGGGCGGAGATCCGGCGCATCCAGAAGATGTTCGGCATCACCAGCATCTACGTCACCCACGACCAGGACGAGGCGATGAGCATGTCCGACCGGATCGTGGTGATGAACAAGGGCAGGGTGGAGCAGGCCGCTGCTCCGGGCGAGATCTACGCCCGACCGGCCAGCGTGTTCGTCGCCGACTTCATCGGCCGGGCCAATTTCCTGGAGGCCGTGCCCGAGACGGTCAGTGGCGGCAGAGCCACCGTGACCGTGCTCGGCCGCCGGCTCACCGTCCCCGCGCATCCCAAGGTGACCGTCGGCGCCACCAACGCGTACCTGATGGTGCGCCCGGAGACCGTCCGGCTGTCCGCGGTCACCGACGCCGGCACCGGCCTCGGCGTGGTGCTGCGCTCCACCTTCCACGGCCCCACCATCGACTACGAGGTGGAGACGACCGGCGGCACCATCACGGTCACCGAGCCGGGCATCGACCCGCAGGAGGCACTGGCGGAAGGGACGAACGTCGACGTCGGCTTCGAGCCGGACCGGGCCTACCTGCTCACCCAGGGTTAGGTCGTCCAGGCATGTGAACCCAACGCCGTCCGCCCGCTGTCCGTCGGTGACGACCAGGGACAGCGGGCGGCGTCGGCTGTCCGCGCTCAGGTGGAGTGAGCTGGTGACACCGCCGCACGAGCCGCGCGACTCGCGAGCGACTCCTGCCGGTTCAGGGTGTGTAGACGGTGGGGCGGGGCGGGGTCGCCATGCCGCCGCCGAGGAAGAAACTGGGGTGCGGGGGCTGGTTGTACGCCGTGTTCTGCCAGGCGAGCGCGGTGCGGTACTGGGTGTCGTGGAGCAGTGTGGTGACACGGGTGCTGGTCTGGTGAGGCGTGCTGTAGATGCGCAGAGCCCGGTTGTCGGTGGTGGGCCAGACGACCTCCTCGCGCCAGTCGCCGAGGATGTCCCCGGACAGCGACGGCGTCGCCTTGGTGCCGTTGTTGGAGTGAACCGAGGCACCCGTCAGCAGACGGGTGTCACCGGAGGTGCCGTACTTGTCGATGCGGGTGCCGTCGAGGAGTTCGCGGATGGTGTCACCGTCCCACCACGACAGGAAGTTGATGCTGGACGGCTCCCGGCCCAAGGAGGCACCGGTCGCCGACCGCAGGGTGGTGTCGCTGGCCGACCAGGCCTCGGCACCCGGGCTGCCTGCGTAGATGTCGGCGGCGACCCCGCGGCCGTTGTCGGAGCCCGATGCCGTCCGCCAGAGGATCTGGCCGGTGCGCGCGTCGGCCATCCAGGAGCCGGGCTGGCCGGAGCTCTCGGAGACCTTGAAGTACTCAAGGCCCGCCCGGGACGGGTTGAGGTCGCCGACATGGCCCGCGTCGCCGTGGCCGGTCCTGGTGGTCCACAGCCCGGCGCCGTTGTCGTCCACGGTCATGGCGCCGTACACGATCTCGTCCTTGCCGTCGGCGTCGACGTCCGCGACGGACAGGCTGTGGTTGCCCTGACCGTCGTAGCCCTTGCCGCTGTTGCTGGAGGAGCTGGTGTCGAAGGTCCAGCGGCGGGTGAACTGGCCGTTCCGCCAGTCCCACGCCGCGACGACCGAGCGCGTGTAGTAGCCGCGGGCCATGATCAGTGAGGGGCGGGCGCCGTCGAGGTAGGCGGTGCCGGCCAGGAAGCGGTCGACGCGGTTGCCGTAGTTGTCGCCCCAGGAGGAGACGTTGCCGCGGGCCGGCACGTAGTCGACGCTCTGCATCGCCTTGCCGGTCTGGCCGTTGAACATGGTCAGGTACTCGGGCCCCGACAGGATGTAGCCGCTGGAGTTGCGGTGGTCGGCGGTGGCGCTGCCGATGACCGCGCCGGTGCCGTCCCTGGTGCCGTCGGCGGTCTTCATGGCGACCTCGGCCTTGCCGTCGCCGTCGTAGTCGTACACCTGGAACTGTGTGTAGTGCGCGCCCGAGCGGATGTTGCGGCCCAGATCGATGCGCCAGAGCCGGGTGCCGTCGAGCTTGATGCCGTCGACGATGGTGTTGCCGGTGTAGCCGGACTGGGAGTTGTCCTTGGCGTTGGTCGGCTGCCACTTCAGGACCAGGTCGAGCCTGCCGTCGCCGTCGAGGTCGCCCACGGAGGCGTCGTTGGCCTCGTAGCTGTACGACCCGCTCGGGGTCGAGCCGCCGGCCGGTGGCGAGATCGGCACGTCCAGGTACCCGGACCGGAACTGGATCGCGCGTTCGGACGCGGCCTGCTCGCCGCCGTTCACCACCGCGCGGACCGTGTAGTCGGCCGAGTCGGTGGCGCCGGAGTCGAAGTAGCTGGTCGAGGCGGTGATCGGCGTGGAGTTGAGTCTGGTGCCGCCCCGGTAGACGTTGAACGCCACGTTGTCGGGGTCGGTGGCCAGCCATCGCCACGAGACCAGATTTCCGTTGCTGGTGTGCGTGCTGGTCAGTCCTCGGTCGAGGCGTTCCACCTGTCGCGCGGTGGCGGCGTGAGCGGTCTGCGGCAGCCCGGTGAGCGCACAGAGGGCCAGTGCGGTGGCGGCGGTCGTGCCGGCGATGAGCCGCCTGTGCGGTCGGCGCCGTGAGCGGTGCGGGTCGGTCACGATGACCTCCGGGGTGTGGGGGGTGAGTGAGAGCGGTGTTCTGGCGGTAGGGCGCGAGGACAGTGGTTCACTCAGGCGTGCCTGGGAACGCTCCCATGAGATGGGAGCGTAAGAATGAGCTGAGACCCCGTCAAGGATTGTGTCGGTCTTTGATGTTCGGCCATGTTCGGACGCGTGACTTTCCTCTTCGCAGTTGATTGACAGGTAAGTGCCCGCCCGCGAAACTGCGTGCTGCGTTCGGGACGAATCTGTGATCGATCACATTCGACGGGGCCCCGCTGGGCCTTCGGCACGACCAGTACGAACCGGCAGATGCTCGGCCGCAAAGTTTCCACCCGATCTGGACTCCCTCACACGCCGTTGAGATGGATCTGCCGCGGCAGCGCCCTTCTTGAGGATGTGTCGCTCAACAGGCGGCATTCGCTTCAGTGTTGGTTGTTGTTGTACCGAAGGGAGGCGCACCACCATGCCGGAGGCACAGGGGCAGGGCCCGGCGGCTGGACCGCTGCGGCGCTTCGTCGCCGTGGCGGCGGTCGTTCTCGCGCGGTACCGCAGCACGTGCCCGTACGCGGCGATGGCAGGGGGTCGCGTCATCGACCGTCGAATCCGTCCGCGGTCGACGGGCCGTCCGCGATCCCTCGCATGGGCGCGTGGGACTCCGCCACCCGGCGGCCCACCGCCATCGTGAACGGCTTCACCCAGGCCTGAGCGACAAGCGAAGGCCTCAACCCGCACACCTCCGCGGTCAAGGACTCGCGGTCAAGGACTCGTGGTCAAGAAGGGACGAGTGATTGTAATGTACATGACACTACGGCACTGCTGTGGGCAAGGCGCCCGGCTGGGAGCGGCAGGCGTCCTGACCCTCGCGGCGCTGGCCGGTACCGGCGCGGTGCATTCCGCCGCCGCCGCACCACAGGCTTTGCCGGCCGGCTGTTCCGGCACCTCGCCGATCACCTGTCACTACGCGGTCTCGCCGGGCACCTACGACGTGACGGTCTCCCTCGGCGGCTCTTCCGCCGGGCAGACCGAGATGTGGGTGGAAGCGCGGCGCCAGATGCTTCCGATGACGAGCACGGCCGCCGGAGCCGTCGCCACGTACTCGTTCACCATCAACGTGCGCCAACCGGAGGGACAGCCGACCGGGCAGGGCGGCACCGGAAATCCCGGTCTGGACATGCGCTTCACGGGCTCCAGTCCACAGGTATCGGCCATCTCCGTGAAGCCGGCGAGCCAGCCGCTGGTCGCCTACCTGGCCGGCGACTCGACCGTGTGCGATCAGCCGGCCGCCCCCTACACCGGCTGGGGCCAGATGATCCCGACCGCGGTGCGCCCCGGCGCGGCCATCGCCAACTACGGCGACTCCGGCGAGAGTTCGGGAAGCTTCCTGAGCAACTCGGCGCTCTTCCCAGCCCTGCTGGCGAAGGTCAAGGCGAACGACCCTGTCTTCATCCAGTTCGGCCACAACGACAAACAGACCAGCGCGTCCGCTTACCGGAACAACCTCACCACCATGATCACGCGGGTCCGTGCCAGGGGTGGCGTCCCGGTCCTGGTGACGCCACCGGTCCGCAGGCTGTTCGACGGCAGCCGACTCACGTCCACGGCGCTGCACGTCAACGGCGTCGGCGTTAACCTGCCCGCGGAGATGCGCGCGGTCGGTACGGCGCAGCGGGTGCCGGTGATCGATCTGACCGCCAGGAGCAAGGCGCTGGTCGAGTCCCTCGGACCATCCGCCTCCGCACAGCTCTTCCTCCGTTCCTCCGTCGACGGCGTCACGGACAACACCCACTTCTCGCAGTACGGCGCGACCCGGATGGGCGGGCTGCTGCTGCAGAGCATCCGGGAACAGAACCTGCCCCTGGCCGCGTACCTGCGCTGACCACGCGTGCGACGGCGCCCTCCCTGGGAGAGAGACATGAAGAGATTGCGGACACTCATCACGACCGCGCTGGTGCTCGCCTTGTCGAGCCTCGGCATCAGCGCCGCCTCGGCGGCGGACAGCGCCGCGGCGAACTGCACCGCCCCCTCCCGCGCCATGACCCCGGCCGCACGAGCGGCGGCCGCGCCGGTCACCGTGTGGCTGGCCGGTGACTCCACCATGGCCAACCCCGGCTCCGCCCGCTGCCCGGTCGGCTGGGGCAGCCAGTTCGACGCCCTGTTCGACAGCGACGTGACCGTCAGGAACCAGGCCGTGGGAGGTCGCAGCATCCAGACCTGGCTGTACGAGGGGAACGTGAGCGGCACCAAGGGCTCGGACGGCGAGTGCCGCCTCACGTCCGACACGTACTCGTCACGCTGGCAGGCGATGCTGAACGCGAGCACCGGGATGAAGGCCGGCGACTACCTGTTCATCCAGTTCGGCATCAACGACTCCTCCTCGACCTGCCCCCGGCACGTCGGCCCGGCCCGATACCGGCAACTGATGACCGTGATGGTGCGGGCCGCGCTGGCCCGGGGCGCGCACCCGGTGCTGCTCACCCCGGTGGCCGCCATCACCTGTTCCGGCGGCACGGCGACGAAGAACCGCGGCTTCGTCAACGAGACCCTCGCCGTCGGATCCGCGACCGGCAGGCCGGTCATCGACCTGCAGACGCTGAGCGTGTCCCTTTACAACAGCCTGCGCTTCTGCCCGCACAACGGGGACTTCGGATCGGGCCCTGTGGGAGCCTTCTTCTGCGACGACCGCACCCACTTCGAAGCTTACGGCGCGCAGCGGATCGCCGGGCTGGTCGCCGGTGACGTACGCCGACAGAACCTGCCGCTGGCCGCGTACCTCCGGTAGCACAGGAGTGCTGAGTGCCTGTTGCTCGACCTCAGGGCTCGTGTGTCCTTACGTGCGACCGTACTCAGCGTCGGCTTGCGAGGCGTGGCTGTCATCAGCGGTTGGTACCGCCCGCTGCGGAACAGTGCGTTCCGGCAGCGTCGAGGGCGGTGGAGGAAAGAGTAGATCCTCAAGGGCTCCCAGGGCGAACGCCACCAGGAGCAGGACCTCCGGGACGAGCAGAGCGATCAAAGTCACGGTGCCTCCCGACAGAGCAGTGGGCACAGCCGCGGCGTATCCGCACGTCGTTCAGGCTCAGCATGCGCCCGACCGAGTGAGGCCGCACGCCGGAACCCGGCGCCGTGTAGGCCGATCGGGTGACGAGGGCGGTGTGAGGCTGCCGAACGCGAGAGTTCGCCGTCGGCCGTGGCCTACGGCGAACTCCGGCTTCCGGTCCTACGGCTCGTCCGCCGCCCCGGAGCGGCCCAATGATCCCTCGGAACGGTGGGCGGGTTCGTCAGACTGTCGCATCAGGATCGATGTCGAGAGAGGGCACCCCATGGGCACTTACGTCTCGGTTCGAGGGTGGTTGGAGTGCGACGAGACACAACTCGCCGCCATCCAACAGATCATCGACGCACATGACGACAACCACTACACCAATGGATGGGGCTCACCCCGCAAGCACGTCAACTGGACCCACTACCTCTTCTACGGCGCCGACATGCGCGCATCGGCCCTCGACTGGTTCACCGACCAGATCAGGGAGATGGCCCGACTTCCACCTTCCGACGGGGACGGAGACCTTGTGCAAGGTCTCTTCCTCGCCACCCACGAAGTCGAGGGGACGACGGAGTGGCAGGTCCGCGACGGCCGACTCTTCAATGCACCGGCCGATACCAGGCACCGTTACCTCGGCGAATAACCCGGTGCTGCGGGTCGCGGGCCCGGCCGTCGGCGCGGGCGCGGGCGTCGGCGGCTTCGGCGGGGGCACCTGCGTGGGTGTAGGCCTCGGCGGCCAGGGCGAAGTGGAAGCGGGCGGCGATGGGGTCGCCGCTGCTGCGGTAGGCGCCGGCGAGATTGTGCGGGGTCTGGCCGATCGCATACACATGGTCGTTCTCCTCGTGGAGCTCCAGAGCCCGGGTGTAGGCGTCGATGGCCTCCTGCACGCACCCTGCTCGGTCCAGGGCGTTGCCGAGGTTGTTCCAGGCCTGGGCCTCGCGATTGCCGTCACCGGTGGCGTGGAACAGGTCGCGGGCACGGGTGATCGCGTCGGCGGCCTCTTGAGCCCGTCCCGCGTGGCGCAGCGCCAGGCTGAGGCTGTTCCATACCGAAGCTTCGGCTTGTCGGTCGGGGCGAGGCCTCCCTGTCGGCGCTGGTGGGCCGCCTCGGCGTCGTGGGCGGCGGCCGGCCCTGACCCGCCCCATCAGGCAGGGACACTTCGGTACCTGGGCCTGGCGGAACGGTGCCGTCACAGCTCTCGTGGCGGATATGGTGGCCGTGACCGTCGGCGGGACGGTAAGTGGCCACCGCCGACGGTGGTCTCGGCAACGGCAACGGACTCGGTGGCGCCTACTTCGCCATGCTCCTGGGCCTGGCCGCCGTCACCCTGGCCTGGCTCGCCCGTTCGCGTTCCGGTTCCCACTGGTCTCACCGCGATTCCCGGGCAGTAAGGGTCGGCTGCGGTGCCGGCGGGATTCGAACCCGCGGACAGGTAGGGGCAGGCCCGCCCGGTTCCCGTCAGTCGACATGAGAGGGGACTCGCTCACGTCGATCGCAATGGGCCGCTCTGCCACGGCGCCGCAGCCTACGAGAATCGCGCGCGATCCCGCTCCGGCAATCGTAGAGACGCCGCCTTCCACTGACGAATCCTTGTCCGACCCTGGAAGTGTCATTCGGTGATGTCGGGGTTGCTGTGAAGGATGTCCTCGGTGGTCTGCCAGAGCCGGGGCAGGAACCAGGTCACCTCTTCGGCCCGGTGGACGAGGTCACGGGAGGAGCCGATGCCGAGATCGGTGACGGCTGCTTGGAAGGCTGGGGCGAGAGCTTCGTGCAACCGGGGGGCATCGGCGGCCAGGACGGTGTGGCAGCGGGCGAAGGTCGCGGTGATCCAGAAGACGGCCTCGTGATGGTCGCCCGAGTCGATGAGCCTCTGGCTGCCGGCGATCGCGATCGGCCGTGCGGTGGGCGTGATGTCGCTGCTGAAGAAGAACGGGGTCTTCGCCACTTGGACGGTGGCGTCGAACGTCGCGGCGAGTTCACGCAGATGGTGCTGGACACGTCGCGCGGGCAGGTGTGAGCAGCCGAGGAGGTTCAGAAGTTCCGGGTAGAGGCCGAGATGGCCGTAGTCGGTGAGGACCTCGCGAGCGGCCGGATAGCGCAGACGGACGGTGGGGTTGCGCAGCGCGGCGACGAGAAGGACGTGGCAGGTCACGCCGGTCGGGAACAGCCAGGAGAGCACCTGCGCGTGGAACGGAGCCGAGGTGTCGATCGCGGCGAGGCGGGTTTCGATCCGGTGGCGGGCATCCTGGCATCTGCGGCGGACCCAGGGGCGAGCGGCGAAGTGGTGCGAGACGTGTGCGCGCAGTGTGCGCAGGTCGCCGGTGGGGTCGTCGATGATCGTGTCGGTGCGGAAGCTGCCGGCCAGGTGGTAGGACGCCAGGACGTCGTCGGCGGAGGCGAGTTCGTTCCAGGGCAGATAGCTGACTTCCAGCAGTGCGCCCTGGTAGCGAAGTTTCCCTGGCTTGGCCGGCGGGTCCTCCTGAGCGGTGACGACGACGATGTCGATGTCGGAGGAGGGCGACAACTCCGCGTCGTCCGGCAGCCCGACGGTCGAGCCGCTGAAGTACGCACCCCGGTAGCCGGCATCGGGTCGGGCATGCTGGGCAACCCACCGGATCGCGGCGGAACGTGCGAGTCCGACCTTCACAGTCGACTGTCCCTTCTCCCCGGTGACGTCTGCGAGATCTCTCATCGTCCCAGAGCCTGAGGTCGAGGGGGCGACGCCACCTGGTCCAGCGAGTTCACGGGCGGGACCTGCCGGTCGCAGGGGCTGACAGGTCGTCCGGCCGACAGTTCCTCGTGCTGTCGGGTGGGGTCGGACGGGTGCGGACCGTCAGGCGGCGACCCGGTCGGTGCGGGTGTTGGTGAACTCGCGGAGGCCCGCGGCGGTCAACTCCCGGCCGTGGCCGCTGCGTTTGATGCCGCCGAACGGCAGGTGCGGGTCGCCTCGCCGAGGTGAGTGAGTCCGGAATGACGCCACTCGTGAAGGTCCCAGCCCGTGCCGCTCTGGCCGTCGAGGGCGGTGTGCTCGTCCAGCAGCATGCGGGGCCTGCCCGTACGACAGCCGGACCAGCCCGGTGTCCGGGCACACGTCGCGCGGGCTGACGACCTTGCCGGGGCCCGGCCTGCGGTGGGTGACGAACACCGGCCCGCGCGTACGGCCCTTGAGCAGGCGGGGCAGCAGGCGGGCGGTGCCGGCGTCCCAGTACAAGGTCTCCAGCACGTAGTCCTTGCGCACGGCGCCGCGGCGGCGCCGCGGCGGCGGGTGCGCGGCCGGGCGCCCTTGGCCTTCACCGGGGCGCGGCGCCCGGCGAGATCCAGTTCCTCGATGTTGACGCCGAGGATCTCCTCCGACCGCGCGACGGTCTCGTACAGCATCCGCCAGAGCGTCTTCTCCCGGAGATGGACATCGCGGCGGGCGAACAGCCGGTCGATAGCCATCTTCGAGCGGGCCGGGGTCTCGGAGTCCGGCGGGGTCAGCCGCTTCGCCCACGCCGGCACCGTCGGGCCGTCATACCCGTGCTCGCCGCACCAGCTCAGCCACGACAGCACTGGCGCCCGGCGGGCGTTCCAGGTGTTAACCGCCGCCTCACCCCACAGCTGTTCGAGGACGCCGCCGATCTCGTCGTCCGCGACCGTGGCGAGCGGGCGGTCCTCGCCGTTGCGGACGGCGACCGCGCTGATGCCGTGCTCGTGGGCCCGCTCGACGCCCAGACGCGTCGCGCGGCCGGTGAGGACCTGTCCCAGTCCGGTGCTCGTGGCCGTCCACCACGAGCACCGCGCCGTTGTCGCTGACGACCTGTCGGGCGGCGGTCGCGGCGGTCGCGGCGGTCGTCCCGCTCTCGATGCGAGTGAGGTACCACGGCAGGCGCAGCATCCCGTGCGAGGGGTGTCCCCACAGTTCGGCGGTCACCAGCGTGTCCGCGAGCAGACGGGCGTCCTCGCGCGGAACCCCGTGGGCTTGGGTGGTGGCGGCGAACCCCAGCAGGTCCACCGCCGATGACGGTGTGCGGCATCAGCCGGTCTCACCTTCACCAGCGAGGTATCCACTCCTGTATACAGAAGGGGGTGTCGAGGGGACCAGCACGTCCGCGAGCGGATCGACTCCGCTTGGCGGCACAACTGGGTTCGCGTCAGCCGACGATGCCCATCTCTACCTCGGGGCCGAGCGAGAAGTCGTGGGCGGTCAGACTGTCGAGGTGGGCTTGCAGCGTCTGCGCCAAGTGGTGACGGCAGGCCGCCGACGCGGCTTGTGCGTCGCCCCGCGTGATGGCCTTCAGCATGGCGCGATGCTCCTCAAGTGACGTCAGCATGCGACGTGGCCCGCTGTGGGAGAGATGCCGCAGCCGCGCGGTCTGGCTCCGCAGATCACTGATCGTGCGGGCGAGGTAGGGATTGCGGCACGCCGCGACGACCGCCTGGTCGAACATCTCGGTCAGATCGTAGAAGCCCTGGTCGACCCGCTCCTGCTCGGCCGCGCTCAGTGCCCGGAAGGCCGAGTCGAACTCGTCAAGCTGCTCCAGGAGTTCCCGGAACGGCACCAGCACGCGGTCGTCGACAGTACCTGACGTCGCGACCGAAGCCGTCGCCTCCGGTTCCAGCAGCATCCGGAACTCGAACAGGGCGCGCACCCCGCCCAGCGAGATCGACGCCACGCGGGCCACCTCACCCGGCACGAAGTCCACCAGCCCCTCACGGGCCAGCCGCCGGATCGCCTCTCGCACCGGCGTACGGGACGCGCCCAGCTCCTCGCCGAGTTGCACCTCGCTCAGTTTCGCGCCGGGGCGCAGCCGTAGCGACTCAATATCACCTCTCAGCCGCGCGTACACCGCTTCGCTCTTGCCGGTGGCCCGGACCATGGATACCCCTAGTCGTCTACCCGCACATTGAACTGTATACAGCCTAGAGCCGAGGAGTGCGCCGTCTCCAGCAGCCCGGGGCCACCCCCCGCAAGGTCGCGGTGGGCGTGGCTGTGGAGGTCGGCGCAGTGTGTGGTGAGGCGCATCGGGCGGATGCTGTCGTGTCGAGGGTGCTTCCGGTCCGGAGCTGAAAGGGGTGCGGGACGACCGGGGCCGCGTCGGGTTCGGCGCCCCGCGAACCGTGCTCGCCGACCCGGATCGGCTGCCGAGCCGCTGGGCGCTGGATGGCCGCGACCGGGGTCGGCTGACCCCGGTCGTCCGTGGAGGCGGCTACTTCATCCCGGTGGTGGCGATTCCCTTGACGAGGTAGCGCTGACCGACCAGGAAGACGATGAAGACCGGGATCAGCGTGACGACGGACATCGCGAACAGCGATCCCCAGGAGGCTCCGCTGGTGGCGTCCACGTAGTTGCGCAGGGCCACGGGCGCCGTCTGCAGTTCCGGCTTGGTCAGGTAGATCAACTGGCTCAGGAAGTCGTTCCACGTCCAGATGAAGGTGAAGATGGCGGTGGTGGCCAGGGCCGGCAACGAGATGGGCAGCAGGATTTGGAAGTAGATGCGCCAGTACCCGGCTCCGTCGATCTTGGCCGCCTCGTCCAGTTCGGTGGGCAGACTCCGGAAGAACTGGATCATCAGGAAGATGAAGAAGGCGTCCGTGGCGAGGAACTTGGGGACGATCAGCGGGAGAAACGTGTTCACCCATCCGATCTCCGAGAACATCACGTACTGCGGAATGATGAGTACGTAGATCGGCACCATCAGGGTCAGCATCATCATGCCGAAGAAGAAGGGCCGCCCGCGGAACTTCAGCCGCGCGAAGGCGTAGGCCGCCATGGAGCAGCTGACCAGGTTGCCGAGCAGTGCCCCCAGGACGACGATCGCCGAGTTCAGCAGGTACGCCCCGAACGGGTGCGACAGTGCGTTCCAGCCGTCGGCGTAGTGCCCGAAGTCGGTCTCCGTGGGCAGCAGGGAGGGCTCACGGAAGATGAGAGCGTCCGGTTTGATCGAGCTGGCGATCATCCACAACAGCGGGTAGACCATCACGAGCCCGAAGGCGATCAGCACGATGTGCTTGATGAGCGCGCGCATCCGAGCCACCCGCCTACGGCGCTGCGCGGCGGGAGCAGGCGCAGGTGTTGGAGCAGGCGAAGGAGTGTCTTCGGCCTTCACGAGTGTCATCTCACTTACCGTCACCGTAGAACACCCATCTCTTGCTGAAGTAGAAGTTGATCGCGGTCAGGACGCCGACGATCAGTACGAGCAGCCAGGCCATGGCCGAGGCGTAGCCCATGTGGAGCCGGCCGAAGCCCTCCTCGTACAGGTACAGCGAGTAGAAGAGGGTCGAGTCCGAGGGGCCTCCCGTCCCCCCGCTGACGACGAATGCCTGGGTGAAGGACTGGAAGGAGCTGATGACCTGCAGTACGAGGTTGAAGAAGATGATCGGAGTGAGCAGTGGCACGGTGACGTGCCGGAACTGGTGCCAGCGGCCGGCGCCGTCGAGGGCGGCCGCTTCGTAGTACTGCTCGGGGATCTGCCGCAGACCGGCCAGGAAGATCACCATCGAGGAGCCGAAGGTCCACACGTGCAGGACGACGAGGCTGTACAGCGCGGTGTCCGGGTTGGAGATCCAGCCGGGGCCGTCGATGCCGAACAGTCCGAGGAACTTGTTCACCAGGCCGTCGGTGCCGAAGACCTGTCGCCACAGGATGCCCACCGCGACCGAGGCGCCGAGGAGCGACGGCAGATAGTACACGGACCGGTAGAACGCCAGCCCCCTGATGCCCCGGTTGAGGATCATCGCCAGGGCGAGGGCGACCGCCAGCAGCAACGGCACGCTCAGTGCGACGTAGGCGAAGGTCACGCTCAGGGACGTGCGCAATCGGGGGTCGTCGAGCATCTTGCTGTAGTTCTCGAAGCCCACCCACTCGGGAGAGCTCAGCAGGTTGTAGTCCGTCATCGAGAAGTACAGCGAGGCGATCATCGGGCCGAGCGTGATGCCGGCCATGCCGACGAACCACGGCAGAAGGAAGACCCATGCGGTCCGTTCTTCTTTTCTGGCCGCCTGGCTGAGGGGTCTGCGAAGCACAGTCATCGTCCTCGGGTTCTTGGCTCGGGTGCGGGTTCAGGAGGTGCTGGACGACGGTTCGTCGTGCTGCGGTGCGGCCGTCGGAGTGCGTACGACGGCGACGTCCGCCGCGTCGAGGACGAGCGTGTCCCCGGCCTGGAGGCGGCGTCCGGTGAGCAGTTCGGTGCCGGAGCGGTCGAGGGTGACGACCGCCTTGTCCTGCCGGTGGTTCAGCAGGAACAGGTACGTGTTCGTCTCCGTCCGTCGCTCGGTGACCTCGACGCCTCGTGGTGCGGCGTGCACCGGTCGCACTCCGGCACGGTCCAGGACGTGCCGTACCAGTGCTTCGAGGGCGTCGTCGTCCAGACGGGTGCCGACGTACACGGCGCGGCCCCGGCCCAGTTCGTGCTCGACCACCGCGGCCTTGCCGGCGAGATGGCCCTTGCGGTAGACGGCGAGCGGTCGGGCGGTCTCCGTTTCGAGGTCGTCCTGCCACGCCGATGCGGTCGCGAGGAGACCGTTCAGCGCGGACCGGTCGGCTGCCGCCTGTACCGGCACGGTGGTCTCGGGGGGCAGCGGGGAGAACTCTTGGACATGCGCGCCGATGATGTCGCGCAGGGCCCCGGGGTATCCGCCTTCCACGATCCGGTCGTCCTCGTCGGCGATCCCGGAGAAGTACGAGACGACGAGATGGCCGCCGTCCTCCACGAACCGCCGTACAGCCGCGCTATGTTGACGGGTCATCAGGTATTGGTTGGGGACGACCAGAACGCGGTAGGGCGACAGGTCGTCGTCGAGGGTGACGACGTCGACGGCGACCTGGCTGTTCCATAGGGCCCGGTAGTGCCGGGCCACGGTGTCCCGGTAGTCGAAGGTGTTGTCGGGGTGGGCGCAGCCTTCCACGGCCCACCAGTTCTGCCAGTCCCACACGATCGCGACGTGCGCGCCGGTCCGTGCCGTGGCGACCTCGTCGACGGCCCGCAGCTCGTTACCGAGCGCCTTGACCTCCTGCCATGTACGGGTCTTCTCACCGCCGTGCGGGAGCATCGCCGAGTGGAACTTCTCCTGTCCCTGGCGTGAGGCCCGCCACTGGAAGAACATCACCGCGTCGGAGCCGTGCGCGACGGCCTGGTAGGAGCCCAGACGCATCCGGCCAGGCTGCTTGACCTGGTTGGTCTTCCACTGGCTCACCGCGCCGGCCGCCTGTTCCATCAGCATCCAGGGTTGGCCGCCGCGCAGGGAGCGCATCAGGTCGTACTGGAAGGCGGCGGTGACCAGGGAGTGGGGCTTCCCCGGGTCGGGGTAGCAGTCGAAGGCGGCGACGTCGAGTTCCTTCGCCCACCGGTGGCTGTCGGTCAGCCGGCACCCGAAGAAGTTGGTGGTCGCCGGAACGTCCGGCGTGATGCCGTGGAGCAGGTCGCGCTCCTGCGTGACGAGTTCGAGGAGGAGGTCGGAGGTGAAGCGGGAGAAGTCCAGCTCGCGGGAGGGATTGACCCAGCCGCGCACGGGCCGGGGAAGGTGCACCTGGGACCAGTCGCTGTAGAGCTGGCTCCAGAACGCCGTGCCCCAGCGGTGGTTGAGCTCGTCCAGGGTGCCGTAGCGCTGCCGCAGCCACGCGCGGAAGCGGTCGTCGCACAGGTCGCAGAAGCAGTCGGAGTGGTACTCGTTGCCGATGTGCCACATGGCCAGAGCGGGATGGTTCCCGTACCGCTCGGCCAGCGCGGTGGCGATGCGCCGGCTGCGGTCCCGGTAGACCGGGGAGGAGGGGCAGAGGTGTCCTCGACTGCCGATGCCGTGCCGCACTCCCTGCCGGTCCACCGACAGGATCTCGGGGTGATCCGTGGCGAGCCACGGAGGTGGCGCGGCGTTCGGTGTCGCGAGGTTGACATGGATGCCGTTCGCCCACAGCAGGTCCATGATCTCGTCGAGCCATGAGAAGTCGAACTGGCCGTCGGCGGGCTCCAGCATGGCCCAGGAGAAGACGCCCAGGCTCACGAGCCGCACGCCCGCGGCTCGCATGAGCCGGACGTCCTCCTGCCACACCTCCCTCGGCCACTGCTCCGGGTTGTAGTCCCCGCCGTAGACGACTCCCGGCAGTCGACTGCGAAAGGTGTTCATGCGCGGATCTTTCGTGCGCGGATCGGACACGGCGGGGATTCCTTCCGGAAGCGCTACTACACGTGGCAGCTCAGAGCTGGGACTTGATTTCGGAGATGAGCTTCTTGGCCGCCGCCTTCGGCGACAGACGGTCGAACAGCACGTCCTCGTTGAGGCGCTGGAAGATCTCGGGGACCGCAGGACCGGCCTTCGGGTTGGCCTTGTGCACCGGGGTCGGCTTCAGGGCGTTGGCACGGCTCAGATAGTCGGCGATCCGCTTCTCCGCAGGGGACAACTCGGGCGTGATCGCCTTGAGCACGTCGGGGTTGACGGGAACACCACGGTCGAACTTCCCGATCTTGCCCGCCTCGGGGGAGTTGACCAGGAAGTCGAGCAGCTGCGCGGCCTCCTTGGGGTGTTCCGTCCGCGCCGAGGCGCCGTAGAAGACGCCGGGCTTGGTGTAGGCGCCGACCTGGGCGGCACCGTCCTCGCCGGGGAAGAGCAGCAGCTGGGTCTCGCGCCCACCGGCGGTCTCCAGCGCGCCGAGCTGGGTGACGGACATCTCGGTCATCGCCGCCTTGTGCTGGGCGACCAGGTTCTGCTCGATACCGGCACCCGACGCCAGGGCCTCGACCGCGGCCTCCGGGCTGGTCGTGCCACCGCTGTCACGCAGCTTGAGGACCCATTCCCAGTAGCCGGCCATGTTCTTCTCGGTGAAACCGATCTCGCTGCCATCCTCGTTCCACCAGTCCTCACCGTGCTGCCGCAGCCAGGGGCCCACCATGTTGGGGTAGAGAGGCAGCACACTGCCGACCAGCTTCGACTTCGACTTGGCGATGGCCTTGGCGGTCTTCACGTAGTCGTCCCACGACCACTTGGTGTCGTCCGGAATGGGCACACCGGCCTTCTTGAACGCCGCCGGATCCACGGCGACGCCGAACGCGCTGTCGCCGGCCGGGACGCCGTAGAGGCCGTCCTTCACGGTCGTCGCCGCCATCGAGTTCGGGGGCAGCTTGTCGGTGTTCAGCACGTCCTTGACCTTCTTCAGGTCCATCAGCTGCCCGTTGTCGATGTACGAGTACATGAACGGGTCCGTGATCTGCAGGACGTCGGGCATGTCACTGGCCGCGGCGCTGGTCGACAGCTTCTTCCAGTAGTCGTCCCAGTTGGAGTACTCGACCTGGACGCTGATGTTCGGGTGCTCCTTCTCGAACAACGCGATCATCTGCTTGGTCTGCTCGTGGCGGACGTCCGACCCCCACCAGTTGAACCGGATGACGGTCTTGCCGCCGTCGTTGCCGGAGGAGTCCGCGGCGCAGCCCGCGGACAGGACGAGGGCGAAGACCGAACAGGTCAGTGCGACCGCACGGAGTCGGGAGCGTCTGCTCGGACGGGACGAGTGGTTCATGGTGGGGCTCCTCTGCTGCCATCACTGGGCGATGCGCCCAGACGGGGGAAACGTCGTCTCAGGAAGCCGGCGTAGGACGCCGGCCGTCTCGCCGCGTGGCGGCCAACTACACAACTCGGCTGCTTTGCGGGCCGCGAAAGTTACTTGCGATCCGATTGCCCGCCGCTGGCCCGGCTCGTAGCGAACCCGGATGGGCTGCAGCGGCTGTGACAGGGATTTTGTGAACGTACGCTGGAGCCTTGGTTCGGTGTGCCGAGCTCATCCGCGGGGTTGACCGCGAGCGTCGCGCCGAGTTGATGGCTGTGTGCGTCAGCAATAGTGAACGTTCACGTGGCGAGCGTAGTAACCGGCCACATCTCGGTCAAGAGGTCTCTACATAACGCTTGGGTACTTAGTGCGACTTCACCGGTTCCGGGCGGGTACGGAAGCGGAACGGACCGTGCGGGAACATGCCGGGTCGGCGCGTTCCGCGCGGTGCGGACGGGGGTTCGGGCGCGTCCATCCGCCCGGACGCCCGTTGTACGACGGCCGGATGGTGTGGCCGACGGGCTACATGGTGTGGTTCGTCCTCGCTGGTCCGGACGACTCGCGCAGCACGAGGCGGCAGTCGAGGTCCAGACGCAGATCCGGCTCGGTCTCCTCGCGGATGCGGGCGAGCAGGGCCCGCATGGCCCGTCGGCCCAGGGCCTCGCGGTCGAGGTCCACGGTGGAGATGGACGGGTTGAAGTACGCGGTGAACTCCTGGTTGTCCCAGCCGAAGACGCTCACGTCCTCCGGGACGCGCCACCCGCGGTCCTGGAAACCACGGATCGCGCCCATGGCGACGTCGTCGTTGGCCGCGAGGACCGCGGTGACGCCGGAGTCCGCCGACAGGCCTTGGGCCGCCTCGTATCCGGACCGCACGGACCAGTCACCGTCGATGACGGCGTAGTTCTCCAGGCCCCGCTCGGCGACCGTCCGCAGATAGACCTCGCGTCGCTTGCGTGCCGACATCCAGTCCGTGCTGCCGGCGACATGGACGAAACGCCGATGGCCCAGGGAGACCAGGTGATCGATGATCATGGCGGCCGGCTCGCCGTCAGCCGTGATCCCGTGAGACCGCATCTGGTCGTCGTACTCACCTATGACGACGGTCGGAGTATGGTCCAGCCCCAGCTTCTCCAGGTCGCCGATGGGGGTGAAGGTCAGCACTCCTTCGGCCTGACCGGAGTCGAGCAGGGCACGGACGCGGTCGCCCCTGACCCGTTCGTCGCCTTCCAGGCCGACGATGTCCAGCAGGTAACCGGCCGCCTGTGCCTCGGCGGACGCTCCCCGCAGGATCTGCGAGGGCACGAAGGTCGTCATGGCCGGCAGGACCACGGTGACACGGTTCGACTTGCGGGTGCGCATCGACCGCGCCACCAGGTTGGGCCGGTAGTCCAGGTCGGCCACGGCCTGCTCTATGCGGGCCACCGTCTGCGGCTTCAGGCCGCCGTTGCCCCGCAGAAAGCGCGAGACGGTCTGATGCGACACCCCCGCGTGCGCCGCGACGTCGAGGATGGTGGGACGCTTTCCGGACGGCGGCTTCGGCCGCTTCACGTCCCGCTCCGCCTTCTCCGGTCCCGTGTCCGTGTCCACCGTGCCGCCCCCCGCCGCATCTCCACGCCCCGCACGCCCATCGGTACTGTACTGCCGAGTTCGCCATGGCAGACCGTGCCCTTTCCTCTTTCCGTCCCGCCGGAGCCCACCGCATCGGCCGGTCGAGCCCGGCTGCCGCGCTGGTCGTCCGGCCCGGCCGGCCGCATGGTCCCTGTACGGGCCGTGCGGCCGGCCGCCGAGTCCGCCGTCACCAGGCGGCACGCTTTCCTCATGTCAGACCCGCACCGTCCAGTGCTGGTTCGTGTGCGACTCGTCGTTCCAGCACGTGTACTGCAGCAGCCGTGCACCGTCCGTCGTGAACGCCCGGTCCACGTCGAGGCACTTGCCGGAGTGACGGGCGACGATCTCGACGTAGCCGGTGCCGGTGTCGCTCAGCCGCCACTGCTGGCTGGTGCGGCCGTCACAGGTCTGTTGGACGATCGCTGCCGTGTTGGCCGTGGAGGAGCCGGACACGTCCAGGCACAGTCCCGAGTTCCGGGAAAGGATCCGGTAGTAGCCCCCGCCGACTTCGTGCAGTTGCCACTGCTGGTCGTCACCGGCGACGCAGCCGGACTGCTCGATCGCGGCTCCGGCCGCGGCCGAGGAGCCGACCGCCTGGGCGCACTTGCCCGAGTGCCGCGCCTCGATCGTGGTCGTGTCGGCCAGCCGGGACAGCTGCGACGAGAGCACGGGGACGTAGAAGTCGGTGATCCCGGCGATGTTCGGGTGCGTGCCGCTGCCGCCGCTGCCCGGGTAGCCGCTCACGAGCCCGTCGAAGGTGTACGCCACCCGCTGGGCGTCGACGCGCGTGTCGAGGGTCGCGTCCCCGAAGACGTCGGCCACTGCCACGCCCCACTTCTGGGCGGCCTGCAACTGCACCTGGCGCAGAGCCAGCTGGGTGTCCCAGTCGCGCGAGCCCATCTTGTGGGCGGCCACGTAGACGAGCTGGGCGGTCGGCCACTTCTGCCGCATCGTGTGGATGGTGGTTTCGAGTGCCCCGGCGTAGGTGCCGGGGTCGAGGGTGGCGGGGTCCTGGGAGCCGCTGACGGTGCCTACCTCGTAGGTGTGCGTGTCGTGGATCTCCATCGCGTCGTTCGTGCCGCCGTCGAAGACGACGAAGTCGGGCGCCTGCGCACTCGCCGACTTGACCTGGTTGAGGATCTGCCCACCGGTGGCGGTGGGCGCCGGGCCCACGGTCGCGCCGTTTCGGGCGTACTTCGTCAGCGTCATGCCTTCGCGTTCGGCGACGAAGTTCATGAAGCTGCGCGCGTACTGGTGCCCGTAGACGATGCTGTCGCCGAAGGCGTA
Source organism: Streptomyces sp. NPDC012510 (assembly GCF_042955065.1). NCBI lineage: Bacteria > Bacillati > Actinomycetota > Actinomycetes > Kitasatosporales > Streptomycetaceae > Streptomyces > Streptomyces sp. NPDC012510. Next base: position 173,774 of record NZ_JBIBEN010000011.1, read on the forward strand.
GACGGTCGAGCCGGCGAGGGATCCGTAGGCGGGGTTCTCGGGGCGGGCCAGGCGGACGTTGTCGAGCGACTGCACGCCGGTGCCGTAGTAGTTGCAGGCGACGAGCTTCGCCAGGTTCTGTCCGGTGATGCTCTTGGTGGTGGAGACCAGCACCTTAGGCGCGGCCTCCTTGCTGGTGACCGTGTACTGGATCTTGCCGAGGGTGAAGTCCATGTGCAGATCGACCGTGTACGTCTTGGCCCGGTCGAAGCTGATCTTGGTCCAGGTGGGATTGAGCGCGTCCGGGGCGGAGGTGGAGTCCGAGTCCGGACCGGTCGCGGCGTGGCGGAACTCCGCACCGGTCGCGGCCATGCCGAAGACCAGGTGTCCGGCGCTGTCGCGCAGTTCCAGACCGGTCTTCATCCCGGTGCTGCTGATGGCCGTCTTCCAGTCGAACCGCAGGTCGAGCGTCTTCTCCTGGGTGATCGACGACGCGAAGGGCCGCACGGACGTCGTGTAGTTGCCCATGCCCTTGGTGACCTCCAGAACGCCGTTGCCGATGGCGGCACCGACCGGGAAACCGAAGTTCGCGGGGGTCGTCTGAGCGTCGAACGTCTCGTTGATCAACGTCGCGCCCGGGGTTTCGGCGGCGGAGGCGGCCGGAGCTGCGAGGAAGGGGGCGAGGAGCAGGATGCCGGCGGCCAGGGAGCCGGCCCATCTTCGGGGCCGACGGCCCGTTCTGCGCATGACCGTATACACGTGATCTCCCTTGATCTCTGGTGATACCGACCGGTGCCCGGCGGGGAAGAGGGGGTCCGGCCCGTGACTCGGCCCGAAAGGCGCACAGAAAAGCCACGAAGTACCGGGAGCGATGAGGTGTCCGACAACAGCAGGGGCAACTTAGTGATCGTTCACCTGAGCGGTCAAGAGGTCCGCAGGTGATCGTTCACTACGTGAGGGCCCCACCGGCACGACGTGCGCCGACCTGCTCTGGACTGCGAAGCAACTCTCCCCGTTCACACCATTGACACACAAGCGTTTCAGCCAGTCTTATGTGCGCCATCGTTGGTTTCGGCCACCATCTGATCGCCAGCGCCTCGCCATCGCCTGTCGGCTCGATCACGCTGCGCCCGACACCCCTGACTCGAAGGTTCCTGACGGTCACCGTCGAACCCTCAATCGTGATCGTTCACCATCCGGCAGAAGTTCACCCGACACGGAGGTAGTGCAATGAAGTCGAACCCCGGCGCTTGGTCGCGCCGCAGATTCCTCGCCACGAGCGGGGCGGCAGCCCTCGGGGGCATGGCGCTGAACCTCGTCGGCGGCCTGCCGCGGGCCGCCGCGGCCGGCAGTGTGGTGTCGTACGTCGACACCTCGAGGTCCACGTACGACAAGATCGCCCTGATGGTCGACGGGAAGCCCTTCTACCACAGTGGCGTCCAGTTCCGGTACGAGAAGCACAAGTACACGTTCGGCTGGACGGACGCCCAGCTGAAGCCGGTGCTCGGCATGATCCGCGACGACGGCTTCACCGTGGTGAACATCCCGATCTGGTGGTCGCAGGTGGAGCCCTCGAAGGACGTCTTCGACTGGACCGACATCGACAAATACCTGGCCTGGTGCGGGGAGTACGGACTGAAGCTGGAACTGCTGTGGTTCAGCCATGAATCGACCGGTTCGTCCATGGCGGCCCGGATGCCGGCCTACGTGATGAACGACTACCAGGCCGTGGTGAGGTCCGACGGCACCAGGCTGACCCTGAACGGCAACCCTCTCCTGGACAAGACCGATCCGAACATGCTCGCCAGGGAGAAGTTCGTACTCGGCCGGCTCATGGACCACCTCGCGTCCGCCGACACCGCGCACACGGTCGTCGGCATACAGGTGCTGAACGAGCCGAACGTGTCGAAGCAGCAGGGCGGCCAGTCCATCGACCGGAGCTACAGCACGTACAGCACCAACCTGTGGAACAGCGGCGGGTACACCGACGCGTCGAAGTTCCGCAAGGACGTGCTGCTGAACTACCTGACCCAGCTGGGACAGGTGATCAAGCAGTCGGACTACTCGGTGTACACCCGGACCAATATCGCCGGCAGCGGGGACACGGTGCCGGTCGCCGAGAACGAGGTCCTCAGGAGCCAGGGAACGGCGACCATCGACTTCTTCGGAAAGGACCCGTACACCACGGGCCTCGACACGCTCTACAACTACGGCAAGGACGGCACCTGGGCCCAGGGGAAGAACTTCCCCATGATCATGGAGAACTTCGGAGGTTCCACGGCGGCGGACGTCGAGAAGTTCAACGCCATCGCCGGCAACACCGCCCACAATCTGTACGCAGCCCTGGACCCGGACTCCAGCACGGGCAGCAGCAACCACGGCCTGTACAACTTCAACCCCACCACCAAGGTCGTCACCCGCAAGGCCGTCTCGGACAAGGTCGCCCGGCTCAACCGCGCGCTGAACAAGATCCACCGGGACCTCGCCAGCAAGACCCCGGTGGAACGCGGCGGAACCGACCTCCAGACGTTCAACCGGGCCGCGACCGCAAGCACCACGACCACGAAGACCGTGGGCGGCGTCAACATCACATTTACGACATCGAGCGGTGCGCAGGCATTCGGTGTCAGGCGCGGTGCGGCCGAGTTCGCTTTCACCACCACGACCCAGGCCACGTTCACCCTGCCGGGAACCATCGGCGTCGTACGGTCCGTCGAGGTCGGCCGGTACGACGCGAACGACACCTGGGTGAAGTCCGGCACCAAGGCGTACACCACCGTGTCCGGGAACACCGAGATCACCCTGGCGTCCGAGGAGTGCGTGCGGGTCTCGTACCTCGTCAGCGGCGCGAAGTACAAGCTGAGGAACACGTCGTCTGGCGAGTACCTCGACACCGATGCGAACGGCGTGGTCATCGTCGCGTCCGGGACCGTCTACGACGACCAGGACTGGATCGTCGCCAAGGACTCGTCCGGCTCCTGGACCATCAGGAACGTGCGAACGGGACGCATGTACCTGGAAAGCAGCGCTAGCAGCAACAACGTCATCTGGAACACCGGCACCGTCGCGGACGCCTCGCTCTGGAACCTGGAAGGGGTCGGGGCAGGCGGGCTTCGCGTGAGGAACACCCACACGGGAAGGGCCTACCTGTACGGGAACTCCGCGGGTGAGGCGAAGTGGAACACCGGAACGCAGGACGCGACCACGGTCTGGGAGTTCCAGCCCAGGTAGCAGCCCCTGCCGTCCCCTCTCCCGCGAGCCCGGAAAGGCGATGCGCGCGGGGAGGGGACGGCGCAGGGTACCCGTGTAATGATTGCTGCATGACTCAGGCCGAGGTATTGCGGGCTCTGGATGCCAGGGCGGCCGGCCAGTGGGGTCTGGTGACCACTGCACAGGCGAAGCTGGACGGTGTGCAGGGCGTCCAGCTCCTGCGGCTGGAGCGGTCCGGGGCGCTGGAGAACGTCGGCCACGGCGTGTACCGCCTGGCCGCCTCCCCTCCGCCGGCGCACCTCAGGATCAAGGTCGCGTGGCTGCGGCTGGATCCCGTGACCCCCGCACGGGACCGCAGTACCGACGGTCTCAGGTCGGGCGTCGTGTCCCACACCTCCGCGTGTGCGGTGCACGGCCTGGGCGGCCGACCCGCCGACTTCGTGGAGCTGACGGTCTCGTCCCGCCGTACCACGCGTGACGAGACCGTCGTGCTGCACTGCGCGGCCACGGACGCCGAGGACGTCACCGTCGTCGACGGGCTGCCCGTCACCACCGTGCCGCGTACCGTCCTCGACCTGCTTCGAGCCCGCGCCGACGCGGCCCGTACGGGCACGTTCGTCGCTGAGGCGACCGCCCGTGGCCTGGTGCGCGTCGACGACCTCGCGCCACGGGTCGCGGGCTTCGCCGGTGCCTACGGACTGCCCGCGCAGGCGTCCGGGGCGGAGTTGCTGGAGTTTCTGTGCGAGCGGGCGGGCCGTCCTCTGCGGGCCGGGAAGGCCGGTCGGTCCACGGTGAGCGCCGGTCGGCCCGCCGCGAAGGCCGCCGGTCCGGCGGCGGCCTCCGACCCGGAGAGGAAACGGCCGACCATCTGGGAGGTCGCCGAGCGGGCCGGCGTGTCGCACCAGACCGTGTCCCGGTTCCTGAAGAACGACAGCGGCATGAAGCCGACGACGCGAGCGAGGATCGAGCGTGCCGTCGCCGAACTGGACTACCGGCCCAACCTCATGGCGCGGTCGATGCGCACGCAGCGGTCCCACCGGATCACCATCGTGCTGCCCGAGTTGAGCGGCTTCGTCCCTATCCCCCTGCTGAGGGGCGCCTCCGCCGCGGCGCACGAGGCCGGGTACATGACCGACGTCGTCGGACTGGAGGGCGGCGAGTCGCGGCGCGCCCGCAGCGTGCTGTCCCTGCTGGAGACCCGGCAGGCGGACGGTGTGCTGTCGCTTGTGCCGCTGGGAGACCTCGCCGGCGGCCAGGGCGCCGGGCAGTGGCCCGTGGTGGTGCTGGGCGAGTACGACGACAAGCTCCAGTCCCAGGGACGGCTGGCCGACGGACGGCCCGCCGAGGAGATCCTGCGTCACCTCGCGGACCAGGGACACCGCCGGTTCCTCCACGTCGCCGGCTCGCAGGAGTGGGCCTCGGCGCGCAACCGGCGCGCGGTCTACGTGGAGGCCGTCGAGCGACTGGGCCTGGAGTCCTACGGCGTCGTCGACGGGGACTGGTCCGTACGCTCCGGCTACGAGGCCGCGCGGGACCTGCCCGCCGACTCCGGCGTGACGGCCGTGCTGGCCGCCAACGACTACGTCGCCCTGGGGGTCCTGCGCGGCTTCCAGGACCGCGGTACGCGGGTGCCCGAGGAGATGAGCGTCTTCGGCTGGGACGACGAGGAGTTCACCCGGTACTTCTCGCCGAGCATCTCGACGGTGCACATCGACAAGGAAGAGGTCGGCCGCCAGGCGATGCTGTCGCTGCTCGCTCTTCTGCGCGGCGAGCCCGAGCCGAAGTCCGAGGTGACGGATCTCTTCCGCCTCGTGCCACGCGGGTCGAGCGGCCCGGCCCTCCGCTGAATCCCGAAGGCGTTCCCGGGAGGACGTCATACAAAAAGTGAACGATCACTGCGCAACTCTTGACCGCAAAGGTGACCGTTCACTACGTTCATGCTGCCGCCGCGTTCACATCGGCGAGAGCCGAGTTCGTCCGACAGAGCCGTTCCCCTCGACCGCACGGCCATGCGCGCACGCCCTGGGCTGATCAGGTCGAACCCACGCTCCTCGGCAGTGGTTCGACGACCCCCAGTGCCGCACCCAAGCACCGCCCGAGCTTCCATGAAAGAGCCCCATGACTGAGTACAGCCAGCCCGCGCGGGTGGCGATCGTCGGTGCCGGAAACATCGCCGACGGCTGCCACATGCCCGCCGTCCAGGCCCAGAACGGCGAGGCGACCGTCATCGCCGTGGTCGACGTCGACCTGCGGCGCGCCGAGGCCTTCGCCGCCCGCTGGAGCATTCCCGCCGCCTACGACAGCCTCGACCGGATGCTCCAGGAGCAGCACCCGGACCTGGTCATCGTCTGCACGCCCCCGATCGCCCACGGCGAGGCCATCACCGCCTGTCTGGACGCCGGCGCGTCGGTGTGGTGCGAGAAACCCCCCACCCTCTCGGTCGCCGAGTACGACGCCGTCGCCGCCCACGAGCGCGAGGGCGGCCCGTACGTCTCCTACGTCTTCCAGCACCGGTTCGGCTCCGCCGCCCGAGCCCTGCGGGAGCACATCCGCACCGGCCGCCTCGGCGCTCCCCTCGTCGGCGTCTGCCACACCCTGTGGTACCGGGACGACGCCTACTTCGAGGTTCCCTGGCGCGGCAAGTGGGAGACCGAAGGCGGCGGCCCCACCATGGGCCACGGCATCCACCAGATGGACCTCATGCTGTCCCTGATGGGGGAGTGGACCGAAGTACGCGCCGCCATGGGCACACTGGCCCGCGACGTGGAGACCGAGGACGTCTCCATGGCGATGGTCCGCTTCGCCAACGGCGCGATGGTGTCCATGATCAACAGCCTCCTCTCTCCCCGTGAGACCAGTTACCTGCGCTTCGACTTCCCCGAGGCCACCGTCGAGCTGTCCCACCTCTACGGCTACGACAACTCCGACTGGACGTGGACCCCCGCGCCCCACCGGGCCGGCGCCACGCCGCAGGAACTGGGGGCACCGCTCGACGACGAACCCAGCTCGCACGCCGCGCAGTTGCGCACGCTGCTGCGGTCGCTGCGCGCCGGAGAACGCCCGGAAGCCAGTGGCGACGACGGCCGCCGCGCCCTGGCCTTCATCGCCGCCCTGTACGAGTCGGCGAGGACCGGGCGCCCCGTCACCCCGGGCATGATCGCCCCGGCCAACCCGCACTACCACTCCATGAGCGGCCGCCCCGCTGCCGCCCGGGACAACGCCGTCAAGGAGAAGACCGGTGTCTGAGACCCCCTTGAGCATCGAACACGACGCCGCCGGGACCCAGTTCGTGGTGTCGGCCGCTGACACGGACCTCGCCACGTATGTCTACCGGCCGGACACCCCGCTCGAAGAATCCCCCAAGCCCTACGTCTACCCCCTGAAGACCCTCTCCGGCGCACCCGTGGGCGTCTACCGGCCCTGGGACCACCGCTGGCACAAGGGTCTGCAGATGACCTGGTCGCACCTGTCCGGGAACAACTTCTGGGGCGGGCCCACCTTCGAAGAGGGCGCGCCCGGACACGGCTACGTCTGGCGCGAGAACCACGGCTGCCAGGTACACCGTGCCTTCGACCGGCAGGACCTCGACGGCAGCGAGGTGACGGTCGTCCAGGGCCTGGACTGGATCGCCTCCAGCGACGAGGTGTGGATCGCCGAGACCCGCACCCTCCGCTTCCACAGCGCCGACACCGAGGACGGCGTCTGGGCGCTGGACTTCACCACCGAACTGACCAACGTCCACCACGAGCCCCTGGAGATGGGCAGCCCCACCACCCACGGCCGCGCCAACGCCGGTTACACGGGACTGTTCTGGCGCGGACCCCGGGCCTGGACCGGCGCGGACGTCATCGCCGACGGGGGCCATGACGGCGACGCCGTCATGGGCACGCAGGGCGCCTGGGCCGCCATCACCAGCGAGCACGACGAGATCGACGGCGGTGCCACCGTCCTCGCCTACGCCGGCACCACCAGTGCCTCCACCCCGCTGACGTGGTTCGCCCGCAGCAGCGCCTTCGCCTGCCTCAACCCGTCGCCCGCCTTCCACACCGAGATCAAGCTGGAGCCCGGCGACACCCTGTCCCTGAGCCACCGCTTCGTGTTCATCGACCGCGTGGTGGGTCGCCGCGAACTGGAGCCGATCGTGCGGGAGTTCGCGCTGTGACCGCCCTCCCCGGCCTCCCGGGAGCCGTGGGGCTCAGCCAGTTGGAGGTGTATCCCTGGCCCACGGCGGACGACGAACACGGCGGCTCGCCCCACATGCACCTGACCTGCGCCGAATGTTACGTCGTCGTCAGTGGACGCGGTCGGCTGGAGACCTTCGACCACGAAGGCCCCGCGACGACCGAACTGCACCCGGGTGACACGGTCTGGTTCACCCCCGGCACGATCCACCGCGCCGTCAACGACGAGGACCTGCGCGTGATCGTCGTCATGCAGAACAGCGGCCTCCCGGAAGCGGGCGACGCGGTCATGACGTTCCCGCCCGAGTACCTCTCCCCGGAGGCCTATCCGGACGCGGCCTCCCTCCTCGACGCGGACGGCGGCCCCAGCCCCGAGCGCGCACGGGCGCGCAGGGATCTGGCCGTCGAAGGGTTCACCGAGCTGAAGCGGCAGTGGCAGCGAGGAAACCGCTCGGCGTACGAGGACTTCTGCGCGGCGGCGGTGCGGCTCGTCCGACCCCGCCTGGACACCTGGGAGAAGACGGTCAACGACGGTGCCCTGGCCGCCGCGCACACGGCACTACGGCAGATCGGTGCGCTGAGGCGCGACGACTTCACCCACCTGTTCGACGCGCACGTGTCACGTATCGCCCGACCGCCCCGCCAGACCCTGGGCATGTGCGGTTTCCTGCGCCCCTGTGTGCCGGCCCGCCCGGCCGGCGCGTAGACCTGGCCACGTGGCGGCGCGACACCTCACCGGCTGCCGGGCGGACAGCGCCGTCACGGCCGAACACAGGAGTGTGGACCTTATGAATTCGACACGGTCGGAAGGCGGTGGGCACGCCGACGCGGCGACCACCCCGATCCTGTCCGGGATGTACCCCGACCCTTCGGTATGCCGGGCCGGCGAGGAGTACTACCTGGCGAACTCGTCGTTCGAGTACAGCCCCGGCGTGCCGATCTGGCAATCCCAGGACCTGGTCTCCTGGCGTCAGATAGGCAACGCCCTGACCAGGGACGAGCAGTTCCCCGCGGGCTGTTCGCCGCCGAGCCGCGGCATCTACGCCCCGACGCTGCGCCACCATGAGGGCCTGTTCTGGCTGATCACCACGAACATCGACGACGCTCGGGGCGGCCATCAGATCCACCATGCGAGCGACCCGGCCGGGCCGTGGTCCGCGCCGTGGTCCCTCACCGAACTCGACGGCATCGACCCGGACCTGACCTGGGACGACGAGGGAACGTGCCTGGTCACCTACTGTTCGTGGTCGGAGACCGAGATCGGCATCAGACAGGTCGCGGTCGATCTGGAACAGCGCATGGTCCTCGAGAAGCCGCGATGGATCTGGCACGGCACCGGCCTGGCCCATTCCGAAGGGCCGCACCTGTACCGGCGCGGCGACTGGTGGTACCTGGTCATCGCCGAAGGCGGCACCGACCGGGGCCACGTGGTGTCGGTCGCACGCTCCCGAAGCCCCCGAGGGCCTTTCGAGGCCGCCGCGCACAATCCGGTCTTCACCCACCGCAGCACTGCGCATCCCGTCCAGAACGTCGGCCACGCCGATCTGGTCGAGCGTCCCGACGGGACGTGGGCAGCGGTGTATCTCGGCACGCGCCCACGAGGTCGCACTCCCCGCTTCCACGTCAACGGGCGTGAGACGTTCCTCGCCGACGTCGCCTGGGTGGACGACTGGCCACAGTTCGAACCAGCGAGGCGACAAGTCCCCACTGGTCAGCGGGACTTCCAGGACGACTTCTCCGCGCCCGCACTGGATCCCAGGTGGGTCTCACCGGGGGAGCGCCCCGACCGCTTCGTCCGCAGCGCACCGGAAGGAGTGGTCCTGGGGCACGCACCGAGCGAGACCGGCGAGCCCTCAGGACTGTTCACGCGGGTCGGTGGCGACCACTGGGAGGCCGACTTCCTCGTCGATCCAGGAGAGGGCGCGTGCACCGTCGCGCTACGGCTCGATGGCGCTCATTGGTACGGCCTTCGCGTCGCCGACGGCGAAGTCACGGCCGTCGCACGGATCGGACAGGTCCGGTCGGTTCTCGGCTCCCGCCCGCTGCCCGACTCGCCTGTCACCCTCCGCGTCCGGTCCACGAAGCCCACGTGGAACGGACCGGACGACATCGAACTGGGCATGAGCGACGGAAGCGGCACCCATGTCCTCGCCCGCCTGGACGGACGTTATCTGTCCACCGAAGTGGCGGGCGGCTTCACCGGACGCCTGGTCGGTGTGTGGACCGAGTCGCGGGAGGTCCTTGTCCGCCGGGTCCGGTTCGCCGAGCAGCAGGCGTGACACCGTGACCGACACGGCCCAGGCGCTCGTGGAGCCGGGGACGTGGCGCCGGCGCCCGGTAGGGCCAGGGCGGAGGCCGGACTCCGGCCGGGGCGGCGGTGGGGTGTTCCGTCGACGACCGTGCGAGGCGCACTGCACCCTTTCGCCCGTGGTCCTCCGCCCCGGCTGACAGGACGTCTGAGGAGTAAAAGGCCCGATGGCCGGTTCACCACCTGCCTCTGAGCGGTGACGCAGCCGCCTGAGTGGCTCTGTTGAACGGGCTCTGACTGCGCCGGTGCTGGTGTCTAGCAGCTGGGGATGCTCGGTGGCCAGGGCTTTCAGGCGTCTAAGGTCGTGTCCATGACGAGGACCACGCCCGCGCGCCCTCTCGATGTCGAGGCGCTCTTCCCGGAGCTGGCCGCCTTTCGAGGGACGACAACTCGGCTCCATCCGCGCCCGGGCAGACCAGGCCTTTCGGCCAGTTCTGTGGGCGGTCCCATGCTGTGGCCGGCCGGCGAGCCATGGCCGGTATGCGGCGAGGCACACGGCCGCGGGCGTGGTCGACGTCCGGCCGACATCCGCCGCTATCGGCAGGTTCTGGCTTTCGCATGGGCCCGCGAGCAGGCTCCCGGCCCGACGAAGGAGGAACGGGAGCTCCTGGGCGAGCTGCACCGGGAGCACCGGATCCCCGGGGCCTCCGAGACCGACCTTTTGCCAATGATCGGCCTTGCGCAGCTGTACCGGCGGGATGTGCCCGATCTGCCTACGGGGCCGGGCGACTGCGATCTGCTTCAAGTGTTCTGGTGTCCCTTCAACGCGCACGGCCCGGGACGGTATGACCTGGAGCTGCACCTGCGCTGGCGGCGGTCGTGGGAGGTCGGCAAGGTGCTGACCGCGCCGCCACAGCCGCTGGTCGTCGGGGCCGATGGCTTCGTGCCCGAACCCTGTGCGCTGCACCCGGAGCAGGTGGTCACCTACCCGTTTGCCGGCCTTCTGCCCGAGGAGCTGTGCGCCCGGATCGATGCCTGGGAGGATGCCTTTGCAGAGGAAGCCGAGCAGACGGCGGACGAAAGCACGGCAGAGCCGCTCGGCTACCAGTACGACCTGTCCATCCCGCCCGGCTGGCGCGTGGGCGGCTTCGCCTCCTGGCACGTGACCGACCCGTACCCCATGGACTGCCTGACCTGCACGACACCGATGCACCTGCTGCTGACCATCGACAGCTCGGAATGGGACGGCGGCAGCGACAGCTGGAGACCGCTGGAGGACCAGAACCAGCCCACTCACCGTTGCGCCACTCCCACGGAGGTCACTGTGGGCCGGTGGGGCGAGCTCAACGTCTTCGCCTGCCCCAACGATCCCGAGCATCCGCACCGCTGGAGCACCCAGTAGCTTGCCGTGCCCCTGAGTAAGCGCGCCGAGCGTAACCGCGGGGCCCCCGGCGGCTGTTGGAATTGTGTGACGCATACCAAAGAGCGCGCCGAGGACACCTGCTCGCTTGTGTACCAACGCCGTCTGCCTCTGTCCACGCGCACCGTCAGCCACCTCACCGATCTGCTGCGGCGCCATCTGAGGTCGCTTCGGTCCAGGTGACGAATCCTGCCGCCGGGAAGATCGCGGTGATCGTCCTGGCCGTGCTGCGCCACGATCAGCGCCTGGCCGACGTGCTCGGCGGCAACGACGTGTCCGAGTCCACCGTCCGCCGCTGCCGCGACGAGCTGATCGGATTGCTCGCCGCCCAGGCGCCGCGCCTGGACCATGCCGTGCTCTGAGCAAGGTCGCCAAGCTGGGAGGAGAGGTGGTCCGTCGCGCCTGCGCGGGCGGTCGAATCCGGAAATCCAGCCGGGTAGAAGCGTTTTGCCGCGTGGAATGTTTCACTGTGGCTGTGGCTGTGGCTGTGGCTGTGGCTGTGGCTGTGGCTGCGGCTGCGGTGTACGGGGGCCCGAAGCCGGAACGACGAGATGTATTCGCACGCCCGGCCAGGTCAGAAGCGGTTCTTAGGGACGCTGGCCGCGCGCCGCGACGGGTGGGCGGCGCGGCGCGCGGTGGTGACGCGGCAGGTCAGTCGGTCATCGCGGCGCGGACGAGCGCGGTGTCGACGAACTGCTCGAACCGGACGATCAGGCCGCCGCGGACGACGAAGTGGTGGGCGACCCGGACGTCGATCGGTTTGCCGGTGGCCTTGTTGGTCGCCGTATAGCGGGCGAGGACGACGACGTTCTCACCGTCGACGACGTAGGTGTCGTCGTGGGCGGTCCAGCCGTCCCAGTCCTGGCCGAGTTTCTCCATCACGTTGGACGTGACGCCCTCGGGGGTGCGGTACGTGCCGGCGAGCGGGAAGCCGGCCATCTCCGTCCATTCCACGTCGGCGGCGAGCGTGGCACGCAGGGCCTGAAGGTCACCGGCCGCAGAGGCCAGGTATTGCCGCCGTACGACATCGGCCGGGGCGCCGGAGGTCATGAAGTCGGTGCTGTCGTGCGTCATGGTGCTCAGCCCCACTTCATCTCGCCCTTGGCGACCTTCGCGCCGATCCGGGCGGCGATCAGCATGCCGTTGTCCGGGTAGCGCTCGACCAGTGCCTCGGTCAGCGCGGTGCCGTCGGCTGCCTTGCCGAGTTCCTCCTCGAAGGCGAGGAGGTAGTCGCGGGTGGCGGTGATCGCGGAGACGTCGGCGGGGGTGCCGGGCAGGCGATGACCGGGCACGACCAGTTCCGGGTTGAGGGCGGCCATCTCGTCCAGAAGGTCGATCCAGGCGGCGCGGTTCTCGGGGTCGGGTGTGTCGGCGACCCAGACGTGCTCCTTCTGGAACAGCAGGACACCGCCGAGGATCGCCTTGTGCTCGGCCTGCCACAGGTAGTGCCGGTCGGACAGTGTGGCCGGGCCACCCTTGAGCTCGAAGCGGTGGCCCTCCAGGGTGAGGTCACCGGTCAGGGGCTCCAGGTCGACCAGTCGGGTGGGCAGGTTCGGGCCGAGGGCCTCCCACGCCTTGAGCTTGCCCTCGTAGGAGTGCTTGATGTGCTCGATGACGATCGGGGTGGCGACGAACCTCGCCTGTGGGAAGGCGTCGGCGAGGATCTCGGCACCGAAGTAGAAGTCGGGGTCGCCGTGGCTGACGAACACGGTGGTCAGCGTCTTTCCGGAGTCGAGGATCTCGGCGGCCAGACGGTGGCCGTCGGCGCGCGTGAAGGCGGCGTCGATCAGCAGGGCCTCGTTCTCACCGGTGACGAGGGTGGCGGTCTTGTTCTTGCTGCCGGCAGGGAAGTCCAGGTCGAAGACCTTGAAGGAAAGGGTGCTCATGAGTGTCTCCTTGAGGGCTGTGGGGACGGGGGCAAGGTCAGAAGGTGGGGGAGGCCGCGAGACGCCGCGCGACGTCGTCCGCGGTGGCGTGGCCGCGAGCCAGGGTCGTCGCGCGGTCGCCATCGACGGCGAGGAGCGTGGGGAAGCCGTGGGCGCACAGCTCGGCGGCGCGCGCGAAGTCGGCCTCGGCCGTGGCCCGGGCCTCGGGCGCTTCGAAAGCGGCGGCGACGGCGTCCGCGTCCAGCCCGATCTGCTCGGCGATCTCCCGGTAGGTCGCCGTTTCGGACAGGCTGCGGCCGTGGACGTAGAAGGCCCGCTGCGCGGTGGCGGCCAGCTCCACCACCCGCGTGGGAGCGACCTGGCGTAGGGCGGCCACACCTCGGGCTGCGGCCTCGGAGTCCATCACGAACGAACCGTCCGCGATCAACCGCTGGTAGGAGTCACCGAACTCCGCGCCGGTCAACTCACTGATCTTGGCGTTGGCACCGGGGACATGACCGAACTCCCGGATGGGCAGCCGGCGTTCACCGGTGAACAGGCCGCCGGAGACCACCTCCACCGTGAGCTCCGGATGCCGGGACGCCACCTCGCGCAACGTCGGAGAAAACCCGTGAGACCAGCCGCAGTAAGCGTCGAAAACGTAGACGAGCTTCATCCAGGACCTCGGCAGAACGGTGCGGCGCTCACCTTGATGCGAGCGATTCATCTGACACAACAGTATCTGATGTGTCAGGTATTTCTCTAGGGGTCGGTGATCGTCATCACAACCCGGTGCCCGCTCCCGTGGCGTCCGGCACAGGCTGCCCCAGGCAGCGCTTTCAGGGAAGCCGCGGCAGCACGTCCCGTGCGGCATGGCTCAGCATGCGGAGGTCCTCGGCGAACCGTTCCCGGTCCTCGACCGGCAGGGGCGCCAAGAAGTAGCGCCTGATGTTCTCCAGGTGCACTCGCGAAGCGGCGACCGTGGTCTCCTCCCCCAGTGGAGTGAGGTACACCAACCGCCCGCGCCGGTCACCGGGATCCTCGACCCGCTCGACCAGGCCGGCCGCCTCCATGCGGTCCACCAGGCGTGTCGCTCCTCCAGTGGTCAGGACCTGCTCCTGGGCGATGGCCCGCATCGACATGCCCGGCTCCCCGCCTCTGCCGAGGATGAGCAACACCTCGAACATCAGATGGCTGATGCCGCACTCCACCTCCAGGGCCCGGCCCATGATGTACTCCAGCCGGTTCGCAGCCCCCTGCAACCGCCCGAAGGCCAGGATTAACGCGTTGTCCGCGGCGTCCTTCGGCGTCGAGATCTCCGCCTGCTCGTTCACAGTCGTGGCGCCCCTTCCGTTCTGCTCCCACCCCGCCCACCGATCATGCCGCACAGCAGCCCTTAGGCCGTTCCGTGACCGCACCGTCCCAGACCGGGTCGGCAAGGCGCCCGCCGACCGCCGCGGACAGGCCGCCTTGTTCTGCCCCGGTTGTCGACCACGAACCGGCGAACATCATCGAGGACTTCGCCGGCATCCCCTTCGACACGGGTTCACCACCCGCTGGATACGGTCCGGCCCGGCATGGCCGGCCCCCTCGGACGGGGGCCGGCCCTCTATGCGCTGCGGCGGAGCGATCAGTCCCCGTACACGGGCCGGCGCCGCCTCCCACGGCCCGGACCGCTGCCGCGTCAGCCTCGTGCCCCGGAGTCGGGCGCGCGCCGGTAGGTGAGGAAGAGGACGCCGCTTTCCAGTGCGGTGTGGTCGGTGAGCTGCCAGAGGCGGGGGTCGAAGGCTGTTCCACGGGCGAACAGGGGTATGCCGTCGCCGATGGTGAGGGGGCTGAGCTTGACGATCAGCCGGTCGATCTCCGAGTAGAGAGCACCGGCGAGTTCCGCTCCGCCGAGCAGCCAGATGTCCTTGCCGTCCTCCTGCTTGAGCTCACGGACCTTCGCCGCGGGATCGTCGGCGACGAGCTCCACGGCCGGGGCGGGCACCTCGGTCAGCGTTCGCGAGAAGACGAGGTGACGCAGGTGCGGATAGGCGTCCGGGACGCCCGCCCCCAGGCCGATCTCGTAACTCTTGCGGCCCTCCAGGACGGTGTCGAAATGAGTGCCCTCGGCTGTGATGCCCAGCGCCTCGCGGGCCCCGGCGGGCAGGGTCTCGGGGTACGTGGTGGCCATTCGCTGGACGTAGTCCGGTGCGATCGGCCAGAAGCCGTCGGGGCCGGTGGGGTCCGCGCCGTCCGGCCCGGCGATGAAGCCGTCGAGGCTGGAGGCGATGTAGTACACGAGCTCGCGCATGAGTGCCCTTCGTGGAGTGGTCGTCTTGTCCGCAGTGCCGGAGATCAGGTCGTGGGGGAGGCCCACTCCACGAACTGGACGGCGACATCGTTGGGGTCGGTGATCTGGAAGAGGCGTTCACCCCACGGCTCTTCACGCAGCGGCATCGTGATGTCGACGCCCGCGGCCCGGAGCCTGTCCTCTTCGTGGGCGATGCCCGTGTCGAGCGTGAACGCCAGGATGAGCCCGCCGACGCGTTGATCGCGCTGGTCGGTCGGCAGGCAGGACCTCCGTGCCCCGCAGGACTATGTCGGCCGCGGCGTCGGGGCGGCCCAGCGAGGAAAATCCGTCCGCCATGCGCTCCTCGTAGCCGAGGTGGGTGGTGAATGAGGAGCGGGACGCGGCCACGTCGTCGCCGGTGAGGGAGACGGTGGAAGCGGTGATCTGCACGCGGGTTCTTTCGGTCGGGGCGAGAGGGAGCGGGGAGCGGACGGTGCGCGTCGAAGTCAGGACGACCTGAGATTAGATCAGAGATAAGTTTGCATGCAACATAATTTTGCTACCGGCGTAAGATCGCGCATGGGTGTGGAGAGTGCAGGACTGTGCGAGTGCAAGAAGCGCGAGACCCGACAGTTGATTTCCGGCTACGCCACCCGGCTCTTCATGGCCCAGGGCTTCGAGTCGACGACCATCGCGGAGATCGCCACCGCCGCACGCGTCGCCAAGAAGACCGTGACGAACTGCTTCCCGCGCAAGGAAGGCATGGCCCTCGATCACCAGGACGCCTTCGTGGCGGGCCTGGCTGAGGCCGTGGCCGCTCGCAACACCGGGGAGTCCGCCCTCAGGGCGCTGCGCCGTAACTTCGAGGCCGGCGTCGCCGCCCAGGACTCGGTCATCGGCTTCGCCGGCCTGGACTTTTCCCGGATGGTCCATGAGAGCCCGACCTCACGGCCAGCGTGCGCACGCTGCTGACCGACGTGAAGAAGCACTCGCCGCCGCCCTCGCCGAGGCCACGGGGCCCGCCCCTGACGACATCACCGCTCAGACGGCCGCGGCCCTCCTCGCAGCGGTGCACCGCGTCATGTTCCGCCGCGTCCAGGAGCGCACCCTCGCCGGTCGCACGAACGACGAGGTCGCCGCAGTCGTCGCGGACGAGGCCGCCGCCGCCTTCGGCCTGCTGGAACCGGTCCTCGGGCACTACGCCGTGGCATGAACTCGGCCTCCATCGCCGGGACGGCGCCCGGCATCAGCTACCGGCCCGGCAAGCGCCCCAAGAAGTCTCGGTGATCACGGGAGCGAGCGGGACGCCCGCCCACGCCGGCGCGCGCGGCGTTGGATGTGCGAGACGGACGGTGGGACCGGGCAGCCGCCGAGCGTGCCCCCGAAGACCAGCGGGTGGTCCGCGCCCCGCCGTGCTGCCCTGTTCGACGGGAACTCGGCGGGGACGGCCGCCGCGCCCGCGATGGCCGCCCTCGCCCTTCGGTAACAGCTGTTACCATGTTGATATGGCGAAGACGCAACTGGGCGCGCGCGTGGATGAGGACGTTGCCGAACTCGCGAAGAGGCGCGCCGCAGACCTGGGACTGAGTATCGGGGACTACCTCGCCCGGCTGGTGCAGGACGATGCCAGTGGTTTGCGTGCCCGTGCGGTGGACGCGGCCGCCCGCTTTCTGGCCGAACACCAGACGGTCTTCGACGAGGCCGAGGACGCCCAGCAGACGGCTCGGGGAGCGCGCGCGGCCTGATGGACCTGCACATCGACGTTCCGTGGATCCTGCAGGTCGCCGAGGCCGCCGGGGCGGACGATCCGGCCCCGGACGACTACGGCGTTCCCGTCTCGGCGGTCGCCCGCCACCGGGCCGCACTGTTCGAGCAGCCCGTCTACGACGGCCCCTACGCCAAAGCCGCCGCCCTGGTGCACACGCTGGGCCGCTGCCGCTGGCTGGAGCGCTCCAACATGGCTGTCGCCGCCGCGTCCGGCGTCATGTACCTCGAGGCCGCAGGGGTTCACGTCAAGCCGGCCCGCGAGGACGCCGTCGCCCTCAAGGACCTGCTCCTCGACCCCGCCTGCACCGCCGGGAAGATCGCCGCACTGCTGCGGACGTGGCCCACTGCCACCTGACGTCCGCGGGTCACTTCTCGACGAGGGTGATGTCCTCGATCGGCCGGGTCATCCTGATGGTGTTGTCGGTGATCTCGATGACGTGCTGCAGCCCATGGAAGGACTCCTCCTGCCCTGACAGGCGGAACTCTTCGTATTCGCCGGCCAGATATGCGGGGAAGCAGGTCAGGGGCGGGCCGAAGAGGCGGATGTAGTCCACGAGGCGGCGGAACAGCTTCGGCAGGATCACCTGGTGCGCGGTGAGGGAAGTGAGGTCCTCGATCTTGGCGCCGTCCTCGAAGGTCACGTCCTTGGCCCACACGCTGTTGGGGGCCTTGGTGGCCCGTGCCCGCCGGGTGGTCTCGGCCATGTCCTCGCGCAGCGCTTCGGGGAGTTTGCTGTAGAAGGTCGGGTAGACCAGGCCGAGTTCGAGGAGTCGGTGATTGGCTGTCTGGTGCAGATGGTCGGTGGTCACGATGCTGCGTCGGCCGTTCTTGACGCCCGGCGGCAGGTCGCCCCGGCCGACCAGGGCGACACAGCGGCCGAAGACGTCGGCGCCGCTCGCGAGGATGTAACCGGGCACGGTCTCCGGGGTGGAGGCGGTGACCTTCTCCCGCTCGTCCATGAGGATGCTGCCGAAGCCCAGCCAGGACAGCAACTCCTCGCGGGCCGCGCGAGCGCCCAGGTGCAGCGGCTGGTGCACCTCCTTGGGGCCGACCCCCCTGTAGTGGGTCTCCAGCGCGTCGATGGCGTCCATCCGGACAGTACCGCCGCCACGGCTGTTGCGCTCGACCCGGTTCCTGCCGGGCACGTCGCACCAGAAGCCAGGATCCTGGGGCAGGAAGGAGACGGTGTCGCCGTCCGGCCGGGTGTTGATGACTCGATACGTCCCTTTGATGGCCAGCATGGGCGCGGGCGGTGGCGTGGGCATGGATGTCTCCAGTGGTGTGGGGGAGTGAGCGCAGGCCATTGTCATTCCGCAGGACGAGGAAACGCGGGACCGACCAAGGGGCGCGCGAGCAGGAGGGTGGCGCCGCGTGCGAAAGGGTGAGCGGGACATCGCGCTGTCGTCGTGCTGCTGCGGGTTCACGTCACGGTCGGCAGGTATCGGTGTGTCGATACGACGCCGGTAGTGCGTAGTTCCGGGGGCTGAGCGGTGCGGACGGATGCGGATGATGTTGTGGTGACGGGCATCGGAGACGACCACGTGAAGGTCCACTCGTGTGGAGATGGATGAGGACGGCTTGGCCGCCAGCCGAGCGTGGAGAGCTTGTGGACGGTGGACCTCGGCGACGGGACGGTGCGGCTGGACAACACGCCGTGGTTCGTACGCGGAGTCGCCAGCGACGACATCATCCGGGTGGAGGTCGACGACGAAGGTGTCCGCTGGGCCAGTGACACGGTGGGGAGAACTGCACCATCCGGCCGGATGTCGAGATATTTGTTCGCCTTGGCTGGGACCCCTGGTTAACGTCTCGACCGTGGACATCACAGATCCGAAGGACCTGGTCCGACGTGGGTACGACGCCGTCTCCTTGCGTTACGACGAGGCCTACGGCGCCGAGACGAAGTACCAGTCACTGCTTGGCGACCTCTGCCAGCGGATCCCGGCCGGTGGGACGGTGCTGGACCTGGGCTGCGGCAGTGGGGTGCCGGTCGCACACACTCTGGCCGCCGCCGGCTGCCGGGTCACCGGCATCGACATCAGCGAGGTGCAGATCCGCCGGGCCCGCGAGCGGGTGCTTCAGGCAGAGTTCGTCCACGCTGACGCCACGGCTGTCTCCTTCGGCGCCGCGTCCTTCGACGCCGTCGTCTCCTTCTTCGCCCTGATCCATATTCCACTGGCTGAGCAGCCGCCCCTGCTGCGGAAGATCGCTGGGTGGCTCCGCCCGGGAGGCTGTTTCGTGGCCACCACGGGACACGGCGAGTGGACCGGAACCGAGGAGAACTGGCTCGGGGGCGGCGCCCCGATGTGGTGGAGCCATGCGGATGCTGCCACCAACCGTGAGTGGATCGAACAGGCCGGCTTGATGGTCGAACGGGAGGAGTTCATCCCTGAGGGCGACGGCGGACATGCCCTGTTCTGGGCACGCCGCCCTTAAAGTTCCAGCTCAGCGGGCGCGCGACTCGTGTTCGGCAGCCGAGACGGCGACCGCGGTCGTGTAGCGGGGGCTGGTCTTGGCGCCGAGGGAGAAGACGTGTGCGAGGTGGAGGGGGTCCGCGCCGGTGGCGTGGGACGGAAGCGGGGCTGGACCCTCTTGTCGAGGGCCCCGCTCCGTTGTCCGGCCAGGCCGCCCCGTACGGGCCGGGCCATGTCGTCCGTCGGCCGCCGTACGGCTCAAACCGCGGCCTTCGCCGCCGAGTCCGCATGCCCTGCCGGGCTCCCCGAGCCCGTCCGCCCCATTTGATCCGCTCGACCCGCCTGATCCGTCCGGCCCGCCGGCTGTACCGTTCGGCGGCGGCGGACCGGCATGCCCACTGTCGGGTGGGCGATGGCCCAGGCCGCGCCCCTGCAGATGAGTTCCTTGTAGACGGCGGCGAGGCGGCCGGTGAGGGCCTTGGGGACGGCCCGGTCGTCCGCGGTGACGAACTGGATCAGGCCCTCCTTCCGCCCGAGCGAGACGCACTGTTGGAAGTAGCGGATCGGGATCTTGGGGAGCTTTCCACCGGTCAGGCGGGCCGCGATGGTGTCAGCGGCCTGCCAAGCGGTGGGAACGCCGGAGGCGCACGACATCCGCAGCGGCTTGTCGCCGGGCCCCTTCACGAAGGCCGCGTCACCGACGGCGTACACCTCGGGGTGCGAGAGCGAGCGCATGGTCCCGTCGACCACGATCTGACCCGTGCCGGAGACCTCCAGCGTGCTGGCCTCGGCGACCGGGTGGACGGCGAAGCCGGTGGCCCACACGGTGACCGCGGCCGGGACGGACGTGCCGTCGGTCAGGACGCGGTCGGCCTCGACGGCGGTGACGGCGGTGTGCTCGTGCACGGTGATGCCGAGCCCGGCGAAGACCTTCCGCAGATGTCCTCGGCCCTTGTCGGAGAGCCAGTCGCCGAAGCCGCCGCGGGCCACGAGGGCCACGTCCAAATCCGGGCGGGTCTCGGCGATCTCGGTCGCCGCCTCCAGGCCGGTGAGTCCGCCGCCGACGACCACCACGGGCTGTCCCGCGTCCAGCCGGGCCAGCCGCTCGCGCAGCAGGAGCGCTCCGGGGCGGCTGGAGATCTCATGGGCGTGCTCGGCGGTGCCGGGGACGCCCTGGGGGTTCCAGCCGCTGCCGAGGGCGTAGACGAGGGTGTCGTACCGCACTTCCTGCCTCCCGGTGCCGTGCGTGTCGACGACGGTGACTGTCCTGCGGTCGGCGTCGATACCGGCGACCTTGGCGAGCTTCACCTCGACGCCGGTACCTGCGAACATCTCGTCGAAGGGCCGGGGCTTGAGCTCCTGGCCGACCGCGAGCTGGTGCATCCGGACGCGTTCGACGAAGTCGGGCTCGGCGTTGACGAGGGTGATGGCGACGTCTGCGCGGTGCAGTCGCTTGGCGAGGCGCCCGGCGGCGGTGGCTCCGGTGTAGCCGGCTCCGAGGACGATGATGCGGTGCTGCATTTCCTGCTCCTGTCTGCGCGGGTCCGACGCTTGCCCTTGCTCGGTCACGCCCCTTGAACCGGGCAGCCCGTGGTTTCCTGACAGGAACAGGATGTGAAGCAGATCACACTCTCGGTTGGAAGGTGTGACCGGTTCGTCGAAGCGCGTCGGAGAGGCGTCTCGTACGAAGAGGTGTTCGGACGGCGTTCGTCAGAAGGCGTGGAACAGGGGTTCCCTGTGCTCGGTGGCCGCCCACACCTCGGTCGCGCGTTGCAGCTTGTCGGGGTTGACCTGGCTGCGGAACGCGACGATCCCTTCCGCGCCGATCTCCAGGCAGATGACCCCGACGACCCGGCCGTCGACGACCGCCAGGATCGCGGGGCCGCCGTTGGCCGTCGAGACGTGGATCTCGGGTGAGCCGCCGACCATGGCCCGCTTGACGGGGGCCGGCTTGAACAGGCCCCGCATGAACTTCGCGACCGCGAGGGCGCCCTCGAACGCCTTGGCGCGGGCCGGGACGTTTCCGCCGCCGTCGCCGACCGCGATGGCGTCCGAGGTGAGCAGCTTGACCAGCGGCTCGGTCTTCCCGCTGGTGGCCGCCGCGAGGAACTCCTCGACGATCCGCCGGGCCGCCGCCTCGTCGATCTCCGTACGGGTTTTGCCCGCCGCCACGTGCTTCTTCGCGCGGTGGAAGATCTGCTGGCTGGCGGCCTCGCTGATGTCGAGGATCTCGGCGATCTCCCGGTGCGGGTAGTCGAAGGCTTCCTTCAGCACGTACACCGCCCGCTCGTTGGGGGTGAGGCGCTCCAGCAGGGTGAGCACCGCGTACGAGACGGATTCGCGCTGTTCGGCGGTGTCGGCCGGTCCGAGCATCCGGTCGCCGTCGAGCAGCGGCTCGGGCAGCCACTGGCCCACGTAGGTCTCCCGGCGCGCGCGGGCCGAGGTGAGCTGGTTGAGGCACAGGTTGGTGAGCACCTTCGTCAGCCAGGCCTCTGGCACCTCGATCCGGTCGGCATCGGCGGCCTGCCAGCGCAGGAACGTCTCCTGTACGGCGTCCTCCGCCTCGCTCGCCGAGCCGAGGAGGCGGTAGGCGATCGCCTCCAGACGGGGCCTGGTCGCCTCGAACCGGTCCACGTCGTGCGTCGTCAGTGCCATGTCCCGGATCCTAGTGCGGCACCGTCTTCCCGGCCCTCGTCGCCGTGACCGTGTGACGGAGCGCATCCCCTGGAGCCGCTCGGCCCGCCTGGGTGATCACACGGTTCTGCGGCTGGGTGTATGGGCGGTCCTTGGATGACGGCAGCTCACCCTTGGAACGCCGCCCTGAGGCGGTGGGCCACCGTCCTCACATTGCCCGCCTGTGCCCGGCAGGACACAGAAACCGGCCGCTGAGCCGATTCCTTGCTGCTCTCCTCCAAGTCGACAGGGCGGAAAGGTAGGACCGACTTCATTGCCGGAACTGGGGCTTTGTAGGGGAAAACGGACACCGCCTGTATCCGAGTCTGGACGCCACTTGTCGATCACAGAGCCCGAAAATGTCGGTCAGAAGTAAAAGCACTGCGAAGTGGGCGGGGCCGACCTATTCGGCAGGTTCGGCGATCAGCGCCGTACCGATCTTGCGGAAGCCGAGTCGGGCGTAGACCCGCGCGACGTCGTCGTCACTTGCCGACAGGAAGACGGTCGCCGCACCCCGTGATCGGGCGTCGGCCACCAGTGCCGCGGTGACCGCGCGTGCGAGACCGCGACGGCGAGCTGCGGGAAGCGTTCCGACGCCGACGATCTCGCTGACTTCTGCGAGCGGTTGGTGCTGGCCTGCGGACAGCGCTGATCCATGCTCGACAGCTGCGGCGACCGCCGTCAGGCCTGCCCGGATACGCACGATCATGCGTTCCACCGATCCGTCGGCGACGTGGGCGTCGATCGCTTCCGCCAGATGCGATGTGCCCGCGAGACCGATGTGGCTTCCAGGCTCGGCGAAGGCGAGGTGAGGAACGGCCAGCGCGCCGGGCAGTATCGGATCGTCCGCGCCTACGATTTGCACGGATATGCTGCCGGACAACCCCTCCAATGGAGTTGCGGGAGTACCGGGATCGAGCACCATCAGCGGATGTTCGTGGACCACGAGGCCCGACTCCTCGACTGCTGCCCGCAGCGTGGGCGTGGTCTCGGCGACCCATTCGAAACTCTCCGGGATCCCTAGTTCCCGCTGGCGGGCACGGACCTTCTGCACGTCGGTGACCTCCAGCGGTCCGGTCCATCCCCGTGCGGGACGTGCGTAGAACGGCCAGCCCTGGCCCTCCCGCACGAACAGGGTCAGCGGCCCGTGGTCCTCGACTCGGGCACCGTGGCGTGGGACCGCGTCGTAGTACTCCTCGAGCCGGTCCAGCAACGCCCGCTCAGGATGATCGTCAAAAGCAGCAGAAGTCACGCCGGGCATCCAAGCAACAGGGCACCAGCGACGCCACTTCATTTCAAACCGCCTGCGGGGGTCGGCCGGTCCACCCCCAACACGTCCTGCCGCCCGCGCCACACCCCGCGCCCCCATCTGCCGGCACTGCCACCGGTAGACGGCCACTAGCTGCGGATCCGGCAGGAGGCTGCCGTCTTCCCTGCCGACTGGTGGGTGCTACCCCGCTGTGTGGCTGGAGCTGCCGCTCGCAGGCCGCAAGAGCTCTGTATGGCTTTAGGGTCGAGTCGGCATGGGCCGGACGGCATGAACGAAGGTGAGGCGGGGCGCGTGATCCGGGTAGTGGTGGTCGACGACGAGGCACTGGTCCGCTCGGGCTTCGAACTCATTCTGGGCGCGTCCGAGGACATCGAGGTCGTCGCGACCGCGAGTGGCGGCGAGGCGGTCGAGGCGGTCCGCCGGGAGCGGCCCGCCGTGGTGCTGCTGGACATCCGGATGCCGGACGTCGACGGGCTCACCGTCCTGCGTGAGCTGCGGACGCTGCCGGATCCGCCGGTGGTGGCGATGCTGACCACGTTCGACGCCGACGAGTACGTCCTGACCGCGCTGAACTCCGGCGCGGCCGGCTTCCTCCTCAAGGACACCGAGCCGGAACAGCTCGCCCACCTGGTGCGCACCCTGGCCGCGGGCGGTGTGGTGCTCTCTGCCAAGGCGTCGCGGGCCCTGCTGCACAGCCACCCCGGCACCGAGGCGGCCGTCGACGAGGAGGCGGCGCGGGTCCGGCTGCTCACCGCGCGGGAGCGCGACGTCCTCGTCCTGGTGGCGGAGGGGCTCTCGAACGCCGACATCGGGGCGCGTATCCACCTGGGGGCGGGCACGGTCAAGGACCACGTCAGCGCGATCCTCACGAAGCTGCGGGTGGCGAGCCGGGTGCAGGCCGCGCTGCTGGCGCAGCGGGCCGGGCTGCTCGACGAGCGCCCGCGGTCGGAGGTCGGGGGATGAGCCGTGCACGTGCCGTGTGGCAGCGGGTTCCCGCGCCGGTCGTCGACATCGTCCTGGCGGCGGTGGCGGCCGTGGATGTGCTGGTGGTGGACATGTGGGTGTACACGCGTCCCGAGGTCACGCTGGCCGCGGTCGGCTGCGCCGCGTTGGCGTTCCGGCGCAGGTTCCCGCTCGGCGTCTTCCTGATCACCCTGCCCATCGCGCTGATGCAGGATGTCGCCGTCGCTGTGCTCGCGGCGCTGTTCACCCTGGCCGAACGCTCCCGCAACCGCCCTCTCCTCGCGGTGTGTGTCGTCCTGGCCGCCGTCGCGAGCAGCACTCCGTGGCCCCTGGCCGAGGCCGACCGGACCATGACGCTGGTCTTCTTCGTGTACGGCCTGGCAACCAGCGTCGCCCCGGTCCTGTTCGGCCAGCTTCTCCAGGCACGACGGGACCTGGCGCGGCGGCTGACCGAGGTCGAGGAGGCCAGGGAGCACGAGCGGACCCTGCACGCCCAGGCCGTGCTCGCCCGTGAACGCGCCCAGCTGGCCCGCGAGATGCACGACGTGGTCTCCCACCAGGTCAGCCTGATCGCCGTACGGGCCGGGGCGTTGCAGGTCGCCGCCAAGGACGCGGACGCCAAGGAGGCCGCCCGCACGATCCGTTCGCTGAGCGTCACCACCCTCGACGAGCTGCGCACCATGGTCACACTGCTGCGCGCCTCCGGCGGCAACGCCACCGAGCTGACGCCGCAGCCCACCTTGGCCGACCTGCGCAAACTGGTGGCATCCAGCGGCACGCACACGGAGCTGACGGGTGAGCTGCCGCCCACCGTGGGCACACCCGCCCAACGCGCCCTCTACCGCACGGTTCAGGAGGCGCTGACCAACGTCCGCAAGCACGCCCCCGGCGCCAACGCCCGCGTCGAGCTGTGGCAGGACGGCGACGGCATCGGAGTGACCGTCACCAACACCCCTCCCACGCGCCCCTCCCTCTCCCTGCCCGGTTCGCAGCAGGGCTTGGTCGGTCTGCGGGAACGGGCCGACATCCTGCACGGCACCCTGGACGCGGGCCCCACCGCGCAGGGCGGCTACCGGGTGCGGCTGAGGATTCCCCTCAGCACGGACTGACATGCGGTTCCGTCGGCCCCGCGGCTCACAAGATTGACGCGTGAGCCGCGGGGCCGACAGCGGCCGCCGGCGCCCTGGACCCTGCTACGCCCGCCGCCCCGCTCCCCGTCCTGACGCGCAGAAGTCGCATGATCGACGGGGCAAGTCCTAATTGCGCATCGCGCCGACGTGTTGTGCGGTGAGGAAGACGTCGGACCCGTTGTCCATGCCGCTCGCGATGTGAGTGGCGATGGGGCGGAACCGGGAGGCCTTGGTGATGGCGATCAGGTAGCGCAGTATGCCGCGCGCCTGGGCGGTGCGGTCGGTGCTGCGGATGCCAAGATCCCTGAGGCTGTTCTCAAGACTGGTTTCGCTCAGGTTGACGGCGGTCAACGACTGATTCGCGACGCGGGCGAGGGCGTCGTAGCCCTCCTTGCCGACGAACCAGTCGTCATTGGTGACGTCGTCCTTGCGGGGGACATCGGGGGAAAGGTTCAGGGCAAAGCCGTGCGGGGTGTCGCTGGAGAAGAACCGCACGACGTGGAAGTCGCTGAACCGTATGACTGCATGCACCGCTGGGGTGTCGTTGTCACAGCTGATCACAATGTCGGCGAATTCCCGGGTCAACGTGTTGTCGGTGATGACGGTGTTCACCCCGGTGTCGGCGTGGGGTGTGCGGCGGCTGTCGGCGGAGGTCTCGGAGAGGTTCCGCAGCTGGTCGAGCATCGTCAGGTAGGCGCCTGAGCCGCCGCTGATGTTCCAGTGGACCAGGGGGAAGTCGACGTGTGTCCGGCCTGCGACGGTCTCGGCGTCGATCGGCATATGGTCCGCCGCCGTCGATGCGGATCTGTCGGTGCCCCCGAGCGGAAGAAAGATCACCAGAATCCCGAGAAGTACGGAGAGGGTGACCGTGATGAGGACACTGGTGGGCATGGTGTGCTCCGGTGGTTCGACGTGCGGCGATCTTGCTCACGCTCACAGCTAGGAGTTTGTTTGGCAGGCCCCTGTTGCCGCCGCATACAACTCCGGAGCATCGGACTTCATGTTGTTCGTACCGATATGGGGCCGATGCGGCTTCCCGCCGCTACTCAGTGGCTTTCGCCCCGACGGCGCGACGCGGACGCGTGCGGTCCGCGCGAGTGACGGGGCGCGGAGCCAGCCGCGCAGCTCGGCCTGGTATCGATCTTGAGGAACATCGGGCGGGCGCCGCGCCGGTGCGGGACGCCACCGGTGCACGGCGACTCCTCGACGCTCGCCGTCTTCGTACCCGGGCCGAAGACCTCATTGCCCGCGGACTGGCGCCGCGCACGTGCCGCACAGCGATGGCGGCGACAGCCCAGGCACGGTAGCGAAACAGACTGCCCGCCACTTTGATGATCCACGGAGGCGGTCAGGGGCAGACCCGCTGGTACGGCTGGTCTGGCAGGTACGTGTGCCACTGCGCCCGGGTCAACTCCGTGTTCCCGGCACGGGAGCAGACAAGGGATACCGCTCGGTCGGGATCCACGACGAACCGCTGGAGCGGGACGCGTGCGCCGCCCGCGTACAGCGTGGTGCTGTCCGGGCTGAAGGCGAGGGTGTCGACTCCCTCCCCCGACGTGGGCAGAGAAGGGCCGAGGGGTTGCTGGGTCGCGATGTCCCAGAGTTGGACGGTGCCCGCGTCGCCGCCCACGGCGAGCGTGCCGCCGTCCGGACTGAAGGCGAGAGTCGTGATCAACTCGGCCGAGTCGGAGGACGGATCGACGGGCGTCAGAAAGACGTTCCTCAGGATGCCCGCGCGGTGTCGGAGGTCGCCGTCCCAGACGGCCACCCGTCCCGTCCAGTCGCCCGCAGCCAAGCCGGAGCCGTCGGGCGCGAAGGCGATGGCTCCGATGCCCTCGCGCTGGACGAGGTCCTGGGTGCGGGACCGGCCCGCTCGGACGACGCGGTTGTTGGTCACGAGGAGCCCGCCGTCCGGGCTGACGGCCAGATGAACACCAGCCGGGCCGGGCAGGAGCGCCGTCCTCCGCTGCCGCATGGTGTCCCATGTCTCGTTGACGTAGCCGCCATCGGTCAGACGTGCGGTGAGGAGCGTACGACCGCCCGGTCCCAGGGCGATCGCGTCCGTCGGCATCGCGGACGCCGTCGCCAGGTCCACCGTGGTCTTCGCCCGTCCGGCGGCCACGTCCCACACCGTCAGACGCTGAGGCACCTGGTCCCAGCCGGGGACGGAGACTCCGTACGCGAACGTGTCGCCGTCGGGGCTGAAGGACAGCAACGGCTCGGTGACGTCCAAGGGGACGGTCGGTGTGCCGATGTGGGAGTCGGGACGTGACGGGTCCGGCAGGGTGCGCAGCAGACGGCCGTCGCGCGTGCTCCGCAGCTGGAAGAGGTAGCCGTCACCGCGACGTTCGGCGGTGGCGAGCGTCCTGCCGTCCGGGCTGAGCCGCACCCCGGCGAGCGGACTCTTGCGCCGGGCGCGGGTGAGCGTGGAGGTCAGGTCGAGAGTGTGAACCGTGCCCCCTTCGAGGTACAGCAGCAGGGGCCGCGAGGAGTCCCATGCGAGACCGGATAGCGACTCGTTGTCCAGGGAGTGCCGGAAAACGGGGGCGCCGCCGCCGGTGGGCAGCCGCCACACTCTGATTTCCTGGACGCCGCCGGTCGCCAGAAAAGAGCCGTCCGCGCTCACGACGGCGCCAAAGGCACCCGGGTGGGCGACGTCGCCGAGCTCTCGTCCCGACGCGGTGTCCCATACACGCACCCGGTCCCCGGAGAGAGCGAGGAGCCGGCCGCTGGTGAGGCCCAGCAGGGTGTCGTCACCACAGACACCCCGAGCGCTCGTCCAGGCACCGCGCCGGACGCTGCGCGCGGAGGTGTCCCAGACCTGCGGGGCCCGGCCGCGCGGGCAGACGGCCAGCAGCCGGTCGTCGTCGGCCGCCGCCTGGGTGAGCTCTCCCCTACCGGTCGACGGGGTCCGGAAGACCAGATGGCCGTCGGTGACCGAGTAGAGCCCGGCCCCGTCGTCGTCCGGGCTCCTCACCAGGTAGGTGCGGCCACTTGCCCCGAAGCTCACGGTGTCCCTGAACGGCAGGGGGTCCCCGATCCAGCGCTTCCTTCGGGTGTCCCACAGTCGCTGGGTCTGCTGGGCGGTCTGGAGGACGAGCACCCGGCCGCCCGGACCCGCGCCGAGTATCGCCCCTTGAGGTAACGGCCCGGAGGCGATACGGCGGTGGGTGCCCACATCCCACGTCCGCCAGGTGTTGTCGCCGACGCTGAGCAGAGTGCGCCCGGAGCTGTCGAGGAACCGGTTCGGTTCGTCACCTGGCGCCGGGTCGGTGAAGTTGCCCAGTTCGCGCTGGGCCAGCGCGCCCAGCAGGGCTCGGCGGGACTCCGGCAGCGGAGAGATCCGCCATGCTGCCACGCCGAGCAGCATCGCGGTGCGCGGGTCGGTGGTCCGCAGAGCCTCGGCGACAGCGGCCACCCGGCGGGCCGCGGTGTCGGTGCTCTGCTGCTCGCTGTGCTGACGCAGTCGTACGGCGGTCAGGCCGACGACCAGGGCCACCGCCAGTACGGCGCAGAGCGAGGCCGTGAGCGTGCGGCTCCGGCGCCGGGCCCGGGTGACGGCCCGCTCCTCCGCCGCCCGCTGGTCCGCAGCGGCGATCAGGAAGGCCGTTTCCTCGGAAGTCAGACCGTCGTAGCCGCCGACGTAGCCGTCGTCGCTGCTGCCGCCGTCGCCCGCGAACAGCTCCTCGGCCCGCGCCAGGCGGGTGCCCCGGTAGAGCGTGCCCGGGTCGCGGTCGTGCTCCAGCCAGGTGCGGGCGGCGTCGGTCAGCTGCCGATGGTGGCGCAGCCGCTCCCGGTCCGCGTCGATCCACTCGCGCAGCCGCGGCCAGCAGGTGATGAGTGCCTCGTGGGCGAGGTGTACTCCGTCGTCGTCTGTGGTCAGCAGCCGGGCCCGGGTCAGCCGCCCGGCGACGGCTCGCACGTCGGGGTCCTCCCACCCGGCCATTTCCTCCCAGGTGAGCGGGCGGCGGGTGTCGGCGTTGCCCTGGCCGGGCTCGACCATCCGCAGGAGCAGGTGCCGGGCAGCGTGCGCCTGCGCCGGTGAGAGTTCCCCGTACGCCTCCTCGGCGCTGGCCGCGATCGCGCCGCGCACCCCGCCGGCCGCTTCGTACGCGGCCAGGGTCAGCATCCGTCCTTTGCGCCGCCGCCAGGTCTCCAGCAGGGCGTGGGACAGCATCGGGAGTCCGCCGGGCTCGTCGAGTACGTCCTCGACGATCCGTGCGGTCAGTGTCCGCTCCACGATGAGCCCGGCCGCCTGCGCGGGACCGATCACCGCCTCACGCAGTTCGTCGGCGGTCATGGACCTGACCAGGAGTCCGCTGCCGTGCAGCGCCTCCGCCAGCCGCGGGTGCTCGGCGCACCGCGCGTAGAAGTCGGACCGTACGGCTATGAGTACACGCAGTCGGCTTCCCGGGGCGCGGGCGGCGAGCAGAAGGTCGAGGAAGCGGTCCCGCTCGGCGCGCTCGCGGCAGAGGGTGAAGACCTCCTCGAACTGATCCACCACCACCCAGCTCTCCGGATCGTCGGCCGCCGGCGTCAGCAGATGTCCGTAGGTGGCGGCGGGCCGGGCTCCCGGAGTGAGGATTCGAAGCACCGCCTTACGCCCCTGCTGCGCGATCTTCTCCCGCAGCGGGGGAATCAGACCGGCTCGCAGCAGGGAGGACTTGCCGCTGCCGGACGCCCCGAACACCACGGCGAACGGGGACCCGCACCCCAACTCGCCCAGCTCGTCGATCAGTCGGTCCCGGCCGAAGAACAGCTCACGGTCGTCCGGCTCGAAGCGCGCGAGACCACGGTAGGGCGGTGCGGCGTCGGTATCCTCCTGTCTCTCCTCCCCGGCCAGCGCCTCGGCCTCCGCCCACCGCGCCTCCCACGGAACGGGGTCCTCCCCGCATGCCTGGACGTACGCCTTGAGCACGGCCAACGACGGCAGTCGCTCGCCGCTCGCGGCCTTCGCCAGGGTCGTCACCGAGAAGCCGGCCTTCTTCGCCATGGTCCGGTACGACACGCCACCTGCCGAAACGCGCAACTCCCGAAGATCATGGGCGAGTCGCTGCACGGGACCGGCCGCCGGGTCGACCGGTAGTTCGGGACGCCCCACGGCGAAGCCTCTTTCGCATACAAGAAGAACAAGCTGATCAGCAGCACAAGCTACTTTTCGTCTCCCTCGGGCGAGAACCCTTTCCCACTGTGATGTTCGCCCGAGAGGGAGTTCGTACCGGCGGTGCTGAGTCTGTTCTCCCTGACGAGTGGGGGGATGACTGACAACTCCCGGGCTTCCGGGCTCGGTTGGACTACCTACGAGCTCTCGTCACCGAAAGCAGACGATCCCGGCGGCAGTGACCGCTCTCGATGACGGCCGAATCCTTGCCCTGTACACGCATCCCGCCGGTCGGCGTACGTGCCGCGCACCTACAGGCCGGCCGCACCTACAGGCCGGCACGCATGACGAGCAGGCCCACGGTGCCGGCGCTGACACCGATCGTTCGGACCAGGCGTTGCAGGGGTGCCGTCGAACGACTCCGGGCTCACCAGAGGTCGTATCGTTAGCGAACTCGGCCACGAAGCTCTGGAGTGCGGGAACACGCTGTGGGCAGCAGCCCGGCACGGCCGCCGACCGTCGTCCCGTCCCCTCAGTGCCGCGCCTTCGTGCGGTCGAGCGCCGCGATGCCCAGCGCCGCCAGCCCGATCTGGATGAGCCACTCGGCCCAGTCGACGCCGTCGGTGTCAGCCACGCCGACCCCGGCGGCGATCGCGGTTCCGATCAGCGCGGCGATGATGCCGACGAGGATCGTCAGCAGGATGCCGATGCGCTGCCGGCCCGGCACGACGAGTCGGCCGAGTACGCCAATGACAATGCCGATGACGATGGCACTGATGATGCCGTCGATCTCCATCTGTTCTCCGCCCCTTGTCGTCCGGATCCCCGCAACCGTGCGAGTGCCCTTCGAACGCGAGTGCAGTCCCCTCCTCGCCGCACGTTCTTCACCGGGTCGCCACCCCGTCCGCCTGACGGAGGCGGAGTGGACCGGTGCCACGCGAGGGGCGACGGGACCGGGACCGACTCGCGGACCCGTTGCATGCGGGGAAGGGGTCTCGGATGCTCGACGAGGTGTTCCGGCTGTGGAGCGTGCAACCGGACCCGTTCACCGAGAGCGGCGCAGACCTGTACCCGAGGCGGAGATGCGACGGCTGCCGGCCACCCGTCTGCGACCCGCCTGTCACGCCGTCATATCCCTGGTACGACCGAGGGCAGCGGTTCACGGGCCGGGTGCCAGGCAGGGGGGAGCGCGGCGACGCCCGTGCGAGCGGCGATCACCCCGCCCGCGATGGCACAGGTGGTGTCGATGTCCCCACGCCCGGCGACCGTGAGCCACAGGCCCTCGTGCAGGTCGTCGAGGTGCCCTGCCGCGCACCACAGGGCGTAGGGGACGGTGTCGGGGCCGGACATGCGATAGCCGGAGCCCAGGACCTCCGCGGCATGCCGGACCGAGGTGTGCTCCGGCATCCGCGCCGCGATGCGCACTCCCGACCGGACGTCGCTGTCGGGGAGTCGTGCGGCGACCGTCCGAAGAAAGTCCGGCCGGGTCGGGGCGTGCCCGTCACGGCTGCGGGTCGCGAGCGCCGCGGCGAGGGCGACCGCCACCGCCGCGGCGACGGCCTCCGGGTGATGGTGCGAGACCAGTGCCTGGCGGGCGGCCTGTTCGGCGACCGTGTCGAGGTCGGCCGGGTGCCAGGCACCCAGGGGAGCCGCACGCATGGCCGCTCCGTTGCCCCAGGAGCCCTGGCCGCCGAACTGTCCGGCGACCACCTCCGGCCACGGCTCGCCCGCCCTGATCCGACGAAGCACATCATGCATCGAGGCTCCGTAACCGCGGTGTGTGTCGTCGGCGTAGGCGGCGGCGAAGCGCAGGGCGAGGCGGTCCTGGTCCACGGTGCCGAGGCCCTCGGCCAGTTCCCGGACGAGAACGAGTGCCTGGGCGGTGTCGTCACTCCACCGCCACAGTGGTTCCGGGGGCGGCGTCCGCGCCTCCAGGGCCGCCGGACCGTCCCGGCGCAAGATGCCGAACCAACGGTCACCGAAGGCGTCACCGAAGGCGAGCCCGTGCAAGGAGTCCAGCACAGCGGTAGGCACGTTGATCATCGGGGCAGTATGGCAGCGCGACGGCGCTCCCGCGGTCCGATTCTCAGCGTCGGGTCCGCCGCGCACCGTAGCGCCCGGCGTATCACGGCGGCCGGATCCCCTTCGTGATAGGGCCGCTCGGACGCCTCGATGCCGTCGAGGAACTCCTGGTAGCGCACGGCGTAGGCGAGGTGCGCCAATGGTTCGGCCAGGGTGAGCGCGCGGGCGGGATCGCTCGCCGGTACGTGTGCCTTCCAGGCGTCGGCCCAGACGCGAACGGCCGTCGGGCGTACCGCCTCAGGGAGGAAGTCGTACAGCCGCAGACAGTCAAGGACCGGGTTGCCCCAGTGTGTGTCGGCGAAGTCCACGACGACCGGTGGCCGGCCGTCACTGCGCCAGTTGCCCGGGTGGAAGTCGGCGTGCACGACGGTGTCGGGCAGCCCGCAGTCGGCGAGCCGCTCCCAGCGGCCCGCCCAGCCTCTCACCTCGTCCCGCTCTTGTTCCGTGATGCCCGACTCCACAGCACCGTCGAGCAGTTCGTCCACCAACCCGCACAGCACCCGGTCCCGCCGGTCCCGTAGCCCGGCCGGCCGTCGGTCGGCCAGCGCGGCCTGCGCCGCGACGAGCCGGCGCACCCCGGCCTCGACCATGGCGGCGTCGGCCGCCCAGCAGTCCTCGCCGGGGATGTGCTCCAGCAACATCCGACGCTCACCCGCGGCGAGGACCGTCGGTACGAGTCCCGGATCCACTTGGGCGAACGCGGCGATGACCGTGGCCTCGTCCGTGGCGAAACGCGGGGTGGCCTTGAGCCACACCGGGCCCCGTGCGGTGGGCAGCCGGAAGAGACCCGCCAGGTTCCATGTACGCCGCTGCTCGACGGGCCCCGTCACGGGCCGCCCGAGCGCGGCCAGCGTTCGCGAGGCCCAGTCCAGCAGTTCGCGCAACCCGTCGGCCCGCGCCCATGGGGCACGAAGAGCGTCGTCCTCCACTGCATGGCAGTGGTGGTCGGGTGGCTGACTCAATCCGGCGAGTCCGGGTCGCTCCAACGCCTCCACCTGGTACGTCACATGTCCGTCCCGCCCGCCCTCGCCTCCGTCGACCCGCAGGAGGCGCAGGACGAGCACGGGCACCCCGAGTGCGCGCTCCACCTGCCCCACGACCGGTTCGACCTCCGCCCACCACGGAGTGGTGACGGGGAAAGGTCCGGCCACACCGAGGAAGTCCTCACCCGACGTCACCCACGCGCTCACGGTTCGGCTCACGGCGACAGTCTGAAGGCCGTGGTGGACGTGGGCGAACGAATATCGCCTCGGGCCGCATTCGCTCTCGAAGCCGGTGACGAAGTCGGTCTCGAAGCCGGTCCCGCACGCGGTCCCGTGAGGCCGGTCCTGTGAGGTCGGTTGTGGGTGGAGGGAGGGCCAGGGTGGGGCGAACGGGCGACGGCCGACCCCCCGGAGCGGGTCGGGCGCCGGTTCCCCCCCCCGGGGGGCGGTTGTACACCCATGGCGTGCGTCCCCCCCCGGGGGCGCCCCTGGCGGGTGGGGCGGCGCACCCCCCCCCCCCCCCCCCCCC
>NZ_JBIBEN010000011.1:207873-314135 GCF_042955065.1 Streptomyces sp. NPDC012510
GGGGCCGCGCCGCGGCCCCCCCCGGGGGGCGGGGGGGGGGGGGGGGGGGGGGGGGGGGGGGGGGGGGGGGTGGCCGGGGGGGGGGGGGGGGGGCCCCCCCCCCCCCGGGGGGGGGGGCCCCCCGCCGTTACCCCTCGCGGGCGTCCTGTTCTACACCTATGGCGTGCGTCCCGCACGGGTGCCGCCCTTGGCGGATGCGCCGGCGCACACCAGCCCCAGCAGCAGCGCCAGGCAGCCGATGATGATGTTGTTGACCACGACACCGGCGTCCGGGCTGTCGCCGACGATCCACGCAGATATGATCATCCAGACTCCGAGCGCGCACATGGCCCAGCTCAGGCCGTACATCCTCTCCGGCGCGGCGGTGAAGCCGAGGGCCAGCAGACCTATCGCGATGCCCACGATGAGGTTGTGGGGCACCAGCGCCGGCTGGCTGGTCGTGTAGTGGAGAATCCACGGGGACACGGCGCAGTACAGACCGAGCAGGAACACCGGTCCGTCCACGAGCGCCACATCGCGGCCACCGAGCATGCGGGAGTACCGATCCTGCATCTCGGCTGCATCGGGGTGGCTGGTGATGTCACTCCTGTGTGAGACGTTGGCCATGACTCGACTCCTTTGAACTCCGCTGGCCTGACCGCGTCTGGTGGGGTATGCGGTAAGCGCCGCGTAGGTCCATTCTGCGCTTATTCTGCCTTTATGTGTAGTGGTCGCGGGCGAGTGAAGCGCGTGGCGAGGCAGCGGGGAGCAGGGCGGGCCGGGGGGCGGACTTCGCGGGTCACGTCAGGGCGTACGTCAGGGCCTGGGCGCCCGTTCCCGGGCACGGGCCGTCGCGTCCGCCACCGCCGCCCGAGCGATGTTGCGGGCCATACCGCCGAACACGACGGCGTGGAAGGGAGCCACACTCCACCAGTACGCGTGACCGAGCAGTCCTCGCGGATGAAACAGGGCACGCTGGCGGAACACGGTGTGTCCGGCGTCGTCCGTGTCCGCGTACATCTCCAGCCACGCGAGCCCCGGCAGCCGCATCTCCGCCCGCAGCCGCAGCAGCCGCCCCCGCTCGATCTCCTCCACCCGCCAGAAGTCCAGCGAGTCACCCACCCGCAGTCGCGTGGCGTCCCGACGGCCCCGGCGCAGGCCCACCCCGCCCGCCAGCCGGTCCAGCCATCCCCGTATGGCCCAGGCGAGCGGGAAGGAGTACCAGCCGTTGTCCCCGCCGATCCCCTCGATGACCCGCCACAGGGAGGCGCGCGGGGCGTCCACGCGCAGTTCACGCCGGTCGGTGTAGAGGCTGCCGCCGGCCCAGTCGGGGTCGGTGGGCAGCGGGTCGCTGGGCGCCCCAGGCGAGGAGGCCGACGACCAGCGGGTGGTCACCCGGGCCTCACGCACCCGCCGCAGGGCGAGCCGCACCGCCTCGTCGAAACCGAGCGGATGACCGGGCGGATCCGGCACGTACCGTGCGATGTCGTGCTCGTGGCAGACCACCTCGTGCCGCAGCGACTCGGTGAGCGGCCGGGCGATCGAGGCCGGCACCGGTGTCACCAGCCCCACCCACTGGCTGGACAGACCCGGGGAGAGCACCGGCACCGGCAGGATGAGCCGGCTCGGAAGTCCCGCGAGGCCGGCGTAACGCAGCATCATCTCGCGGTACGTCAGGACGTCGGGACCGCCGATGTCGAAGGCCCGGTTGACGTCGTCCGGCAGCCGGGCGCAGCCGGTGAGCGCACGCAGGACGTCCCGGACGGAGACGGGCTGGATCCGGGTACGCACCCAGCTCGGGGTGATCATCACCGGCAGTCGCTCGGTGAGGTAGCGCAGCATCTCGAAGGAGGCCGACCCCGAGCCGATGACGACCGCCGCCCGCAGCACGGCCGTGGGAACACCACAGCCGAGCAGGATGCGGCCGACCTCCGCGCGCGAGCGCAGATGCGGCGACAAATCCCGCTCCGGCACGCCGTACGGGGTGAGACCGCCCAGGTAGACGATGCGGCGCAGGCCGGCGGCCCGGGCCCGCTCCCCGAAGATCCGCGCGGCCCGCCGGTCCGTCGCCTCGAAGTCCTTGCCGGTGCCCAGCGCGTGCACCAGGTAGTAGCCGACGTCGACGCCCCGCATCGCCCGTGCGACGGACTCCGCGTCGGTGACGTCCCCGGGAACCACCTCGACCGCAGCGGACCACGGATGGTCACGCAGCCGCTGCGGGGAGCGGGCCAGACAGCGCACCTGTAGGCCCGCCTCCAGCAGCTCCGGAATGAGTCGGCCGCCGATGTATCCCGTCGCACCGGTCACCAGGCAGAGCGGTCCGCCGCCGTGTGCGTCTGTCGTCATGGGTCCCTCGGTTCCTAGGTCGTCGCCTCCGCGCTCACCCCGCATCACTTCCACCACCAGGGCCGTCAGGGATGCGCCGACGGGACACTGCCGCGCGATCGGGTGACCGGTACGGCGGCCCCTGACGGCGGGCACAGCGAACGCCCCGGAGCAGACAGGGGAAGGCGCGGCTCGTGTGGCTCCACGGCACCGGGCGACCCGCACGCCTTCGCCTTCGCGCCGCGCACGCCGGTGAGCACGGGTGGGGTCATCCCCTCCGCGGGGGTGGTGCTCGCCGCGACGTTCGCCGCGCTCGGCGTCGTCCCCGCTGGGAGAGCGCGCTCGTGGCCGGGCGGCGCCGGGCGCGGTACCGTGCGGACCCCGGCAGTGAGATGCGTGCGGGCTCCCGCTCAGTACGCGGCCGACAGCGAACCGAGGTGGGCCCGGCGTACCTCCGGGGTCTGGCCCTGGACCAGCAGGAACATCGCCTCGCGGGCCAGACGTTGGGCGCGGCTGTCCAGGGCCAGGGACCGTCCGCCGCCGGCCACGACCGCGGCGGCCGTCGCCGCGCGCATCAGGTCGAACGCCTTCGTCTTGAGGGCCAGCCGCTCCTCCATGTGCTCGTGCGGCGCCGGATGGTCAGCGAGGGCGTACGCCTGCCGTCGCACCTTGTCCAGCCGCAGTCGCAGTGCCTTCGTCGTGGGATCGTCCTGGTCCAGCAGGCCGAGGGCCGACTCGGCGACCCCGAAGACCGCGGGCGAGGCGTTCGTCGGCTTGGGCCGGTCGCTCGCGGCCCAGGACTCGTACGGCACGTGCAGGGCGACGGCGTCGTCGGGGATCCACAGGCCGTCGAGGTCGAGCGAGACCGTCCGGGCGGCCGTGAGCGCCGCCAGCCGCATGGGCGCGGACGCCTTCAGCCCGGACTGCGGCCTGGCCTCGGTGAAGGCGAACACCACCTCGTCCGCGTCCGTCACCCCCGCCAGCAGCATCACATCGTTCAACCCCCACCCGGTGTACCAGGGGACCGTCCCGTGGAACCGCCAGCCGCCACGCTTAGGCACGGCCCGCACGGGCACCTGCGGATACCTCCGCAGATGGGCGTACGCCACGCCGGACAGCAGCTCACCCGTGGCCAGCTTGCCCAACAGGCTTTCACGGGCGGGCGGTTCGCTCTTCACGAGGGTCAGTACCGGCGTGTGGTGCTGGGTCTGCACGAACCATGTGGAGCAGCACGCACCCGCCAGGATCTCCGCGGTCTCCCGGGCGACGGAGTTGGGGGCGCCCGAGCCGCCGTACGCCACCGGCGCGCTCACCCCGAGCAGTCCGGACCGCTTGATCGCCTGGATGCTGCTCGCGGGCACCCCTTCCTGGTCGACCCGTTCCGCCTGGGGCGCAAGCACCTCGGTGGCGAGGATGCGCGCCTGGACGACGAGAGGATGCGGTGACGTGGTCATGGGGTGATTCTCCCCGGCTCCGGGCCCGGAGATCACATCCTCGGGAACCCGTCATCGCTCACGGTCCCTTCCGGGAGTCACACGCCGACCGTCGAACGCGCCGAGTGGATCGTGGTGCGCCCGACGACGTGCCAGATGTGCCTGGACGGCTCCTCGGTCGAGGGCGGCGACCTGCTCCTCGGGAAGGACGGCTCCTCGGGCGAGGGCGGCGACCTGCTCCTCGGGGAGCAGCGCGGGGTCGGCGGCCGGCCGGCTGTGGTGCATGTGGAGGAGGGCGGCCGGCACCCGGCCGGAGTCCGCCGACACGTCGGCGAGCCGCCGGCGCGGTCGACGGCGGCGGCCGACCGGGCCCGCCGCGCGGCCAGGAGGGGCGCCGCCGACGAGGCCTCCCGCAGCGCGGCGAAACCACCGGACGGTCCCAGAGCCGCAGCGTTTCCGGCCGCCGCTCGCGGAAGACCCGGTGGTGCCCGTCGTTGGGCGCCACCGCGAGCAGGTTCCGGGCTCGGTTCGCAGGTCCGCCCGAGGCGTGGTGCCAGGCGAGGTCGGCCCGGCCGGCGGCGGCCAAGGAGGGAAGGGACCGCCGGAGAGCGGAGAGGTGGTGGACCGGCTCGACGACCGCTTCCGCCTCCTGGGACCGTCCCGTGCCGGTGGCGCCCATCCACCGGCGGCGCCCCTGCCCTCGCGCGACGAGCCTGAGGTCGAAAGACCGGGTAAAGCCGGGCGGGCGCGATGTCGACGCGTGCGAGACTGCGTCGATGAGCTCGAAGACGATCGACGCGGCCGCCTCGGGCACCTGGAACCTCGGCGACCTCCCCGTCCACCGCGTCGGCTTCGGGGCGATGCGGCTGACCGGGAGCGCCGCCTTCCACCTCGGGGCACCCAGGGAGCGCGAGCGGTCGATCGCCGTGCTGCGGCGCGCGGTCGAGCTGGGCGTCAACCACATCGACACGGCGGCCTTCTACTTCTCCTCGCTGCGCTCCGCCAACGAACTGATCAACAGCGCGTTGGGCGGGCCGTATCCGGATGACCTGGTCATCGTGACCAAGGTCGGACCGCACCGCGAGTACTCGGGGGAGTGGGGCACGGCCGCACGCCCCGACCAACTGCGTGGGCAAGTAGAAGAGAACCTCAGGCAGTTGGGACGCGACCATCTGGACGTCGTCAATCTCCGCCGCATGCGGCAGGACTCCATCGCCGAGCACTTCGGGGCGCTGGCCGAACTGCGGGAGGCCGGGCTCATCCGCCACCTCGGTGTCTCCGCCGTCGAACCCCGACACCTCGCCGAAGCCCGGGCGATCGCGCCCGTCGTGTGCGTCCAGAACCAGTACGGCCTGCACAGCCCGGACCCCGGCGCCGACGAGGTGCTGCGCGTCTGCCGCGACCAGGGCATCGCGTTCGTACCGTTCTACGCGATCGCCGGTGACGCCGGCCCTCAGGGCGCGAGCACCGCGCACCACGGCGAACTGCTCGAGGTCGCCCGCGCCCACGACGCCACCCCCGCCCAGATCCGGCTCGCGTGGACCCTCCACCAGGGGCCGCAGGTCCTCGCCATCCCCGGCACGGGAGATCCGGACCACCTCGCGGAGAACATCGCAGCGGGTTCCCTCCGGCTCACGGCGGAGGAGGTGTCCCGGCTGGACGCCGTCCGAGGGGGGCCGTCCGCGTCCTGATGCCGGGCTCCTTCGCCCGAGCGGAAGCGGAAGGTTGCCGCGTCCCGCCACCGGCCACCGCGGGCACCCTCGGCACGCGCGGCCATGGGCAAAGGGGCCCCAACGGGTTCATATAGGCTGCCTGTTCTGTCCCTGCCGTTCGTCACCACCCGGGAGAGTCACCCGTGAGCGTAGACACCGCCCACTCCGCATCGGCCGTACCGCCCGCCGACGAGACGCCCGCCACCGGGGGCGTGCCGGCGCAGGACGAGGGCTTCTGGGTCGAGCCCGGCGCGGTCGAGGCCCAGGCCCCCGTGGGTGAGTCCGGCGCCGACATGCCGGAGCAGTCGGTGGGCGAGCGGGCTCCCGTACGGCCGTCGTCCGGGGAGGTTCCCGTGCAGCCCTCCGTCGAGGAGACGCTCGTACGGCCGTCCGCCGACGGGATTCCCGCGCAGGTTCCCGGTGGCGATGACCTCGTCGAGGCCGTGGACGAGCAAGTCGCCCGTGACGCCCGGGAGTTCGGGGTGTACGCGCGCACCGGAGGCTGGGCTTTCGCGCTGAAGGTGGCGCGGAGTGTGCGGCCCGGCGGGGAGGCGGCAGGGGAGACGCCCAAGGTGTCGGCGAAGCGGTTCGCCGAGCTGGCCGGATGCTCGCCGGAGCGGGTCATGCGCTATTACAAGGCGTGGGACAAGGCGGCCGACGACGGCATGGTCCCGCACTTCGAGGCGCTGACCCCCGGCGAGGAGATCGACCTGCCGGACTCGGACGTGTGGCTGACGTACTACAGCTCCCGTTCCAGCGCGACCTCCGACCGGGGCACCGCGATCACGGCCGCCGCCGAGGCCGAGGGTATCCGCCCCACCAAGGCGCTGGAGGTCGCCGAGAACCCCACCGCGCTGCGCGCCGCGATCCTCGCCGACCCGTCCACCGCGCAGGCGGCCCGCACCGCGCTCCTCGACCGCCTCAAGGAGGACCCCGCCCTCCAGACGGAACTGGCCCGGGACATCGCCCGCACCGACGAGCTGAAGAAGGCGGTCGCCAACGAGACCCAGGCGGCCAGCCGGATCGGCTACGTCCGGCAGATCGTGGAGAACGGTCAGGTCAAGACCCCGGCCGGGCAGCTCATCGACGCCACCGCCGAACTGCGCGCCGAGGCCGAACGGCACCTGTCGCTCATCGACGAGCTGGACGACGACGAGGACACCGGCGAGTGGGCGACGGAGGCGTACGACTCCGTCAAGGAACTCGTCGTCCAGACCGTGGAGTCCGACCCCGGGCTGCGGGTGCAGGAACGCCGGACCAAGTTCTACAGCAGCCTCCAGAAGGCGACGAAGGTCTTCGAGGAGCTGACCCTCGACGACGCCGTCGACCTCGACGCCATCTACGAGGACGACATGCTCCAGCGCCTGGAGGAACTCCAGCAGGCCCTGAGCACCTGCATCGCCGCCCTCCGCAAGGCGTCACCGGGCGAGTGACCCAGGGCTCCGGCCCACCCGCGAGACGAGGCCTCCCGCGACCACCTCGAAGGTGGCGCGGGAGGCCTCGGCCGTGGGTCAGGAGCGTCCTGTGCGGCACTCGGAGAAATGACATTTGCGTCCGGTGAGTGTTACGTATAACCTCCCGGGAACCCCGAGCGGCCGTCGGGCAGTCTCCGCCCGCTCACCGCCCGCTCTCCCCAACTTCCGCGCCCACCCGAGAGGACCCGATGAGACGCATGGCCCTGGTCACCCTGGTGGTCGACGACTACGACGAGGCGATCCGCTTCTACACCGAGGCGCTCGGCTTCCGGCTCGTGGAGGACACGCCCCGGCCCGACGGCGGCCGCTGGGTCGTCGTCGAACCGGGCGGTGCGGGGCAGGGAGGCGGACTGCTGCTCGCCCGGGCCAAGGGGGAGGCGCAGCGCAACCGGATCGGCGACCAGACCGGCGGACGCGTGGGCTTCTTCCTGCACACCGACGACTTCGCCCGCGACCACGCCCGAATGGTGGCCGCCGGCGTCAGGTTCCTGGAGGAACCGCGGCACGAGCCGTACGGCTCCGTCGCCGTCTTCGAGGACCTGTACGGAAACCGCTGGGATCTCCTGCAGCCCGCCGCCTGAGCCCGCCGCCTGTACCCGCCGCCTGTACCCGCCGCCTGTACCCGCCGCCTGAACCCGCCGCCTGAACCCGTCGGCCGCCCGGCCACACCGACGCCGGCCGAACCGCCCGGCCTCCCCGGCCGACCGAGCCGGCTCGGTCACCCGCTCCCACCCAACCATCGCTTCCCTCCACCGCCCCCTACCGCTCCCACCACCGCACCACCTGCCGAGGAACGAACGCCATGACCGCACCCCGCATCGACGCCGACACCATCCGCCGCCTCCCCAAGGCCGTCCTGCACGACCACCTCGACGGCGGGCTGCGCCCCGCCACGCTCGTGGAACTGGCCGCCGAGGTCGGCCACACCCTCCCGGAGACCGACCCGGAGGGCCTCGCCGCCTGGTTCTACGAGGCCGCGAACTCCGGTGACCTGGTGCGGTACATAGCCACGTTCGAGCACACCCTCGCGGTGCTGCAGACCCGTGAGGGTCTGCTGCGCGCGGCCGAGGAGTACGTGCTCGACCTGGCCGCGGACGGTGTCGTCTACGGCGAGGTGCGGTACGCCCCCGAGCTGAACGTCAACGGCGGGCTGACCATGGCCGAGGTCGTCGAGACCGTGCAGGAGGGCCTGGCCGGAGGTATGGCCAAGGCGGCCGCCCAGGGCACCCCGGTCCGGGTCGGCACCCTGCTGTGCGGCATGCGCATGTTCGACCGGGTCCGCGAGGCAGCCGACCTCGCCGTGGCCTTCCGCGACGCCGGCGTCGTCGGCTTCGACATCGCGGGTGCCGAGGACGGCTTCCCGCCCGCCGACCACCTCGCCGCCTTCGAGCACCTGCGCCGCGAGAGTGTCCCCTTCACCATCCACGCCGGCGAGGCCCACGGTCTGCCCAGCATCCACCAGGCCCTCCAGGTCTGCGGCGCACAGCGCATCGGCCACGGCGTCCGCATCACCGAGGACATGGTCGACGGCAAGCTCGGCCGCCTCGCCTCCTGGGTCCGCGACCGCCGTATCGCCCTGGAGATGTGCCCCACCTCCAACCTCCAGACCGGCGCGGCCACCTCCATCGCCGACCACCCGATCACGGCCCTGAAGGACCTCGGCTTCCGTGTCACGCTCAACACGGACAACCGTCTGGTCTCGGGCACCACCATGACCCGCGAGATGACCCTGCTCGTCGAGGAGGCCGGCTGGACCCTGGACGACCTGCGCACGGTCACGGTCAACGCCCTCAAGAGCGCCTTCGTCCCGTTCGACGAACGCGGCACCCTCATCGAGGACGTCGTCCTGCCGGCCTACGCGTCCGCGTCCTAGCTCCGCAGCAACCCGCGTACGTACGCGGCCTGGCCGACATGCTGCAGATCGTCGGCCAGGACGCTGACCAGGCGAACGCCGAGGGTGACGGCCGGAGTCCACCGCTCGTCCACGACCCGGTCCAGGTCGTCCGCCCCGAGGCCGTGCACGAACCCGAATGTCTGTTCGTGCACGGCGTCGAAATACCCGGTCAGCAGGTCACCCGAGTCGACCCGCACCTCGGCGACCTGGGCCGGGCCGTGCCCGTAGCCCGTGTCACGGGCCGGCAGAGCGAGCCCGAAGCGTTTCTCCCAGCCCTGGGACAGCCAGACCTGGTCGAGTCCGGAGGCGTCGGCCACGTGATCGTCCTGGATCCGGGTCAGGTGCCAGACCAGCCAGGCGACGGAATTGGCGTCGGGGGCGGGGCGGGCGTGGAGGTCCTGCGGTGACAGCCCGTCCACCGCGGCGTGGACCTCCTCCTTGATCCGGCCGTACGCGTCGGTGAGAACGTCCTTCACATCCATACGTCCACCATCGGGCATCGTGCCGCCGCCCGCACCGCCCCTCGACCCTTCAGGGAGTGATCGGGGGGCAGGCGACCGGGGGGTCGAGCAGTTCCAGCAGGGCCCGTGCCGCCGGGCTGGTGGCCTCCGGGGGAGGGAGCAGGGCGACCGTCTCGTACACGGACTCGTCGGTGCTCTTGACGGTGAGGGCGACGAGGGAGTCGCGCTTGTGGGCGAAGTGGCGCGGGACCACGGCGATGCCGAGGTTCTCGGCCACCAGGTCGAGGAGGCTGTGCACGTCGTTGACCTCCAGGGCGACGGCCCGGCGGACGCCCGCGGCGGCGAAGACCGCGTCGGTGGTCCGGCGCGGGCCCCAGTCCGGGTGGAAGTCGACGAAGACCTCGCCGCCCAGCTCCTCCGGGGCCACGGCGGCGCCGACGGCGGCCAGACGGTGACTCGGGTGGCACAGGACGGTCATCGGCTCGCTGGACAGCGGTACGACCCGTAGCTGATCGGTGTCCTCCTGCGCCGTCCGCACGGCGAAGGCCAGGTCGAGGCGGCCACTCGCGACCTCCTCCGCGAGCGCGCCCGAACCCGCCTGCCGCAGACAGATCTCCACGTCCGGATGGCGCCGCCGGAACGCGGCCAGCAGCCCCGCCACATGCAGCCCGGCGACGCACTGCTCCGACCCGAGCGCGAGCATCCCACGCAACACGCCCTGCACCGCGGCCACGGCCTCGCGGGCCGACCGCACCTGTGCCAGGATCCGTTCCGCCTCGGTCAGCAGCGCCCGGCCGGCCGGGGTGAGCGTCACCCGGCGGGTCGTCCGCACGAACAGCGGCGTCTGCAGTTCACGCTCCAGGGAGCGCACGGAGGCGGACAGTCCCGACTGGGAGACGAGGAGCCGTTCGGCGGCCCGGGTGAAGTGCTCCTCCTCGGCGACCGCGACGAAATGCTGGAGATGGCGGAGTTCCATGACTGAGAAGCGTAAGCGCTGAATCCCATCGGATTCTTCTGTTGGACCAATGCCCCCAGGTCGCGAAAGAGTGGACACCGGTTCTCAGGGACTCCGGTCCCCCCGTGCCAACCCCTCTGGAGTCGCGTTGTACACCGCACACCCCGACCGCTACGCGGACATGCCCTACCGGCGCACCGGACGCAGCGGCCTGAAACTGCCCGCGCTCTCGCTCGGCCTGTGGCACAACTTCGGCCCCGACCGGTCCGTGGAGACGCAGCGCGCGATCCTGCGCCGCGCCTTCGACCTGGGCATCACCCACTTCGACCTGGCCAACAACTACGGCCCGCCGCCCGGCTCCGCCGAATCCGCCCTCGGCGAGGCACTCAAGGCCGACTTCGCCCCGTACCGCGACGAGCTGATCATCTCCAGCAAGGCCGGCTATCTGATGTGGCCCGGCCCGTACGGCGAGTGGGGTTCCCGCAAGTACCTGCTCTCCTCGCTCGACCAGAGCCTGAAGCGCATGGGCCTGGACTACG
This sequence comes from Streptomyces sp. NPDC012510, assembly GCF_042955065.1. Classification (NCBI taxonomy): domain Bacteria; kingdom Bacillati; phylum Actinomycetota; class Actinomycetes; order Kitasatosporales; family Streptomycetaceae; genus Streptomyces; species Streptomyces sp. NPDC012510. Next base: position 218,647 of record NZ_JBIBEN010000011.1, read on the forward strand.
TCGACATCTTCTACTCGCACCGCCCGGACCCCGAGACTCCGCTGGAGGAGACGATGGGCGCGCTGCACTCGGCGGTCCAGCAGGGCAAGGCGCTGTACGTCGGTGTCTCCAACTACTCCGCCGAGCAGACCCGGGAGGCCGCCCGCATCCTGGGCGAGCTGGGCACCCCGCTCCTCATCCACCAGCCGCGCTACTCGATGCTCGACCGGCGCCCCGAGAGCGAGGGCCTGCTCGACGCCCTCGACGAGCTCCAGGTCGGCTCCATCGTCTTCTCCCCGCTGGAGCAGGGCCTGCTGACCTCCCGCTACCTCGACGGCATCCCCGAGGGCTCGCGCGCGGCGAGCGACAGCCCCTTCCTGAACTCCGACGCCGTCACCGAGGACCTGGTGGGCCGACTGCGCGCCCTCGACGAGGTCGCCAAGTCCCGGGGCCAGACCCTCGCCCAGCTCGCCCTGGCCTGGACGCTGCGCGGTGGACGCGTCACCTCAGCCCTCGTCGGCGCCAGCAGCGCCCGCCAGATCGAGGACAGCGTCGGCGCCATCGGCAACCTCGACTTCGACGCGGACGAGCTGTCCCGCATCGACGCGATCATCGAGGGCAAGGCCTAGCGTCCCATCGGGGGCGCGGCCCGGCCCCGGCACCGACAGCCCCTACCCCTCGATGCGCTCCTCCAGCCGTACGGTCACCGACTGGCTCGCCTCCTTGCCGATCGCCTTGCGCACATCCTCCCTGACGGGCAGCTTGTGGGTGCCGTCGCCCAAGGCCATGAAGGAGCTGCGGAAAGGGTGTCCGTCGATCGTGCCCCGGACCCTGACCAGGCCCCCGGTGCCGAAGAACGCGACGGACTCGGGCCAGACGAGGTAGGTCCAGCCGCCCTTGGCGGGGCTCTTGCGCAGCTCCGCGGTGAACTGCTCGTCGAGTGTGCTCATGATGTCGCCTTCCGCTCCCGGTGGTCCTCCACGGAGAAGAGACCGCCGGGAGCGGTCGAACTCATCGCGAGACGGTGAGCACCCCGGGGACCGGGGTCACGCCTCCGGTGCCGGCACCCGGTCCAGGAAGCCGTACACGCTCCGGATACGGCCCTGCGTGTCGAGCGTGATCACATCGAAGCCGGCGACCGGGGCGGCCCCGCCCGCCTCGTCCACCAGCTCCCATCCGAAACGGGCGGTGTCGTGGTGGCCGTCGACCGCCGTGACCAGGTGGAAGGCCAGGCCGGGGAACTGCTTCCGGGTCGCCGTGATCAGGGCGGCGATCTCCTCGTGTCCGCGCACGTCGGCCAGCGGATCGGTGTAACCGCCGTCGTCGGCCCATGCGGCGGCCACCGCCGCCGCCAGCGCCTCCTCGCCGCCGGCGTTCCAGGCCCCGAAGTACCGGGCGACGGCGGTCTCGTAGCGGTCCTGCTCCTTGCGGTTCCCAAGCGTGGACATGATCGTTGAACCCTTCGTCGAGGACATACGTAGGGGAGGGGGACCGGATCCGGAGCCGTCCGCGGCCTCCTCGTGAACCGGCACCGCACACGTTGCCCGTGCTTACCCGGGGGCGTCGATTACCCCGGAGGTCATGCCGGGGTCGCCCCGGAGAAGTCCCGGTCGGAGGGTCTGTAGAACCGTTTCGGCCATTCACGCCCACGCATATGCCAGGAGACTGGCTGAATTGGCATGGTGACAGAGTGTCAGTAGTGGCGATACTCGAGTGACAGGGCGATTGAGGCATGAACCAACGCGCACCCATGCGCGTACACGACGTCACTGTGTGTGACGTTCTCGTCGCCGGACGCGCACGACCAGCAAGTCTGTGAGGCGAGGGCAAGTCCGCGCGGCGAAAGAGGCCGGGCGGGGCGGCGGTGCGATCGGGGGAGCGAAGCGTGCACGACGAATTCCTGTGCCATGTCACCGCGTACGGCATGTGCGACGGCCGGCGCGTCGGAGTGCCCCTCGGCACCTATCGCGCCCCCACGCTGGCACTGGCGTTGTGGTGGATGCGCGACCGTGCGTTATGGATCGCCGAACGCCTCGACCCCCGGCCCGAGAACCCCAACTTTCCCCCGAACGCGGTCGTTCCCGTCGCCGACACCGTCCCGGACGTGCCGAGCCTGCTGCGCGCCTGGTCCGCCGACGGCGTACAACAGGATTTGGTCGCCGAGGAGTTGGCGGCCGGGAACCTGGTCCGGATCGCCACCAACGACGACACCACTGAGTACGAGCTGCTCGCGGAGTCGGTCGACGCCGTGCGCATGCAGCGCATCGCCCAGAGAATCGCCGCGCCGGCCGCCTGACGTCGACGCCGAGTGGCCGGGCACCCGACGCCGAGTGCCCGGGCGCCACGGCGACCGGGCACACAGTCGGGCGAATCGGTAGAATTTTCGTATGGCAGAGCGGTCGATCGCACCGACTGCGCCCGAACTCGTGCTGGAAACCGAGGCGGGCTCCACGGTGATGACCCCGAGCCGCGAGTACCACGTGGGGCGCGACCCGCTCAGCGACGTCGTCCTCGACGACGACCGGGTCTCGTGGCACCACGCCGTGCTCCGGGCCCAGGACGACCACTGGACCGTCGAGGACGAGAACAGCACCAACGGCACCTACGCCGACGGCCACCGCGTCCACGAGTGGGACGTGGGTCCCGGCAGCGTCATCCACTTCGGAAGCCTCCCGGACGGCCCCCGCGTGGTGCTCACCGGCCTCGCCCCCGAGCGTCCCTCCGGCGTCTTCCGCCCCGCGTCCACCGGCACCTTCCGGCAACCCAGCAGCGTCCGCCCGCTGCCCGAGCGGACCGTCCGCATCGGCCGCGCCGCCGACAACGACCTGGTCATCGACGACCTCGTCGTCTCCCGTCGGCACGCCGAACTACGAGCGCGCCCGGACGGCACGTACGAGATCGTCGACCTCGGCAGCCACAACGGCACCTTCCTCAACGGCACGCCCGTCGACAGCGCGCCGGTCACCGTCGGTGACATCGTCGGCATCGGCCACTCCGCGTTCTGCCTGGTCGGGGACGAACTCCAGGAGTACGTGGACACCGGTGAGGTCTCCCTCGACGTCCAGGAACTGACCGTCGCCGTCGACCGAGGCCGAAGGACGCTGCTGGACGAGGTCACCTTTCCGGTCGGCGAGAAATGCCTCCTGGCCGTCGTCGGCCCCAGCGGCGCCGGCAAGTCCACCCTCCTGAACGCCCTGACCGGACAGCGCCCCGCCGACAGCGGTACGGTCCTCTACGACGGCCGCGACCTCTACCACGACTACGCCGAACTGCGCCAGCGCATCGGCCTGGTTCCGCAGGACGACATCCTGCACGCCCAGCTGACCGTGCGCAGGGCCCTGGCCTACGCCGCCGAACTGCGCTTCCCCCAGGACACCGCGAAGGCCGAGCGGCAGGCGCGGGTCGACGAGGTGGCCGGCGAACTGGGCCTCGAACAGCGTGCCGGGCAGCCCATCCACAGCCTCTCCGGCGGCCAGCGCAAGCGGGTCAGTGTGGCCCTGGAGCTGCTGACGAAACCGTCGCTGCTGTTCCTGGACGAACCGACCTCCGGTCTCGACCCCGGCATGGACCGCTCGGTGATGCACATGCTGCGCGGCCTCGCCGACGACGGCCGTACCGTCATCGTCGTCACCCACAGTGTCCTCAGCCTCGACGTCTGCGACCGGCTCCTGGTCCTCGCGCCCGGCGGCAAGGTCGCCTACTACGGGCCGCCCGACGACGCCCTCGCCTTCTTCGGCTTCGAGCAGTGGCCGGAGGCGTTCGAGGCCTTCGAACGGGACGAGGACCGGGACTGGGCGAGGGAGTACCGCGACTCGCCCTTCCACCGTCACTACGTCACCGCGTCCATGAGCCAGCCGTATCTGCCCGACGCGGAGCCGGTCGCCGTGGTGCCGCCGCCCAAGCCGCAGAGCTGGGGCGCCCAACTGGGCACCCTCGTCCGCCGGTACGCGGCCGCGCTCAGTGCCGACCGGACCTTCCTCGCCATCATGATCGCGCTGCCCTTCGTCATGGGCGCGATGGCAAGGGCTCTCGCGGGCGGCGAACTGGACCGTGAGACCGCCATGAACACGCTGCTCATCCTGTGCGTGGGCGGCGTCCTGACCGGCGCCGCGAACGCCGTGCGCGAACTGGTCAAGGAACGGGTGATCTACCGGCGTGAACGCGCCGTCGGCCTGTCCAGATCCGCCTACCTCATGTCCAAGGTCGTCGTCCTCGGCACCGTCACCGTCCTCCAGGCGGTCGTCCTCACCCTGGTCGCCCTGCTCGGCGTCGACCTCAACGCCCCCGGTGGCGACGGCGTGTTGATGCCACCCCTGGCCGAGATCACGGTCGCCGTGGCGCTGCTCGCCTTCACCGCGATGATGCTCGGTCTCGTCGTGTCCGCGCTCGTCCGCAAGGAGGAGGTCACGATGCCGCTGCTGGTGCTCCTCGCGATCGTCCAGGTCGTGTTCTGCGGCGCGCTGCTGGACGTCAGGGGCACGATCGTCCTCGAACAGTTGGCATGGCTGGTGCCCTCACGGTGGGCGTTCGCCGCGATGGCCGGCACGATCGACCTCGAACGGATCGTCCCGGACACGTCGGACCCGCTGTTCGGGCACTCCGCGGGCACCTGGCTGCTCGACATGGGGATGCTCCTCGTCCTCTCGCTGCTGTGCGGCTACCTCGTCGCCCGACTGCTGCGCCGCCGCGAACCCGCGGTGATGCGGAAGTAGCCGCGATGACGACCCCCGGTTTCCTTCCCACACATGTCGTCCCGCCGGGCGGACTGCCCACCTGGGAGGCCCCCGATCCGTCCCGCCCCACCGTGCCCCTCGACGCGTTGCTGCCCGTCCAGCTCCTGGACCGGCGGGGCGACTGGGGTCATGTGCTGTGCGCCAACGGCTGGTCCGCCTGGGTCGACGGACGCCTCCTCGTGGCCGTACCCCAGGACCCGCCGGCCGCCGGCGCCGCTCCCGCCCGCACCGCCGACCCCCGCCCCCTGCTGGCCCGCGCCGAGGAGGCGCTGACCCGCTACCGCACCGAGGCGGAGGCCCTGGCCGCCGGACACCGCGACCGGGAGACCTTCCGCGACCGTACGAAGGGACTGCGGATCGGCGTGGTCGTGGACGGCGAGTCGCTGTGGCTGTTCGACGCGGCGCACGAGAGGTGGGTGTACTGCGACGGGACACGGCTGAGCACGTTCGCCGTGGGGCAGGAGCCGCACGGGACGGCCCACGACACACCACGGGTCCCACCGTCCGCCCCGCAGGTGCCCCCCGCCCCGCAGGTGCCACCGGCCGCCGCACCGACCCCGGAGCCGACCCGCGTCGTGGGCGAACCGGGGCCCGGACCGGTGGACCGACGGCCGAGCGATGACGAACCCACCCGCCTGGTTCCCCCGGTGACACCCGATGGGTGAGACGCAACCGTACGCGGGACGCCCGTCGGAGCTCGTGGGACGACAGATCGCGGGCTACCGCATCGAACGCGAGATCGGCCGCGGCGGTATGGCCGTCGTCTACCAGGCCCTGGACCTGCGTCTGGAGCGTACGGTCGCACTGAAGCTGCTCGCCCCCGAACTGGCCCGCAACGACACCTTCCGGCGCCGCTTCACCCACGAGTCCCGGGTCGCCGCGGCCATCGACCATCCGCACATCGTGCCGGTCTTCGAGGCGGGGGAGACGGACGGGGTCCTCTACATCGCCATGCGCTACGTCGCGGGCAGCGATCTGCGGCACCTCCTGGACCGTCAGGGCCCGTTGCCGGTCATGACCGCGACCAGGATCGCCACCCAGGTCGCCTCCGCGCTCGACGCGGCGCACGACCACGGTCTGGTGCACCGGGACGTGAAACCCGGCAACATCCTGGTCGCGCGGGGCACCGACAGCGACCATCCCGAGCACGTCTACCTCACCGACTTCGGTCTGACCAAGAAGTCACTGTCCCTGACGGGTTTCACGAGCGTCGGCCAGTTCGTGGGGACGCTCGACTACGTGGCGCCGGAACAGATCTCCGGAAAGCCCGTGGACGGCCGCTGCGATGTGTACAGCCTCGCCTGCGTCGTCCACGAGACGCTCTCCGGCCGGCCGCCCTTCCAACGGGACGACGACATGGCCCTGTTGTGGGCCCACCAGTACGACGAGCCGCCCCCGCTGACCGCCGGGCGCCCCGATCTGCCGCGGGCCGTGGACCAGGTTTTGGCGACGGCGCTGGCCAAGTCCCCGGACGACCGGTACGACTCCTGCCTGTCCTTCGTAGCCGCGCTGAGGGTCGCGGGTACGCGGGGCGGTCTCCCGTCGGGGCACGCGCAGGCCGCGGCCGTGCCGGTCGCGACGACGACGCCCCGATCGCCCGAACCCCCGCCGGAACCGCCGCTGTGGGCCAGTCCCGTCTTCACTCGGCCCGGCCGACTGCCCCCCGCATGACGTCGAGCCGCTCGATTCGGGCCACGTTCTCCCGGTCGTCGGCGTCCTGGCCGGCCTCGGCGGCGAACCAGGCGTCCAGGATCTCCTTGAGCAGCGGCTGGGAGGTCAGCCGCAGACCGACGGCCAGGACATTGGCGTCGTTCCAGCGCCGGGCGCCGTCGGCCGTGTACGCGTCCGTGCACAGGGCCGCACGTACCCCGGGCACCTTGTTCGCGGCGATCGACGCACCGGTGCCCGTCCAGCAGCACACGACGGCCTGGTCCGACGCGCCGGAGGCGACCTCGCGCGCCGCCGCCTCCGAGCAGGCCGCCCACTGGGGGTCGTCCCCGTGGCGCAGCGCGCCGTGGGTCACCACTTCGTGGCCCCGGTCGCGCAGCTCCTGGACCAGGAGGCGGGCGACGGGCTCGTCCATGTCCGAGGAGACGGAGATCCGCATGCCTCCGAGGCTACCCGCTCGCCGGCAGCCGCTCCGGGCGAGGCCACGGCTTGCCGTGCAGCCGCTCGATGCTCGTGTTGCGTTCGAGGTGGTCGGCGAACCCGGCGATGTCCTCCTCGGACCAGCCCCCCAGCGCCAGGGCGAGAGTGCGGGCGTCGCCCCCGCTCGTCGCCCGGACGGCGCTCGCCCTCCTCGGTGAGACGGATCTTGCTGCCACGCCGCCCTCCGGGGCGAGGATGGGCTCGATCAGCCCGCCCGCAGAGTGGCGGCGGTCTGCCGGCGCAGGGTGGAGGCGTCGAGGCCGAAGGCGTCGCTCAGTTCGCTGATGGCCGCTCAGGGCGATCCGGGGGAGGCCAGGGGGCGCACGCTGAGGGACCACGGTCCGTCGGAGCGGGCGTAGATGAGGCAGGGACCGGTGAGCGGCGCCTCGCCGTGCCAGGGGCCGACGTGGTTGGCGAGCTCGTCGAGGAAACCGGTGCCGTCCGGTTCGAAGGCGTCGACGAGGAAGTAACCACCGTCGTCGGCCTGTCGGTCGCCCTCGTAGCGCAGGATCGCGGTCGCCGGGCCGCCGGTGTGGCGCAGTACGTCCGAGGCAGGGCGGCGCGCATGGCCGTCGCAGGCCAGCGCGCTCGACACCGGACTCACGTCCACCGTCCACGGGCCGTCCGCCTGCACACGGAGCGCGCGCACCGGCCGGTCGTCGGCGTTCACCAGGGCGCGGCAGGAGAACGGCCCGTCGGTGTAGACGAGTTGGCTCTGGGAGTGCAGCCGCCCGTCCAGGGCGTCCACGACGAAGTGGCCCGTCCCCGAGTGCGTGATGTCGAGGATGACGGGCCCCGGCCCGGTGGTCAGTTGGGCGACCTGGTCACCGTCACCGCCGAGCTGTTGAAGAGCCGGGCCGCCGCCGGTGAGCAGCGGGGGCGCCTGCCCGGGTGGCTCGTCGCTCGTGCCGACCCCGGGGAGCGGCGCCACTTCGGCCCGCTGCTTCGCCCGGTCACGCTGAAACCACCTCATCCACGCCCCCTGGTGCCGTCTGCGCACAGTATTGGGCGTGCGGGTCTCCCGCGTACACAGCGATGAGGGCTCGAATGCCGCCCCCGGCGGCGCCGGCACCCCCGCCTGGTCCTCGTCCTGGCCGACTGTGCGCCCGTGCCAGATACCCGGCTCCCGGCCTTCCGGGCGGTCCGGGGTCCATCGTGATGATGCGGGCATTGGTGATCCTGGTGCTGAGCAGGTACGGGTCCTTTCGTGCGGGGCGGTCGCGCCGTTGGCGTCTCGTCTTGGTGAACTGCCTTGTTTTGTAGGTCAGTTGAGGTGTCGGTCGGATAATGTCCCGGCGTTCGGCGGAGGTTCGGCCCGTCTCGGCGGCGGTCAGGACTGGTCCAGGAAGGCAAATGTAGTTAGCCTTACCTAAGTTTTTTGTACGTCCGCTGTGTTGGTGAAACCGGTCCGGAGGGATGCGTGAGGAGAACGGGCCCGCCGGGACGGAACGTCCTGTGGCGCGCGGTCGGCGGACAGCGTCGGGACGTCGCGCTGGGAGCGGTTCTGGGGATGGGGCACCAGACGGGCGAGGCCCTTGTGCCGGTGCTCATCGGTCTTGCCATCGAGCGCGGAGTCGTGGACGGGGACATCCCCGGACTGCTCCGGTGGCTGGCCGTCCTCGCCGCCGTGTACGTCGGACTCTCCCTCAGCTTCCGCCTCAGCGCGAGGGCGGGGGAGCGTGCCTCGGTGACCGCCGCGCACCATCTCAGAACCGAGATCGTCGGCCGCGTCCTAGCCCCCGAGGGCGGCGCCGAAGAGGGGCGCCTGCCAGGCGAGTTGACGAACATCGCCACCGAGGACGCCAAGCGGGTCGGCGCCGTGGCCATGGCTCTGATCGTCGCCTTCGCGGCTACGGCGGGCCTCGTCGTCAGCGCGGTGGCGCTGCTACGGGTCTCGCTCGTCCTCGGCCTGCTCGTCCTCCTCGGCACCCCGCTGCTGCTGTGGCTCGGACACCTGTTTAGCAAGCCGCTGGAACGGCGCAGCGAGACCGAACAGGAACGCGCGGCGCAGGCCTCCGGTGTGGCGGCGGACCTGGTGGCCGGAGTGCGCGTCCTCAAGGGCATCGGTGCCGAGAACGCGGCCGTCGCCCGCTACCGCCGTGTCAGCCAGGACTCCCTCTCCGCCACCCTGCGGGCCGCCCGCGCCGAGGCCTGGCAGAACGGCGTCGTCACCATCCTCACCGGGGCCTTCATCGCCCTGGTGGCCCTCGTCGGTGGACGCCTCGCCGCGCACGGCGACATCGGCCTCGGTGAACTCGTCTCCTCCGTCGGGCTCGCCCTCTTCCTCGTCGGCCCCCTCACCGAATTCGCCTGGGTGAATGCCGAGTTGGCCCAGGGGCGCGCCTCCGCCGCCCGCATCACGGGAGTGCTGAACGCCCCCGGCGCCGTAACCCCGGGCCCCTCGGCACACGGCACCCCGTCGAGCGGCTTCCAGGGACGGCTGAGGCTCCGCGCCCTCTCCCACGGCACCCTGCGTGGTCTGGACGTCGACATCGCCCCCGGTGAGACCGTCGGCATCGCCACCACCGGTCCCGCCGACGCCTTCGCGCTGCTGCGCTGCCTCGGCCGCCGCGTCGACCCCGAGGACGGCGCCGTCGAACTGGACGGTACGCCCCTCACCGCGCTCGGTCTCGCGGACGTACGCGCGGCCGTCCTGGTCGCCGAGCACGACGCCGACCTCTTCGAGGGCACGGTCCTCGACAACGTCACGGCGGCGGTCGGCGCCGCCGCGCCGGCGAGGGTCACAGCCGCGATGGGCGCCTCCTGCGCCGACGAGGTCACAGCCACGCTGCCCCACGGCGTCGACACCGCCGTGAGCGCACGCGGCCGTTCGCTCTCCGGTGGTCAGCGGCAACGGGTCGCCCTGGCCCGGGCCCTCGCCGCAGACGCACCCGTCCTCGTCGTGCACGAACCCGCCACCGCCGTCGACGCCGTCACGGAGACGCGGATCGCCACCGGGATCAGGGACATGCGCCGAGGACGCACCACCGTGCTGGTGACCAACAGCCCCGCCCTGCTCGCCGTCACCGACCGGGTCGTACTCCTGCACGACGGCCGGGTCACCGCGACCGGCGACCACGGCCGACTCGTCCGCGACAGCGCGGACTACCGCACGGCGGTGCTCACATGACCGAGCCCAACGAGGCCGCGCCCGGGGAAACCGCGGGCGCCGCGCCCGGGGAAACCGCGGGGACCGCGCCCGGAGGGTCCCTGCGGCCCGTGCCCGCCGCGCCCGCCGTACCCGGCGCGACCGAAGCCGCCGAGACCCGGGCCGCCCCGCCCGGTGAGACGAGGAAGCAAGCTGCTCTCGGCGAGACGCCGGAGGCCGTTCCCGGCGAGTCCCTGCGAACCGCCCCCGGAGAGCTCCCGGAGGCCGCCCCCGGCGCCGGCACGAAGGGCGCGCGCCGGAGCGGGGGCGGGGGCCGTGGCGGTCCCGTTCTGCTGGCCGTCGCCACTCCCGCCCGTACCCGGGCCGCAGTCGCGGAACTCCTGCGCCCGCAACGGCGGTCGGCGCTCGGCGCGTTCGCCGTCATGGTGGGTTCCACAGCCGTCGGTCTGCTCGTGCCGCCCCTGCTGGGCCGGATCGTCGACCTGGCCGCCGGGCGCGGGTCCGTCGACGCCATCACGGGCACCGCCGCGCTGCTGGTGGCCGTCGCCGTGGTCCAGGGCGTCACCGCCGGGTTCGGGTTGTCGCTGATCGCCCGGCTCGGTGAGACGACACTGGCCCGGCTGCGTGAACGGTTCGTCGAGCGCGCGCTGGCGTTGCCCCTGGACCGGGTGGAGAAGGCCGGCGCCGGCGACCTGACCGCGCGGGTCACCGCCGACGTGTCCCTCATCGCCGACGCCGTACGCAACGCGCTGCCCGCGCTGGGACGTTCCCTGCTCACCATTCTCCTGACCCTCGGGGCCATGGCGCTGCTGGACTGGCGCTTCCTGCTGGCCGCGCTGCTCGCCGTCCCCGTACAGATCGCCACCGCCCGTTGGTACGTCGCCCGCGCGATCCCCCTTTACGCCGAGCAGCGGGTCGCCGCGGGAGCCCAGCAGCAGCAGATGCTCGACACCATCGGCGGCGCCTCCACCGTGCGGGCGTTCCGACTGGGGCGGGAGCACACCGAGCGGGTCACCGAGCGGTCGTGGTCCGTGGTGGCGCTGACCATGCGGGGCGTACGGCTCGTCCTCGGCTTCTACAGCCGACTGCACGTCGCCGAGTACATCGGGCTGGCCGCCGTCCTGGTCACCGGCTACTGGCTGGTCCGCGACGGCTCAGCCGGCATCGGTACGGCGACCGCCGCCGCGCTGTACTTCCACAGTCTCTTCGGCCCCGTCAACGCGGCCCTCGCCCTCCTCGACGACGCCCAGTCGGCGACGGCGGGCCTCGCCCGGCTCATCGGCGTCACGGACGAACCGGTGCCTCAGCGGCCGAGCCACACCGTCGAGGCCGGCGTCGACGTCACCGTCCGAGGCCTCGGTCACGCCTACCGGACGGGGCACCCCGTCCTGCACGACATCGACCTGACGATCCACCACGGCGAACGCGTGGCTCTCGTCGGCGCCAGTGGAGCCGGCAAGACCACTCTGGCCCGGCTCGTGGCGGGCATCCAACCGCCCACCACCGGCACCGTCCTGGTCGGTGGCGTCCCGCCCACCGAACTCGGCTCCGCCGCCTCCCGCACGATCGCCCTGATCACCCAGGAGACCCATGTCTTCGCGGGCCCCCTCGCCGACGACCTGCGGCTCGCCAGGCCCGACGCCACCGACGACGAACTGCGTGCCGCCCTCGACCGCGTCGACGCCCTCGTCTGGGCCGAGGCCCTGCCCGACGGACTCGCCACGGTCGTCGGCGACGGCGGCCACCGGCTGAGCGGCGAGCGGACCCAGGCCCTCGCCCTGGCCCGGCTGATCCTGGCCGATCCGCCGCTGGTGATCCTCGACGAGGCCACCGCCGAGGCGGGCAGCGCCGGAGCGCGCACCCTGGAGAAGGCCGTCGCCCGCGCCGTCGACGGCCGCACCGCCCTGATCGTCGCCCACCGCCTCAGCCAGGCCGCCGGCGCCGACCGCGTGGTCGTCATGGACGCCGGCCGGATCGTCGAGAGCGGCACCCACGACGAACTGCGCGCCGCCCGCGGCCCCTACGCCGCCCTCTGGGCGGCCTGGTCCGACGCCCGCGACACCGGCCCCCGGCCGCCCGCCCGCGACACCGGCCCCCGGCCGGACCCCGAGACCCCCACACGCACCGCTCCACAGGAACCCGAACCGAAGGACCGCTGATGTTCCGCTCCCGTAGAGCGCCACGGCTCGCCGTCGCGCTCGCCTCCGCCACCCTGCTCCTCGCCACCGCCTGTGGCGGCGGCTCCGGCGACGACTCCGACGCCTCGGACGCCGGCGCGGAGGCGAGCACCTCCGGCGGATCCGCCTTCCCCGTCTCCCTCGACCACAAGTACGGCAGCACCACTATCAAGGCCGAGCCCCAGCGGATCGTCACCGTCGGCCTCACCGACCAGGACGCCGTCCTCGCCCTCGGCAAGGTCCCCGTCGGCACCACGGAATGGCTCGGCGGCTACAAGGGCGCCGTCGGCCCCTGGGCGGAGGACAAGCTCGCCGGCGCCGAGGCACCCACCGTCCTGAAGGACACGGGCACCGGCCCGCAGGTCGAGAAGATCGCCGCGCTCAAGCCCGACCTGATCCTCGCGGTGTACGGCGGACTCACCAAGGAGCAGTACGAGTCCCTGTCCAAGTTCGCCCCGGTCGTCGCCCAGCCGAAGAAGTACAACGACTACGGCGTCCCGTGGCAGGAGCAGGCCGAGACCATCGGCAAGGCGCTCGGCAAGCCGGAGGAGGCCGCGGCGGCGGTCAAGGAGACCGAGGACGCCATCGCCGGGGCCGTGAAGGAACACCCCGAGTTCAAGGGCCGGAGCGCGGTCATGGCCACCCCGTACGAGGGCATCTTCGTCTTCGGCAGCCAGGACCCGCGATCCCACCTGCTCACCGACCTCGGCTTCACCCTGCCCGCCGACCTCGACAAGGTGATCGGCGACCAGTTCGGTGCCAACATCAGCAAGGAGCGCACCGACCTGCTCGACCAGGACACCGTCGTGTGGCAGGTCGCCGACGTCACCAAGGACGCCGACAAACTGCACAAGGACGCCTCCTACAAGGACCTGAACGTGGTCGAGGAGGGTCGCGAGGTCTACGTCAACGAGACCAGCGACTACGGCAACGCCCTTTCCATGGGCACCGTCCTCAGCCTGCGGTACGTCATCGAACGCCTGGTGCCGCAGCTGGCGGCCGCCGTCGACGGCAAGACGGACACCGAGGTGAAGCAGCCCGCGTCCTGACGCGGAAGGGACGGGGGTGAGGGGGCCGGTCACCGACCGGCCCCCTCACCCCTGTCAGCCGTCCATCGACTCGGCCAGGCTGCGTGGCCGCATGTCCGTCCAGTGGGTCTCGACGTGGTCCAGGCAGGACTGGCGCGAGTCGGGTCCGTGGACCACCCGCCAGCCGGCCGGCACCTCCACGAAGTCCGGCCACAGGCTGTGCTGGTTCTCGTCGTTGACCAGCACCAGGTAGGTGCCCTCGGGGTCCTCGAACGGGTTGCTCATGCCACTCCTCTTCCTCACTCGGGGTTTCGTTCCGCCCACGCGACCAGCCCGCGCAGGGCCCGGAACCAGGTCTCGGCGAGATCCTGGACCGTCTCGCGCGGCACCAGCCCTTCCAGATACGACCAGTGCGCGGCCAGCACCGGCCCGTCCGCACGGTCCTCCGTCACCACGTTGATCTCCAGCGCGTGACCTTCCCGCATCGAACCCTCCGGTCCGATGTCCGCCGCGTCCTCCTCCGGCGCGTACGACCAGTCCGTCTCCTCCGGGATGCCGAACCGGCCCAGGTAGTTGAACTCCACACGAGGCGGCTCATGGGCCGACAGCACCTCGCGCGCACGGGGGGCGAGGTGGCGCAGCAGACCGTACCCGACGCCGTTCGCGGGCAGCGACGCCAGATGCTCGCGCACCCGTCGTACGGCTTGCTCGGCGGCCGGGCCGCCCGCGAAGGCCTCGGCCGTGTCGACGGGGCCGGGGTCGAGCCGTACCGGGTGGACGCTGGTGAACCAGCCGACCGTACGGGACAGGTCGATCCCGTCGCCGCCCAGCTCCTCCTCACGGCCGTGGCCTTCGAGATCGACCAGGACCGAGGTGTCCGAACCGCCGTCCCCGCGCCGCCGGTCGGCGAAGGCCAGGCCGAGCCCGGCGAGCAGCACGTCGTTGACGGCGGCCCCGAACGCGGCCGGCACGGCCGACAGCAGCGGCCCGGTGTGCTCGGCGGGCATCCGGAGCACCACTTCACGCCGGGTGGCGGTGGTGTCACGGTCCGGATCGGGCTCCCGGAGCAGCGGGAAGGGCTCGGAGCCGCCCTCCAGAACGTTTGCCCAGAGCGGGAGTTCGGCCTCGCGGGACGGATCCCGCGCCAGCTCGGCGAGCAGCCGCGACCAGCTCGCGAACGAGGCCCCGACCGGGTCGAGCCGCACCGGCCGTCCGGCGGAGACGTCCTGCCAGGCGGCGGCCAGGTCCGGCAGCAGCACGCGCCACGACACGCCGTCCACCACCAGGTGGTGGGCCATCAGCAGCAGTCGGCCGGGCGCGTCGCCCGCGTCGAACCACACGGCCCTGACCATCACCCCGGCGTCCGGATCGAGCAGCCCCCGGGCGGCACGCGCCCGTTCCGCCACCACCTCGCCGAGAGCCACGGCGTCCAGACCGGCCACGTCCACCCGGTCGATCCACCCGGCGGCGTCGACCGCCCCGACCGCCGGGACGTGCAGTGACCAGTCGTCGCCGGCGTCGGGCGACGGCCGTACCAGGGTCGCCCGCAGCAGGTCGTGCCGGTCGGCGAGGGCCTGGAGCACGGCGGTCAGACCGGGCAGGTCCAGTGCGGCGGGGGTGCGGACGAGCGCCGACTGGTGGTACGAGGCGAACGGGCCGCCCAGTTCGCGCAGCCAGTGCATGACCGGGGTGAGCGGCACGACGCCGGTGCCGTCGTCCTCGGGGAGGCGTGCCGCCGCGTCGAGCGTCTCGGCGACCGTGCCCAGCGCCGCCACCGTGCGATGGCGGAACACCAGCCGGGGAGTGATGCGCACGCCCGCCGCGCGTGCCCGGCCGACCAGTTGCATCGCGACGATGCTGTCACCGCCGAGGGTGAAGAAGTCGTCGTCCACACCGACCGTTTCGAGCCCCAGAACGTCGGCGAAGACCGCGCACAGCGTCCGCTCCACCGGCGTGGCGGGTGCGCGGCCGGAGGACAGCGCCGAGAAGTCGGGCGCGGGCAGCGTGGCCCGGTCCAGCTTGCCGTTGGCCAGCTCCGGGAACCGGTCGAGGGCCACGACGGCCGCGGGGACCATGTGGTCGGGGAGCCGGGCGGCGACGTGGGCGCGCAGAGCGGCCGGGTCGGGCACGGTACCCGCGGACGACGGGATCACATGGGCGACCAGCAGCTTGCGCGCACCCTCCTGAAACACCGTCACCAGGGCCTGTCCGACTGCCGGATGAGCTGTCAGCGCGGACTCGATCTCTGCCGGTTCGATACGGAAGCCACGGATCTTCACCTGGTCGTCGGCCCGGCCGAGGTAGTCCAGCCTGCCGTCGGCCGTCCATCGGGCCAGGTCGCCGGTCCGGTACAGCCGGGAGCCGGGGTCCCCGAACGGGTCGGCCACGAACCGCTCGGCCGTCAGCCCGGGGGCGCCCAGATAGCCACGGGCCAGACCGCCACCCGCCAGATACAGCTCACCGGTGACACCGGGCGGTACGGGCTGCAGGAAACCGTCGAGGACGTATGCCCGGGTGCCGGCCACCGGACGTCCCACGAGCGGGCGTTCGCTGTCCCCGACCCGTCCCACCAGGGCGTCCACGGTCGACTCGGTCGGCCCGTACAGGTTGAACGCCTCGGTGTCGCGCAGCGCGGCCAGCCGCCGCCACAGCGCGAGCGGGACGGCCTCGCCGCCCACGCCGACCACGGCGAGCGGGCAGTCGTCGCCACGCAGCAGACCGCTCTCGGCCATCTGCGCGAAGAACGAGGGGGTGACCTCAAGGAAGTCGAAGCCGTGCTCGACCACGGCCGCGGCGAGCAGTTCGGGATCACGCCGCACCTCCTCCGACACGATGTGCACACAGTGCCCGTCCAACAGCCACAACTGGGGCTGCCAGGACGCGTCGAAGAAGAACGACCAGGCGTGCCCCGCCCGCAGATGCCGCCGCCCCGTCGCCTCGATCGCCGGTGCGTAGAGCGTCTCGCGGTGGCTGTGGAAGAGGTTGCCGAGGGTCTCGTGGGTGATCACCACCCCCTTGGGGCGGCCGGTGGAACCGGAGGTGTGGATGACGTATGCCGGGTGGCGGGGCGTCAGGGGGTTGGTCCGGTCGGTGTCGGTGAGATCCGTGGCCTCCCGGGCGGCGATCCGGCCGGCGGTGGCGGGATCGTCGAGCACCAAGCGCTCGGCGTCCGGCGGAAGGGCCGGCAGCAGCTCCCGGGTGGTCAGCGTCAGCACCGGCCGGGCGTCGTCCAGGACGTTCGCCGTGCGCTCCACGGGGGCGTCGGGGTCGAGCGGCACATAGGCGGCGCCCGCCTTGTGCACGGCCAGCACCGCCGCCAGGAACCGTGCGGTGCGGGGCAGAGCGAGGGCCACGAACCGCTCGGGGCCGGCGCCGAGTTCGACCAGGAGCCGGGCCAGGCGGTTGGCCTCGGCGTTCAGCTCGGCGAAGGTCAGCTCGACGCCGTCGGAGGCGACGGCGGGCAGCTCGGGGTGCAGTCGCACGCGCTCCTCGAAGAGCGCGGCCACGGTGGTCGGCGGGGCGATGAGCGGCCGGCTCCGCCAGCCGTCCGTCAGCTGCCGCCGTTCCTCCGCGTCGAGGATGTCGACGCGTCCGATCACCAGGTCCGGGTCGGCCACCACGGCCCGCAGGACCCGCCGCAGCCGTTCCGCGAAGGACTGCGCGGTCGCGTGGTCGAACAGATCGGCGCTGTACTCCAACACGCCGTCGACGCCTCCGTCGCCCCGCTCCACGAAGTCGAAGGACAGGTCGAACTTGGCGGTGGTGCCCGCGACGTCGGTCCGGTGGGCCCGTAGGCCCGGCAGCCCGGTGTCCTCGCCGCCGGCCGCCAGATACACGACCATCACCTGGAACAGCGGGTGGCGGGCCAGCGACCGGGCCGGGTTGAGCACCTCCACCAGCCTCTCGAACGGCACCTCCTGGTGGTCGAAGGCGGCCAGATCGGTCTCCCGCACCCGGGCGAGCAGTTCCCGGAACGTCGGCTCACCGGAGGTGTCCGTTCGCAGCACCAGCGTGTTGAGGAAGAACCCGACCATGTCCTCCAGGGCCGCGTCGGTCCGCCCGGAGATCGGGCTGCCGATCGGGATGTCGTGCCCGGCGCCCAGTCGGCTGAGCAGGGTCGCCACGGCGGCCTGCATCACCATGAACACACTGACGCCGCTCGCGCGAGCCAATCGGTGCAGACCGCCCGCCAGTTCGACGTCGAGCGACAGATCGGCCGCCCCGCCCCGGTAGGTCGACTCCAGCGGACGCGGCCGGTCGACGGGCAGGGCCAGCTCCTCAGGCAGACCGTCCAACGCCTCCCGCCAGTAAACGATCTGACGTGCCGCCAGGCTCTGCGGATCCTTCTCGTCGCCGAGGACATCCCGCTGCCACAGGGTGTAGTCGGCGTACTGGACGGGCAGCGGCTCCCACGCGGGCGCCCGCCCCGCCGTACGGGCCGCGTAGGCGACCGCCAGATCCCGGTGCAGCGGGCCCTGCGACCACTCGTCACCGGCGATGTGGTGCAGCAGGAGCAGCAACGTCCACTCCCGTCCACCCGTGCGGAACACATGCACCCGCAACGGCGGTTCACGGTGCAGCTCGAAGCCGTACGCGCACGCCCGGGTCAATCGCTCGGCGAGCTGTCCCGCATCCGTGTCCGCCACCTCGAACGGCACGCGGACCTCGGCCGCGTCCAGCACCCGCTGGAAGGCCCGGCCCTCCTCGTCGGGGAAGACGGTGCGCAACGACTCGTGCCGGACGACCAGATCATGCACGGCAGCCCGCAGCGCCTCGACGTCCAGCTCACCGGTCAGCCGCCACGCCGAGGGGATGTTGTACGTCGCACTCGGGCCCTCCACCTGGTACAGCACCCACAGGCGCTGTTGCGCGGACGACAGCGGCAGCCGCCCGGGACGATTCCGCACCGCGAGGGCCGGCCGTTGCAGGACACCGGCCGCGGACCCGCCCGCCAACCGCCGGGCGAGCCGGGACACCGTCGGCGCGTCGAACACCGTACGCAGCGACACCTCGATGCCGAACGCGGCCCGGACCCCGGCCACCAGCCGCATGGCCAGCAGCGAGTGGCCGCCCAGGACGAAGAAGTCGTCGTCGACGCCGACACGGTCCACTCCCAGCACCTCCGCGAACAGACCGCAGAGGATCTCCTCACGGGGATCACGCCCCCGACCGCCGGTGCCGCCGCCCGCCGCGAAGTCGGGTGCGGGCAGGGCACCGCGGTCAAGCTTGCCGTTGGGTGTCAGCGGAAGCGCGTCGAGGACGACGACGGCCGTGGGGACCATGTGCTCGGGCAGGAAGGCCGTGCTGTGGGCACGCAGCACCGCCGGGCCGGTGACCTGCCCGGTGGCGGCGACCACGTAGGCGACGAGCCGCTGCTCGTGCGGGACGACGACCGCGTGGGCCACCGACTCGTGCCGGACGAGCACGGCCTCGATCTCACCGGGCTCGACGCGCACACCGCGGATCTTGACCTGGTGGTCGGTGCGGCCGAGAAAGTCGAGCGTGCCGTCCGGCCGCCATCGGGCGAGGTCACCCGTGCGGTACATCCGGGCGCCCCTTGCGCCGTACGGGTCCGCGACGAACCGCTCCGCCGTGAGGCCCGGCCGGTCGAGATAGCCACGGGCGAGCTGGACGCCCGCCAGATACAGCTCACCCGCCACGCCCGGGGGCACCGGCCGCAGCGTCGCGTCGAGGACGTACGCCCGGGTGTTCCACACGGGACGCCCGATCACCACCCGGTCGGCACCCGGAACCACCTGACCGGCGGTGACGTCGACCGAGGCCTCCGTCGGCCCGTACAGATTGTGCAGCTCGGGCGACAGCACCTCGTGGAACCGCTCCGCCACCGGCAGGGGCAGTGCCTCTCCACTGCACAGCACCCGCCGCAGACCCGCGCACCGCGCGGCGGTCGGCTCCTCCAGGAACACCTGGAGCATCGACGGCACGAAGTGCGCCGTCGTCACGCCCTGTTCACGGATCAGCTCCGCCAGGTACGCCGGATTCCTGTGCCCCTCCGGCCGGGCGACCACCAGCGCGGCGCCGGTGATCAGCGGCCAGAAGAACTCCCACACCGACACGTCGAAACCGGACGGGGTCTTCTGCAGCACCCGGTCGTCGGGGGCGAGGCCGTACGTGTCCTGCATCCACAGCAGCCGGTTCACGATGCCCTCGTGCGGTACGACGACACCCTTGGGGCGGCCGGTCGAGCCGGAGGTGTAGATCACATAGGCCGGGCTCGACGGGTCGTGGACAGCGGGAAGTTCACCCTCGGGGCCCTGCGGCAGAGCGTCCTCCACGACACACACGGGCCGCGCCTCCTCCAGCATGAGCGCCCGCCGCTCCCGTGGCTGATCGGTGTCCAGCGGCAGATAGGCGCCACCGGCCCGGTGCACCGCCAGCAGGGCGACGACCAGGTCCACCGAGCGCGGCAACGCCACCGCCACCGTGCGCTCCGGGCCCACGCCCATCCCGGCCAGCACCCGCGCCGTCCTCTCGACCCGCGCGTCCAACTCGGTGTACGTCAGCCGCTGTTCGCCGTCGACGAGAGCGAGGGCGTCCGGTGTCCGTGCCACCTGCGCACGGAACAGCTCCGGCAGGGTGGTGGCCGGTACGTCGTGGCCGGTGTCGTTCCACCGGACGAGCACCGACTCGCGCTCGTCCTCCTCCAGTACGTCCAGATCCCGCACCCGGACGCCCGGTTCGGCGGCCACCCGCTCCAGCAGCCTCACCAGCCGCCCCGCCAGTCGCCGGGCCGTCGCCTCGTCGCACAGGTCGACCGCGTACTCCAACAGCAGGGTCAGGCGATCCCGGCCGACCTCGTCCACGAAGGTGAAGTGGAGATCGAACTTGGCCATCCCCGTGTCCATGTCGAACCACTCGGTCTCCAAGCCGAGCACGTCCGGGTCGCCGTCGGGCCGGTAGTGGTAGCCGAGCATGACCTGGAAGAGCGGATTGCGGCCGGCCACCCTGGGGGGATTCACGGCCTCGACGACATGGTCGAAGGGCAGGTCCTGGTTCTCGAACGCCGCCAGGGCCGACTCCCGGACACGCCCGAGGAGTCGGGTGAACGTCAGGTCGGACGCGCCGCCCGACAGGTCGGTGCGCAGCACGAGCGTGTTCACGAAGAAGCCGACCAGATCGTCCAGCGCGTCGTCGGTACGCCCCGCGATCGGCGCGCCCAGCGGAATGTCGTCCCCGGCGCCGAGCCGGTGCAGCAG
This sequence comes from Streptomyces sp. NPDC012510, assembly GCF_042955065.1. NCBI lineage: Bacteria > Bacillati > Actinomycetota > Actinomycetes > Kitasatosporales > Streptomycetaceae > Streptomyces > Streptomyces sp. NPDC012510. The sequence continues at coordinate 239,038 of NZ_JBIBEN010000011.1, forward strand.
CGTCGCCGTGGCCGCCTGCAACAGCATGAACATACTGGTGTTGGTGGCGCCGGACAGTTCCCGCAGCGCACGTCCGGTGGCGGGGGAGAGGCCCAGACGCACCTTGCCGCCACGCCCCGTGGGCTCTTCCGGCCGGGGCCGGTCCAGGGGCAGGGACAGCTCCTCCGGAAGCTCCCGCAGCGTCTCGGTCCAGTACCCGAGCTGGGCTTCGCCGACCTGCCCGAGCAGCGTCTCCTGCCACAGAGCGTAGTCGGCGTACTGCACCGGCAACGGCGCCCACTGCGGTGCGCGGCCCTCGGTCCGGGCACGGTAGGCGGTGGTGAGATCGCCGAGGAACGGCCGGTCCGACCACTCGTCGGTGGTGATGTGGTGCAGCACCAGCGCCACCACGTGGTCGCCGGGTCCGATCCTGAACACCTCCACCCGTACGGGCAGTTCGGCGCCGAGGTCGAACGGACGTCGCTGAGCCTCCTCGATCCGCGCGGCCAGCCCGTCCTCGGTGACATCGTCGACCCGGAACGCCGGCGCGGCCGTCCCCGGCGGCACGATCCACTGGTAGGGCTCGCCGTCCTCCTCCGAGAACCGTGTACGCAAGGACTCGTGCCGATCCGTCACGTCCGACACGGCGGCCCGGAGCGCGTCGAGGTCCAGCTCACCGCGGAGCCGGACAACGAGCGGGAAGTTGTAGGCCACACCGCCACCGGTGATCCGCTCCACCAGCCACAGCCTTCGCTGGGCCGCCGACAGCGGAACGCGCGCGGGCCGCTCGGACACCGGCCGCAGAACGGGCCGGGCGGGTCGTCCCGCCTCCGCCCGCAGGGCCAGCGTCTCGGGGGTGGGCGCTTCGAACAGGTCACGGATCGCCAGCTCCGCGCCCAGTTCCGTACGGGCCCGGCTGATCAACCGCGTCGCGAGCAGCGAATGACCGCCCAGGTCGAAGAAGTTGTCCTCCGCGCCGGTCCCAGGCAGGCCCAGCACCTCGGCGAAGAGCCGGCACAGCACCTCCTCGACGGCGTTCGCCGGGCCACGGCCCTCCGACAGGGCCACCGCGGGCTCGGCGTCCGGGAGCGCCCGGACGTCGAGCTTGCCGTTGTCGTTCATCGGCAGCCGGGGCAGCACCACGAAGGCGGCCGGGACCATGTACCCCGGCAGCCGCTGCCCCAGGTCCTCGCGCAGCCGCCGCACCAGGGCCCCGTTGCCGCGCGTGGCCGTCGGGGTGTTCGCGTACGGGGCGCCACCACGGTCCGGACGCGGCAGGTACAGGTCCACCGTGCGCGGTGCGGCCGCGCCCCGGACGAGGACCGCGTCGAAGAACCCCGGCTCGTCGGACCAGGTGGTCAGAACGCCGTAGCCGTGGGCCGCGCCCAGCGCGCGCAGATCCTCCGGCTCCACACCCGCCTGGACGCCTGCCGGCATCCGGCCGGCGTCCATCGCCCGCATCGCGCCGAGATCGTCCGCCGTCCGCGCGTCCGGAATCCGCCGCACCCGCAGCAGCTCCCGTCCGTCGAGACGGGCGAGCAGCGCGCCCGGGCCGGACCACTCGTGCACCGGGGCGCCACCCAGCCGCAGCGCGTCGTACGCCGTCGACTCCTGGTACAGGACCACGTCGTACCGGTACCGCGTCAGCTCGTTCCGGTGCCGTCCCGCCTTGGTGCGCACCTCCACGCCCACACCGAGGGTCGTGAACCAGTCGGGGTCGACGAGCAGTTCCTTCTCCAGGGCGAGGCCCCGGTCCACGGCCCGGCTCAGGCCCTCGGGGTCCGCGCCGGTACCCGCGCGGGCGAGCTGGATGCCCGTCTGGAAGACCCGGGCCTGCCGCAGATCGCGTACATCGCCGAGGAACAGCGCGCCGCCCGGTGCCAGCAGCCCCATCGCGCCCCGGATCACCTTGCGCAGATGGTCCAGGCTCGGGAAGTACTGGACCACGGAGTTGATCACGACCGTATCGAAGAACCCGGTCGGCAGCCCGTCGGTCACCTCGGCCGGCAGGCAGCGCAGCTCGACCTTCCGCGCCAGCTCCGGATCGGCCTCGATCTCCGCAGCCAGCTTGAGGACCACGGGCTCCGCGAAGTCGGTGGCCCAGTACGCCTCGGCGGCCGGGGCCAGACGCGACAGCAGCAGACCGGAGCCGACGCCGATCTCCAGAATGCGACGAGGCCGCAGCTCGCGGACGCGCTCGACGGTCGCCTCGCGCCACTCCCGCATGTGCTCCAGCGGAATCGGCTCCCCGTCGTAGGAACTGTCCCAGCCGGCGAAGTCCTCGGTGAACAGGGCCGTGCCGATCTCGGTGTACTCGGCGGAGTAGATCTCCCGCCATTCGCCGATCTGCTCCCGCTCGGCCGACTCTCGCGCGGCCTCGTCGGGTTCGGCCGGTACGACGTACCCGACCAGCCGCTTGGTGCCGGGCGCGGAGGTGTCGTCACGGGCGATCACGGCGGCCTGGGACACCTCGGGGTGCTGCGCGAGCGCGGTCTCGATCTCGCCCAGCTCCACCCGGTAACCCCGGATCTTGACCTGGTCGTCGGTACGGCCGAGGAAGTCCAGATTGCCGTCCGGACGCCGTCGTACCAGGTCACCGGTGCGGTACATACGCTCGCCCGGCCGCCCGTACGGGTCCGCCACGAACCGCTCGGCGGTCAGACCGGGCCGGTCGAGATAACCGCGCGCCAGACCGACACCCGCGATGTACAGCTCGCCCGCCACCCCGTCCGGCACCGGCCGCATCCAGGTGTCGAGGATCCGCGCCCGGGTCGCCCGGATCGGGCGCCCCACGGTCGGCGTCGCACTGTCCTCCGTACCGCCGCCGAGCGTGTTGATCGTGTACTCGGTCGGGCCGTACAGGTTGTAGCCGTACGTCCCCTCCGTGTCCCGCAGCGTGTTCCACACCGTCTCGGTGACGGCCTCCCCGCCGAGCAGCACCAGCGGCGGCCGGTGCCCCTCCAACAGGCCCTCCTCGATGAGGAGATGGGCGTACGTCGGCGTCACGTTCACCACGTCGACGCGATGCTCCTCGCAGTACGCCACCAGGGCCGTCGCGTCCCGCCGCAACTCCTCGTCGCAGACATGGACCTCATGTCCCTCGACGAGCCACAGCAGCTCCTCCCAGGACATGTCGAACGCGAACGACACGGTGTGCGCGATCCGCAGCCGCCGCCCGCCCGCCGACGCGATCGCCGGGGCGAAGATCTCCTTCTGGTGGTTGAGCTGCATGTTCGTCAGCCCGACATACGGGGTGACGACACCCTTGGGGCGGCCCGTGGAGCCGGAGGTGTAGATCACGTACGCCGGATGGTCCAGGCTGAAGGACACGGACACCGGGCCGGCCGGGAAGCCCGCCAACTCGGCCACCACCTCCGGGTCGTCCAGCAGCACGCGCGGCGTGTCGCCGGTCAGCGTCCGCGACACGCTGTCCGTGGAGAGCAGAAGCAGCGGGCGGGCGTCCGCCAGCATCAGTGACAGCCGCTCGGCCGGGTGGTCCAGCTCCAACGGCAGATACGCCGAGCCGGTGCGCAGCACCGCGAACAGCGCCACCACCATGTCGATGGACCGGGGCAGCCCGAGGGCGACGACCTTCTCGGGTCCGGCACCTCGCGCGATCAGCAGCCGCGCCAAGCGGTCGCACCGCTCGTGCAATTCGGCGTACGTGAGGGTCTGTGCGCCGAAGACGAGGGCGGTCGCGTCCGGTGTACGGGCGGCCTGCGCGGCCAGCATGTCCGCCACCGTCTCGTGCGGCACGGGTTGCCGCTGCTCGGCCTCCTCACGGGCGAGGGCGACCACCTCGGCGGGCAACCGGGGGTCGAGTGACCCGACGGGCGCGGACGGGTCGGCCACCAGCCGGTCCACCAGCAGCACGAACCGGTCCAACAGGCGCTGAGCGTACGCGTCTTCCAGCAGGTCGGGACGGTAGGCGAGCGTCACCCGGACCCGCTCGCCGGGCGTGACCACCAGGTTCGCCGGGTAGTGCGTGGCGTCCACGTTGGCCACGGCCGTCGCGCCGTGCCGCTCGCGCAGCTCGGCGAGCCGCTCGTCGGTGTCGGCGTTGCGCAGCACGAACAGTGTGTCGAACAGCCGCCGGTGACCCGACTCGGCCTGCAGCACACCCAGCCCCAGGTACTCGTACGGCATGACCTCCAGCCGCTCGCCCTGGATCCGTCGCAGCAGATCGACGACCGGCTCACGTGGATCGAAGGCGATCCGCGCGGGCACGGTGTTGAGGAACATGCCGATGACGTTCTCGACGTCCGGCACCTCGCTCGGCCGTCCGGCGACCGTCGTGCCGAACGCGACGTCCGTGCGCCCCGTCGCGCCGGCCAGCACCAGACCCCAGGCCGCGTTGAGCACGGTGTTGAGGGTCAGACCGTGGCCCCGGGCGGTGTCCCGCAGCCGCTCGGCGACCGCCGCGTCGAGCACGGCGTCCAGGTGTTCCGGGATCACCGGCTCCCGGCCCCGGTCGGAGGCGGTGGGCACGAGAAGCGTCGGCTCCTCGAAACCGGACAGGGCGGCGCGCCACGCCCGGGTCGCCTCGGTGTCGTCCTGCCGCTCCAGCCAGGTCAGATAGTCGCGGTAGGAGCCGGGACGCGCGAGACCCTCCGGATCGCCGCCGTTCTCGTACAGGGCGAACAACTGGTCCAGGAAGAGCCACGCGGACCAGCCGTCCCACAGGATCAGATGGCGGCCGACGATCAGCCGGTCGCCACGCTCGTCCCCGAGTCGCACGAGCAGCATCCGGAAGAGCAGCGGCCGGGTGAGATCGAAGCGCCGCGACCGCGACTCCTCCAGCAACTCCCGCATCCGCCGGTCCTGCTCGGCCGCCGGAAGCCCCGCCAGGTCCACCTCCGTCAGCGGGATCTCGGCGTCCCGCACGATGAACTGCACCGGCCGGCGCAGCCCCTCGCTGGTGAACCCGGCACGCAGGCTCGGATTGCGGGCCAGCAGCGTGCGCACGGCCGCAGACAGCCGCTCGGCGTCCACGCGTCCGGCGAAGTCGAAGGACTCGTGGACCGTGTAGACGTCGAGCGAGCTGTCGTCGAAGTTCGAGTGGAAGAACAAGCCCTCCTGGAGCGGGGCGAGGGGCCACACCTCCTCGATCGGGCCCGGCGCCAGCCGCTCGACCCGCTCCCGCTCCTCCTCGGTCGGCGTGAACGCGGAACCGGCGGGCGCGGACCCGGTCGTGGTCTCCTCGACACCGGCCGTCGCCGCGAGCGCGGCCGGGGTGCGGTGCGCGAACACGTCGCGCGGACCGATGACCAGACCCGCGCGGCGGGCCCGGCTGCAGAGGGCGATCGAGCTGATGCTGTCGCCGCCGAGCAGGAAGAAGTCGTCCTCGACACCGACCTCCGGCAGCTTCAGCACCGCCGCGAAGATCTCGGTGAGCACCTGCTCCCGGGGGCTGCCGGGGGCGCGGGTGACGGTGGCCCGTACGGCCCGCGGGGCGGGCAGCGCTGCCCGGTCCAGCTTGCCGCTGGGGGTGAGCGGCAGCGCGTCGAGGACCACCCAGGCGCCGGGGACCATGGGGGAGGGCAGGGAGCCGGCCAGGGCGTCGCGAAGGTCCGTGACCCCGGCGCCGCCCACGGGCACCACATAGGCGACCAGCGCCTCGTCCCGTACCGTCACGGCGGCCTGGGCGACCTCGGGCAGACGGACGAGCTCGGCCTCGATCTCGCCGAGTTCGATCCGGTTGCCGCGCAGCTTGACCTGCCGGTCCGTGCGGGCCAGGTACTCGACCGTCCCGTCCGCGCGGCGCCGGACGAGGTCACCGGTGCGGTACATACGGCTGCCGGGCGGCCCGTACGGGTCCGCGGTGAACCGCTCCGACGTCAGCGCCGGACGGGCGTGATAACCACGGGCAAGCTGCACACCGGTCAGGTACAGCTCTCCGGGGACGCCCTCGGGCACGGGCCGCAGGCAGGTGTCCAGGACGCGCAGGCCGGTGTTCCACACGGGACGCCCGATCGGCACGGACGCGCCACGGTCCGTCTCGGAGGTGTACGCGTGGTACGTGACGTCCACGGCGGCCTCGGTCGGGCCGTACAGGTTGTGCAGTGGCACGCCCGTCAGCGCGTGCCAGCGGCTCGCTGCGGTGACCGGGAGCGCCTCGCCGCTGCTCAGTACCCGGCGCAGGGAGGCGGACCAGGTGGGGTCGCCGGTGACCTCGTCGTGCTGGAGGAAGGCCTCCAGCATCGACGGCACGAAGTGCATGGTCGTGACGGCCTGCTCGCGGACGAGTTCCGCGAGGTGGGCGGGGTCGCGGTGACCGTCCGGCCGCGCGAGCACCACGGCCGCGCCCTCCAGGAGCGGCCAGAAGAACTCCCACACCGACACGTCGAAGCTGGACGGTGTCTTCTGCAGCACGCGGTCGTCCGCGCCCAGCCCGTACTCGCCCTGCATCCACACGAGCCGGTTCACGATGGCGCGGTGGGTGACGACGACGCCCTTGGGGAGGCCGGTCGAGCCGGAGGTGTAGATCAGATAGGCGGGGTCGTCGGGCCGTGCGGCGACGGGCAGTTGTGCTGTCGCCGGTGCCTCGGTCGCCCCGGCCGTCCGGGAGGGCTGGTCGTCGGGCACGTCGAGCAGCAGCACTGAAGGAACGTGCCGCTCGGGCGACCGGGACGGCTCGGGCACCCGGTCGGCCGTCGCGGACAGTGTGACCACCGTCGTGGCGCCCGAGTCGGTGAGCATATGGGCCACCCGGTCGGCGGGGTAGTCCAGGTCCACCGGCAGATAGGCGGCTCCGGACTTCAGTACGCCCAGCAGCGCCACCATCAGTTCCGCCGAGCGGGGCACGGCGACCGCCACGAACGTCCCCGGCCCGGCGTCACGTCCCCGCAGCCGAGCGGCCAACGCCTCGGCCCGCCCGTCCAGTTCCGCATAGCTCAGCCGCTCGCCCTCGAACACGACGGCCGTCGCGTCCGGCGTACGGGCCACCTGCGCGGCGAAGGCCTCGGCCAGGGTCGTCTCCGGCACGAGACGCTCCTCGCCGGTGGGGTGGGCGTCCAGTGCCTCGTCGGGGGAGAGCAGTTCGATCGAGGCGGCCGTGCGGTCCGGTGCCTCGGCGACGGCTTCCAGGACGCGGACCAGCCGGTCGCCCAGGGCCCGGACGGTGTCGCCGTCGAGGCGTTCCGCGTGGTGCTTGAGCCGCAGGTCGAGCCGCCGGCCGGGCTTGACGACGAGGGCGAGGGGATAGTGCACGGCGTCGTGGAAGGCGTCGCCCGTGATCCGTACGGCGCCCGTGGCGTCCTCGAGGTCCGTCTCGGCGGGGTAGTTCTCGAACACCACGAGTGTGTCGAAGAGTTCGCCGGAGCCGGCGTGCCCGGTGAGCCGCTGGATCTCGGCCAGACCCAGGTGCTGGTGGTCGAGCAGCCGGGCCTGTTCCTCCTGGAGACGGACCAGCAGCGCGGCGAGGGATGCCCCGGGCGCCCAACGGAACCGGGTCGGGAGGGTGTTGATGAACAGGCCGACCATCGAGGCGATGCCGTCGACCTCGCCGTCACGCCCCGAGACCGTCGTGCCGAACACGACGTCGTCCCGGCCGGTCAGCCTGCCCAGCAGCAGACCCCAGGCGCTCTGCACCACCGTGCCGAGGGTGACCCCGTGCTCACGGGCCCGCTCGGCGAGCCGCGCGGTGGTCTCCTCGGACAGCTCGACCCGCACGTGCTCCGGCCGTACGGCAGACCCGTCGGCCGGGACGTCGACCAACCGGGTGGGTTCGTCCAGTCCGGCGAGCGCGTCCCGCCACGCCTCGCGGGCCGCGTCCCGGTCCTGTCCGGCGTGTCGGTGCAGGAAGCCCCGGTAGGGGGCGACTTCCGGCAGCGGCGGAGTGTCGGTGCCGTAGCACGCCATGAGTTCGCGGTGCAGTACCGGCAACGACCAGCCGTCGGCCACGATGTGGTGGAAGGTCAGCACCAGTCGGCTGCGCTCGGCGCCGAGCCGGATCAGGGCACAGCGCAGCAGCGGCGGCGCGGCCAGGTCGAAGCCCAGGGCCCGCTCGTCGGCGGCCACCGCGTCGCCCAGCGCCTCCCGCACCCGCCCGTCCTGCGACGCGAGATCGACCTCGCGCCACGGCAGTTCCGCTTCCCGCGTGATGATCTGTACGGGCGTGCCGTCCGGGCGCTGCCGGAACGCGGCCCGCAGCGGTGCGTGCCGGTCCAGCAGGTGTTGCGCGGCGCGACGCAGCACCGAACCGTCCACCGGCCCGGCGAGGTCGATGACCTGCTGGACGACGTACGTGTCCCCGTCGGCGCCGCCGGTGAGCGCGTGGAAGAAGAAACCCTGCTGCAGCGGGGTGAGCGGCAGCAGTTCCTCGACCTGCAGCGGGCGCGTGCCCTGGATCTCGGCCAGTTCGGCCTCGTCGACCTCCAGCAGAGGGGCGTCGGCGGTGTGCTCGGCGACGCGCTCGACGGCGGCCTCGGCCAGTGCCTCGGCCGTACGGTGCCGGAACACGTCACGGGTGGTGAGCCTGAGGCCGGACTCCCGTGCGCGGATGAGGAGTCGGATGGCGCTGATGCTGTCACCGCCGAGGGCGAGGAAGTCGTCCTCGGCCGTCACCGCCTCCAGCCCCAGCACCTCGGCGTACAGCGAGCACAGCAGCTTCTCGCGGGGAGTGCGCGGCGCGCGGCCCGAGCTCATCGCCGCGTAGTCGGGGGCGGGAAGCGCCCTGGCGTCGATCTTGCCGCTGGGGGTGACCGGCAGGCTGTGCAGCGGGACGAACGCCGACGGGACCATGTGGTCCGGCAGCCACTCGGCGGCATGCGCGCGCAGGGTCCGCATGAGCGCGCCGACGTCACGGAAGGGAGCGGGCCGGTTGGCGTGCGGGTAGGCGCCGACCGTCCGGTAGAGAGGACCGAACTCACCGTCGGGGCCGTCCCCGGCGTCGGGGCAGCCTCCGGCGGCGGGGCCCTCCCCGGCGGCGTGAGCGAGGGCACGCTCGGGGACGAGCACGGCGTCGAAAGCCCCGTCGTCGGCGGCGGCGTGCCAGGTGAGAGCCGCCCGGTAGCCGCGCTCCGCCGCCAGGGCGTGCACGTCCTCCGGATCGGTGCCGGGCGCCGCCTCCCGGCTGCTGCCCTCCGCCCGCCGCAGGTCCGCCAGGTCGTCCGTGAGCCGTGCGTTGGGCACACCGGTCACCCGCAGCCCGCCCGGCCGTTCGGCCAGCAGCGCCGCCAGACCGTCGAGACCGCCGACCGCCGCCCAGTCGACCTCCGGCAGGTTCTGAACGGCTGCCGGAGCCCCGGGGCGCAGCACCACGTCGTACCGGTAACGGCTCAGCTCGTTGTGGTGCGTGGCCCGCTTGATCCGGATATCGGCGTCGAAGCCGTCCAGCGCAGCGAAGTAGTCCGGGTCCAGGAGGAGTTCACCCTCCCAGCGCACGGACCGCTCGACGGCCGCCCGCAGCGCGCTCTTGTCCTCGCTCTCGTCACCGGTGGCACGCCGGGCCTCCACCGCCGCGCGCAGCGTGCGCAGCAGCCGCAGATTGCGGACGTCCCCGACGAAGATCCGCCCGCCGGGCGCCAACAGCCCCGACGCCCGGCGCAGTACGTCGGTCAGGTACTCCCCGCTCGGGAAGTACTGGGCGACCGAGTTGATGACGACCGTGTCGAAGTGCCCGGCCGGCAGCCCGTCGGTGTCGTGGGCGGGTCGCGCCCGCAGCTCGACCTTGGCGGCCAGCTCGGGGTCGGTGTCGACCTGCGCACGCAACGCGGCGACGGCCTGGGCCGAGAGATCGGTGCCCCAGTACTCCTCGCAGTCGGGCGCGATCCGGGAGAGGATCAGACCGCTGCCGACGCCGATCTCCAACACCCGCCGCACCGGCCCGAGTTCCCTGATGCGCTCGACGGTCGCCTCGCGCCACTCGCGCATCTCCTCGACGGGGATCGGAGTGCCGTCGTACATGCTGTTCCAGCCCGCGTAGTTCTCGCGGACGCCGGAACCGTCGGAGTGCCGTCCGCGCGCGTCCTCGGTCCCGGCGGCGCCGTAGAGGAGTTCGTGCAGTTCCTTCCACTCCTCGACCCGCGTGTCGGCGTCGGCCTCGCGCGGCCCGTCGAGAGCGGGGACGACATAGGCGGCGAGGCGCCGGTCGCCCGGCCGGTCCTCGCGGACGACGACGGTGACCTGGTCGACGGCCGGATGGCCGCGCAGCACCGACTCGATCTCACCGGGTTCGACACGGAAGCCACGGATCTTCACCTGCGCGTCGGCGCGGCCCAGAAACTCCAGGCGCCCGTCCGCGCGCCTGCGGACCAGGTCACCGGTGCGGTAGAGCCGCTCGCCGGGCTCCCCGAACGGATCGGCGACGAAGCGCTCGGCGGTCAGATCCGGACGTCCGAGATAGCCCCGCGCCAGGCCGGCCCCGCCCAGGTACAGCTCACCGGTGACCCCGGCGGGGACGGGCCGCAGGAACGCGTCGAGGACATGCGCCCGGGTCCCCGGGTCGGGCACGCCGATCGGGACGATCGCCCCGGCCGGGATGTCCGGATCGCACAGCCCCAGCGTGGAGTTGGTGGTGGCCTCGGTAGGGCCGTACGCGTTGAACATCATCCGCCCGCGCGCGTACCGTCCCACCAGCTCGGGGGAGACGCGTTCGGTGCCGGCCAACAGGGTCGCGGCCGTCGGGAGTTCGACGTCGTCCGGCATGGCGGCGAGCAGGGCGGGCGGCAGGATCATGAAGGTGACGCCGTGGGCGTTCGCGTAGTCGGCGAGGGGTGCCCCGGGCACCCGCCGCTCCGCCGGGACGACGACGAGCCGGCCGCCGGACAGCAGCCCGAGGCACAGGTCCCAGAAGGCGACGTCGAAGCTCGGTGAGGCGAACTGCAAGACCCGGCTGTGCGGGCCGATGCCGAACCGCTCGCTCTGCGTGGCCACCAGCTTCGCCACCCCGGAGTGCGCGAGGACGACACCCTTGGGCCGGCCGGTCGAGCCGGAGGTGTAGATCACGTAAGCGGCGTTGAGGACGGTGAGGGGTGCCCCACGATCCGCCTCGGTGGGGTCGTGGACCGGCCGCTCCGCCAACTCGGCCGCCGTGGCGGGGGAGTCGAGCTCCAGGAGCGTCATGCCGTCGGCCGACTCGGGGAGTTCCCGCGCGGTCTCCCCGGTGGTCACCATGCACACGGGTCGCGCGTCGCCCAGCATGTAGGCGATCCGGTCCGCCGGATAGTCGTGGTCGATCGGCAGATACGCGGCACCCGCCTTCATGACGGCCACCTCCGCCACGATCAGCTCGGCGGAACGCGGCAGCGCGAGGGCGACGATCCGCTCGGGACCGGCTCCCCGCGCGATCAGCGCGTGGGCCAGGCGGTTCGCGCGCTCGTCCAGTTCGGCGTAGGTGAGTTCCTCCTCCTCGAAGACCAGCGCCACCGCGTCCGGTCGCTCCCGCACCTGCCCGGCGAACATCGCGGGCCAGGTGTCCGCCGGCACCGAGTGCGCGGTGTCGTTCCAGTCGAGGACGACCTGGCGGTACTCCTCGGGCCCCATCAGATCGAGACGGGCCACGGGTGTCTCCGGCCGGGCGAGGCCGTCGGCGAGAAGGGTCCGGTAGTGGCCGAGGAGCCGCTCGATCGTCGTGCCGTCGAAGAGCCCGGGGTGGTACGACGCCCGCGCCGAGCCCCCGCCCACCTCCAGCAGCACATCCACGGGGGCAGGCAGCTCACCGGCGGGCCGGTCGGCCGTGGCGAACGCCGTGTTGAAGAACAGCCCGCCGCCACGCGTCGGCCGGGGCCGCAGCTCCTCGACCAGCAGGCCGATCGGTATCCGGTGGGTCTGCGCCTCCTCCCAGGCCTGCGACACCCGCCGCGTCAACTCGGCGAAGGTGGGCTCGTGTTCGACGGACACCCGCAGGGGGAGCCCGTCATGGCCCACGGTCAGATCCGTCGCCCCGGTGTAGCGGTGCAGCAGGGCGACGAACGCCGCGAGTCGTACGGCGTCGGGGGCGTCCGGGACATCCGCCAGCACGCGCGTGTCCCGTTCGGGGAGCGGCTGCGGCGGGTGGGGCCGATCGGCGGGCAGTGAGATCTCCAGCGGAAGCGGTGTGAGCAACCGCCGCCAATGGGCCAGGACTTCCTCGGAACCGCACACAGCAGTGAGCCTCCCCAGCGGGTCGGGGTCCCGGCCCTGGGCCGGGGTCGCCGACATACTAAGGTAAGGGTTACCTAATTCACAGGGTGCTCATGGAGGGTTACCCGCGAGGCGGGACGGCAATCCACGGAAGACCTACAGTTCAACCCGCACTCGCCCTACAGTTAAGGCAAGCCTCATCAAAGGAAGTTGAAGACGTGGGGACCTCGACGGTCCGGGCGGCGAAAGGCCCCCGCGCGGTACTGCTGCTGACGCTCTCGGGCGCGGCCCTGCTCACGCTGTGCGCCCTGTCGATGGCGTTCGGCGCGCTCGGCGTCCCCCTCGACCAGGTGTGGCACACACTGCTCGGCGACGCCCCCGACTCCCGTATCGACAACGTCATCTGGTCCGTACGCCTGCCACGCACGGCCCTGGGTCTCGCCACCGGCGCCGCCCTCGGCCTCTCGGGCGCGTTGATGCAGGCCCTGACCCGCAATCCGCTCGCCGACCCCGGCATCCTCGGCGTCAGCGCGGGCGCGGCCTTCGCGGTCGTCCTGTCGGTCGGCGTCCTGGGCATCTCCTCGCTGTACGGGTACATCTGGTTCGCCTTCGGCGGCGCGTTCGTCGCCAGCGTCCTGGTGTACCTCCTCGGCGGGCTCGGCCGGTCCGGCTCCACCCCGGTCAAACTGGCCCTGGCCGGCGTCGCCGTGACCTCCCTGCTGTTCTCCCTGACCAGCGCCATCGCCCTCACCGACCCGGACGCCCTCAACCGCTACCGCTTCTGGAACGCGGGCTCCCTCGCCAACCAGGACGAGCAGGTCCTCCTGCGCGTCCTGCCGTTCCTGGCCGTCGGCGCGGTCCTCGCCCTCGCCTGCGCCCCGGCCCTCAACAGGCTGGCGCTCGGCGACGACGTGGCGAAGTCGCTGGGGCTCAGGCTCGGGCTGGTCCGCGTGCAGGGCGTCGTGGCCATCACCCTGCTCACCGGGGGAGCGGTCGCCGTCATCGGGCCCGTCGTCTTCGTCGGCCTGGTCGTCCCGCACATCGCCCGCGTCCTCGCCGCCCTGGCCGGGATCGGCCCCGACCACCGTTGGCTGCTGCCGCTGTCCGCCGTCCTCGCCCCCTGCCTCCTGCTCGCCGCCGACATCACCGGCCGCCTGATCGCCCGCCCGACCGAGGTCCAGGCCGGCATCCTCGTCGCCTTCATCGGCGGCCCCTTCTTCATCGCCCTCGTCCGCCGCCGACGCCTCGCGGAGCTGTGAACCATGACGACTCGACGGGGCGCACGTGCGGCTGTGGCCGACGAGCCGTACGGGCGACGAGGCGTACGGGCGACGGGCCGTACGGGTGACGGGCCGTGGGCGGCGTGCTGGGGCGTGCGTGTCGGGCCGTGGGTGGCGTGCTGCGGCGTGTGTGTCGGGCCGTGGGTGGAGGATCGCGTGGCGCTCCACCCCCACTCTGACCCCCACCCCCATCCCCACCGCCCCCGTCGTACCGTCGGCCCCGACGACCGAACCCGTGGAGCAGTGAGCCGATGACGACCGACCTCGCGCCCGTGCCGCCCCCGAGAGGCGCTGCGGACCCGCCTCCGAAACGCCGCACGGCTCACCGCATCGCCTTCCGGCTCCCGGCACCGCCGGTTTCCGGTGTGCTGCGGCCCCGGCTGCTGGCCGTCTGTGTGCTGCTCGCGGTCGCCGCGTTCGTGGCGTTCGCCGTCGAGACCTCCGTCGGGGACATCGCACTCCCGCTCACCGATGTGATGAAGGCCCTGGTGGGCACGGGGGATCCCGCCACCGAGCTGATCGTCCACGAACTGCGGTTGCCGCGTGCCTTGGCGGGCCTGCTCGTGGGGATCGCCTTCGGCATCTCCGGGGCCCTGCTCCAGACCGTGACGCTCAACCCGCTGGCCAGCCCGGACATGATGGGCATCACCCAGGGCGCCGGCACGGCGGTCGTCGCGGGGATCGTCCTAGGCTGGGACGCCGGCCTGAGCACCCAGGCCCTGGGCCTGCTCGGCGCGCTCGTCACCGGGCTGCTGGTGTACGTACTGGCCTGGAAGCGCGGCACCACCGGGTACCGCATCGTCCTCGTCGGCATCGGCATCGCCTGGATCTGCACCAGCGTCACCGACTACCTCATGGCCCGGGGCCAGCGCTTCCAGGCGCAGGCAGCCCTCGGCTGGCTCGTCGGCAACCTCAACGGCCGCACGTGGGAGCAGATCGGCCCACTCGTCGTCACCATGGCCGTGCTGGTGCCGACGGCGATCCTGCTCGGCCGGCAGCTCCGGATCCTGCAACTCGGGGACGACGTCGCCCGAGGCCTCGGCACCCGCGTGCAGATCGTCCGGGTGGCCGTCCTGCTCATCGCCGTCGGACTCGTGGCGTTCGGTACGGCCACCGCCGGGCCGGTCGCCTTCGTGGCGCTCGCCGCGCCCCAGGTCGCCCAGCGCCTGGCCGGCACCCCGTTCCCACCGCCCGCCGCCGCCGGGCTCACCGGCGCCGTGATGGTACTCGTGTCCGACCTCGCCGCCCGGAAGGTCGTACCGGACACGGAACTCCCGGTCGGGGTCGTCACCGGTGTGCTCGGCGCCCCCGTCCTGCTGTGGCTGCTCGTCCGCGCCAACCGCGCCGGTTCAGGAGGCTGAAGACGTGTCATCGAAGTACGAACCGGCCACCGAGAAGCACGAGCCCGTCACCGAACGCGGGCCGGCCACCGAGAAGCACGAGCCCGTCACCGAACACGGACCTGCCACCGAGAAGCACGAGCCCGTCACCGAACACGGACTCGCCACGGAACACGGACCCGTCACTGAACACGGACTCGCCACGGAACACGGACCCGTCACTGAACACGGACTCGCCACGGAACACGGACCCGCCGCCGAGCGCGCACCGTCCACGGCGGCGCGTGCCGGCCGCGTCGACGGACCCGACCTGCGGGCGGAGGGCCTGTGCCTGGCCTACGACGACCGGATCGTCGTCGAGAACCTCGACCTGGCGATCCCCACCGGCCGGGTCACCGCGATCGTCGGCGCCAACGCCTGTGGCAAGTCGACCCTGCTGCGCGCCCTGGCCCGGCTGCTCACCCCCAAGGCGGGGGCGGTCCACCTCGACGGCCGCTCGGTGCACTCCATCCCCACCCGCACCCTCGCCCAGCGGCTCGGCATCCTCCCCCAGACACCCGTCGCACCGGAGGGGCTGACCGTCATCGACCTGGTCGGGCGTGGCCGTTCACCGCACCAGACATGGTGGCGGCAGTGGTCGCAGGGCGACGAGGAGGCCGTGCACGAGGCGCTCAGAGCGACCGCGATGACCGACCTCGCCCACCGGCCCGTCGACGAGCTCTCCGGCGGACAGCGCCAGCGCGCCTGGATCGCCATGGCCGTGGCCCAGGGCACCCCCGTGATGCTGTTGGACGAGCCGACGACGTATCTCGACCTCGCCCACCAGATCGACGTCCTCGACCTGGTCACCGACCTCAACCGGCACCAGGGGCGCACGGTCGTCATGGTGCTGCACGACCTCAACCAGGCCTGCCGGTACGCCGACCACATCATCGCGATGAAGAACGGGCGGATCGCGGGGGAGGGCGCCCCCGCCGACGTCATCACCGCCACGATGGTCGAGGACGTCTTCGGACTGCGCTGCGTCGTCGGCGAGGACCCCGTCAGCCGCACCCCCATGGTCATCCCTATGGGCCGCCACCACGAGGGCACGGACCCCGCCGCGGTGTCCGTGTCGGGCACCACCGGCTGACGGACCGGCGGTGCCCCGGCTCCTGCCTACGGGAGGTCGGTCAGGTAACCGCCCATCGTGCGGAAGTAGTCCGTCGCCGCGTGCTCGGTGCCGTCCTCCGTCCGTACCCGCTTGACCACCAGGCCGGGCAGCCGCCCGGAGCGTGCCTCGGCACCGGCGACGATGACGACACCGTCGCCCTCCTTGATGAAGATCCGCCCAGGTGTGCCGCCGTAACGGCCCTCGGAGACGGCGGCGGAGACGATCCGGAGCCGTTCGCCCCGGTGGTGGGTGAACGCGTTGGGGTACGGGTCGGACTGGGCCCGGACGAATCGTTCCAGCTCCTGAGCTGTCCACGTCCAGTCGATCCGGCTGTCCCCGGGGGACCGCTTGTGGAAGAAACTCGCCCGGGAGCGGTCCTGGGGCGTCCACACGGCCCGTCCGGAAGCGATGAGTTCGAGCGAGTCGGTGACGAGCGGGCCGATCAGGTCGACCGTGCGGTGGAACAGGTCCGTCGCCGTGTCGTGCGGTCCGACCGGCACCGAGCGCTGCAACAGGACGTCGCCCATGTCGAGTTCGGCGTCCATGCGGTGGGCGGTGACACCGACCTCCTGCTCGCCGTTGATGAGCGCCCAGATGAGGGGCGAGAAGCCGGCGTACCGCGGCAGCAGCGAGTCATGGATGTTGAGGGTGCCGTGGGGCGGCAGGTCGAAGATCTCGGGCGGCAGCCAGGTACGCCAGTTGTTCGCCACGATGAGGTCCGGATCGGCCTCCTTGAGCGTGCGCAGCAGTTCCTCGTCGCCCGGACGGTTGCGCAACAGCACCGGCACACCGTGCTGTTCGGCGAGATCGGCGACCGAGTCGCTCCAGATCTTCTCGTACGCGTGGTCGCTCTTCGGATGGGTGACGGCGAGAACCACCTCGTGTCCGGAGTCCAGCAGAGCCTGCAGCGTTCGGTGTCCCCAGGTCTGGTACCCGAACATGACGACCCGCATATGAGCCCTCCTCAGCCGTTGCTAGGTAAGGCTAACCTTATCTAACATGGCTCTGCTTGGGGGAGGTTGTGTTCCAGCTTCGGAAACTCTGTGACCCCTGCCTATGGGAGGCGATGACGCGGTGACGACGCTGCAGACCGGTCCTGATTCCATCTACGACATACTGGGCATCGGATTCGGGCCATCGAATCTCGCACTCGCCATCGCATTGCACGAACACTCCGTCGACTCCGTGGCCGGGGACGGACTTCGGGTCGGGTTCCTGGAGAGGCAACCCCGCTTCGGATGGCACCGCGGCATGCTCATCGACGACGCCACGATGCAAGTTTCCTTCCTGAAGGACCTGGTGACGATGCGTGACCCCACCAGCGACTTCAGCTTTCTGTGCTACCTGCGCGACCGGGGCCGGCTCGTCGACTTCCTCAACCTCAAGACCCTCTTCCCCCTCCGCATCGAGTTCCACGACTACTTCGAATGGGCCGCCGCACGCGTCTCGCACCTCGTCGAGTACTCCGCCGAGGTCGTCTCCGTGCGCCCCGTCACCCGGGACGGGGAGATCCGCTTCTTCGACGTCACCAGCCGCGTACCCGGCGACCCGGAACGGCTCACGGTCCGCCGCGCCCGCAGCATCTGTGTCGCCACCGGCCTGGAGCCACACCTCCCGCCCGGCGCCGCCCTGTCCGAACGGGTCTGGCACAACAGCGAGTTGCTGCCCCGCGTCGCTCAGGCCCAGCGCTCCGGACGGCCGGTACGCCGCGCCGTCGTCCTCGGTGCCGGCCAGAGCGCGGCAGAGGCCGTCGACTACCTCCACCGCAGCTTCCCCGAGGCCGAGATCTGCTCCGTCTTCGCCAAGTACGGCTACACGCCCGCCGACGACAGCCCCTTCGCCAACAAGATCTTCGACCCCGAGGCCGTCGACCTCTACTACGGCGCGCCCCGCGAGGTGAAACAGTCGCTGTTCGACTACCACCGCAGCACCAACTACTCCGTCGTGGACATGGACTTGATCGAGTCCCTGTCCCGGACGATGTACCAGGAGCAGGTCCAGGGCAGGGAGCGACTGCGGATGATGAACGTCTCCCGCCTGCGCGAGGTCGAGACGGGCACCGACGACGTCAAGGTGACCGTGGAGTTCCTGCCGACGGGCGAGCGCGAGGTCCTCTCCTCCGACCTGCTCGTCTACGCCACCGGCTATCAACCCCAGGGCGTCGGCGACAACCTGGGGGAGATCGGCAAGCTCTGTCTGCGCGACGACGAGGACGCGCTCAGGGTGGGCCGCGACCACCGTGTGGCCACCGCCCCCAATGTCACCGCAGACATCTACCTCCAGGGCGGCACCGAACACACCCACGGCCTCACCTCGACCCTGCTGTCCACCACCGCCGTACGGGCCGGCGAGATCTGCGCCTCCCTCCTCGCCCGCCGTCCGACGGACCTGACGCAACGGCCCTGACGCCGACGGCCCTGACGCCGACGGACGGAGGACGGCGGTCGGACGGAGGACGGAGGACGGCGGTCGGACGGAGGCGGACGGGCCGCGCGGCCGCCCCCGACGCGGGCGTTGTGATCGGCCGGGCGGTCCACGCGGCGCAGTCGCAGCTGCGGGCTTGCGCCGACCGTGGGAACGCCGGCGCGCCGCTGACCACCCTGACCGACCGGTCGTCAGTCGCCCACGGGGCATTCCTGTTCCAGCAGGTCCGGGCCGAGGGCCCCTCCCTCCGGTCCGGCCGTCCCTCCCGGCCCCACGCGACACCGTCTGCGGAGTCGGCATCATGCCGCGGTCCGACCGGCCCGCGCATCGGCTGACCCGGAGGCGGGCGCTGTACAGCGCCTGCCCCACCCATCGCGATCGGCGATTTCGCCCCCATCTGCCGGCCACCGGCTGGCGACTACCGGCGGTCGACGCCCGCGTCGACCGCGCCCCGTCGCCGCACCCCCTTCGCCAGCACCCCGCCGAGAAAGCCGGTCACCAGTCCCCACAGGACGGCGAACCCCAGGGCGGACCCCGTGCGGGGCCGCAGATACAGCTCTCCGCCCAGGTCGCCGCCGAGGTCGCCGATGCCGAGAACCGACAGCCCGTAGTGCGCGGAGACCCGGGCGACGAGACAGACCATCAGGACGGCGAGCAGAAGGGCGACCGCCATGTGCACGGCGTGCTGCCACAGACGTACCCGGGCGGGGGAGCGGGCCGCCATCACGAACGCGGCGACGAGCAGCAGTACGGCGTTCACGACCACCAGCCACCACACCCTGCCGTCGTGCTCGGCGAGCGAGCCCAGATCCAGGGTCGACACATCGGGCCCGCGCATCACCTCGTCCAGCAACTGCGGCATCGGTAGCCCGAACGGTCCCTCGACCTGGCTGTCCCAGGTCGCTCCCAGGCCGATCGTGAAGGTCAGCCACACCAGGTTCGGCAGGCCCAGCAGGAGCACCGCGGCCGTCTCGGCGGCGTGCCCGCGCGTCAACGCCACGACCACCCCGATCACCAGCCCCAGACCGACGTACGCCAGCAGCAGCCCGACCATCGCGTAGGCGGCCGGGCGGACGGACTCCTGCAACCGCAGCAGACGAGCCGGCAGCGGTGCCCCGCGCGACACCAGCAGCGCCAGGACGAGGACCCCGGCCAGCCACAGCAGCCCGAAGAAGACGGTCGGGGCCACGGCCGTCTCGAAGCCCACCCGGGCGGAGGTGCCGAAGAGATCGCCCACGTCCCCGAGGGGGATGTCGAAGGTCTGCCGGGCCGTCAGCGCCAGCCCGATCAGGGCAGCCAGCCACAGGGCGGCGATCCGGGCGGCCCAGCCCGCGAGTTCGGCCGCGCCGGCGACCGCCCGGTGGCGCAGGGGCCGCAGGAACCCGGAGGCGATCACCAGCGCGCCGACCAGGGGCACCGACAGCGGGATCACGGTCAGGTCCGCGTCGGTGTCGGCGAAGGGCCCGGCGTCGCCGGAGAGCTCGATCGTTCCCCCGACTGCCGTCACGACGGTCGCTGCCACGACCCGGGGGAACGCGTTGTCCGGGAGGTCCGCCGCGCCCGCCGCCCACAGTCCGAGGGACGCCGTCACGATCATCGCGAGAAGCCCGGCCAGGACTGTGCCGAGGGCCTGGAGCCAGCCGTGGTGGGCGGCCGCCCGCTCGGGCGCCGGCGTCCGCCGCGGACGCGGGGTCTGGGGACTCACTCTTGACACGCTAAGCACGGCGAAGGCACTCCGCGCGCCGGGAGGAACGCGCCCCTCGGCCCGCCGACGGCTCGCTGCCTCGGCTTGCGGGCGGCACGGGAGCGGAGCACACAATGGCCCTGTCGTGGAAGAAAACGACAAAAAACATGACATGAAGCGTGTGAATCGCCGCAGAATCCCTACGGCGGGAGAAGCCCCGTGAGCGTCGATCAGCCGTCCTCCGGCCGCCCGACAGGACCGCCCTCCGGCCCCCTGTCCGGTCCGTCGCGACCCAGCCCCACCCCACACGGCCCGACGCGGCCGAGTGACCAGGTGCCCCCGGAACCGCCGAGCGACGCCTCGGGCCCGGGGGGAGGGCCCGGCGGCCCGGGCGAAGGGTCGGGCGGGTCGGGCGGGTCGGGCGGAGGCTCCCACGACTCCGGGCAGGGCCCCGGCGGCCCGACCGGCCGTCCGTGGTGGCGGTCCGCTCCCCGGATCGCCCTCATCGCCGCCGCGGCCGTCGTCGCCGTGGTGCTGATCGTGGTCCTCACCCGCTCGGACGACTCGGGCGGCTCCGCCGACGGCGAGGTCTTCCTCCAGGCCGCCGGGAAGACCGGCCCCGACCCGTTCACCGAGTCGACAGCGAAGGACAGTTCCACCCCGCCCGAGACGCCCACGACGACACCGAGCAGGACGGAACCCGCCAACGTGACCCGCGCCGTGGACGGTTCGGCGCCCGGTCTCTACGGCGGCACGCGTAACGTCGCGAGTTGCGACGTCGAGAAACAGATCAAGGCCCTGCGGGCGAACCCGGCCAAGAACGACGCGTTCGCCGCCGTCCTCGGCATCAGGTCCTCCGACGTGCCGGCCCGTCTGCGCTCGTACACCCCGGTGCAGTTGCGCATGGACACCCGCGTCACCAATCACGGCTACCGCGACGGCGCCGCCACCAGCTACCAGGCCGTCCTCCAGGCAGGCACCGCCGTCCTCGTCGACGACCGAGGGGTGCCCCGGGTGCGCTGCGCCTGCGGCAACCCGCTGAAGCCACCGGTGGCACTGAGGACCACCCCCGAGCCGAAGGGCGACTCCTGGCCGTCGTACCGGCCGCAGAACGTCGTGGTCGTCGAGCCCTCGACGACGATCATCGATGTGTTCGTCCTCTACGACCCCGAGCACGACGACTGGTTCACCCGCCCCTCCGGCGACACGGGCGGGAAGGACAAGAAGACGAACCCGCCCGTCAACCAGCCCTCCCCGTCCGCGTCGACGTCGTTCTCCGAGGAACCCCCCTCGAAGTCGCCCGAGCCGTGCCCCGAGGGCGCCCGGCGCCAGGACGCCTCCGAGACCAGCCCGTGTCCCTCGTCGTCCTCGGTGCCACCGCCCACGTCCACCTCGGCGGAACCGAAGCCGGAGCCGGACACCTCCGAGCCCGCGCCGGAGCCGGAGCCGGAGTCGCAGAGCCCCGAGACGGAGGAGCCACCGGGCGACACCACGACGACCGGGTCGGCATCCCTGCACCGCCTCCCGGAGCCGACCGGCACCCCGGGCTCCTGACCGGTCACGGAAGCGGCCCGGCGCCCCGTGACTCACTCCTCACTCGTCGATGGCCGACCCGAACAGCGCGTCCACGTGAGGCGCCCCGAGGGACGCGCCGTTGTACGTCCACGACCCCGAGGCCGTGACGCCGCCCGTGCCCGCCGAGAGCACCCAGACATGGCCGTCACCGGTGTTCTCGCCCGGCGCGGCGGCCAGCAGTCCGAAGCGGCCGTCGCTGTTCGGGTCGGTCAGCCGGACCTGGGCGCCCCACTTGTCGCCCTTCTCGGCGACGCCCGGCACGTTCGCCGAGTTCTGGTCCCACGACTTCGCGCCGCTCGAGGTCAGTCCGGAGGCCGAGCCGCGCAGCACCCACACGGCTCCCGCGTCCGCCACCGTGCCGATGTCCTCGCCCGCGGCGCCGATCGCGACGTCCGCGTACCCGTCCCCGTCGGTGTCCGCGACCGACAGGTCCGAACCCCAGCCGTCCCCGGCCTCGGCGACCCCCGGCACACCGGGGGAGTCCTGCACCCACCAGTCGGGCTCCGCCGCCGGGCCGTCCGGGCCGCCGAGGCGCACACCGACCAGACCGCCGGTCTGCGTCTCACCGGGCTGGTCGTCCGGTGAGTTCGGCTCGCCGGTCACCAGGTCGTCATAGCCGTCGTCGTTGATGTCCCCGGACGCCGCGACCGGTCCACCGCGCAGATCACGCTCGTACTTGAGCCCGTCGGCGTTCCCCGACAGATACGTGGACCAACCGTGACCCGGCTCGTCACCGGTGCTCAGCCCCGACACGACCAGATCGGCGAATCCGTTCTCGTCGTAGTCGCCGGTGGTCATGGACTTGGGCTGGATGTCGCGGGCCTCGGTGCCGTCCTCCGCCTTCGCGCCGAGCCGCTGGGTGGACTCCCGGCGCATCGAGCTCGGCGCCGCGGCGTCGTACGCGAACAGTTCCACGCCGTACCCGTCGAGGACGGCGAGAAGGTCCCCGTCGGTCTCCGCGGTGAAGCGCGCGGCGGCCAGGCCGAGGCCGAACCGCTCGTTCTGGGCGGGCTCCTCGGTCTGCAGCCAGTCGCTCTCCGCACCCTTCAGCCCGGCCTTCGAGCCCCACAGGACGGCAACGCCGCCCGCGTCCTTCACGGTTCCGAGGTCCTCGCCGGGGATGCCGACCACCGCGTCGTCGAACCCGTCGCCGTCCAGGTCACCGGTCGCCACGGCCCGGCCGAAGCCGTCGCCGGCCTCGGCCGCGCCCGCGACCCCGGCCGTCGACTGGCTGAACCGGGCGACAGCACTGGTGCCGATGCCCTTGGCCGAGCCGTACTGCACGGTCACCAGACCCGCGCCGCTCTTGCCGCTGACGGTGGCACCGGGCGCGCCGACCAGCACGTCCTCGTACCCGTCGCCGTTGAAGTCGCTGTTGCGGTCACTGGCTTGCGTCCCGCCGGGCACCCCGGCGTACGCGGACGGCGCGGCGGCAATCGCAGCGCCGGTGACGAGAAGAAAAGTGGCCGCCGCGAGGGCGGTCGAACGGTTCTTGCGCATGTTCGGCTCCAGACGGTAAAAACGGCCGGGCAGCGCGGGGGTGTCCGGAAAGGGCCCGTTCCTTGTCCGGCGCCCTGTTTGACATCGCATGGGTCACAAGGGTTGTACGGGAGTCCACCGAACTTCCGACCGTGAAAAGCGGTGGCGGACCCACGCGGTGACGGCCGATGCTCCTCCGCATGAGCGACAGTCTTGGAACAGGGCTCGACGAAGGACCTCTGCCGGAGCGGAAGCCGGGGTGGGGCGACAGGTTCGTCGGCCCCGAAGCGGACCCACGCGGTGACGGAGGCTTCGAAGGGGAGCGGGCCACGCTGGTCGGGTATCTGCGCAACCAGCGGCTGACCCTGGAGCTGAAGTGCGCCGGACTCGACGCCGAGGCCCTGGCCCGCCGTTCCGTCCCGCCGTCGAACATGTCGCTGCTCGGGCTAGTACGCCATCTGGCCGGCGTGGAACAGTACTGGTTCCGTGAGGCGTTGGCGGGCGAGCCGGCGCCGCGTCACTACCGCGCGGGCGACGACCCCGACGGCGACTTCAACGGCGCCGTGGCCGATCCCGAAGCGGTCGCCGACGCATGGCGGACCTGGCGCTCGGAAGTCGCCTTCGCCGAACGCCTCGTGGCCTCCGCCCCCGACCTCGGGATCACCGGCCGGCACGACGACGAACCCATCGCCCTGCGCGAGGTCCTGGTCCATCTGATCGAGGAGTACGCCCGCCACAACGGTCACGCCGACCTCCTGCGCGAACGCGTCGACGGCCGCATCGGCGAGTGACGTCCTCGAACCCGACGCTCCCTGACCGGATTTCCCTGAGGGCGCAACGCCGCCCCCTTCCCCTGCGGGCCGCGGTTCCTAGGCTGGAGTAGTGAGCCAACAAGCGTCGAACGAAGCCCGAGTCATCCCCCTGCGTCCGGCAGCGGCCCCACCCGTGGGCCCACCCGCAAAGGAACCCCTGTGGCGCGACCTGGTCGGCGACGTCCTGCGGCGTGAGCGGCTCGCCCAGGACCGCACGCTGAAGGACGTGGCGGACGAGGCCCGTATCTCCATGCCGTACCTCTCCGAGGTGGAACGAGGCCGCAAGGAGGCCTCGTCGGAGGTTCTCGCGGCAGCGGCCCAAGCCCTCGGCCTGGGTTTGGGCGACCTGCTGTCACTGGCCGGGACGGAACTGACCCGCAAGAGGTCCGAGGCTTCCCGCAACCCGGCCGAGGCTCCCCGCAACCCGGCCGGGACTCCCTACAACGGACTGTGCCTCGTAGCCTGACGCTCCCCCCGCGCCCCATGAAGAGGCGCGGGGACCGCGCGAGCGACCCATGCGACCCGTGGTCGCCGCATGACCGAGGAACTCTCCTCGGTCGGCGCAGCCTCAGACTCCCACCGCCCGCCGACTCAACACCTCGTCAGCAAGCCCGTACGCCACCGCCTCCTCCGCCGTGAAGACCTTGTCCCGGTCCATGTCGGCCCGCAGCTCCGTCACCTCGCGACGCGTGTGCCGGGCGAGGACCTGCTCCACCTGGGCCCGGATCCGGACCATCTCCTTGGCCTGGAGGGCGAGATCGGAGACCGTCCCCTGACGGCCACCGCTCGCCGGCTGGCCGAGCAGCACCCGCGCGTGCTCCAGCACGAACCGCCGCCCCGGGTCCCCGCCCGCCAGCAGCACCGCCGCCGTGGAGGCCGCCTGCCCGACACAGACCGTGGAGATCGGAGCCTTCACGAACGTCATCGTGTCGTAGATCGCCATCAGCGAAGTGAACGACCCCCCGGGCGAGTTGATGTAGACCGCGATCTCGCTCTCCGACGCCGACGCCTCCAGATGGAGCAGTTGGGCGATGACGACGTTCGCCACCCCGTCGTCGATCTCCGTACCGAGGAAGATGATCCGCTCGGACAGCAGCCGGCTGAACACGTCGTACGACCGCTCGCCCTGCGGGGTCCGCTCGACCACGTTCGGAATCGTGTACGTCCCCATCACTGCAGTCCCATACGTCGTCGTGAAGAGGCCGGCCGCACGTCGTCGAGGGACTCCACGACCCGGTCGACCATTCCGTACTCACGGGCCTGCTCGGCCGTGAACCAGCGGTCGCGGTCGCCGTCCCGGGAGATCGTCTCCTCCGTCTGGCCGGTGTGCTCCGCGGTGATCCGCTCGATCGCCCTCTTGGTGAACTCCAGGTTCTCCGCCTGGATCTCGATGTCGGCGGTGGTGCCGCCGATGCCCGCCGACGGCTGGTGCATCATGATCCGCGCGTTGGGCAGCGCGAACCGCTTGCCGTGCGTGCCCACGCTCAGCAGGAACTGGCCCATGCTCGCGGCGAAGCCCATCGCCAGCGTCGACACGTCGTTCGGGATCAGCCGCATCGTGTCGTAGATGGCCAGGCCGGCGGTCACCGAGCCGCCCGGACTGTTGATGTAGAGGCTGATGTCGGTACGCGGGTCCTCCGCCGACAGCAGCAGCAACTGCGCGCAGACCCGGTTCGCAGAGACCTCGTCGACCTGGGTGCCGAGGAAGACGATCCGCTGTGCGAGCAGTTGTGCGGCGAGATGGTCGTCGAAGCGCGACGGCGGGGTGTCGCCCTCCTCGGCGCGCGGGGCGAGCGTCGGTGCCCGGCCCGTGATCAGTGGAGCCACGGTTCCTCCCTGCGGATGGACGCGACCTCGGTGGCCGCTTTCTCCACTCTCCCCAGGAACAGCCCCTCACCTGGTCCTTCTCTGCCCGCGGCAGATTCGCCGACAGCAGAGCGCCGCCCGGCCGGCCTCGTCCGCCGCGACTCGTGCCCGCGCCACCGATGAGTTTCCGGACCAGGATCGGTCGACACAGGGACGACACACCCCGCCGAAGGAGGCGCACATGTCCAGCGACGGATTCACCACCTGCCTGTGGTTCGACGGCCAGGCCGAGGAGGCGGCCGCCCACTACGTCTCGATCTTCAAGAACTCCCGGGTCGGCCGGGTCATCCACTACGGCGAGGGCGCGCCCCGGCCGGCCGGCTCCGTGCTCACCGTGGAGTTCGTGGCCAACGGCCAGCGGTTCGTCGCGCTGAACGGCGGCCCGGAGTTCACGTTCAACGAGGCCATCTCCTTCCAGATCCTCTGCGAGGACCAGGACGAGGTCGACCACTACTGGGGCAAACTGACCGAGGGTGGCGGCGAGGGCGGCCCGTGCGGCTGGCTCAAGGACAGGTTCGGCGTGTCCTGGCAGGTCGTCCCCAGCCGGCTCATCGACATGATCAGCGACCCGGACCCGCAGAAGGCGGCGCGCGCGACCGCGGCGATGATGTCGATGGGCAAACTCGACATCGCCGCTCTGGAGAAGGCGTACGCGGGCGAGTAACCGCCTCCCCGAGATCTCCCTCACCAGGCGGAAGGCCCCCGTGAGAGGGGTCTTCCACCACGGAACACACCAGACCTTCGAAAGTTCTTCACCGGAACCGGGTGGTGGTCGCGCAGGCGGCCGGTGACGCTTGCTGTGCACCACCCGCACCCGGAGGAACCTTGAACGTCTCCCTGACCACCTGGCTGCTCACCGTCGTGGCCCTGTGCGTCCTCGTCGCCGTCGACTTCTTCATCGGCCGCAAACCCCATGACGTGTCGATCAAGGAGGCCGGCATCTGGTCGGCCGTCTGGATCGCCCTGGCGATCGCGTTCGGCCTGGGCGTGCTGGCAGTCGGCGGGGGCAAGCCCGCGGGAGAGTTCTTCGCGGGCTTCATCACCGAGAAGTCCCTGAGTGTCGACAACCTCTTCGTGTTCGTCCTGATCATGGCGAAGTTCGCCGTGCCCTCCCAGTACCAGCAGCGCGTTCTCATGGTCGGCGTCCTGGTGGCGCTGGTGCTCCGAGCGATCTTCATCGCGGCCGGCGCGGCGATCATCTCCAGCTTCTCCTGGGTCTTCTACATCTTCGGCGCGTTCCTGATCTACACCGCCTGGAAGCTGGTCGAGGACGCCCGCAAGGGGAGCCACGAAGAGGAGTACGAAGAGAACAAGCTCCTCAAGGCCGTGGAGAAGCGTTTCGGGGTGGCCGACCGGTACCACGGCACCAAGCTGTGGATCGAGGAGAACGGCACGCGTGTCATGACGCCGATGCTGGTCGTGATGCTCGCCATCGGCTCCACCGACGTCCTCTTCGCCCTCGACTCCATCCCCGCGATCTACGGCCTCACCCAGGACCCGTACATCGTCTTCACCGCCAACGCCTTCGCCCTGATGGGCCTGCGTCAGTTGTACTTCCTCATCGGCGGCCTGCTGAAGAAGCTCGTCCACCTCTCCTACGGCCTGTCGATCATCCTCGGCTTCATCGGCGTCAAGCTCGTCCTCCACGCCCTGCACGAGTCCGGCGTCCACGTACCGGAGATCTCCATCCCCTTCTCCCTCGGCTTCATCGTCCTGGTCCTCGCCGTGACGACGGTGACCAGCCTGTGGGCCTCGAAGCGGCAGACGGAACGGGAGCAGCCGGCCCTGGACTCCGAGGACGAGCGCACGGCGGAGGAGGTTTAGGGGCCTTCCCGACCCGCGTCGGCGATCACCCGTGTGATCTCACGGGCGAAGCGGGTGATCCCCGGCGAGAGCACCGGGCAGGGCTTCGGCTCGGACGTCGTGGGGGCCAGGCAGAAGTGGAGATAGTCCTCGTCGTGGTGGAGGGCCGTACGGTCCCGGCCGGGCTGGGTGCAGTAGCCGTCGTGCTCGCGTTCGTACGACGTGCAGGGCAGGTACTGGGTCCAGGTGTAGCGGTCGGAGGCCGGGCTGACCGCCTTGCCGGCGTCGGCGACGAGATCGCCGGAGGCTTCGGCCCGCTTCTCGTACAGGGCGTTCACCCGGCGGACCCGGTCCGGGGTCATCGGGTCGGGGCCCTGGAGCACCCACACGATCCTCGGCCGGTGCGTGCCGCCGGCGTTCGCGATCTGTTCCGTGAGCTGTTCGGCGGCGGCCGTGTACCGCCGGAAGTACTCCGCGCGGGCCTTTCCGTAGGTGATGCCGTCCATGCACGGCGTGTAGTCCCAGGCGTTGCCCCAGAACTGCAACACGACGTAGTCCGGCCGCAGGCGGCGCACCAGCGCGGCCGCCTTGTCCTTCGTCGGGACGAGCGACCGGTCGGCGGTGCCCTCCAGATAGTCGCACAGGGTGGTGCCCGAGTACGGGGCGCTCGTGTAGCGGGCGTCGAGGCCGTCCTCGAGCAACTCGCCCAGGACCTTCTGGTTCTCCATGGCGAGGGAGTCCCCGAGATAGAGCACCTTGGGCGCCGGCTTCGGCGGGCGGACGTCGGGGGAGGCGGTGGCCGCCCGCTGCCGGGTCGTCGCCGACGCCTCGGGCGCCGCGCCCGACGACGGCGCCTCGTCGGGCGCCGACTCCGGGTCCCCGCACGCGCCGAGCAGCAGCGCGGCGAGCACCGCCCCCGTCACTCCCACGATCCACGGCTTGCGCATACGTCGACTCCCGCCCCGGCCATCGAAACGGCTCCCCAGGCAAGCACAGCCCAGGGCGGGGCGGAAGACCCGTGTCGGCCACCAAGGGCACCAAGGCCTTGGGACGCCCGGACCGGCCGGACGCCCCCGCACCGTCACCTCACGGGGTCATGCCGCCGGAGCACGCGGCGCCCGGCTCCGGCGTCTGCTCGCCCTGCACGTACTTGTCGAGGAACTTCCGGACGCGCGGATCGGACGCCTTGTCCACCTTCAGCTGGTGCTCCCAGGCGCTCAGCACGATCGGCGAGGACTGGTCCTCGTACGGGCTCATGAAGGTGTACGTCGTCTTGTTCACGAGGTCGGTCAGCGACTCGACGTCGGCCTTGGCCGCCTTGTCGTTGTAAGTGATCCAGACGGCTCCGTGCTCCAGCCCGTGCACGGCGTTCTCGTTCGGCACGGGCTTGGTGTACACCTGCTTGTCGCAGTTGACCCACACCTGGTTGTGATCGCCGCCGACCGGCGGGCTCATCTTGTAGTCGACGGTCTCGGTGACGTGGTTCTGGCTGAGCTTCGACCAGCTCTTCACCCCGTCGATCGGTGCGGCCTTCGCCTCGTCCTTCCTCTGGGCCGCGTCGATCAGGTACCAGCCGCCGCCGACGAGCCCGGCGAGGATCGCGCCGGTGACGCCGAGGGTGATCAGGCGCATGCGCCGCTCACGGGCCTGCTCCGCCTTGCGTATCTCCTCGACGCGGGCGCGCCGCGCCGCCTCCCTGGCCTTCGGGCTGTTGTTCTTGCCCTTCGGGCCGCTGCCGGTGCCCTTGGGGCCGCTGTTCTTGGCCTTCGCCTTGTCTGAAGCCATGGGGATGTCCTTCTCCCCGCCGCGCCGCTCGGGCACGGCGGTCCTGCGAGTCGTCTGGGGGCTGTCGTACGGGGCCGGTGGCGGCCTAGACGCGGAGCAACTGCAGTTCGTGGAGATCGGGAGGGCGGGCCCGTCCCGACTGCCGGGAACCGTCGGGCGCGGCCGGGGTCTGAGCGGTCGCGTGCTGCCAGGGCGCGGTGGTGTGATCCGCGCCGGGTGACGGCGCCTGGCCGAGGACCGCGCGCGGGTCGGGGGAGTGGCAGTCGTGCCCGTCGGGGCCGTGCTCGCAGGGGTCGCGCTCCACATGGTCCGCCTGGGCGGCGACCGGCCGCTCCGCGACCGCCGACACCGCGTGCGGACGCTGCGCGGGTCCGTCGCCGGGGTGCGCGCCCGCGCAGAACAACAGGAAGGTCCCCAGGGCAGCCGCCATCGCCAGCACCAGGCGCGTCGACCGGCCCCGGGCGCACGGCATCGCCGTACGTCTGAACGGTTGGCCGGACATGGAGGCACCTGACGAGTCGAGGCGAACGGGGGTGCGAGCGCCGCTGAAATTATCAGACGACGCACAGCCGTGGTTCCGTCCCGGGAATGTCTGGTCGGTTTCACGCGGTCTGTCCCACTCGGCGCGCGTCGGGGGCCGCCCCTGGCTAGCGTGAGAGCCGGGGAAACCACCCGTCGAAGCCGAGGAGAGTGGCAGCCATGGCCGCACATCCCGAGGGAACGCCCTGTTGGGCCGACGCGATGTTCAGCGACGTCGAGGGGGCGAAGAGTTTCTACGGCGACGTGCTGGGCTGGACGTTCGGCGAGTCGTCCTCCGAGTACGGCAACTACACGCAGGCGTACGCGGACGGCAAGGCGGTGGCCGCCGTCGTCCCGCCGATGCCCGGGCAGGAGGGCCAGTCCGCCTGGTGCCTGTACTTCGCCTCGTCCGATGTGGAGGCCACCGCGACGAAGATCCGCGACAACGGCGGTGAGGTACTGATGGAGCCGATGCGGGTGGGCGAGTTCGGCTCCATGCTGCTGGCCCGTTCCCCGGACGGAGTCGTCTTCGGTGTCTGGCAGGCCGGCGTCCACAAGGGCTTCGAATCCATGGGCGTGCCCGGCGCGTACGTGTGGGCCGAGATCTTCACCCGCGAGCCCGAGAAGTCCGACACGTTCTTCCCGGCCGTCTTCCCGTTCCGGGTCAAGGAGATGAGGGACCCTGACAACCCGCACATGGACTTCCGGGTCTTCGACCTCGGCGCGAACCCGCTCCTCGGCCGGATGAAGATGACCGACGAGGACTTCCCGCCCGAGGTGCCGTCGTACATCAACGTCTACTTCACCGTCGCCGATTGCGACGACGCGGTCGCGAAGGCCACCAAACTGGGCGGTGTCCTGCGCTTCGGTCCGATGGACACCCCCTTCGGCCGCTTCGCGGCGCTCAGCGACCCGCAGGGCGCGTCGTTCTCCGTCATCGACGTCACCAACACCCAGGGGGAGATGCCGACGCTCACGGACGTCGACTGAGCGGGCGGTGAGACGTGCGCGGGGGCGTGGGACCCATGGACGGTCCCACGCCCCCGCGCATGGCATGATCGAGGTCATGCCGGAACGTGTTGTGGCCGCCTGTGACGGAGCCTCCAAGGGAAACCCCGGACCAGCGGGCTGGGCCTGGGTGGTCGCCGAGAACGACGAGATCCCTTCGCGCTGGGAGGCCGGCCCGCTGGGCAGGGCCACCAACAACATCGCCGAACTCACCGCGCTTGAGCGATTGTTGGCCGCCACCGACCCGGCCGTCCCGATCGAGATCCGGATGGACTCCCAGTACGCGATGAAGGCGGTCACCACCTGGCTGCCCGGCTGGAAGCGCAACGGCTGGCGCACGGCCGCCGGCAAGCCGGTCGCCAACCAGGAACTCGTGGTCCGGATCGACGAGTTGCTCGCCGACCGCTCCGTCGAGTTCCGCTACGTCCCCGCCCACCAGGTCGACGGCGACCCCCTCAACGACTTCGCCGACCGGGCGGCGAGCCAGGCGGCCATCGTCCAGGAGCCCGCCGGCACCGACCTGGGCTCCCCGGAGCCGCCGGCCGTACCCGACACGGTCCCGGTCCGCCGCGCCGCGGCGAAGAAGCCCGGGAAGTCGGGTCGGGCCGGCGGCCGGGCCGGCTCGTCCTCGTCCTCCTCGTCGTCCCGCACGATCAAGGCGAAGTTCCCCGGCCGCTGCCTGTGCGGTCGCCCGTACGCGGCGGGCGAGACCATCGCCAAGAACGACCAGGGCTGGGGCCACCCGGAGTGCCGTACGGCGCAGACGTCCGGAGCCCAGTAGCCCTCGGGCGGGACGAGGCCGGCGCGGGCGTCACGCGACGGCGCCGCGCCACTCCCCGGTCTCCCGGCCGCGCTCCTCGATGAACTTCTTGAAGCGCTCCAGGTCGCCCTTGGTCTGCCGCTTCACCACGCCCAGCTTGTCGGCGACCTTGTCGGCGGCGCCCTCGGGCTGGAGCTCCATCTGCAGCATCACCTTCGTGCGTGCCTCGGACAGGTGGTGGAAGGTGACCACGCCGGCCTGCCTGGCCTCACCGGCGACGGTCGTCCACGCGACCCGCTCGTCCGGGATCTGCTCGGTGATCTCCGCGTCGAACTCCCTGCGCACACCGTCCACCTTGGTCACCCAGTGCGTGAGCGTGTCCGAACGCTGCTCGATCCGCTCGACCCCGCTCATGAACTCGGGGAAGGTCTCGAACTGCGTCCACTGGTTGTAGGCGGTCCGTACGGGGACCTGGACCTCGATGGACTCCTCGATCTGCGTCACCGGTCGCCTCCTCATATCGTTGGCGTCTTTCGTCGCGACCGATCGTCTCGGCCGCGCCCGACGCGAGTACCCAGGTCTCCCGTGGATCAACGTGATCAGGCCGCGTCGAACGTGTAATGCGGGGTGTGGTGCGGGGTGTGGTCCAACAGCGCAGCAGGAGTCGTGTCGTTCCACGGCTCATCGGCTCGTCGAAATCGACCAGGGCCGCCCACCCAGACATGCACCCGGTTGTGGAGATTGTGAAATTCCGCCCGGTGGTGCGGCTCCCGCCGATGATCTTGCGGCGTCCGTGTGAATGGAGTGGTCGGGGTAACGCGGCCAAAGTGACGCGAACCCGGGCCGTGCACACGCTGCTACTCTTCGTGGTCAATTGATCGTTTTGCGTAGCAAAATGGGAGTGGCGTGAAGATCGCGTGCGTCGGCGGCGGACCCGCAAGCCTGTACTTCTCGATCCTGATGAAGCGGCAGGACCCGTCCCACGACATCACCGTCCATGAACGGAACCCGGCCGGATCGACTTACGGCTGGGGCGTGACCTACTGGGCCGAACTCCTGGACAAGCTCCGCGAGAAGGACCCCGAGACGGCCCTCGCCATCAGCGAGAACTCCGTCACCTGGAACAGCGGTATCGCCCACGTCCGCGACCGCACGACGGCCCAGCCCGGCGACGACGGCTTCGGCATCGGCCGGCGCCGACTGCTCGAACTGCTCGCCGACCGGGCCCGGTCCCTCGGTGTGCGAGTGGAGTACGAGAACGAGATCACGGCCGACGACCTGCCGGACGCCGACCTGGTAGTCGCGGGCGACGGAGTCAACAGCGCGGTACGCGGACGGTACGCGGAGCACTTCGGCAGTGACGTCGCACTCGGCCGCAACGCCTACATCTGGCTCGGCACCACCAAGGTCTTCGACGCCTTCACCTTCTCCTTCCAGGAGACCGACCACGGCTGGATCTGGGCCTACGCCTACCCGTTCAGCGACGAACAGAGCACCTGTGTCATCGAGTGTTCCCCTAAGACCCTGAACGGCGCGGGCCTGGACCACCTGGACGCGGCGGACGGGCTGGCCCTGCTGGAGAAGCTCTTCGCGGACATCCTGGACGGCCACCCGCTCCTGGGCCGGGCCCAGGACGACGGCACCGCCCAGTGGCTCAATTTCCGCACCCTGACCAACCGCGCCTGGCACCACGGCAACGTCGTCCTCCTCGGCGACGCCGCCCACACCACGCACTACTCCATCGGCGCCGGCACCACCCTCGCCCTGGAGGACGCCATCTGCCTGGCCGAAGCCCTCGGCGCCCACCCGGACAGGGAGGCCGCGCTCACCGCGTACGAGCGGCGCCGCAGGTCCGAACTCCTCCGGCTGCAGAGCGCGGCCCGCTACAGCGCCCAGTGGTACGAGAACATCCAGCGCTACATCGACCTGCCGCCGGAGCAGATGTTCGCCCTGCTCGGCCAGCGCCACTCCCCGCTGCTGCCCTATGTGCCGCCGCAGCTCTACTACCGGCTCGACCGTGTCGCGGGGCGTCTGGAGGCCCTGCGCCGCCTCAAGCGCTGGCTGGGCCCGAAGCTGGCCCGGACGTCGCAGGCGCGCGCCCTCGCCGACCGGAAGTAGCCGGCTCCCGGGTGTCCCTACCGCACGCCCTGCGGGCGGAACTGGATGCTGATGCGCGGCCCCACCGCACGCGTCGACTTGGGGACCGCGTGGTCCCAGGTGCGCTGGCAGGAGCCGCCCATCACGATCAGATCGCCGTGGCCGAGCGGGAACCGCAGGGTCTCCCCGCCACTGCCGCCGTGCGGGCGCAGGGCCAGGTCGCGGGGGTCTCCCACGGACAGGATGGCCACCATCGTGTCCTCCCGGGCGCCCCGCCCGATCCGGTCGCCGTGCCAGGCCACGCTGTCACGGCCGTCGCGGTAGAAGCACAGCCCCGCCGTGGCGAACGGTTCGCCCAGCTCGGCGGCGTAGTGCGCGGAGAGTGCCTCCCGGGCCTCGTCCAGGGCGGGGTGCGGGAGGGCGTCCTCGGGGCCGTAGTGGGCGAGCAGCCGGGGGACGTCCACGACCTGCTCGTACATCTGCCGCCGTTCCGCCTTCCAGGGCACCTCCTCGGCGAGCCGGGTGAACAGAGCGTCGGCCCCGCCGAGCCATCCGGGCAGCAGATCGATCCAGGCCCCGGCCCCCAGCTCACGGCGGCGCAGTCCGTCGAGGGGGCCGAGGCGGACGTCGTCGGACTGGTCGAAGAGGGAGCCCTGGAGGTGCACGGCCATATCAGCAGCGTACCCCCGGATTCGAAAACCCGTTCGCTCACGCATGCCCCCGTCGATCGCCCGGTCAGTGCTGCTGGGCCTTCTGCGGGGTCACCTCGCTCGGCCGGACGACCACGAAGCCCTCGCCCTCCAGCTTCAGCTGCACGGCCTCCCCGGAGCCGCCCCGGATCATCGAGCCGAAGGACTGCGAACGGTGCAGCGACGTCTGCAGGTTGGCCGTCCAGCCCACCACCGCGTCCGTGTCCGCGAACACGGGCAGCTGCGGCGAGACCGGGATGACCAGCGGATTGCCGTCACAGACGAGCCCCAGCCTGCCCTGCCCGGTGAAGACGCTGTTGAACAGACCGCCACCGGTCATGCCGGCGCCCTTCACGGTCTTGATCTCGTACGACAACGACGCGTCGAAGCAGAGCACGTTGCGGCCGTTGACGGTGAACACATCACCCGGCTCGATGTCGACGATGAAACAGTTCTGCGCCTCGTGCGCGAACCAGGCCTCGCCCTGTCCGCGCACCGCCATCAGCGGCAGACCCTCCCCGGTGACCGCGCGCTTGAGCATGCCGCCCATGCCCTGGCCCTTGCGCTCGAACTGCAGGTTCCCTCGGAAGGCGATCATCGCGCCCTGCCGGGCGAGCATCTCGCCGTTGACGGCGTACTTGATCGACTTGGCGTTCTGGACGCTCATCCCCGGCGCGTACGCCGGCTGCACCATGTTCTCGTTCGAGAAAAGATCGCTCTTCATACGCGCATGCTGTCCCGGACCGTCCGATTCCGCCAAGCGACGCGCGGGACCGGCGAATTGAGGCGCCTGACAACGTCTCGATCGGAATGGTAGAAGCGGGCATGACCAACGAAACCGCCGGCGTCGACCTCCCGGACCGTCGGGGGCGCACCGGACTCGACCGCACCGGCCGGGACCTCACCGGCAACCCCCGGGTCAAGGTCCGGGACGTCAAACTGCTCTCCAGCCACTGGTACGTGGAGCGCACCACGACCTTCGACTTCCAGCACGCCGACGGCACCTGGAGCACCCAGGAACGCGAGACGCACGACCGGGGCAACGGGGCCACCGTCCTCCTCTACGACACCGAACGCGAGACCGTGCTGCTCACCCGGCAGTTCCGCTACCCGGTGTACGCCAACGGCCACCCGGACGGGATGCTCGTCGAGACCCCTGGCGGTCTGCTCGACGAGGAGGACGAGCACCCCGAGGTCGCCGTGCGGCGCGAGGTCGTCGAGGAGACCGGACACACCATCGGCGAGATCCAGCACGTCTTCGACATCTACATGAGCCCCGGCTCGGTCACCGAACGCGTCAGCTTCTACGCCGCCCCGTACGGCCCGTCGACCCGCACCCACGAGGGCGGCGGCCTCGACGAGGAGGGCGAGGACATCGAGATCGTCGAACTGCCCTTCCGCCGGGCCCTGGAGATGATCCGCACCGGCGAGATCGCCGACGCCAAGACGATCATGCTGCTCCAATGGGCGGCGTTGGAGGGGCCGTTCGGCCCCGCCGGCTGAGTCCGTGGCGGCGAACCTCGCGGTCCGAGGGTATGGGGCCTCGCGGTTCGAGGGCGTGGCGTCTCGCGGTTCGAGGGTGCGGGGCCCGCGCTCCTCAGGGTTCGAGTGCCTCGGCGGCCTCGGCGGCGACGGCCTCCGCCACGGCGGTGAGCGCGGGGGAGTCGAGCTTCCACTGCTGCCAGAACAGGCGGGCGTCCATGGACCGCTCCGGCGCCAGATCGACGAGCCGCCCGGCGTCC
Organism: Streptomyces sp. NPDC012510; assembly: GCF_042955065.1. NCBI lineage: Bacteria > Bacillati > Actinomycetota > Actinomycetes > Kitasatosporales > Streptomycetaceae > Streptomyces > Streptomyces sp. NPDC012510. The sequence goes on from NZ_JBIBEN010000011.1 coordinate 275,096, forward strand.
AGCAGCCGCTCGGCCTGGGCGGCGGGCACCATGCCCCAGCCCATCCCGGCGGCCACGGCGTCGACGAACCCCTCCGACGTCGGCACGTAGTGCCGCCGGGAACTGGCCGGGCGGCCGCGCGTCAGCCCACGCACGAAGGCGTCCTGGAACTCGTCGCGCCGGTCGAAGAACACCACCGGAGCATCCGCGATCACGTCCTCCAGCGGCACGCCCGACCCGACACCGAGCCATCTCCCGGCGAAGGCGGGGGCGGCGCAGGGCCGATACCGCATCCGGCCGAGCGGCCGGACCGAACAGCCGGCCACTGCGTCCGGCGCCGAGGTGACGGCCGCCATCACCAGCCCCTCCCGAAGCAGCCGGGCCGTGTGCTGCTCGTCCTCGCGGAGCAACTCGTAGCAGGAGCGCAACTCCTCCGGGACCCGGCTCAGGGCGGGCAGGAACCAGGTGGCCAGCGAGTCGGCGTTCACCGCGATGGAGACGCGCGTGGCCTCACCGGGACCCGTCATGCCGAGCGCGGAGTGCGCGTCGTGTTCGAGGCGGGCCAGCTGACGCGCGAACCGGACGATCACCTCACCCGACTCGGTCGGGCGCACCGGCTTCTCCCGGATCAGCAGCACCCGGCCCACGCGTTGTTCCAGCGCCTTCACCCGCTGACTGACCGCCGACGGCGTCACATGCAGGGCACCGGCCGCCGCGTCGAACGTGCCCTCGTCCACCACCGCGAGCAGCGTGCGCACCAGGTCGAGGGGAAGCTGAGACATCACGAACACTAATGATACGTAAGAATCCTTAGCTGTACGTACAGCAGGTCATTCCCTAGCGTCGAGTGCGTGTTCAGTGAAATGACCGCCCTCGCCGCCGGATTCGGCACCGGCCTCTCCCTCATCGTCGCCATCGGCGCCCAGAACGCCTTCGTCCTACGCCAAGGCCTGCACCGGGACGCGGTACTCCAGGTCGTGGCCATCTGCGCCCTCTCGGACGCGGTCCTGATCACCCTGGGAGTCGCCGGGGTCGGTGCCGTGGTCGTCGCCTGGCCCGGCGCGCTGACCGCCGTGGCCCTGGTCGGCGGCGCCTTCCTGCTGGGCTACGGCGCCCTCGCGGCCCGGCGCGTCCTGCGCCCCGGCGGCGACGCCCTGCGCGCCGAGGCGGGCACGGCGGGCACCCGGCGCCGGGTCCTCCTCACCTGTCTGGCGCTGACCTGGCTCAACCCGCACGTCTACCTCGACACGGTCTTCCTGCTCGGCTCCATCGCCGCCGACCAGGGACCCCTGCGCTGGACCTTCGGCCTCGGCGCCGCCGTCGCCAGCCTCTGCTGGTTCGCCGCCCTCGGCTTCGGCGCCCGACTGCTCGGCCGCTTCCTGTCCCGCCCGTCGGCCTGGCGCGCCCTCGACGGACTGGTAGCGGTGACGATGATCGCCCTCGGGGGCATGCTGATCGCCGGGGCGTGAGCCGACCACCGACGAGACGACGGAGCGCGGCCCGACGACCGCGCTCCGACAGCATGTGAGACGACCGCGCCACCGCCTGTCGCGGCGTTGGCGTTCTCCGCGATAGTGGTCCCCGTACCGAAAAGATGTATCGAGCATCAGGATGCCCGTGGACACCACCAAGAGCAGCGCCGGCGACGACACCGCACCGGAGGACGACTCACCGACGGCACCCCGCCGGGGCTGGCGTCGCTGGGCCATGGACACCCGCCCGCTACGCCGCCCCGCCTACCGGCGCCTGTGGTCCTCGACCATCGTCACGGCGGTCGGCAGCCAGCTGACCGCCGTCGCCGTGCCCAAGCAGATCTACGACATCACCGGTTCCTCCGCCTGGGTGGGCTACGCGAGCCTCGCCGGTCTGCTGCCCCTGGTGGTCTTCGCGCTGTGGGGCGGCGCTGTCGCCGACAGCGTGGACCGCCGCACCCTGCTGCTCGTCACCAACACCGGCATCGCCGTCACCTCGGTGCTGTTCTGGGTCCAGGCCGTCACCGGTCTCGCGTCGGTGTGGGCCCTGATGGCCCTGCTCGCCCTGCAGCAGGCCTTCTTCGGCCTCAACTCACCCGCCCGCAACGCCTCCGTGGCCCGGCTGGTCCCCGCCGGCGAACTGGCCGCGGCCGCCGCCCTCGGCTCCACCGTGATGCAACTCGGACTGGTGGCCGGACCGTTGCTCGCCGGCGCCCTCATCCCGGTCATCGGCCTGGCCGAGCTGTACCTGATCGACGCGCTGGCCCTCTGCGTCACCCTCTGGGCGGTGTACAGACTCCCCCCGCTGCCGCCCCTGAACACCACGGCGAAGCGACGGGCCGGCTGGCGCGAGGTCCTCGCGGGGTTCCGCTACATCGCGCTGCACAAGGTGCTCCTGCTGTCCTTCCTCGCCGACATCATCGCGATGGTCCTCGGCATGCCCCGCGCCCTCTTCCCCCAACTGGCCGACACCACCTACGCGCCCTACGGCGAAGGCCTCGCCCTCGGCCTGCTGTTCGCGGCGATCCCCATCGGAGCCGTCGTCGGAGGCCTGATGTCGGGCACCTTCTCCCGCTCGCACCGGCACGGCCTCATGGTCATCGCGGCCGTGTCGGCCTGGGGCGCGGCCATCACCGGCTTCGGGCTGAGCACCAGCCTGTGGTTCGCCGTCCTCTTCCTCGTCGCCGCCGGGGTCGCCGACATGGTCTCCATGATCTTCCGCGGTGCCATCCTGCTGTCCGCCGCCACCGACGAGATGCGCGGCCGTATGCAGGGCGTCTTCACCGTGGTCGTGGCCGGTGGCCCCCGCCTCGCCGATGTCCTGCACGGCACCGCCGGCGCGGCCTTCGGCGCCCGTTCGGCCGTCGTCGGCGGCGGTCTGCTGGTCATCGCCGCCGTGCTGCTCCTGGCGACGGTGACACCGGCACTGCGGCGTTACCGGATCTGACCGGAAGGACCCACCGCCACTCGTACGCTGCCTCTCAGGTGTACACCCCACAGGCAGGAGTAGTGACGATGCAGTACGTGAAGCTCGGCTCGACGGGCCTGGACGTGTCCCGCATCTGCGTGGGATGCATGAGTTTCGGGCTCCCGGACCGAGGCACGCACGAGTGGACCCTGGACGAGGAGGCGTCACGGCCGTTGATTCGGCGGGCCCTGGACGCCGGGATCAACTTCTTCGACACGGCGAACGTCTATTCGGACGGCACCAGCGAGGAGATCGTCGGCCGCGCACTGGCGGAGTTCGCGCGACGGGAGGAGATCGTCCTCGCGACCAAGGTGAACGGAACCATGCACCAGGGCCCCAACGGCCGGGGCCTGTCCCGCAAAGCGATCATGACGGAGATCGACAACAGCCTGCGGCGCCTGGGCACCGACTACGTGGACCTCTACCAGATCCACCGCTTCGACCCCCACACTCCGGTCGAGGAGACGATGGAGGCCCTGCACGACGTGGTGAAGGCGGGCAAGGTCCGTTACATCGGGGCGAGTTCGATGTACGCCTGGCAGTTCGCGAAGATGCAGCACACCGCCCGGCTGCACGGCTGGACGCGGTTCGTGTCCATGCAGAACCACTACAACCTCCTCTACCGTGAGGAGGAGCGCGAGATGCTGCCGCTGTGCGAGGACCAGGGCGTGGCCACGCTGCCCTGGAGCCCGCTCGCCCGCGGTCGCCTCACCCGCGACTGGGGCACGGTGACCGAACGCGCCGAGACCGACGACTTCGGCAGGACCCTCTACCTGGAGGGCGACCGCGAGATCGTCGACGCCGTGACCCGTATCGCCGGCGAGCGCGGGGTGCCCCGGGCCCGTGTCGCCCTCGCCTGGCTGCTGAGCCGGCCCAGCGTGGCCGCTCCTATCGTCGGCGCCACCAAGCCCCACCACCTCGACGACGCCGTGGCGTCCCTCGACCTCACCCTCACGGAGAAAGAGACCGAGGAGCTGGAAGGGCCCTACACACCCCGCGCGATCAGCGGCCACTGAACCGAGGGCGAGGCGGGTGCCGGGAACGGGCGCGGCGTCACAGCCGGCTGTACTCCAGGCGCACGGTGGTGGCGAGCCGGGCCAGAGCCTCCTCGGCGCCCTCGCGGTCGGTCCTGTCGAGAAGGGCGAGGGCGTCGGCGGCGGCCAGGCGTACGCGCCGGGGCACTTCGTCGAGTGCGGCCATGCGGTAGGCGATGGTGCGGCGGGCCTCGCGCTCCTCGGCGCTGACACCGCTCGGCCCGGTGTGGGGGAAGACGGCGGCCTCGTAGGCGGTCACATGGATGAGTACGCCGTGGGCGATGCCCTCGGCGTATCCCCGTTGCCCGGCCTGACGCTGGGCCGTGGCGAAGTGCGCCATGGCACGCCGCCGCACGATGAGCGAACCCACCATGCCGACGAGTCCCGCGCAGACGGCGGCCCCCAGGGCGACCGGACCACCGCCGATCAGGGCGCCGACGAGGGCGCCGCCCGCCATCAGCAGACAGGTCAGCCCGGTGGTGAGCATCAACAGGGCGCGCGCGGGAGTGAAGGAGGCCATGACGTGCAGTGTCTCAGCTTGAGCCGGGTGCTGGAGCGGAGGGCGGGTTCGGGGACGGGCACACGAACCGGGACGGCCCGACCATGGGGTGCCGGGCGACGACCGAGGGCCGATGGTCGCGGCGGACCGCAGGGTGCTCCGTCGCGCGTGGACTGCTTTGTCCGCGCGACCCGACGGGCAGCGGGCGGCCGGGGCGGACGCGGGGCTCGTGGGCGGCTTCGCGAGGCGCGTCAGTCTCCGACGCGCGCTGCTTCGAGGGTGACCGGGCCCAGGCCGGGCCGCAGATGGCGTACGGCTGCCGCCACCGCCTCCCGTGCCGTGGTCGCTCGCGCGAAGACGGAGTCGTTCGTGAGGTTTTCGCCGACCGTGTAGCGGTCGACGTCATGCGCGAACAGGCACAGTCCGACGTCGGACAGACGGCGGCGACGCGTGGTGGTCGAGAAGCGCAGTGTCCAGTGGCTGGTGAAGGGATAGAGGGCCCGCAGCGCCGGCTCGGCGTACGCCGCCTCGACCAGCGCACGGTAGGCCTCTCCGGGAGACTCCAGCGTGTCGGCCTCCGTGCGCAGATGCCGCCACTCGGACTCCGTCAGGCGCAAGGGGTCGTTGTCGGGTACCTCGAAGCGGCCGGTCAGCTCCACGAACGGCGCCGTCCGGCGGATGTCGCCCAACGCCACCCCGTCGTGCCACGCCTGCGCGGCCCTGGCGACCTGCGTCAAGTCCTCGGTAGCGCCCTGGACGAGTGCCATGCCCTGGTACGACTCCTCGCCGCGGATCGACCACCGTCGTTTCCACGTCCATGAGTTGACGATCAGTGCGTTGCGGTGCGGCAGTGTGCTCTCGACAGCGGCATGCCTCAGTGGATCGTCGGCCGAGGACCCGACGGGTGCGGAGAAGAAGCCCTCTCCCGCGAGGAAACCTTCCCTCGCGACGGCTCGGAGCGCGGCGGAGAGGCTGCCGTGGGCGGCGACGTCGGGATAAAGGGCGACCGGATCGGGGCGGGTGACCACAACCGGTCATTGTGCCAACCACCCACCTCCGTAACAAGATCGGGTGCCTGCATAGGGCGGGTCTGTGAGAACCAGCGACACCGGCGAGGCGGTCGCGTATCCGAACGCGACCGAGGGGGAGTCCGCCGTCCGATGAACCAGATCCTGTTCGCCGGGGCCATCGGCCGCAGTCCCCGTCGACCACGGTCCGGGCAGAGCCGATCCGCTCCTCGAACGTCGAGCCGCTGAGGATCGCCCGTCGCTCTGTCCTGCGCGGAACGCCAGGTGACCACTGGAGCCGCGTCCAATAAGGCCACCGGCACGGACGGACACCTCCGGGCGAAGCGAGCGCCCCGAACTCCCTGCCCCTACGCGGAGCCGGCAGGCAGCCGGAAGACGACGCTTCGGCGCAGCGGCCCCTCCGGCGCGCTCGGGTCGTCGAAGTCGTCGGCCGGGTCGCGGGTCATGCCGAGGCGGCGCATGACCGCCTGCGAGCGGAGGTTGGTGGCGGTGGTGATGGCGAGGATCTCGGTGAGGGCGAGGCGCCGGAAGCCGAAGTCCACGACGGCTCGTGCGGCCTCCGTGGCGTAACCGTGCCCCCACGCCGCACGCGTCAGCCGCCAACCCGCCTCGACCCCGGTGAACGGCATGTCCTCCTCCACCGGATCCAGGCCGGTGAAACCGATGAACTCGCCGGTGGCCCGCACCTCCACCGCCCACCAGCCCCAGCCGCGCTCGTCGAGGTCGGTCTGGAAGCGGGTGGCGGACGCCTCGCTCTGCTCCGGGGTGAGGACCTCCGGGAAGTACTCGCGCACCACCGGATCGGCGTTCATCGCCGCCCAGGGGGCGAGGTCGGACTCCCGCCAGTGGCGTAGGAGCAGACGGTCGGTGCGTAGCTCGGACATCGCGCCAAACTACCGGGACCAACTGGTGTCGGCGATCGATTTACCGTCAGACCCCGCCGCTCGCCCCCACCCCGCTCCGCACCGCCCGCAGATGCTCGGTCAGTGGTCCGAGGCCGACGTCGTGGCGGCGTTCGTCGACGGTCTCCGGGTGGCGGATGGGAAACGGGAAGAGGGTGCCGGGGTTGATACGGGTGCCGTAGAACTGCGGCTGGTCGAGGGCGACGGCGCAGTGGTCGGCGATGTAGGCGTGGTGCACGGCGGGGCAGTGCCCGTCCGCGACGGCCTCGGCGATCAGGTCGCGGCAGGTGAGCTGGAAACCGAGGTCGGGGGAGTGCAGGAGGATCATCAGGGCTGCCGTCGAGGCGGGCTCACCGACCAGCGCGGCCGTGGGCCAGCCATGGCGGGCGACGATCGCGCGCAGGGCGTCCGCGTTGCCGGTGTGGCACTCGGCGATACGGTCGCGTGCCGGCGCGGGGGGTGCGGAGCGGGCCTGCTGGGCCAGCCGCCGTTCGTCCTCGGCCCTGCGGACCAGTTCGGCGGCGAGGACCTGCTCGCGGGGCGGTGCGTCGCCGGAGGCGGGTTCCATGGCCGGGGCGCCCTTCACACCGGTCCCCGGACGGCGAGCGAGAACCACACTCTCTTGCCCGCGTCACCCGGTTCCGGCGGATCGGTGCCCCAGTCGTCGGCCAGCGCGGCCACGATGGCCAGCCCACGCCCCGACTCGGCGCCCGAGTCCACTGTCCGTGGCCGGGGCGGAGTGGGCGAGGGGTCGGCGAGCGTCACGCGCAGCTCGCGCTCCGAGTATTCGAGGACGACGGCGACGGTGTCGGCGGGACCGGCGCTCGCGTGCCGGACCGCGTTGGCGAACAGTTCGTCGGTGGCGAGGACGGCGTCGTCGAGGATCCCGGCCAGTTCCCAGCGGGTGAGGTGTGCCGCCACAGTGCGCCGCACCCCGGCCGCGTACGACGGGTGCGCGGGGACCGCCAACTGCAGGAGGCGGGACCTCCTGAGGGAGATCAAGGCAGCCTCACCACGCCCAGGGGGCGGTCCGTCCCACGGAACGGTGCGCCGTGCGCGCTCCATCCCGGGTCGTGTGCTGCTGCGGCAGGGATCCGTCGGCGGAGCGCGCCGACACTGACTGCCGTCATCGGGTCCTCCTCGTCGTGCGTGGCGGTGGGGGCGGACAGGGGCGGCGGGCCCCGGTGCTGTTGTCGCGGTGCTGTTGTCGAAGACAACAGCACCGGGCACACAAAAGACCAGGTGGTGGAGGGGTTGTGCAGTTGCGGGCGCGTAGTGAGGCGAGCTGTGTGTTCCCATCGTGGTGGACGTCGACGGAGGGGCCAGCCATCAAGCGGGACAGTCCGCCAGGTGGTCGGCCTCGGGCCTGGCGGTTGACCCCCCGGCTGAACCGGCCGGTTCTCGGTCGAGTCGGCCGGTCTCGGGCGTGGCGCCCGGCGCCGGAGGGCGGGCAACTGTGCGGGGCGAGTGGGTGGCCTCAGGCGGCTGTGCCCAGCACCACCCGCGACCGGCGTTCGAAGTCCTGTACGAGGGGCTCGTGGCGGTGGGACGCCAGGCGGGCCCGGAAGTCACGCAGGGCCTGGATGGAGCGTTCGCTGTGGACGCCGCTGAGCGCCTCCAGCGCGTCGTCGGCCGTGGCGATCGCCTCGTCGAGGCGGTTCTGCTGGAGGTGCGCCGTCGCGAGGACGGACCGGCTGATGGCCTGGCGCCGGCGCCGGTCGGCGTGGGCGCGCACCGACTCGCCCGCGGTGTGCTCGGCCTGCGCGGCGAGGCCCAGATCGCGGAAGCAGACGGCGGACTCGGCCTGGAGGTAGTGGTGGTCGAGGAACCGCACCCAGGGCGACTCCTGGGCGGCACCCCGGCTCGCGTCGAGCTGCTTCTCCGCGGCGCGAAGGGCATCGGCGGTCTCACGAGGACGGCCCAGCGCCGCGTGGCCGCGTGCGGACATGGCGTGCAGCCGCATCAGACCGAGCGGGCTGCCCGCGTCCTTGGCCGTGGCCACCCCGGCGCGGGCCAGGGCCACGCCCTCGTCGGGGCGGCCCAGACTGGTCGCCAGATGGGACAGGCCGGCGAGGATCTGCCCGCCCAGTACGTGGTCGCGGCCCTCCGCGCAGAGCCTGAGCCCCTGCGTCATGTACCGCTGGGCGAGGCCGTACTCCCCGGCGTCGTACGAACTCCAGCCCGCCATGGCGGCCAGCCGGGCGGCGGCGGCGAACAGTTCGCGGCGGTGGTGCGGTGGCGTGCCGCGCTGCTGGAGCAGGGGGATGACCTCGGTGGTGAGGTACTGCACGATGCTCGTGCGGATGCCCCCGCCGCCGTACTGGTTGTCCATCTCGTCGAACATGCGGAGCATCGCGTGCACCTGCTCCACCGGCCCGCCGGCCGGCACCGGCGCCAGCCTGGGGGCGTCACGGCTCTCCACCAGCCACAGCAGCCAGGCCCGCTGCGGGTTGGTCAGCGCGCCCGGCACGAACGGCACCGCGCCCAGCAGACTGCGCCGGGAGATGTCAGTGGTCCCCAGCTCGGCCAGGGTGTGCAGGGTCTCACCCACGTTCTCGGCGTACATCAAGGACCGCCCCGTCACCGGTCGCCCGCGGTCGAGCGGGAAGCCGATATCGGCCGGAGTGAGCGCGCGGCCCAGTCGCTCGCCGAGAACGGCGGCGATCAATTCCGGTGTGTTCCCCCGTGGTTGCTGGCCCTGGAGCCAGCGGGTCACGGAGGCCTTGTCGTAGTTGGTCTCCGAACCCTGACAGCGGCCCAGTTCATTGACCCGGAGGGCCAGGGAGGAGTACGAACAGCCCGCCTCCTTCAGGGCTGCCGCCAGCGGCTTGTTGGGCCCGCCGGCCCCCTTGACCGGGTTCCTAGGTAATCCGTTCGTCACGGCGGCCATCCAGGTGTCGCATCGTGTCGGCGTGCGGCTTGATCCGTACCCGCCGTGGCGCCGACTCCGGGGCGGGCCGGAGGAGTTCGAGGGACGCTGCCCTCGATGCGCGGCAGGTCACTCAGTCACCATGGTGGCCGAACAACTCAGCTCGCAACCAGCGTTCTGATAATTTCAGAACGAACTGCGAAGACCTGTCCGTGTCAGCGGATCGCGTGGCAGACTGCACGCTGTGAATCCCGCCCCGGGAGGTTGCACGTGAGTGAGGCCCGCTCAGGAGGGAGCGCCCCCGCGGCGCCCACGGTCCTGCGCATGGTTCTCGGCAAAAGGCTGCGGCAGTTGCGGGAGCAGGCCGGAGTCTCCTTCGACGACGCCGCCCGCGCCATCGAAGTCACCGCCCTGACCGTCCGCCGCATGGAGAAAGCCGAGGTCGGTCTCCGTATCCCCTACGTGAAGGAGTTGCTGCGCACCTACGGGGTCTCCGGCACCGAGATCGACGACTTCCTCTCCCTGGCCCGCGAGGCCAACCAGCCCGGCTGGTGGCACAAGTACCGCGATGTGCTGCCGGAGTGGTTCAGCGCGTACGTGAGCCTGGAGAGCGAGGCCGATGTCATCCGCCTCTACGAACCCCAGTACGTACCCGGCCTGTTGCAGACCCACGACTACGCCGCCGCCCTGATGCGCGTCGGCTTCCCGAACGCGACCTCCGAGGACGTCGACCGCCGCGTCGCCCTGCGTCTCAGACGCCAGGACCTGCTGGTCAAACCGGAGGCACCGGCCGTCTGGGCCATCCTCGACGAGACCGTGCTGCGCCGGGCGGTGGGCGGCCCCGACGTGATGCGGGCCCAGATCGACCGGCTCGCCGAGGCCACGGAGCAGCCGAAGATCCGGATCCAGATCATGCGGTTCGCGGCCGGACCCCACCCGGGGGCGTACGGCCCCTTCCACTACTTCCGTTTCGGGTTCTCCGAACTCCCCGACATCGTCTACACCGAGGGCCTCGCGGGCGCCCAGTACGTCGACCAGCCCGCGGACGTCGTGACCTACCTGGAGGTACTGGACCGGATGTCCGTGCAGGCGGAACCGGTGGCCCGGACCAGGGACATCCTGGCGGCACTACGCAAGGAGTTGTGACACATGGCAAGGACACCCGACAGCCCCTTCCGCAGCGGCATGCCCGCACCCGAACTCGGCGCCGAGGGCTGGCGCAAGCCCTGGAGCGGCACCAACGGCGGTTCCTGCGTGGAGGCCAAGCGGCTGCCCGACGGCAGCGTCGCCTTCCGTCAGTCCACCGACCCCGACGGCCCGGCCCTCGTCTACTCGCGGGAGGAGATGGTGGCGTTCCTGGAGGGCGCCAAGGCGGGCCAGGCCGACTTCCTCATCGCCTGACGGCCGCCCCACCACGCCGCCCCACCACGCCACCCCACCACGCCCCTCCGCCTCACCCGACGACGGACGCCCCGCGTCCCGCGACGGCTGTGAGGCCGGCGCGCGGATCACTACGCCCGCACAACCGGACAACTCGCACGCGCACTCCCGTCGTCTCCCGGCCGCACCCAGACTGTGGAGCCGACACCCGCCGCACACCATCCGAAGGGAGTGGCATGCGTACGCCGCCTGGGGGGTGGCGTGAGAGTCCCGCACAGCATGTACGGCGCCCGGCCCGCAGACCGCGGGCACCGCGCGGGACCCTCACCGCACCCCCTGGTGTCCCGGGTCGAACCATGCCGCCCGACGGACACACCGGCCGCCCCGGCCGGGCCGCTCGCGAGGGGCGGGGATGAAACCGCCGTCCTCGCTCACCCAGTACCGGACCCTCGTCGTCGAGGGGCACCAGGGCCCCGGCAGGACGCGCCTGGTCGCCGAACTGGCCCACCTCGGCTTCGAGGTCCGGCACCTGCCGCCCTTCCTCCATCACCTGGATCCGGCCCTGCCCTACCGCGAACTCCTCGCCGGGCCCGGCAGGCTGGCCGTCGACGGTCATCTCCTCGCGGAACTCGTCCACGGTCCGCTGCGCCGGGGCCGTTCCCGGGTGACGTGGATACAGGCCCTGGACCTCGCCGAAGCCGTGGCCGAACGCGACGGGGCCATGCTGCACCTGACCGCGACCCAGCACACCGCCCGTCCGCACGACACCGAGGCCGCGGAGGCCGCCACCGCCTACGCGCGGGCCTTCCGCACCCTCGCCCAGCATGTGCCCGTGGTGACCCTCGACGTCGGCGAGCCGGGCCGCCCCATTCGTGCCCCCGCTGCTCGTCCGTCGCAACTTGGGCGAAACCCGGGGCAGTTGACGATAGGTTAGCGACGACCACGCGATGTGAGGCAGGAGAGTTCCCATGGCAGACGGCCACCCCACTCCCGATCAGGAAGCCCTGTCGAAGATCGACACCACGGTGCCGCACTCGGCCCGCATCTGGAACTACTGGATGGGCGGCAAGGACAACTACGAGGTCGACCGGGAGGCGGGCGACGCCTACCGCGAGATCGCCCCCAACATCGAGACGATGGCCCGCGCCTCCCGCGTCTACCTCATCCGCACGGTCACCTTCGTGGCCCGCGAGCGCGGCATCCGCCAGTTCCTGGACATCGGCACCGGCCTCCCGACGTACGACAACACCCACCAGGTCGCCCAGAAGGTCGCTCCCGAGTCCCGCATCGTCTACGTCGACAACGACCCTCTCGTCCTGCGGCACGCGCAGGCCCTTCTCACCAGCACCCCCGAAGGGGTCACGGACTACGTCGACGCCGACCTGCACGACCCGGACACCATCCTCGAAGCGGCCGGGAAGATCCTCGACCTCGACAAGCCGGTGGCCCTGATGCTCATGGGCATCCTCGGCCACGTCCAGGACTACGAGGAGGCCAAGGACATCGTCCGCCGCCTCCAGGCCGCCCTGCCGTCCGGCAGCTACTTCGTCCACTACGACAGCACGGACACCGACGCCGAACTCAAGCGCGCCCAGGACGGCTACGACGACACCGGCGCCGTCCCCTACGTACTGCGCAGCCCCCGACAGCTTCACGCCTACTACGAGGGCCTGGAACTGCTGGAGCCCGGCATCGTCTCCTGCCCGCTGTGGCGCCCGGAACCGGGAACGAACCCCGAGCCGACGGACGTGTACGGGGGAGTCGCCTACAAGGCGTAGCGACGCCACGGTGCGGTCGACCCGGGGGCGGTGCGGGAGTGTGCGGGGACGGCCGTGTACTCCCGGGCGCTTCGGGTAGGCCCCCCGGCATGACCGGCCCCGAGGATGTCGCCCGGCAGGTTCTCGACGCCGTGGAGAGCCTGGCGCCCCTGTGGTTCTCGGCGGTCGAGGACGTCACCCCGCGGCTGTCCCCGAGACAGGTCATGGCGTTGAGAACGGTGCGCCGACGGCCCGAGCTGAACCTCACCGCCCTGGCCGAGCAGCTCGGGGTCGGCCTGCCCACGGCCAGCCGGCTCTGCGACCGGCTGGAGGCTGCCGGCATGCTCCAGCGCGACCTGCGGCTCGACGACCGCCGCGAGGTGCGCCTGGTGCTGACCGAACGCGGCCGTCAGTTCCTCGCGGACGTCACCGAGTCCCTCTCCGCACGTCTCACCGACGCGCTGGGGGCGATGCCGCCGGCGGAGCGCGCACGGGTCGAGCAGGCGCTGCGGGCCCTGGGATGACCCGTCAGGGGCGCAGCGCCGTGACATGCCCCGTCCCGCTGTGCACATGGCACAGCAGCAGACACACGTCGTCCTCGTGCTCGTCGTCCAGCAGCGGGTGCAGCAGCCGGTCGGCGGAGGCCTCGAGGTCCTCGTCGAGGGCGTCGGGCGGGAGCGTCCTGAGGGAGGCGGCGAGCTGCTCGATGCCCGGGTCTATCCCCTGGGCGCGGCGCTCCACCAGCCCGTCCGTGTAGAGCGCCAGGGTCGACCCCGGCGGCAGCGGGACGGTGTGGTCGGCGATCTCCTGGTGGAGAGGGATGCCGAGCATGGCGCCGGGCTTGGCGTCCAGGATCCGTACCTGTCCGTCGGGCGAGCGCAGTACCGGCGGCGGATGCCCCGCGGCGGCCCAGGTGAGGGTGGGCTCGTGCGGGTGGAACCGGGCGATGACGGCGGTGGCGTACAGGTCGGGCTGGAGATGGTGCAGGAACAGGTGGAGACGGGTGAGGAGCTGGCCAGGGCTCTTGCCGTCGACCGCGTAGGCGCGCAGCGCGGTCCGTAGCTGGCTCATCATCACCGCGGCGCGCAGCCCGTGTCCGGTGACGTCCCCGATGACGGTGATCAGACTGCCGTCGGGCTGGCGGAAGGCGTCGTACCAGTCACCGCCGATGTTCAGGCCCCGGGTGGCCGGCAGATAGCGCGCGGCGAGCCGCAGCCCCGGGGTGGTGGGCAGCTCGGTGAGCAGCGCGCGTTGCAGGGTCTCGGCGATGTCGCGGTTGTGTTCGAAGCGCCGGGCGTTCTCCAGGGCGACACCGGCCCGCCGGGCCAGCTCGATCAGCATGAAGGCGTTGTCGGCGTCCCAGCGCTCGTCGGCGGGTGGTGACAGCGTCAGGACGCCGAGGGGAGCGCGGCGGGTCATCAGCGGCACGCACAGCAGGGGCCGGGCGGGGTCGAGCGCCGACGGCGGCTGGTCGTCGACTCCGGGCAGTCCGCCGGGGTGGTCGGCCGCGTACTGGGGGCGCCCACGGCGGGCCGCGACGACGGCGGCGGCCGGACGGGGGCCGCCGTGGCGCACATCGTCCTCGCTGTCGAACAGCCACACGTCGGCGGTCCGGGCGTAGCGGGGCACCAGGAGCGTCGGCAGCAGCCGCACGATCGCGTCGGGGTTGAGGGAGGCCGTCAGAGCGGCGCTGGCGTCGGCGAGGAAGGTGAGTCTGCCGCGGGCGTTCTCCGCCTCCTTGCGGGCCTTCTGCTCGGCGGCGAAGAGTTCGCGCTGCGCGCGACCGGCCGCGTCCAGTTCCGCGTGCAGGGCGAGGACCCCCTGGTTGGTCTGGTGGAGCTCCTCCCGGTGGAAGGCGACCAACGCCTCCTGCTCGTCCAGCTTCTCCAGCAGCAGCGCGGCGTCCTCGTCGGCCCCGAACAGGGCTTCGGCGAGAGTCACCGGATCGCCGGCCACATACTCGCTGTCCGGCAGCCGCACCTCCTGCGAGCAGGCGACCGTCAGCCGCCAGGGCTGCCGGAACTCGCCCGGCCGCTGGGTCGCGGACGTCACCTCCACCAGGAACCTGGCGCCACCGGGACCCGCCGTGGTGGCCCGCGCGGTGAGCAGCCATGTGCCTCCCTTGGTGAGGCACTGCCGCAACTGCGCGGTGAGCACGGACACCAGCCGCGCCCGGTCGGTCGTGGAGACCCCGTGTGCGGTGGCCAGTCGAGCGGCGGCGATACGGGCCCGGGCGGCGTCGGTGACGGAACTGACATGCCAGGTACGGGTCATGGGAGGTGGTCCGGCGGGGAGGGGCTCAGCACCGCGACGGTGGTGTCGTCGCGTACCGGCCGGGCGGGGCTGCTCGCGTCGCGCACGATGACGGCCGCGATCACAGCGGGGTCGAGGGTGGGGCTGTGGGCGGCTGGGCCCGGGCTCCAGCGGCTGGGCAGGCCGTCGCTGTGCAGTACGAGCAGGCAGTCGTCCTGCCAGGCCACTTCGTGCTGCGGCAGATGAGCCGCCCGGTGGGCGCCGACTATGCCGGGGCGCGACAGCAGCGGCTGCCAACTCGCGCCGGTGCGCAGCCGTGCCCCGATGTTGCCGATTCCGGAGAACAGCAACCGCCCGGCGGCGACGTCGAGTTGGGCGACGGCGACGGCCGCGCCCCGGGTGTCGCGCAGCGCGCCCTCCAGCCGCCGCAGCAGTTGCGCGGGAGGCAGTTCGGGCGCACGGCACAACTGCTCCACGGCCGCCGAGGAGGCCCGTGCCGCCGCCAGGCCGTGACCCAGCCCGTCGGCCAGCATCAGCGTGGTGAGGTCCTCAGCCCTGACCCACGCCCAGGCGTCACCGGAGAACTCCGCGCCGGCGAAGGGGATGTTGACACCCCCGGCGCGCACGGGCGGGGCGGGGGAGCGGTCCGGGGTGCGGCGCCCCCGGCGGGCGCCGATCCGCGCCAGGGCGATGGTGCCCCGGCCGACCGTGCTGTGGAGGTCGAAGTCGTCGGCGATCCGGCGGCAGGTGCCGAGGCCCGCGCCGAGCGAGGACGTGGTGGAGAAACCGTCGCGCAGGGCACCCGACACATCATGTACTCCCGGACCGTGGTCGATCGCCACGATCTGCACCATCGGGGCGGCGCCGTCCGCCCGGCCGGGCGTGGGGCGGGCCACGACCTCCAGGAGTATCAGCCCGCCCCCGGCGTGCTTGAGCAAATTGGTCGCCAGTTCGGTGGCGACCAGCGCGCACCCGGCGGCGCGGGACTCGTCGAGTCCGGCCCGGGCCGCCGCGGCCTCGGCGGCCACCCGGGCGTCACGCACCCGGGTGGAGTCGTGCACCGGAACCTCCCAGACGCGTGGCATCACCGCTCCTCGCGCGGACGCGGCGCGCCGGGCATCCAGGAGGCCACCGTCACCTTGGTGCCGGAGCCCGGGCGACTGTCGATCGCGAACTCGTGGACGAGTCGGCGAGCACCGCCCAGCCCCATCCCCAGGCCCTCGCCGGAGGTGTAACCGTCGAGGAGCGCCTGGTCGAGGTCGGCGATCCCCGGGCCCTCGTCGCTGAACGTCAGCCGCAGCCCCCGTACGGCGCCGTTGACCACGGGCTCGCACTCCATCTGACCCCCGCCGCCGTGGACGAGGGTGTTGCGGGCCAACTCACTGGCCGCCGTGACGAGTTTGGTCTGCTCGACGAGACCGAAGCCGAGCTGGGCGGCCGCCTGCCGCACATGCTGCCGTACCCAGACCAGATCCATGTCCGAGTGGATCGGCAGGCAGGCGGAGATGCCGCCGGCGGTCTGCATCACGGACTCTCCTCGCGGGCGTGCCCTCGCCGGGGAAAGGTCGGGTACGACGCGCCGAGGAGACGCATCGCGTCCTCGGTGCTGAGAGCGGTACGCAGTCCAGGGAGGGTGAGACCCAGCTCGACCAAGGTGATCGCCACGGCAGGACGCATACCCGCCACCACCGTGCGGGCGGCGAGCAGACTCGTCTGGGCGGCGATGTCGCCGAGCACCCGGCCCAGGAAGGAGTCGACGATCTCCACTCCGGAGAGGTCGATGACCACCCCCGTCGCGCCGCTGCGCGAGACCGTCTCGCTGATGTCCTGCTGGAGCTGCTCCGCCGAACCGTCGTGCAGATCGCCCTGCAGAGACACGAGGAGGACTTCGCCGAGCTTGAGGACGGGAACGGTTCCGCCGTACGGCGACGGCCCGCCGTACGCGACGGGGAAATGGCCGCTCACCCGCGCTCCGAACCGGCCAGGTCGCGGGACACGATGTCCGTGCCCTGCTCCCGCAACGCGTAGGCCAGGGCGTCCGCGAGGCTCGAACGGGTGAGCACCGAGCTCAGGTCGATGCCCAGATGGACGATGGTCTGCGCGATGGCCGGCCGGATGCCGGAGACGATGCACTCGGCCCCCATCAGCCGCGCCGCGGCCACGGTCTTCATCAGGTGCTGCGCCACCAGCGTGTCGACGGTGGGGACCCCGGTGATGTCGAGGATGGCGAACCTGGCCTGCTGCTCCACGATCGAGTCCAGCAGGGTCTCCATCACGACCTGGCTGCGCGCGCTGTCCAGCGTGCCGATGAGGGGGACGGCGACGATGCCCTCCCACAGTTTGATCATCGGCGTGGCGACCTCCATGAGCTGAAGACGCTGCCGGTTGATCAGCTCCTCACCCTCGCTGAGCGCTGTCTCCAGCACGACCAGACGCAGGGTGCCCATCAGGACCGTCAGCGTCGTGGTGCACTCCCGCAGATGCGCCGCCGGGGCGGCGGCGAACTCGGAGAGGAACAACTCGGTGACCGGGGGCCGCAGCGCGTCCACCTCGGCGGAGATCTGCGTGACGGTGGAACCGGCCCGCGCCCGGGCGGCGGCCGTCCGGGCGAGCTGCTCACGGATCACATGGAAGCCGCCGGACTCCGCGTCCTCGACGCTGTCCGAGGCGGCCACGGCGGCGAGCGCGTCCACCACGGCCCGCCCCGCCTCGACCGCCTCGTCCCGGGAGTGGGTGAAGACGGTGCGGAACAGGGCGGCGTCGGCCCAACGTTGCGCGATCTGTTCCTGGCGGCTGCGCAGGAAGTCCGTGACTTCCTGCGCCGGTGTCAACTGCTGGCCTGCCGTGTCGTGCTCCGGCACGGGTCTCTCCTCACGTGCTGTCACGCCTCCTCGCTTCGGGAGACGACTGTCGGAACGAACTCATGGGCGGGGCCGGCCGGCCTCCTCCCGGCCGAACCAGTCGAGACAGACCACGAGCGCGTCGTCGTCCGCCACGGGTGTGCCGCGGTGACCGGAGAGCTCTCTCAGCACCGCGCCGGGGACATCGGCGGCGGGCAGCAGACTCGTGGCGGTCATCGCCCGCGCCAGCGCGCGATCCCCGTAGGCCTCCCCGCCGGGTGCGGCGACGGAGTACACCCCGTCGCTGACGAAGAGGAGCCGGTCGCCCGGTTCCAGGTGCAGTTCCTGGGCCTCGTACCGCGTCTCCTCGAACATGCCCAGCGGCAGCTGGGCCTCCAGTGCGACGGAGGTGACACTCCTGTCGCGCAGCAGCAGCATGCGCGGGGATCCCGCGTCCACGACCTCCAGACGCCCGGTGGCCAGGTCCAGGTCCAGCAGGAGAACCGACAGATGGGCGGCTCCGCCGTACTGGGCGTGGATCGCCTGGTCGGCCAGGGCCGCCTGGTCCGCGATGGGGACGCCCGCCCGGCGCGCGTTGCGCAGCGCGTTGATCCCGAGATTGGTCAGCAGGGAGGCCTCGATGCCCTCTCCCATGCCGTTGGTGACGTACAGCATGAGGTGGTCGGCGTCGGACGCCCAGTCGAAGTTGTCGCCGAAGATGGCGTAGGCGGGCTCCAGTTGGCCGCCGAGCGCGTACTCGGACCGGGTGGAGGAACGCCCCGGCAGCAGCTGCCACTGCATCTCCGCCGCCAGCGTGAGCCGGCCGGCGCGACGTGCCCGGTCGTACACATCGGTGTCGCGCTCGGCGACCACCAGTTCGTGTCCCAGCATCCGGGCCAGCTCGGCCAGCTCGGCGAGGCACTCGTCGGCATGCTCGGCGGACGGCAGTGTCAGACTCAGCACGCCGAGCCGGTCGCCGCGCACGGTGACCGGCAGATGAGCCCGCACCCGGCCGTCGCCGCGCTCGTGGACGTACGGTTCCTGCGCCCCGAAGGCCCGCCCGGTGGGACCGCCGTGCATCGGCAGGGGCTCCGGCGCGTCCGGGCCCGTGGACACGGGGCGCAGTGTGGTGAGCGAGTAGTCGGCCAGGTGGAGCTCGACGTCCTGAGCCGACCAGTGGTCGCCCAGTACGTCGCGGACCGCGTCCACCAGGTGGTGCGGAGCAGCGGAGCGAAGTGCCCGTCCGGCTGCCACGAATCTGTTCACGATGTCGGATACGCCGTTCTCTCCACAGCTGACAGTGTTCGAGATGCCTGAAAGAGTGGGATGGTGACTTCCTCCTCCCATCCGCGGCCGGACCAGGTGGCCCGTGTGACCTCCGAGGCGGCTGAGCTGCTGGAGGTCCTGTGGGGGCGCGCCTCGACGGCGCCGGTGTCCGCCTCGCAGATCCGTGTCCTGTTCATCCTGGAACACAACGACGGCATCAATCTGCGGATGCTCGCCGACGCCCTCGGCTCCACGCCACCCTCCACCAGCCGCCTGTGCGACCGCCTGGAGGCGGTGGGCTTCGTCGAGCGCCGGGCCGGCGCGGCCAGCAGGCGCGAGCTGTGCCTCGGCCTCAGCCGACGCGGACGGTCCTTCCTCGTGGACCTGCGTGCCCGCCGCGAACGCGCCCTGGGATCGGTGCTGGAACAGATGCCCGACGCGAAACGCACCGCGCTGCTGGAAGGCCTGGAGGCGTTCTGCGTCGCCGCCGCGACACAGATCCACGAAGGCGACGCCACCGGCGCCTGGAGCGCCTGACCGCCGCCGACCCGACCCCGGTCCGACAGCCTCATCACAACCCTTCTCCTGTGCTTGGCCCCGGCTCACTCTGTTGCCTTCCGGCCATAGTTGTCAAACGACAACTGTTGCCCGTGCCCGTGCCCCGACGGGCCGGGCCAAATGGCCCCGCCCGTCAGCGGGTTCACGACGACTACTCCTGCGCCGGAGGCTCGTCCGGCTGTGGGGCGACCTGGCCGGAGTCCACGGCGGCCAGCGCCTCGTCGACGCTGTCCACCGTCGCCACCGTGAGGCTGACACCGGTGAGATCGAGTATCCGCCGTACGGCCGGGACCGGTGAGATCACGTACACACCGCCGGGGATCTGCCGCACCTCCTGGTACGTGCGCAGGATGATGTTCATTCCGGACGAGTCCATGAAGGGGACGGCCGACACGTCCAGCAGGAAATGCCTTCGGCCGTGGCGCAGTTGGTTCGCCAGATGATGTTGCAGTTCGGTCGCCGTGTCGATGTCCAGTTCCCCCTCGATCGTGAGCAGCACGGCGTCGTCCCGGGGCAGATCGACCTTGATCGACAGGGGGTTCTGGGCAACGGACACGAGGGGCCTCCACAGGCATTACCGATCGGGGACGTGTGCCCCGATCCACGGATTCGACGCATCGCCCGGCGATGCGCCCGTGCGCATACCCGCGAATCGTCCGACCACACAGCCCCGATCAGGCGACCCCGGGTTCCAGGAGTCCGGCGCGCAGCCGCTTGATGATGCGGCTGATCAGCCGGGACACATGCATCTGGGACACCCCGAGTTGCTCGGCGATCTGTGACTGGGTCTGCTCCTCGACGAACCGCAGGTGGAGTATCCGGCGCTCCCGGTCGTCGAGTTCCGCGATCAGCGGCGCCAGCGACTGGAAGTTCTCCACGAGTTCCAGCGAAGGGTCCTCCGCGCCGATGAGGTCGCCCAGCACGGCGTCGCCGTCCTCGCCCCCGTCGGAGGTGAGCGCGGCGTCCAGGGAGGAGGTGTTGTAGCCGTTGGAGGCCTTGCGTGCCTCGATGACCTCCTCCTCGGACAGGGACATCAGCTCGGACAGCTCACGTGTGGTCGGCATACGGCCCAGCCGGGACTGCAGCTCGTCCGTCGCGCGGGCCAGCTCCACCCGGGCTTCCTGCAGCCGCCGCGGCACATGCACGGCCCAGCTCGTGTCCCGGAAGAAGCGCTTGATCTCGCCGACGATGTAGGGCACGGCGAACGTGGTGAACTCCACCTCCCGAGACAGCTCGAACCGGTCGATGGCCTTGATCAGCCCGATCGTGCCCACCTGGACGATGTCCTCCAGCGAGTCCTCCCGGCCGCGGAAGCGCGACGCGGCGTACCGCACGAGGGACAGGTTCATCTCGATGAGTGTGTTGCGCACGTACTGGTGGGCGTGCGTGCCCTCGTCCAGCATGGCCAGCCGGTCGAAGAACTGCCGCGACATCTCGCGCGCGTCCTTCGGCCTTACCTGGGAGGGGTCCTCGATCAGGGGCAGGCCCACCCCGTCCGTCACGACCGTCCCGCGTGCCGTGGCCGTTGCCCGTGCCGTCACGGCTGCCATGCTGTCCACCCCTCTCGCCCGACGCCTTGCTGCCATCCCACGCCTGCCCCGGTACCCGGGACTCAGTCCCACTCGGTCGTGAAAGGGACCGTGTTGCTCCGCACTCTGGCTTGAAGTCGTCGCCGCACTGCGGACGGCGGATGGGAGGAGCTGGCGATCCGTCACAAGGGATGCGCGCACCGTTGTTTGTGCTCGGAACCGCGGGGCAAGCGGAGTTCCACGCCTCCGGACAGGAGGCACGTCGGCGGAAGCGGTGTTCCGCGCACGGGCCCTGGTCGCCCCCCACCGTTTCCCGTCGCCAGACCCTGAAAGCGTCGTTCAGGAGCGATTTCCCATGCTGGTCAATGCGTCCGCACACGGTACTGGTACATCTGTCCGCCCCGGCACGTCCGACAGGAGGACCCACGACGACGCCCCCGACACCGCCGCAGCCTTCGCCCGGCTCGCGGCGATGGACGAAGGGCCGGAGCGCGACGTCGTACGAGACGAACTGGTGCGGGCCTGGCTGCCCATGGCCCACCGCATCGCCGGCCGCTTCCGCAACCGCGGCGAGTCGCTGGAGGACCTCCGTCAGGTCGCCGCCATGGGCCTGGTCAAGGCCGTCGACCGCTACGAGCCCGAACGCGGGGCGTTCGAGAGCTACGCGGTGCCCACCATCACCGGAGAGATCAAGCGCCACTTCCGCGACCGGATGTGGACGCTGCGCGTCCCCCGGCGTGTCCAGGACCTGCGCAACAAGGTGCGCGTGGCGCGCCGCGAGCTCAGCCAGACCTCGGGCGGCGGCAACGAGCCCTCGGTCGCCGACATCGCCGCCCACGCCGGGCTGACGGAGGAGGAGGTCAACGCCGGGATGGAGGCGCTGGAGAGCTTCAGCGCCCTGTCGCTGGACGCGGAGATGGCCTCCGGGGACGACGGCTACAGCCTCGCCGACACCCTCGGCTCGTGCGACGCGGCGTACGACGTCGTCGTGGACCGGGAGGCGGCCAAGGAGGGGCTGCGCCGGCTGCCCGAACGCGAGCGCGCCATCCTCTACATGCGCTTCTTCGAGGACATGACGCAGAACCGCATCGCCGACCAGCTCGGGATCTCGCAGATGCACGTCTCCCGTCTCATAAGCCGCAGCTGCGCCCGCGTCCGGGACGAGGCACTCGGCCGGACCGCCCCCTCTGCCTGACCACCCTCTCTGCCTGACCACCCTCTCTGCCTGACTCCCGCGCGACATCCCGTCGTCCGATCACCCAGGAGCCGAACCACATGCTGATGCCGCATCCTGCGACCCTGCGCCGCCTCGTCGACGAGTACGAGTCGCTCATGGCCCACCAGGGCGAGCGGAACGACCCGCAGACGGCTCGCCGCGCGCAGGACCTGGCGTACACGTTGTGTGTGTCCACGGGCACCCGCGACGTCCGCCAGGCCCTGGACGCGGCACGCACACAGCTCGCGGCGGCGCAGGTGAGCGAGACCGCGGAGCTGTGCGGGAAGCGGGTCATACTCCGCGGCGATCTCGACAGCCATGGTCCGGGCGGGAGCGGGTATGCGGCGGTACATGAAGAGCGCTGAACCCAGCTGCCCCGAACCGTCGACCCCGCGGACACCATGACATCGATGGAACGCCACCCGATCGGAAACCACGGCACCGCCCCCTCCGAGGGAGCCCCCGGCCGCGCGGCGCGGCCGCCGGTCGCGATCACCACCGCCGCCGCGGCCCGCCGCTACGTACGGTCGTTCGTGGGGGAACGGTGGCGTTCGTCGGCCGGACCACCGACCGAGGAATCGATGATCGATCTCATCCTCGTCGTCTCGGAACTGGTCACCAACGCCGTACGCCACGGCGGCGGCCTCGCGGGATTCGACGTCGCCCTCACCTCTGACGGCGTGCGGCTGGACGTCCGGGACCACAGCACCGCCCTGCCCGTCGGCATGCACGGGCCGGGCGTGCTGCCCCGCGCCCACGAGGGCCGGGGATACGGATGGCCGTTGATCAACAAGCTCTCCCGAGAGGTCGACGTCCACCGCGCCGCGTCCGGTGGCAAGACGATCAGCGTGCTGGTGCCGCTGACCTGACCGACCACCCGTGTCACCAGGGCCCGTGTCACCGGGGCCCGTGTCACCAGGGCCCGTGTCACCAGGGCAGGAAGACGTGGACGTCCTTGCCCTGGTCGTGCACCACCACGCTCACCTCGTCGCACAGCGTGTGGATCAGATACCAGCCGATCCCCCCACCGCCCTTGCTCGGGCTGAAGGGGCGCGGGGCGGGCGACGTGGTGCTCGTGTCCCCGAGCGTCACGTGCACCCCGTCATGGGTGCGCCGCATCGTCAGTTCGAAGCGCCCCGGAGCGTACTGCACGGCGTTGGCGGCCAGCTCGGTGACCACCAGCAATATGTCGTCCCAGTGCTCCACGGCCGCCGGCGGGGACATGCGCGCCAGTGCCCCCAGAAACCCCTCGGCGGCCGTACGGGCGCCCGTCACGTCGCCGAGTTCTCCGTCGAAGGCGGCGTGAGTGTCGTGGATCTCCTCGGCAGTCAGTTTGTCGTCCCTACGCGGCTCTGTTGCCATCTCGTCTTCCCCGGTTCGGCTCTTCGAGGCGGACGCGATCTCGCGTACCCCTCCGAGGCACGTGTTTCCCGCACGCACCCTGGCTACGCGTGCGAGAGCGTGGCGATGTGTGGGGCCTGGGGAAGACAGTGGTCCCCCGACACCTCCGGCCCGGGCCGACGCGCTACCGCTCACCCGGCTCACCGCCCTCGGCCGGCGTCCGGAAGACCAGCAGGGCGACGTCGTCGTCGTTGTCGACAGGACGGGCCCGCTCCAGGAGCAGGTCGCAGAACACGTGCAGCGGGCGGTGCGCCAACGCCGCCGCGTGCTGGCGCAGCCGGGCCATGCCCCGGTCGAGCGTGTGCCCCGGCGACTCGATCAGGCCGTCCGTGTACAGCACGAGCGTCGACTGCGGCGGCAGCGCCGTGAGCGTGTCGGTACGCGCCCGGACCAGGCCCGTCCCGAGCAGATGGTCGTGTTCCTCGTCCAGGAAACGGGACCGGCCGTCGTGCGTGATCAGCAGCGGCGGCGGATGCCCGGCGTTGGTCCAGCGCAGCACCCACGCGTCGCCGTGCTGCTCGACGCGGCCGAAGATCACGGTCGCCATGGACGCCTCGGTCACATTCACCACGGCCTGGTCCAGCCGCTCCACGATCGAACTGGGTGGCTCGTTCAGGGCCCAGGCGTAGGCGCGGAGCATGTTCCGGACCTGCGCCATGCCGGCGGCGGCGTCGATGTTGTGCCCCACCACGTCGCCGATGGCCACCGCCGTGGCACCGTCGGCCAGCGGGAACGAGTCGTACCAGTCGCCGCCGACCTGGGCCGACTCCGACGCCGACTCGTAGCGCGCGGCCATCCGCAGCCCCGGCACCTCTGGCATCTGGGGCAGCAGATGGCGTTGCATCGTCTCCGCGATGTGCCGCTGGCGCTGGTACAGGCGCGCGTTCTCCAGCGCCAGCCCGGCCCGGCGGGCGATGTCCTCCAGCAGGGACAACTCGGCGTCGGTGAAGGCTCCCGGGCGGTCACTCAGACCCAGGGTGAGGGCGCCGAGGACCGCGCGCGGGCCGCGGATCGGCGCGATCGCCGCCGAGCGCAGGCCCGTCACCTGGAACAGCTTCTGCTGCGCGACAGTGATCCCCGAGTCGGCCGGCCCCTGGTAGGTCTCGGGCCCGGCCAGCGCCGACGCCGCCCCGCGCAGCGCCCGGGACAACGGCATCAGTGACTCCTCGTGCACCGGCGGCAGCGGGCCCTCCAACTCCTCGACCCGCGTCAGGATGCCGTCCTGGTGGGTCGCCACCGTGTTCCGCCACACGTCGTCGCTCTCGGTGATCAGATCCACGACGGCCCAGTCCGCGAGCCGTGGCACCACCAGCCGGACCAGGCGCGCGACCGCCTCGTCGGCGTCCAGGGTGGAGGTCAGCCTGGTCGTGGTCTCGGCGAGCAGCGCCAGCCGGTCGAGCTGTGACAGCGTCGTCGACTCGGCGGCCGGCGGCGTGCCGCCCGCCGGACCCGCCTCGTAGAAGAGCACCGCCGCGCCCGTCGTGGCTTCCTCGAGCCGGCACGGTGTGACCAGCCAGGACACCTGCAGCAGCGTGCCGTCGCCACGCTGGAAGAACTCGCCCTCCCCGCCGCCCGTACGGCCGCTGAGGAAGGCGTGCATCATCGTGCAGGCGGCACGGGGCATCGTCTGTCCGAGGTGGTCGCGATGCAGCAGTTCGTGCGCGTCCCCGCCGACGAGGCCGTCGGCGGGGCGGCCGAGCAGGGCCTCGGCCCGGGCGTTCACCGCGACCACGGAGCCGTTGTCGTCCACCACGTACATGCCCGCGTCCACGAGATCGGGCCACCCGTCCGGCAACCGCACAGCCGCCCCCCGCGGCTGCCGATCGGTGTGATCCGGACTCCACGCGCTCATGTTCGGGTTCCTCCGACTCGGGTCACCGACGGACGAGGGTCACGCGCAGGCGGACGGGGCGCCGCACGTGCTGCACGCATTACCCCGTCCTCGGCGACCTACGCGCGAAACGTGCTCGATCGCGGACGGAAGCCGGTCTTCCGTCCCACGGGCCCGCGCGTGAGTACGCGCCGTCCGCCCGTCCTCGGCCCGCGCACGCGGACCTGATCACGCCTGAGTGTGCCGTACGCAGGCCGCGACGACCTCACGCAGGCTTCCCGTCCGCTCCATCACCTCGCGCTGCACCCGGGCCCCGTTGCCGCGCCTCATCAGCTCGGAGACGGCCGTGCGGACCCGCTCGGCGTCCCCGTCGGCGTCGAGGGCCTCCTCGACGTGGTCGAGCAGCGCGCGGATCACCTCGACGGCGGGCCGGGGCCGCATTGTCACGGGATCCAGAAGGTTCTCGGACATGCCGGAGCGGGCGGCCCGCCACGTGGCCAGCCGCAGCAGACCCGCACTGTGCCCGAGGGGCTCGAGCCCGGCCCGCCACTCGCGCGCCGCGGTCTCGACGAGGCCCCGGGCGAGCGCCGCGATGAGGACCGCGGTGTCGGGGTGCAGACACACGTCCGCGACCCGGATCTCGACGGTCGGATACCGCTGGGACAACCGCGCGTCGAAGTAGACCATCCCCTCGTCGCGTACGACGCCGGTGGCGATGAGATCGCTGACGCACTGGTGGTACCGCTCCGGCGTACCGAAGACGTCCGCCGGACCGGCCATCGGCCACATGTCCCACACCTGGGTACGGTAGCTGGCGTACCGGCTGTCCCGGCCCTGCCAGAAGGGCGAGTTCGCGCTCAGGGCCGTCAGGACGGGCAGCCACGGCCGCATCCGGTCCAGAACGGCCACACCCTCCTCGTCCGACTCCACGGAAACGTGCACATGACAGCCGCAGACGAGCTGTACCTGCGTGGCCAGGCCGAACTCCCGCGCCATCCACAGGTACCTGCTGTTCATGGTGATCGTCGGACTCACGGGCAGCGGCGACGTGGCCAGCGCCACGACGGCGCTGCCGATTCCCTCGGCATGCCGCGCCGCGTCCTTGCGGCAGCGGATGATCTCGGCCCCCAGGGCCGCCATCTCCGACTGCGGGTGCGTGGCGAACTCCACCTGCTCGTCGTGGAGCTCCTTCTCGAACACGTCCTGCTCCGCGCCCTCCTGAGCGGCTCGCGCGAGCACCGCCGTGGCCCGGGCCTGCGGCTCGCCGGTCTCGGGGTCGACCAGCAGGAGTTCCTCTTCCACTCCGACGGTACGCACGTCATCTGAGCCCTTCTTCGGGAGGTGGTGACAGCCGTGTGCCCTCGGACGACGCCGGGACACCTCGCCGGTCGGCGTGCGAACCCGGTCCGTGTACGGGGTCACGGTCCGGGTACCCGTGCGGCGCTTCGGGAGTCGTGCCGGGTCGGCTCGGCTTCCAGTCCGCGACACGGAGGAGGAGAACGTGACCAGCACCACCGAGACCGGCCGCGTGACCGGAACGGCAGACAAGGACTACGACCTGATCTGGTACGTCGAGGCCTGCCTGAACAACGCGCTGCGCCTCGAGTCGTACATCCAGGACGCGGAGCGGGAGAAGGACACCGAGGTGGTCGAGCTGTTCCGCAAGGCGCAGGCCGACAGCCGCAAGGGCGCCGATCTGGGTAAGGAACTGCTGCGCCGCCGTCTGAGCGGCTGACGGCCCCGCTCACGGACATCGGGCTCACGGACATCGGGCATGGTGGGCGTGGGCCGAGCCGTCACGCGAACCGGTGGAAGGACGTCCTGAGAGGGCGGAGAACAACGATGGCAAGGAGTCCTCGACTCCTTGCCATGGTCAATGTATAGCGCACCGGGGGGCTTGCGACAAGCCCCCGCCCCTGCCGCAGAATCGCTCGCCGAAGCGAAGAACTGCGCGCACATGGGGGTTGTGATGATCGACGTGATCGTGGCCGGCGGGGGACCGACCGGGCTGATGCTGGCGAGCGAGCTGCGGCTGGCCGGGGTGCGAACGGTCGTGTTGGAGAGACTGACCGAGCCCACCGGTGAATCCCGGGGGCAGGGCCTGCATGTGCGCAGTGTCGAGGTGATGGACCAGCGCGGCCTGTTGGACCGGTTCCTCGCGGTCAGCGAGAGGTTTCAGGTCGGCGGCTTCTTCGGCGGCATCATGAAACCGTGGCCGGACCGCTTGGACACGGCTCACGCCTATGGCCTCGCCACCCCCCAGCCGCTCACCGAGCGACTGCTCCTCGAGCGGGCGTTCGAACTGGGTGCCGAGATCCGACGCGGCCACGAGGTGTCGGGGCTGAGCCAGGACGAGGACGGGGTGACCGTCGAGCTGGCGGACGGCACGAGCCTGCGTGCGCGTTACCTCGTCGGATGCGACGGCGGCCGCAGTGTGGTGCGCAAGCGGCTGGGTGTCGATTTTCCGGGCGAGCCCGCCACGGTCGAGACACTGCTGGGCGAGATGGAGATGACCGAGGACCCGGCCACGGTCGCCGCCGTCGTCGCGGAGGTCCGCAGGACCCAACTCCGTTTCGGTGTCGCTCCCGGCGCGAACGGGGTGTGCCGCGTCGTCGTGCCGGCCGACGGGGTGGCCGAGGACCGTACGGCCGCGCCGACCCTGGACGAGTTCAGGAAGCAGCTTCGGGCGGTCGCGGGCACCGACTTCGGCGTGCACTCGCCGCGCTGGCTCTCCCGCTTCGGCAACGCCACCCGGCAGGCCGAGCGCTACCGGGTCGGCCGGGTGCTGCTGGCCGGAGACGCCGCGCACATCCACCCGCCGACCGGCGGGCAGGGACTCAACCTCGGCGTGCAGGACGCGTTCAACCTCGGCTGGAAACTGGCCGCCACGGTCAACGGCTGGGCACCGAAGCGGCTGCTGGACAGCTACCACACCGAACGGCACCCGGTGGGAGCCGCCGTGCTGGACAACACCCGCGCGCAGATCACGCTGCTCGGGACCGATCCGGGGGCGACCGCGCTACGGGAGCTGTTCACGAAGCTGATGGACTTCGAGGAGGTGAACCGGTACGTGACCGGGATGATCACCGCGGTCGACGTCCGTTACGACTTCACCGAGGGCCGTCACGGTGAGAGCCACGCACTGCTCGGCCGACGGATGCGCGACGTACGGCTGAAGCGGGGGCGCCTCTACGAGCTGATGCACGACGGCCGGGGCCTGCTGCTCGACCGGACCGGCAGGCTCTCGGTGGAGGGCTGGGCGGACCGGGTCGACCACGTCGTCGACGACAGCGAGGAACTGGACGTGTCCGCGGTGCTGCTGCGGCCGGACGGCCATGTGGCGTGGGTCGGCGACGACCAGGGGGACCTGCTCGACCGACTCCCGCGGTGGTTCGGCACCGCCGCACTCTGACGTCCGGGGCGGCTGCGGTTGGCTGGACCGCGGAGTGGCTGGCGGCTGGGGTCGGGGATGACTGCGGCCGGCTGCGTTGCGGTTGCGTTGCCGGTGCGGTCCGGAGCTGATGCCCGGGGCGTCGGCTGCGGTGGCTGGGTTCCCGGGGTGGCTGAGTACCCGGGGAGGCCCGGTGGCGATGCCCGAGGTGCCACGGTGGCGTGGCGCTCCCGGCGACTCAGCCCCGCCCGTTGCGGTTGCGGTTGCGGTGGCCGTCGCCCGCGTGCGTGCAGCCGTGATCGCGGCGCGGGAACGGGCGGCGCCCGTGTTCTCGTCTCGCGATTCCTGGACCGCCCCGTCGGCCCGCCCGACCACCTTGTCACTCCCGCGTTCGTCGAGAGCCGCGAGCGTACGAGCGGGGTGTCCCCCCGGGGTTGTGGGCTCGTTCCTTCCCGCGCAGGATGCTGCGATGACGCCCGCGCCCGCTGTACGCCCGTACCGTCCGGAAGACCACGACGCGCTCCACGACATCTGCGTCCGCACCGCCCACAACGGCGGCGACAGCCGCCCCGTTTACACGGACCCCGACATCTTCCCGGCCACCTTCGCCACCCCGTACGCCCACCTGGAACCGGAACTCACCTTCGTACTCGACGACGGTCGCGGCCAGGCGGTCGGCTACATCCTCGGGACCGCCGACACCGCCGCCTTCGCCCGCGACTTCCGCGAGAAGTGGCTCCCTCGGGTCAGGGACCGCTTCCCCCCGCCCCTCGATCCACCCACGACCCCCGACGAGGAGATCGTCCGGCTCCTGCACCATCCCGACCGCATGGTCCTCCCCGAACTCGCCCCGTATCCGGCCCACTTGCACATCGACCTCCTCCCCGCCTGGCAGGGCCGTGGCCACGGCCGAACCCTGATGCACACCTTCCTCCAGGCACTGCACACCCGTTCGGTCCCGGCGGTCCACCTGTCCATGGTCACCACCAACACACCGGCCCGTGCCTTCTACGACCGCCTCGGCTTCCACGAGATCGATGTGCCGAACCCCGGGCCGGTGACCTACCTGGGGCGCACGACGAGCCGGCCCGACGGGCGCGGGTGAAGGCAGCGCGCACGAGGCAGGGCACCGAGAGGGAGGACAGGGCAGAACCGCAGCGTCAGAGCGCCACGTCGACGACGAGAGGCTGGTGATCCGACACGGGCGTCCCCGGCGTACGTACACCGACGGCCGCGGACACAGGCAGCCCGGCCGCCAGCACATGGTCGAACTGCACGAGGGGGCGATGCGCGGGGTACGTCGCGACGCGGGCCAGATCCCGCCAGCTCCGCCCGCGCACAGGAGACATCACCTCCGCCGCGTTCAGGGCGACTCGCGCAACGGCACCGATCAGGTTGAAGTCACCCAGCAGGACATGGGGACGCGGCAGGCCGGCGATCCAGTCACGGACGGTGAGCAACTGCCCGATGTTCCAACCGGGCACGAACGACAGATGAACCGCCACGACCGTGAACGGCCCACGCGGTCCCACCACCACGGCGGCCAGGGCCGCGCGCGGCTGATCGCGGACGAGGGTGAGCCCGGGCCTCCCGGCCACCCGCAGCGGCAGACCGAACGGAGCAGGGGTGAACCGCCTGGCCCTCCACTCCCGCACCGGCAACCTGGTCAGCAGAGCGACGCCGTGGGAGGGGACGTCACCCTCCCGGTCCACATCCCGGCTGCCGTACACCCGAAGCCCCGGCACGGCCGGATCGAACACCCACCCGGCGCCGGGCACCGTACGACCGTGGGCCGCCGACCCGTAGCGCCAGTCCCGCGCCGCCATCGCGTCGGCGGCGACGGACGCCTGGTCCACACCCCCGGACCGCCGCTGCAGCCGGTCGACCTCCTGCAACGCCACGACATCCGCGTCCCACGACGCGACCGCCTCCCTCAGCGGAAGCGCCACATCCACACCCGACACCGCAACGGGCCGACCGTCCCGAAGCGTCCGCCCATGCAGCACATTGAAGGTCGCGAACCTCATCGGCGCACCCTACGACGACAGCTCACCGGAGTCCGCCGCGACTGCCGTCCCGGTCTCCGCGCACGCCGCGAATACCGCGTCCGCGTCGAACCGTCAGAACCCGGCCATCGACTTGTCGAGTACGCCTCCGACCGTCCCGTAGAAGCTGCACCGGACGGAATGCCCCGCCCTTCGACGCAGACAGAACCCCACGAAGAAGGAGAGCGCGAAGACCCCGATCACCACCACCGTCACCACCGGGCCGTACACCAAGGTGACGAAGCACGCGATGCCCAGCCAGACCAGAATCGGCAGCAGCGACCCACGCACCACGGTCCGCAACCTGACCGCTGTCGCTCCCTGCGGCAACACCCGCTCGTTCCACACCTCGATGTGGTCCCGCGTCACGCAGGGATTCTCGCGCATACGGCCATGGGATCACGTTCCGCCCCGGATTCACACAGCGGCCCGCTCCCGCCCCGGCCACGGATCCTCAGGGGCGGCGGCCATGACAGCCTCGACGCCCGCCGCGCGGGCGCCTCGCCTTCGACGAACCGGCCGGGCTCCAGGCGGGGCGCTGCGCGAACAGGGCGCCACCGGTCCGGCGCTCGTACCGAACGACTGCGGCGTCGACGGCAGAGGCCCGGGCGTCGCGCCGGCCGCCGCCCGTGTCGCCCGCCCCACACCTCTCAACGGCGCGGACGATGTCCCCCGCGAGCCTTCCGGCGGGCGCCCAGCAGCGCCCGCAGTGTGCGCGCCGGTGGCGGGGACGCCGAGCCGCGCAGCAACCGGGCGCCGCGTGCGAGCGCCGCGTCGGCCGTCAGCAGCTCGATCTCGATGACGGCGTCCACCAACACCCCGCCAGGGCCGTCGGCCAGCGCGGGCAGTGCGCGGGCCGCCCGCAAGGAGCGGCGGGCCGCCTCGATCTCGTAGGTCACCAACTCCCGTACCTCCGGCGACTCGCGGCCCTCCGCGAGATCCTCCACCGTGACCGAGAAGCGTTCCAGTGTCTCCACCGGGATGCCCAGGCGCCCCTGCGGCACGTCCTCGGCGAGATCGTTGACGAAGTCCAGCCGCTGACTGCCCTCGACGAACGTCCGGCAGCCGGCCCGGAACCGCCCGTCGTCGTCCTCCGGTCCCAGCAAGGAGGCGATCAGTATGAAACCGGGGAGCGAGTAGGCGTCCACATACGCCTGGTAGTCGGCCTCGTCGGCGAAGCCGGCGAACTCCAACTCGGCGGTGGCCGTGGACAGGTACGCCTCCACCACCTCACGAAGCCGTGGATACGCCTCCACGGTGTGCAGCAGCGTGCGGATCAGCGGATCGTCACTCACCCCCGCGCCCAGCGCCTTGCGTACCTCCTGCTCCCACGACGCCCACGCCGAGGCCCGCCGCGCCCTCGGTCCGCTGTCCAGGAGGTTGTCCCCGTGATGCATCATCGCCGTCGCCGCCACGACGTGGGGCAGCACCGGCCGCGGCAGCAACAGCCGTGCCGCGAGATACGGGGCACGCCGGAAACGCGCCACCAGCTTCCGCTGGGCGTCGTAGTCCCCGCGTAGCTCCGGCTTCCGTACCCCGGCGGCGTCCAGGCTCCGCTTCCACGTACTCATGCGCCGATCGTAGGGGCGGCACCCAGGAGTGAACCCGGCGGCCGAGCGCATGCGCCGGAACCACACCAATCTCCGCATGTAAGGATGTCGCCGCGAACACCGGGCGGGACATCGGAGATGGGACGCAATGATCGGAACCGTGTTCCGCAGCGAAGACGTACCTGCGGGAGACAGATTCGACTACTGGCGAGAACTGATCGGCGCCACGCGGACGAGCGACGTGGTCAGCGCGCACTCCGCCGACTTCTGGGCGCAGTTGCGGTTGATGGAGCTGGGTCCCGTGACGGTGTGGCCGGCGTCGTTCCTGCCGGCGCGCTACCGGCGCAACCAGCGGATGGTGCGCCAGTCCGACCCCGAGCTCTACCACCTGACGCTGCTCCTCGACGGCGGGCTGGCGCTCGACCACAGCGGCCGGTCCGGCACGTTCGGCCCCCGTGACCTGCACCTGGTCGACAGCTCCCAGCCGTACGACGTCCGGACGGCGGACTGCACGGGGACCGGGCTCGTCAGGGGAGTGGGCGTCGACTTCCCCAAGGCTCTGTTGCCGTTGCCGCCCCACCAGGTCCGGGGACTGCTGGGTCGAGGACTGTCGGGGAGGGAGGGACTCGGCGCCGTGCTGGCTGACTTCCTCATGAGCTTGGAGCGGCAGGCGGATCTCCTCCAGCCGTCCGACGCGCCACGGCTGGGCACGGTCGTACTCGACCTTTTGTCGGCCTGGTTCGCCCACGCGCTGGAGGCCGAGGCGGCCCTGCCGCCGGAGACCCGCCAGCACGCCCTGGTGCAACGCATCCGTGCGTTCATCCGGCACAACCTGCACGACCCGGAACTCGCACCACCGATGATCGCCGTCGCGCACCACATCTCCCTCAGCTACCTCCACCGCATTTTCCAGCAGCACGCACAGGGTGAAACGGTGGCGGCGTGGATCCGCGCCCGCCGCCTGGAGGGCGCCCGCCGAGACCTGGCAGACCCCTCACTGCGCACCACTCCGATCCACGTCATCGCCGCCCGCTGGGGCATCCCCCGCCCCTCCGACTTCACCCGGGCCTTCCGCACCGCCCACGGTCTCTCACCCAGCGAGTTCCGACTCCAGGCCCTGTCCGAACGGCAGCACGAATCTGCGGGCAGGCTCGGACGTTAGGTTGGCTCCATGTACTCGACGCGCGTCTCCCGGCATCTGACCGCCCCGCGCCCGGCCGTGTACCGGGCACTCCTGGACCCGGAGGCGATCGCGAGATGGCGGGTCCCGGCCGGTATGAGCAGTCAGGTGCACGAGTTCGACGCCCGCGAAGGCGGGAGGTTCCGGGTCTCGCTCACCTACGACGTGCCGACCGGCGCCGGCAAGTCGGCGTCCCACACCGACACGTACCACGGCCGCTTCACGAAGCTCGTACCGGACCAAGAGGTGGTCGAGGTCCTTGAGTTCGAGACCGAGGACCCCGCCCTGCGCGGCACGATGACGATGACCACCACTCTCACCGACGCGGACGACGGCGGCACCGACGTCCTCATGCTGCACGAGGGAATCCCCGACGCCGTGCCGCCCGCCGACAACGAGACAGGCACCCGCATGGCACTGGAGAACCTCGCCCGACTGGTCGAGGCCGACGGACGCTCCTCGTAGCGGCAGGGGCGAAGGGCAGGGATGAGCGTCCACGAGGGCATGGTGCCGCACCTCACGGACGAACCGGTGCCGGCCGACTCGCGGCAGGGATCAGTTCGGGCCTCGGACGGTGTGGCTGAGGTCCTGCGCGGTCGCACCGGCCCTCGCTTCGTCCTTCCCTCTCGCCCTCCACCCGGCCGCGCACGCCCTCACGCCCTCACGGGGCGCAGGCTTCGGCGATCGACCGACTGTCCTCGTAGAGATGGTGCCGAGTGATGCGGCCGCCCTCGACGGTGAGGTGCAGTGCGAACGGCCCCTCGAAGCGCTTTCCCGTCGCGCGTACGGTACCCGCGACGTGCCCCATCAGGACGGCGTCGGTGCCGTCGACGAGGAAGGTGTGCACGGAGGCCCGCGCCTCCTCGGGCACGGTGAACCGCATCAGGTCCGTGAACTGGGCGGCACACTCGGCGGCGGTGGAGCGCGGGCGGATCCACGGCACGCCGGGGTTCTCTGCGAGCAGCCAGTCGACCTCGTCGGCGAACAGCTCGACGAGTCGCCCGGTGTCTCCGGCGATCCGGGCGGTGAGGAACTCCCGCACCACGGCTCGGGTGTCCTCGGCGACGCAACGCCCGGCAGCGACCGAATTCGCCCGCAGATCGGCTGATTTGACGGACATGATGCTCTCCTCGTGTTGAGGTTCTCTCCCGCCGGTGTGCGCGACGGTGTCCTCGATCATGCCGAGAGGACGGAGAGGGGTCGATTACCTCCGGGGTAATCAGCGCCCGCTGCGGGGGGATCGGGGCGGCTCCCCACCGCGTTCGCCTGACATCCCTCTTCCCCCACCCCCGTCCCACCGCTTCCTCGTTCTCGTCCTCACGCTGTTTCCACCAGGAGGCCTCCGCCATGTCTGAGTTGGAAACCGATGCCGTTGTCGTCGACGTGCTCGGCACGCTCGTCGACGAACCCGCCGGAATCCGCGCCGGAATCCGCGCCGTTATCCGCGAGCTCGCCCCGTGGCTCGACGATCCCGAGACCGAACGGCTCACGGCGCTGTGGCACCAGCACGTCGACCGGGAGCAACGCCGCATCCTCGAAGGCACCCGGCCCTACGCCCCCAGCGACGCTCTCGACCTGGAAGCCGCCCGGCTCGTCACCGACACCGCCGGAGTCGGTGACGAGCCGGATGCCGCGGCGGCGCTCGCCCTGTCGGGCCGCCGGCCGGCGGACGATCGCCGGAGCGGTTGCTGATCGCCGCCCACGCCTGGGACCTGCGCGGCGCACAGAACGTAGGCCTGCGCATGGCCCATGTCGCCCGGCCCGTCGGCGACCCACCCGCCCCCTCGGACCGCTTCGACGCGCACGCTTCCGACCTGACCGACCTGACCGACGTGACCGACCTGACCGACCTGACCGACGTGGCAGACCTGGCAGACCTGGCAGACCTGGCAGACCGGCTGGAGTCGCTCGTGCCTGGTCGCACCCCTTGATTCCCCTATCGAATATCGATAGATTCCCATCGCTGGTCGATGGATGGAGGGGTGATGGGACAGTTGACAGTGCTGGCGCTGCGCGCCGTGATCGTGGCGCTGTTCGCCGGGACGGTGGTGGTGCAGACGGTGATGGTGCCGTTGCTGGCCGTGGACCTGGAGAACGCCGGCGCCGACGCGGCGCCCATGCGTACGCCGGCGCTCGTGATCGTGGTCCTGGGAATGGTGACGGTCCAGGTCGTCCTGGGCTGTGTGTGGCGGCTGGTCACGATGGTCCGGCGCGACACGGTCTTCTCCCACGCTGCCTTCCGGTACGTGCACGGCGTGATCGGCGCGATGACGGCGGCCTCGCTCCTGGTGTTCGCACTCGGAGCGGTGCTGGCGCCCGGCGAGGCCGTGCCCCCGGGCATCGTGCTCCTGGTGGGCGTGATCGGCCTGGCGGTGCTGGGGATGGCGCTCATCGTCCTCGTCCTGCGGATGCTGCTGGCGCAGGCCGTCACGCGCGACATCGAGGCCACGCGGATGCGGGCCGAACTCGCTGAGGTGATCTGATGCCGATCGCCGTCGACATCGACGTGATGCTGGCCAAGCGCAAGATGACCGTGGGCGACTTGGCGGAACGTGTCGGCATCACCCCCGCCAACCTGGCGGTGCTCAAGAACGGCCGCGCCAAGGCGGTCCGTTTCACCACGCTCGCCGCGCTCTGCGAGGTACTGGAGTGCCAGCCGGGAGACCTGCTGCGCTGGGAAGCCGAGAAAGACGCGGATGACTGACACCGACTGCCGCTGCCTGTCCCCGATGACGGACGGCTCATGACCGACCATGCCGGACGCCCGCTGCTCTTCCTGGACGTCGACGGAACGCTTCTGCCCTACGGCGGAAAAAGGCTTCCCTCGGCCTCTGAGGAAGGAGACGGCTGGCAGGAGCTGTCGAATCCCCAACTGGCGAAGATCGACCGTACCCACGGCCCACGTCTGCGGGAACTGCCCTGCGATCTGCGGTGGGCCACCGCGTGGATGGAGGACGCCAACGAGGTGATCGCCCCGCTGCTCGGCCTTCCGGCACTCCCGGTGGTGGACCTGCCGGAGGCGGAGGAGGACGCGGCGGGCCTCCTGCACTGGAAGACCCGAGCCCTCGTACGGGTGGCGGCCGGGCGCCCGTTCATCTGGGTCGACGACGAGATCACCGATCGCGACCGCGCTTGGGTGTCAGGACACCACGAAGGGCTCGCCCTCCTCCACCGCGTCGATCCCGGCATCGGCCTCACCGAGGCGGACTTCGCCGTACTCGACGACTGGCTGCGCGACATACCCGGCGCGAGATCGAGGCAGCGGCCGGAGGCCGGCTGACACGCGGCGAGCCGCCGAGCCGACGGTACGGCTGGTTGTGCGGCGGCGCGGTGCGTCGTCCGCACGGAGCGCGGCCCGCGCCACCCACACCCGTATGCCCTTCAACTGTCCGGCGTCGAACGGCATTCGCCCGCATCCCGGGATGCGAGCGCGCAACCGAAGGCAGACGATGGAGTGGTCGGGAGCCCATTCCCGGACCCGGGTGTGCGGCCACGGCCATTGTGTGGAGGCACCGAAATGCCCGTGCTCTTCTTCGACATAGGAGCCACGCTGGCGGACGCGCGGGAGGAAGCGGACGGTTCGCTGACGTTGCTGCCCCGCCCCCGAGTCCTCGCCGTGCTCGACGGCTTCCTCGACGTACGCCAGGGCGTCATCTCCAACCCGGGGCCGGGCGAGGGCGCCGCGGAGCGGGCGGCGTCGGCCCTGCGGGCGGCGTTCCCCGGCCGGTTCACGGACGACACGCTCATCCACTGGGGCCCCAAGGACAACCGGGAGATCTTCGAGGAAGCGGTCGCCGGCACCGCAGGCGAGGGGAACCCGGCCTGCGCCGCCGATGAGTGCGTTTTCGTCGGCGAGGATCACCAGGAGCGCGCGTTCGCTCGACAGGCCGGACTGCGTACGGCGGCCCACCCCGTGTTCACCGGCGCCGCACTGGAGAACCGTCCCGTCCTCTGGGCGCGGATCGAACTGCCAGAGGACCGGGGTCTGCCAGCGCTGGAGACCGTCGCGAACCAGACCGAGGTCGTCCCCGTGCACATCGCCTCCGCGCGGCTCGTACTGGCCATGGCCAGCATGCGCGGCGCCGTGGCACTCGAACAGGCCGGGTTCACGGTGGACCTGCGAGGGCCGGTGGAGGACACGGCGGCCTTCCTGATCCGCGACGACCGCCCCCTCGCCCCCTCCCAGGACCTGGCCGACGCCCCGGACCGTGCCACCACGCGCGCCACGTCCGCCTTCGCCGTCGTCGCCGAGGAACTCGCCGGCCCCACCACACCGCCGCTCCACCCGCTGGGCCCCGCACCGGGCGGTGCCTACGTCGCAGCGCCCGCCGGCGCCCCGATCGAGGACGTCCACCTGCCCGGCGCCAAGCCCGGCCACACCGAGCGACTGCTTCCGGACCCGGCGCTCCTCTCCCGTCCCGGCGAGGCATGGGCGCAAGGACTCGCCGCCGGCCCCGCCGAAGGCCTCGCAGAACCGGGCCCACCCACGGCGGCAGCCGGTGACGGCCTCCCCTCCCCGGAGACGATCGCCGCGGTACGGGCGGCAGTGACCCCCGAGGTGCTGCGTGGCCACGTCGCTCGCATCTCCGGTGCCGAGCCGCTCAGGGACGGCGAGCCGCTGGTGGTACGCAGCCGTGACGCGTCGTCCGAGGACAACCCCCGAGTCGTCGAGGCA
Organism: Streptomyces sp. NPDC012510; assembly: GCF_042955065.1. Classification (NCBI taxonomy): domain Bacteria; kingdom Bacillati; phylum Actinomycetota; class Actinomycetes; order Kitasatosporales; family Streptomycetaceae; genus Streptomyces; species Streptomyces sp. NPDC012510. The sequence goes on from NZ_JBIBEN010000011.1 coordinate 313,219, forward strand.
CTCGCGGACCGCTTCCGGGACCTCGGCCTGAGGGTACGACTGCACCGGTTCCGGTGGCGCGGACGCCGTCTGTTCAACGTGGAGGCCGAGCACCATGTCACCGGGGCGGACTCGGCGGTGCTGATCACCGCGCACCTCGATTCCACCGCATCCAACGGCGAGTTCGTCGACGAGAACGGCGACCCGCGCCCCTACGACCCCGCCGTGGACCCCGCACCGGGCGCCGACGACGACGGCAGCGGAACCGCCGCCGTCATGGCCGCCGCCGAGTGCCTGCGGGACATCCTCGCGGAGGGCAGGGAACCGACTCGGAACGTGCGCTTCGTACTCTTCAACGCCGAGGAACAGGCCCTGACCGGCAGCAAGTTCTACGCGCGGGCCGCCGCCGCGGCGGACGACCGTATCGCTGGTGTCTTCCAGATGGACATGATCGCGGGACGCCGGCAGGGCAGCACGGCCGTCGTCGAGATCCACGCCGGTTCCTCGGTGCCGGGGCCGGTCGCGGGCGCGTCCGACGCGCTGGGCGCGCTCGTCGCCGACGCCGTCCCCGCCGTCGACCCCGCGGTCACCGTCCAGCGGCTCACGGGCCCCTCCGATCCGGCGATCGGACGCAGCGACCACGCGAGCTTCCACGAGCGGGGCTGGGCGGCCATCGCCGTCTCCGAGGACATCTTCGCCCCCGACGGCGGACCCGGCACGGGCACCAGGCAGTACCACACCCCGGGAGACACCGTCACCGACCAGGACCACAGCCCCCGGTTCGCGGCCACGATCGCCCGCTCCGTCACGGCGACCGCCCTCACCCTCGCGGGCCTATGACCCTTAGGGGTCCTAACAAAAGTGGGTGGACTTGACCTGGTCAGAGGTCGGTGTCGTGCACGAGGCCGCTGGGTATCGGGACGCGGTCAGCTGCGTAG
>NZ_JBIBEN010000012.1:0-138575 GCF_042955065.1 Streptomyces sp. NPDC012510
CATGCCGGTGGCGCCGATCAGGAGGATCTTCACAGGTTGCTCCGGTCGTGCTTGTTTCGTTTGTGTGGGTGTGGTCAGTGCTGTGGTCAGTGCTGGATCTCGAAGGTGAGCTTCGCCTGTTCCACCGTCTCTTGCAGGACGCGCACCTCGCCGGAGGCGTTTTGGTACTTGCCGGTGCCGCCTGTGATGGCGAACCGTTCGTCGAAGACGGGTCCGGTGGCGGAGAGCTTGGCTGTGCCGGCTGTGGTGATCTTGCCGCCGGGCAGTTCGTAGACGAAGGTCAGCAGTTCGGCGGTGCGCGGCTTGGTGTCGGTGGAGATGCCGACGAAGCTGCTGGTGCCGAGCTTGCGGCCGTCGCGGCCGGTGAGGTCGCCGGTTCCGATCAGTTGGTCTCCGAGGGCGGAGTCGGGTGGGGCGACGTCGACCATGTTGATCGCGGTGCCCTTCTCGACGGCCTCGATGGTGATGGTGCGGTGCCGGTGGGAGGCGGGGGTGGCGTCGGCCGAAGCGGGTGCCGGGGACAGGCCGAGGGTGAGGGCGCCGGCCGTGGCGGCGGCGGCACCGAATGCGGGGAGGGTGCGCTTGCGCATGATCGGGCTCCACATCTGTGGGGGGCGTACAGCCAGAAGTACCTGCCGACGCAGACAATATATCTGTCAGTACAGATAATGCAACAGCAGCTTCTTCCGCTCTCGGCTTTCTGGCATCCTCGTGGAGTGAACGAGCAACTGCTGAACGACGACGACGTGACGCTCTACGGCCTGTTCGTGGAGGCGTTCGCTCGCCTCAGGCCCCTGGTACACCGGGACCTGGGAGTCCCGGACACCTGGTTCGAGGTGCTGCTGCGACTGGCGCGCACCCCCGGGCACCGGCTGCGCATGACGGAGCTGGCGGAGGCCGTGTCCTTCAGCTCGGGCGGTTTCACCCGGCTCGCCGACCGCATGGCGAAGGAGGGGTTGATCCGCCGCGATCCCGACCCTGCCGACCGGCGAGCCGCACTCGCCGCATTGACCGACAAGGGCGCCGAGGCGCTCGACCGCGCCCTGACCGCCCACGTCGCCCATCTCCGTAGCCACGTCTCCGGACCGCTCTCATCCGAGGACCGCCGCTGCCTGGAGCGCATCCTGCGCACGCTCCGTGATGCCGACGAATGAGTTCCGCGCGGACGCGGATACCCTCAGCGCAGGATGGAACGGGGGTAACCACATGGCCATCTGCAGCCGGTCGCCCGGACCGAAGGGCAGTCGCCCTTCGCCGTCATCGCAGAGGCCATGGGCCCGCCCCGTCCGCCGGAACGGCACGGCGCGGGTGATGCGCGTGCCTTGGCTCGCGGATCCCGGCCGGTCCTGGCGGTGGCCGGTGCCCTGCCTTTGGCCCGGCCGTACTCCTCACCCGCTGCTGCCCTGATCAGAGATGCAGCAGGCGTGTCGCGGACCACTCCGCCGTAGATCAGGCGAAGTGCGTGGGCGCCGACCTGGGCTGTCCGTCCCCTGGGCGGCAGGACCTGCCTGTCCACCGCGTGTCCGTCCAAGCGCAGCAGTGTGATCGCGGTGTTGCGCAGGCCCGCCATGACGCGGGGTGCGTTGCCGGTGCGGATCTGGGAGCGGTCTTCGTCGAAGGTACGTCGCGGACCCAGTGCAGGCGGTTCTCGATCTCCCAGTGCGACTGCGTCCATGCGGCCAGAACGGCGGGCGGCGCGTTGCGGGCGTCCGCGTTGGTGAACAGGTAGACGATCTTGATGGTCCGTCGTCCCTTGCGGGTGACGGTGCGCCGCGGTTGGGCGCCTTGCTCGGCCCCGGCGAACCCGACCCATGCCGGCACGTCGACGACTTTGATCGTGCGAGTGGCGCGGCGTCCATGTCCTCCGTCCGTCCTGGTGACGGCGGGTATCGAAGTCCAGGGGAGCGCCTTGAGTTGCGCGTACAGCGACTTCTGATTCGCCTTCACGGTCAGGACGTAGTCTCCCCCGGCCCTGGTCACCAGGGTCGGGGTGTCGTGCTGGGTGTGCAGTGCGTCCATCGTGACGACCACGCCGTCCAGGTCGAGGAGTTGAAGCAGGTCCCGGGCGGCGGGGATCTCGTTGCTCTTCTCGCTCACCGAGACCTGGCCGAGCACCGCCCCGGACCCGTGCGCGAGGGCGGCGACCAGGTGCGGGGCCGCGGAGCCGCCGCCGCGTGCTCCCCGGACCGTCTTGTCGTCGACGGCGATCACCCTGCCGCCCGCGACACGTGCGGTCCTGGTCAGGGCCAGACTCCCAGTACCGCATCGAGACGGTCCGCGTCGAGGCGGCGAACAGGCGCTGCAGCGTTGATTCGTCCACCCCACCCCACCCCACTCCACCCCACCCCACCCCACTCCACCCCACCCCACCCCGCTCCACCCCGCCCCACTCCAGGCCCAGCCGTTCCAGCGCGGCACCTCCCGCGTCCCGGGCCCACTCCCCGATCGCGGTGAACCCCCGGGCTCCGGCCACCACCGCGCACACCGCCACCGCGATCAGAGCACCCACCGGGTGCCGGACACCGCGCCGACGGCGCGGATCAGGTTCCCGGCAAGCGGCTGGACGAGGAGCTCATGATCCGGGCCAGACGTGCGAACAGGCGCAGGAGTAAGGGCCGATGGGATGGCTCGGGCGTGACCCCTGGTCGGACGTAAGGCGTAGGAACCTCCGTCCAACCGGGCTGGACCACGCCCGCGCACCTCTTCCACCCCGCAAAATCCCACGTCACAGGGCTACAGAACGACTTTGCCGGGCCCTGCGGTACCGGAGAGGTTGAGAGCAGCACGCGGGCCGTAGCGACAATGAGAACGGGAAGAATCGACGCAAATCAACTCCCGCGGCACCCTTCTCAGAAATTTCTCTCATTCATGGGATGTCCCAGAGGGTGATCAGCGTGATATCTCTACGGAAGTGCTGGTGAGGCCGCGTTCGGCCACAGTGCGAGAAACCCCCCTCACGCCGTTCTGTCAGTACGTCAGGCGGCCGTCGGCGCCGACGGGACGGCACGACGGCAGCGGTGCTGACACGAACGGCGGTCATCCCCGCTGATTCGGCACTCACGCATAGTAAGAGGACGCCCGCATGAGAAGATCTTGGATTCTTCCCCTGATCACGCTTGTCACCGCCGCGCTCGGGATGGCGGCGGCAGGTGCGGCCCCTGCCTCAGCCGCCTCCGACACGCCCCTGCGGGTCATGCCGTTGGGCGACTCGATCACCTGGGGTGTGGGAAGCAGCACGGGCAACGGCTATCGGGGGCCGTTGTGGAACGAGCTCGCGGCGGACGGCCATCCGCTGGACTTCGTGGGCACGGGGCGGAGCGGTTCGATGTCCGACCCCGACAACGAGGGCCACCCCGGATACAAGATCCACCAGGTCGCCGCACTCACCGACGCTTCCCTGACCCGCTACCGGCCCAACGTCGTGACGCTGCATCTGGGCACCAACGACCTCAACGAGAGCTATCAGGTCTCCACCGCCGCCGACCGGCTGCGGTCGCTGGTCAACCAGATCACCGCGGCCGCCCCCGACGCGACCGTCCTCGTGGCCTCCCTGGTCGTGTCGACCAGCGGCTCGGAGGAGCAGTACAGGGCCGCGTACAACCAGGCCATCCCCCGGATCGTGAGCGACGCGCAGGCCGCGGGCAAGAAGGTTGCCTACGTCGACATGAGCAGCCTGACCACGGCCGACCTGGATGACACCCTGCATCCCAACGACTCGGGCTACCGGAAGATGGCCGACGCCCTCCACCGTGGCGTCCAGGCCGCGGACAGCGCCGGGTGGCTGAAGAACCCCGCCCCCGCCCCGGCCCGTGTGCAGTCCGGCATCGCCGGCAAGTGCATGGACGTCAACGGCGCCAGCACCGCCGACGGGGCCGCCGTCCAGACGTGGAGCTGCGGCGGCAGTGCCAACCAGCTGTGGTCCGCCTACACCGACGGCACCCTGCGCTCCATGGGCAAGTGCCTCGACGCCGCCGGCTGGGGCACCGCGAACGGAACCAAGGTGCAGCTCTGGTCCTGTCACGGCGGCGCCAACCAGGTCTGGCAGCCCTACAACGGCGGCTACCGCAACCCCGCCTCCGGCCGCTGCCTCGACGTTCCGGGCGCCTCCACGGCCGACGGCACGCAGCTCCATCTGTGGGACTGCACCGGCGGCTCCAACCAGAAGTGGACCACTCTGACCGCCGGATGACGCCTGCTCCCGGGGCAGGGACGCAGGTCTTCGACCTGGCCGGGGGCGCAGGCCCCGCAAGATCATCAAGCCTGTCCCGCCTCCTGTCTGCCTTCCCGCCAAGAGCCGCACAGGCACGGAATTTGCAGCCGCCCGGTTTCAGCATCCGATTTTTCCGGCTCGCGAGTTCTGTGAGAGGTATTGACGCCATTCTCCGGTTTCTCTCATCATCCAGTTGCTCGACATTTCGACCCATGTTCGACATAACGAACGCGCCCAGGTCGCGGCGCACCGAGAGCCGCACAGCCTCCGACGGGGCCAGCCAGAGCCGCGTACGCAAGAATCACGAGGTCCTCATGTACAGACTGAGTTTCAGCCGCAGACGCCCGTCTGCGGTGCTCACCGCCGCGATTGCGGCTCTGACCGCGTTGGCGGCGATACTCGTCGCCAACCCGGCTCAGGCGGCCACCAGCGGCGCCCTGCGCGGGGTCGCCTCGGGCCGGTGTCTCGATGTGTCGGGCGCCAGCCAGGCCGAGGGTGCGAACGTGCAGCTCTGGGACTGCCATGGCGGAACCAACCAGCAGTGGACGCTGACGGACAACAACCAGCTGACCGTGTACGGCAACAAGTGCCTGGACGTTCCGGGTCACGCCACCACGGCCGGGACCCGGCCGGTGATCTGGTCCTGCAACGGCGGTTCGAACCAGCAGTGGCGGGTGAACGCCGACGGCACGGTCGTCGCCGTGGAGTCCGGGCTGTGCCTGGACGCGTCGGGCGGAGCTACGGCCAACGGCACGGCGGTGCAGCTGTGGAACTGCACCGGCGCCAACAACCAGAAGTGGACCGGCCTGTCCGGCACGACCAACTCGTGTTCTCTTCCGTCGACGTACCGGTGGACTTCGACAGGTCCGCTGGCGCAGCCGGCGAACGGGTGGTACTCGCTGAAGGACTTCACCACCGTGACGTACAACGGCAAGCACCTGGTCTACGCGACGAACGCCACGGCACAGGGATGGCGCTCGATGATGGTCAGTCCCTTCACGAACTGGTCCGACATGGCCTCGGCCGGCCAGACCCAGATGAGCGACCTCGCGGTGGCGCCCAGACTGTTCTACTTCGCGCCCAAGAACATCTGGGTGCTGATCTCCAACGGGTGGGGTACCAACTGGCCCTTCACCTACCGCACGTCCAGCAACCCCACCAACCCCAACGACTGGTCCGCGCCGCAGGCGCTGTTCACCGGCAGCCTCCCCGTAGGCGGCCCGATCGACCCGACCATCATCGGCGACGACCAGAACATGTACCTGTTCTTCGCCGATGACCTCGGCGGCATCTACAAGTCGACCATGCCGATCGGGAACTTCCCGAGCAGCTTCGGCTCGTCGTACACGACGGTCATGAAGGACACCGAGGACAAACTGTTCGAGGCCGTGGAGGTCTACAAGGTCCAGGGCCAGAACCAGTACCTCATGATCGTCGAGGCAAAGGGTTCGAACGGGCGCTACTTCCGCTCGTTCACCGCCTCCAGCCTGAACGGTCCGTGGACCGAGCAGGCCGGCAGCGAGAGCAGCCCCTTCGCGGGCAAGGCCAACAGCGGAGCCACCTGGACCAACGACATCAGCCACGGTGACCTGGTCCGTAACAACCCTGACCAGACCATGACCATCGACCCCTGCAACCTGCAGTTCCTCTACCAGGGCAGGGACCCCAACGCGAACGATCCCGACTACCTGAAACTGCCGTACCGGCCGGGCCTGCTCACCCTGCAGCGCTGACCCGCCCGATCCACAGTGATCGCGATGCGGTGCGGTCCGCCGACGCGTAGCCGAGCGGTTTACGGCGTGGGCGACTCCACCCGCTGACCGATACTCACCGTTTCGAGGAACCCCAGCCGTGCGTCGGCTGGGGTTCCTCTCTTTCGTGGACTGGCCAGGCGCGCACCGCAACCGCACCACCAGCTTTCCGCGGCCTCCTCGCTGTGGTGCGGGGACGCGTCGGGAACCTCGCTGGGAGCTGCGGCTGTCTCCTGGGATGTGGCGCGCTTCGCACCCTTCACGGGGAACACGGGGGATTCACATAGAGAAGTCCCAGGTGCAGGCCCTGGACCGGTCGCAGCCCGTGCTGCCGGGGATGCCCGAGCGCCGCAACCCACGACTACCTGCGGCACGGCGTTACGAGCCGGTTCGCCGCATTCGACGCGGGTGTCGGTGGTAAACCAGACGCGGTCGGCGTGACACGACCGTCATCGGACGCCGCGAGGCCACTTCGGTGACAACGCTCCGTGAAGTCTGACGGATGCTCAGACATATCTGACGTCTCGCCAACCATCCAAGGTCATCTTGCACGTGCGTTGCACAAGGCGCTGAAAAACAACAGTGATCAATGGAGGGTCGTGAAGGTGTCCCTCCCCTCGTAGCGTGAAGACGGTGACTGCAGGGGAAGTTGGGAGTCATGGCGGAGAAGCGACGGAAGTTCGATCCGGAGTTCCGTGAGGGGGCCGTACGGATCGTCACGGAGATCGGCAAGACGATCGCCGAGGTCGCCGAGGACTCGGGATCAACGAGACCACCCTGGCGAGCTGGGTCTCCCGCGCCCGCCGGGCAGGGACCGCACCGGTCGGCGGGAGCGACGAGCTGGAGCGGTTGCGGCGGGAGAACGCCCAGCTCAAGCGGGACAACAAGGATTGGTCATGGAGCGTGATGTCCTCAAACGCTGCATGGTCCTGTGGGTGAAGTAGCCGTGGCGGACCCGGCGTCTGTCGTCGGGGTGATCAGCGACTTCAGGACCGAGCACGGCATTTCGCACCCCGTCTCCTGCCGCGCCCTGGGCGTGAGCGAGTCATGGTTCTACAAACACCGCACCCGCCAGCCCACCCGCCGTGAGCTGCGCAGACAGCACCTGATCGAAGCGGTGAAGGAGGAGTCCGACACCTCCGGCGGTACCTACGGCTCACCGAAGATCTGGATCAGGCTGGTGAGGCAGGGCTGGCGGGTCTCGGTGAACACCATCGCCAAGCCATAGGGGCATCAACGCCGCCGCCGAGTCGTTCTTCGCACTTCTGAAGGAAGAGATCGGCACCCGCTGCTGGCCGGACAGGGCGAGTGCCCGAGCGGAGATCTTCGCCTTCATCGAGACCTTCTACAACCGACGCCGACTGCGGAAGCATCCGGTCTGGGGCCACCTCACCCCGCTGGAGATCCGACAGCGACACGAGCAAGGACACGCCCTCGCGGCGTAAGCATCGAGTGTCCAACATCACGGGGAAACTCCATTGTGTCCCTGGCCCGATGGCTCGGTCACTCGGACCCCGGGTTCACGCTCCGGAAGTACGCGCACTTCCTGCCCCGCGCGGGTGCGCGCGGCAGCGCCGCCGTCGACGCGGTCTTCGCTGGCTGTGATAGCGGGTGATACGGCGAAGCCCCGCCGAAACCATCCTGATGGGACCTCTGCGCGGAGCCGTGAGACGACGAAGCCGCACCGGAGCGCTCCGGTGCGGCTTCGTCGTGAGATCGGCTGCGCTGGCGCGGGCGATGCGGTCGGCGCCTCATGCGGTCCGTGTTCGACCGTCCGTTGGGGCACGGTCACCTCCGCGCCGCGGCCCTCCGGCCGGGCAGTCCGGCCGCATCGTGGTGGGATCACCTCCCTGCCGGGTCCCCCTCGGCACCGTCGTCCTGCGTGCGCAGCATCACGTGGCCGCCGTGGTGCAGGGGCGTGTCCAGCTTCAAGCGGGTTGCCTCAGAGGTGGTTCGAGCGTCGAAGACGTGGACTTCGCCGTGGCCGCCGCGGGTGACGGCGACCCAGTCGGCACCTGGCGAGGCGGCCACCGCACGGCGTTGGACGCCCTCCCAGGGTGTGCCTCCGCGATGGGGAGCCCCGTCCATGGCGGGGAGAGGGACACGACGTACGGTGTTGTCGTCGTCCAGCAGGACCAGTTCGTCGCCGTCCGGGTGGATGCGGGTGAACGCGGTGTGGTCCTTGGCGAGGGCCAGCCGGAAGACCAGTCCCGGGCCGAGGTTCGTCAGGGTCGTGCGATCCGTTTCCAGATCATGGCGCCACGCCTGGTTCGTCCACTCCGGCCAGCGCAGCGGGTCCGCGGGGCCGCCCCGCAGGGTTGACCACAGCGCCCGTCGCCGGGGAGCGAGCCGCAGGTACCAGCCTCTGGCGGGCGAACCCCACGGGATCGTCGGCTCCGGAACGAGTGCGTCACCCTCGCGGCGCGCCCGGTGCACGCCCTCTCCCGTAGCGGCGAAGACGTGGCCGAGGCAAGGGGCTTGGGCGTCGCCGTGCCCGTCGTCCGGCAGGGCGAGGTGTGCGTGGGGCGTGACCGGCGGGCAGCCGGGCTGTGAGCCGAGCAGGTCGGCGAACCGGTGGACGGCGAGTGCGCCGGGTTCCCGGTGTCGCAGGACGACCAGAGGGTCGCCGCTGCCCATGACCGTCACGCCCGGCTCGCCCACGCGGGTGCGCACCCGCGTGGCGTCTCCCGTGGCCAGGTCGACGACCGTCAGCAGGTCGGACCATGGACTGCCGTTCTCCCCCAGGCCCGTGGTGACGGCCACCCACCGCCCTGACGGGTCGCAGGCGAGGTGCTCGGCCGGCACGGCGACCGGGACTGCGGCCTCCACCAGCTCGGTGCCGAACGGGTCGAGTACCAGCAGCTCGCCCCTGCGGTCGTCGACGCAGGCCGCTCTGCCGCCAGGCAGCGCCAGGAAACCGGCGTGTTCGGAGAGGTGGCGGCCGGTGAGGCGATGTGTCTCCACGCCGTCCGGGACGGTCAGCACATGGACGGATCCGCCTATGTGGTCGGAGACCAGCAGCAGTGGGTCGGCGTTCATCGAGAACCCTTCTGAGAGACCATCTAATGAAAACGATTATCGTCGTGTATCTTCGATGCGTTCCGGGATTATGAGAAGAAGCGAGGGCATCGATGCTGGGCTCACCGTCGAGATTCGTCCGTACCTGGATCACCGCGGCGATCGTGGGTTCCGCTCTGGTCGGGTGCGGGGCGTCCACCGAACCCACGAGTGAAAAGGACGCGGTGGCCGACGCGAAGACCGACGTCACCGTGGAACCGATCAACGCGACACGTCAGTTGACCGACGTGAACGGCGTCAAGATCTCTTTGAAGCAGGAACCGCAGCGCATCGTCTGCCTGTTCGCGCTCTGCGACGACATCCTGACCGAACTGGGCATCGTCCCCACGGCCACGAACAGCGCCCTCCTGGCCCAGCCCGGATTTCTCGGGGCGGAGAAGGCGAAGAAGGTCGACGTCATCCCCGGCGGCTTCATCGCGCCCGAGGTGGAGGCGATCCTCTCCCACAAGCCCGACCTCGTGATCGGCCTCGAAGACACCCACGGCAAGCTGGCGCCGTCTCTGAAGGGCGCCACTACGTTCTGGCCCATGCAGCCCGAGAAGTGGCAGGACAGCGTCGGTTACCTGCGCGACGTCGCCGCGCTCACCGGCCGCACCGCCGAGGGCGAGAAGGCCGAGAAGACCTTCCGTGCCAAGCTCGCCGACGCGGAGCGGACCAAGAGCGACAAGACCGCGCTCGTCATCTACGGCAGCGACGAGAACTTCGGCGTCGCCACCCCGGGCACGGACGTGGCCGCCGGACTCTTCCCCAAGCTGGCGGACTACCCCTGGAAGTCCCGTGGAGTGGAGGGCAGTTACAGCCTCGAAGAGATCCTTGCGCGTGACGTGGACGTGCTGTTCGTCGAGACGATCAGCTTCGGCGAGCCGGACGGCAAGCTGTCGGAGAAGCTGGCCAAGAACCCGCTGTGGGGGAAGATCCCGGCCGTGCGGAACGGGGACGTTCACGAGGTGAACTCCGAGGTGTGGGCCAAGGGCCGGGGCACCCGCTCGCTGGGCATCGTCCTCGACGAAGCCACGGCCGCCCTGCGGTGACCGCACCGACCGCGACAGAAACCGCGGCCGGTGACGCGACCTCGGACGGGCGGCGGTCCGTACGGTTCCCGCGCCCCGGCAGGCCGTGGCAACTCCTCGCAGTGACCGCTCTGTTGGTCGCGTCGTCCGCTTGCATGCTGAGCCTGGGCACGCCCTACGTCCCCCTGCACCGCCTGCCCGGTGCGCTGCTGGACGGGGACCGCACACTCGCCGGGATCGTCGTCACCGAACTGCGCGTGCCCCGACTGGTGCTGGCGCTGATCGCCGGGGCCTGCCTGGGCGCGGCAGGGCTCGTCCTGCAGGAAGCGTTGCGCAACCCGCTGGCCGTCCCCGAGATGCTGGGCGTCTCCTCCGGGGCCGCGCTCGGGGTCGCCGCGCCCCTGGTGCTGGCGGTGTCCATCCCGGCCGCCGCCCAGCCCGTGCTGGCCATCGGCGGGGCCGCGCTCGGCGGCGGGCTCACGCTGCTCGCCGCCGGACTGGGACGCAGCCCGTCCGCCGTACTGCTCACCGGGGCCGCGGTCGCCGCCGCCCTGCAGGCCGCGTTGCTCGTGCTCATGGTCATGGCCGACCAGCTGGACCTCCAGCTGATCTACCGGTACCTGCTCGGTTCGCTCTCCGCCCGTACCTGGGACGACGTCACCGGGCTGTGGCCCTGGCTGCTCGTCGCGGCGCCCGCGCTCGTGCTGTGCGCGCCGGTGCTCTCGGTGCTGCGGCTGGGGGACGAGGACGCCGAGGCGTTGGGCGTCCGTGTGCACCGTGCCCGGTTCGCGGCGCTGGCCATCGCCGTCCTGCTGATCGCACCCGTGACCGCCGTGTGCGGTCCGGTGGCGTGGGTCGGGTTCCTCGCCCCGCATCTGGCGCGGCGGCTCAACCCGTCGGCGGACGCGGTGCGTTGGCTCCCCTGGGCGGCTGCGTGGGGCGCCGTCGTGGTGACCGTCGCCGATGTGCCGGCCCGGCTGGCGCTGGCACCCGTGGAGACACCCGTCGGTGCCTGGACCTCCCTGTTCGGTGTGCCCGTCGGTGTCGCTCTGCTCCGGTCGGGAAAGCGGAGACCGAGGATTCCCCAGTCGGCGGCGGGCTCCGAGGCCGAGCGCTCGGAGCAGCCGGAGGCCGGATTTGAAGCCGCATACATCGAGCCATCGGGGGTGGAACCCTCTCAACGGCCAGGACGCCGCGGCCATGGAGAGATGTCCGAAGGCGCCGGTCCCTCCGGCACCCGTCTCCCGGCCGATGGGGCAACCACATCGGAGGAGACCAAGTGAGTCGGCGATTCGGGGCGCTTGCCGTGCTCCTCGTCGTGTGCGCCTGCGCGGAACTGCTGGCCGGGCGCGGTATGTCCCCGGCCGTGGTCCGGGAGGTCCTCGGCGGGGGTGGTGACGCGACGGAGCGGCACATCCTGCTCCAACTCCGTCTGCCTCGGCTGTTGGTGGCCCTCGGTGCGGGGGCGTGCCTCGGCGTGGCGGGCCTGGTCCTGCAGTCCGCGCTGCGCAACCCGCTCGCCGGCCCCGAGGTCACCGGCGTGACCCCGGGCGCGGTGCTCGGGGCGGTCACCGCGACCGGTCTCGGACTGGCGGGCTGGGAATCGCCCCTCGCGGTCGTCGCAGCCGCGTGTCTGGGCGGGTTCGCCGGTGCCGCGCTCCTGTGGCTGCTCGCCGGCCGTGGCGGGGGCGATCCCGCGCAGACCGCTGTCTACGGGGTGCTGGTGTCGGCGGTGCTCGGCGGGCTCACCGCCATGGTGCTGCTGGTCGCGCCGGGAGAGCTCGGCAGTGTCGTCCAGTGGCTCGTCGGCACGACGGAGGGCCGGGTGTGGCAGCACTGGCACCTGTTGTGGCCGTGGGCGTTGGCCTGGGGTGTGCTTGCGTGGCTGCTGGCGGGACCGCTGACCCTGCTGCGCTGCGGTGACGACATCGCCGGTGCGGCCGGGCTGTCCGCCGCGCGTGCCCGGAGCCTCGCCCTGTTGTGCGCCGTGGCACTGACTGCGGGTGCCGTAGCTGCCGTCGGGGCGCTGGGTTTCGTCGGGCTGCTGGTGCCGCACCTCGCGTTCGCCCTGTTCGGTGCGGACCTGCGGCTGACGCTGCCCGGCGCCGCCCTCGTGGGGGCGGCCGTGGTGTGCGGGGCGGACGCGGCGGCGCAACTGTCCTCGCGGCTGCTGGCCGTCGTACTGGACAGTGGACGGCTCACGCTGCCGGTCGGGGCGCTCACCACCTGCCTCGGGGCCGTGCTGCTGCTGGTCGTCGTACGCCGGGCGCCCGGCCGGACGTTCTGATGTCGACGAAGGACAGAACATGACCGAACCCCTGGGTATCCGCGCCGAGGGAGTCCGCTTCGGCTACCCCGGCCGCCCCGTGCTGCGCGGCGTCGACTTGACCGTCGAACCGGGCGAGTTGACCGCCCTCATCGGCCTCAACGGCTGTGGCAAGTCGACCCTGTTGCGGCTGGCCGCCGGCCTGCTGCGGCCGGACGAGGGGCGCGTCCTGCTCGGGGGCGACGACCTCGCGGGGCTTTCCCGGCGTGCCACCGCCCGACGGGTCGCGCTGCTGCACCAGTCGGCCCCGGCAGTCCCCGGTATGACCGTCCGGCACCTCGTCAGGCAGGGGCGGTACGCGGCACGCGGCCCTCTCGGCATGCTGCGCGAAGGCGACGACCCGGTCGTGCGGCGTGCGCTGCGCGACGTCGGCGTGGAGCGGTGGGCCGACCGGGACGTGGACGCGCTGTCGGGGGGCGAGCGGCAGCGGGTCCGGCTCGCGATGGCGCTCGCGCAGGACACCCGCGTCCTGCTGCTCGACGAGCCGACCACGTACCTGGACCTGCACCATCAACTCGATGTGCTGCGGACCGTGGTGCGGCTGCGCGAGGAGCGCGGTCTGACCGTCGTGATGGTGCTGCACGACCTGGCCCACGCGGCCCGGTTCGCCGAGCGGATCGTCGCCCTGCGGGACGGCCGCGTGGTGGCCGACGGGACCCCGAAAGAGGTCGTCACCCCCGGGCTGCTCGCGGATGTGCTCAAGGTGGCGGGACGGGTCGGCCGGGACCCCGAGGGCGGCTGGCCGGTGTGTTACCCAGATCACCCCCTCACAGGACTAGAATATGAAAATCATATTCAGTAGGTTGTCATGTGGCGTTCAAGGAACGCCGTACTTCCCTCGCGATGAAGGAGAGTTCATGGACAACGAGCAGGTCTTCGCGCCGATCGCCGACCCGGGCCAGCTGGCTCACGCCTCGGCCACCCACTCCAACGCGCTCGTCGAGAACCCCTTCGACGACACCGAGGAGTAAACGCGGGTCAAGCAGCTCGACCGTGGGCCCGCCCGTCACCGTGCGGGCGGGCCCACGCCCACTCAGGCCCCCCTTCCCACAGGAGAACCGACGTGTCCCGCAGCCAGCTCGCATCCGGTGTCGAGATCGTCGCCGTACCCGGGCGGGGGCTCGCCGTCCGCACGGCCGACGGGGAGTTCCTCAGCGTACGGACGGGCGACGCGGACGACGGCGCTCTGCTCTCCCGGCTGTCCGGCCGGTCCACCGGCGAGCCGGACGCCGAACTCGACCGACTCCTCCGGGCCTTCGACGGCGCCGGATACATGGCGGACGTCCCGCGCCGCGCCCCATGGCCCGACGAGCGCCGGGACATCCTGTTGCTGGGCGCCCCCGCGCTGACCGAGCCGCTGGCCGCGCTCCTGCGTGCCTCGGGTGCGGAGCCGCGGTCGGCGGAACCCGACGATCTGACAGGCGTGACTTCCGTGGCGGACGGCTTGACCGGCGTCACTTCCGTGGCCGGCCTCGCCGACGCGGCGCCTGCGACGTCCGGTCGCCCGGCGGAGGAGGCTTCCCTGGCACCCGACGACCTGGGCCGTGCGGATCAGGCCGCATCCGGCGCCCCGGCCGACGCGGTGCCCGCCGCCGTCGTGTGGTGTCTCGACGGTCCCGTTCCCGAGGGGTTGTGGGACGCCGCCGACCGGCTGCCCGAGCGTGGCGTCGCCTGGCTGCGCTGTCACCGTGAGGGCTGGCAGGTCTGCGTCGAACCCCTCGCGGCCGCTCCGGGGGACGTCACCTCGGCTCATGTCCGGGCCCGCAGGCTCGCCGCCACGCCGGCCCACCGCGAGCTGGCCGCCTACTGGAGCGGACCCCGCACGTCCGGCGCGCCCGTGCAGTTCACCGTGCCCGCAGCCGGGCTGCTCGCCGCCCTGCTCGCCGACGACCTCATCCGGTGGGCCACCGACGCCCCCCACCCCGGCGGGCTGCCCGCGCGCCGTCGGCTCCGGCGCGTCGATCTGCGCACGCTGACCGTCACCGAGCACCCCGTCCTGCCCGTCCCCGACGTCGCCCCGATGCCGGGGAAGGCCGGATGACGTCGTTCACCGAAGCCGTCGAGGGCCTCGCCACCGACGTCCAACTCCCGGACGGTGACGGCGCTTTCTCGGCCGTCCTGATCCGCACGCCCTACGACCGGCGTCGGCACCGCGCCGAACTGCGAGGCTGGGCCCAACGCGGGTTCGCCGCCCTCGTTCAGGACGTACGCGGCCGACACGCGTCGCCGGGGGAGTGGCACCCGTACGAGAACGAGGTCGCCGACGGGGCGCAGGCGGCTCGCTGGATCCGCCGGCAGCCCTGGAGCGACGGGCGCGTCGTGGCGGTCGGGGCCTCCTACGCCGCTCACTGCGCCGTCGCCCTCGCGCTCGACGCACCCGAGGACGCCCGCCCCGACGCCGTCATCGCCGCCGTGCCCGCACTCGGCCTCGCCGAGACGGCTCGTGAACCCTCGGGCGTGGAACGGCTGTCCGCCCGCGCGGGATGGTGGGCCGCCCACGGCGACCGGCGCGACTCCGACGAGGACGCCCTGGCGGACGCTCTCACCGAAGACCCCGGCCTGCTGGCCCACCTGCCGCTGACCGACCTCCCTGCCCGGCTCGGCCGAAGCCTGCCCTCCTGGCGGGGCCTGTGGCGGCACCGCGAGCGCGACCTGCTCGCGGCACGGGCCGAGCGCGCCGGGATGCCCCTGCTCGCGGTGGGCGGCCACCACGACCACTTCACCGACGACACCGTCGGCCTGTGGCGCCGCTGGGGCGGCTCCTCACGCCTGCTGCTGGGTCCCTGGGGGCACGGCCTCGTCGCCGCGCCCGGCACCGACGCCCACCCCGCGCACCGGGTGAGCCTCGGCGAGCTCTACGCGCGCTGGGCCCGGCTGGCCCTCACCGGAGGCCTCACGTCCGGACGCGGGGGCGCGGTCGGGCTAGGCGGCAGCCCCCTGTGGGTGCCCGTCGAGACACAGGGTGAGCCGCACCCACAGAACTTACGGCTGCTGCACGGGGCCTCCTTCACGGCAGACCCCGAACAGCCCGTCTCCTCCGAGGAGTTGACCGTCCCCACAGACGGCACGCCCGACCGCTGCCTGTTCGTCACCCCGCCGCTGCCGCGCCCACTGGACGTCATCGGCTCCGCTGAGGTCCGGATGCGTGCGACCGCCGACACCCGGTCCGCGGACTGGGCGGCACGGCTCGTCGCGGTCACCTCCGAAGGCGTGGCCGAGCGGCTTGCCGTCGGAATCGTCCGACGCGCGGACCCCCCGGGAAGGGCCGCCGAGTTCACCGTGGGGCTCGGTCCGCTCGCACGGCGGCTGCCCGCGGGCACCCGGCTCCGTCTGGAGATCGCCGGACACCACTTCCCCGCGCACGCCCGCAACCCCCACACCGGCGACGACCCGGTCACGGCGACCCGGCTCCTCGCCTCCCGGCGCGAGGTCCACCCCGGGCACGTGGCGCTCCGCCTGCCCGCGCTCCGCTCCCGCCCCACCCCCACCGATCCCGTACAGGAGATCCTGCGATGACGGCGCTGCCACTGGAAGCCCTGGTCGACCCCGTGTGCGGCGTCGTCCGCTCGGTCAAGCCCGTCGAGCACCCGCCGGGCACCCCACCCCGCTACACCGCGCTCACCGCCGAGATCGCCGATGCCCGCAAGCTCGGCCTGTGGCCGGCCGACCGGGTGTCGCTCGGTACCACCTTCGGCGACCCCGAGGCCGCCCGGATCGCCGCGATAGCCGAGGGAATCGAGCGCTACTGCGGCAACCGCGTGCCCCCGCCCGGCCACCCCGACGCCCCCCTGCGCGCCACAGCCGCCGAACTGGTGGGCAAGGGTCTGCGGCTGTACGGCCCCGACGAGTTGCCCGCCTACGCCGACTGGCAGTACGCCCGCGAGAAGTTCCCCTACCACCCCCTCACCCCCGACACCCCCTCCCTGTGGACGCGCGGCGAGGAACGACTGCCCGGCGGGGAGAGGGCCGAAGTGTGGGCGCCCGTCGCTCTCACCCATCTCAACTGGCGCCAGGGCGACCTGCGTTCGCTGCCCCGCACCCACCACCTCAACTACGCGGGCATCGCCACCGGGCAGGGCTTCGACGACGCGGTCGAGCGTGGCCTGCTGGAGATCGTCGAACGCGACGCCCTCGAACTGTGGTGGCACCTCGACGGCCCGACCCGTGGCATCGATCCGGCGAGCGTGCCCGGCCTCGCCGACGACCTCGCCGGGTCCGGGCTCGACGTCCATCTCGCCGAGATGCCCTCGGAGTTCGCCCCCTGCATGGCCGCGCTCGTCCGCGACCCACGGTTCGGGCTCTACGCCGCCGGTTTCGCCTGCAAGTACGACCCGGCCGAGGCCGCCCGCAAGGCCGTGCTGGAGGCCGTCCACACCTGGGTCTTCACGCGGGGCCTCGCCGATCCCGACGGCTGGGTGTTCCAGGCCGTCGAGGCGGGACTGCTCGCCCGCGGGCTCTACCTCGACCACCGCGAGGACCGCCGCTACCTCGATTCATGCGGCGAAGACTTCGCCCACGTACGGGACTTGGGCGCGCACGTCCAGGTCTGGCTGGACGAACGGATGGCGCCCGAGGCCCGCCGGTTCACCGAGCCCGCGCACGGGACCGTACCCGTCGACGCCGTCGAGCCCGGCAGCCGGGACCGGCTGGAGCGCGCACTCCACGACGGCGGTCACCGCGTCATGACGTTCGACCTCACCACCGAGGACGTGGCCGAAACGCCGTTGCGTGTCGCCCGGGTCCTCGTCTCCGGCCTCATACCCAACGCACCGGCCGCCTTCGGGTACTTCGGCTCCCCACGCCTCGCCGACACCGCCGTCGCCCGTGGCTGGCGCACCACCGCGCCGAGTGTGCCGGAAGACTTCACGCTGGCTCCTCCGCCCCACATGTGAGGACCACCTGTGGATCTCGTCACCGCCCTCGCCCGAGCCCGTACCCCGGAGAAGCCGGGCCCGGACACGCCTGCGGGGGCCGCCGTCCGACCATGGCCCGGACCGGTGTTTCCCCTGCCGGAAGCCCGCCCCGGGGAACTCGACCTGGGTCGGCTGCTCCGCCTCTCCCTGGCGGCCTCGAACGGCACCGGACGGCTGCGGCCCGCCCCGTCGGCGGGCGCGCTGCACCCGGTGGACGCCCGGCTCGTCGTGGGCACCGGCTGCCCCCTGCCGCCCGGACGCTACGGCTACGACCCGCTGGGCCACCGCGTGCACCGCCTCGGCCCGGCACCCGACGGCACACCGCCCGGGGCCACCGTCGAACTGTCCGTAACCGCACAGCGCACGCTCTCGCACTACGGCCACCGTGCCTGGCCGCTGATCCTGCTGGACACCGGGCACGCCGCCGCGGCGCTGTGGCTCGCGGCGCGCTCCCTGGGCGTCCGGCCGACGGCACTCGACTTCGACGGGCTCGCCGAAGACCCCCTGGCCGCACTGCACTTCGCCCCGTCCGAGACCGCACACCGGGTCGCGGACGCACCCACTCCCCGCGACTTGTCGACCCGTCGCAGCGCCCGGCCACCGCTGCGGGGCGCCCCGCCCCAGGAGGCACTGCGGGCGGTGCTCGCCGCCGCCGCCGAGGCGAGCGCCGGTGAACTCGCGTGGTGTGCGGCCGTCGGCGAACCACAGCCCGCACTCGTGGAGTCGGCACCCGACGGCACACTGCGGCGTCTCGCCGCGGGTGAGGCCCGCCCGACCCTCGCAGCCTGGGCCGCGGGCCAGGCGTGGATCGCGGACGCGGGCGCCGTGCTGCTCGGTTACGGCTGTCCGACGGAAGCCGAAGCCCCACAGATCCGCCGGGTCCATCTACGCGCCGGTTTCGCCGTCCACGTGGCTCACGTGACCGCCGGCCGGCACGGCCTGGCCGGTCGCCCCGTCGGCGCCTGGC
Source organism: Streptomyces sp. NPDC012510 (assembly GCF_042955065.1). Taxonomy (NCBI): domain Bacteria; kingdom Bacillati; phylum Actinomycetota; class Actinomycetes; order Kitasatosporales; family Streptomycetaceae; genus Streptomyces; species Streptomyces sp. NPDC012510. The sequence goes on from NZ_JBIBEN010000012.1 coordinate 18,256, forward strand.
AGCAGGCCGACCTCGGTGCCGCGCTCGGTGCCGCACCGGGCAGGGACTGGATCGTCCACGGCCTGGCCCTCGGCACCACCCACTCCGAAAAGGGGACCTCGTGATCGTCCACCCCGAGCTGCGCCGCGCCGCACGGCACGCACAGCGCCCCCTGCTCGCGGCCACCGTCCTGCAGGGCGCCGTCACCCTCGCTCACCTCGCGCAGGCCGTGTTGCTCGCGGTCGCCCTCGCCGACGTGGCCCGGGGCGAGACGGACCGGCTCCCGCTGCTCCTCGGGGGAGTGCTCGCCGTCGTCGCCGCCCGAGCGGGGCTCGGCCAGTGGCAGCGGCACACCGCCACCCGCGCCGGCGCGCGGGTCAGGGTACGTCTGCGGGACGAACTTCTCACCCACCTCGGCCGGCTCGGGCCCGCGCATCTGACCTCCGCGCGCGCCGGGGCGGTGCGCACCACCCTCGTCGACGGGGTGGAAGGCGTCGACGCCTACGTCTCCCGCTACCTACCGCAGCTCCTCATCACCCTCACCGTGCCGCCCCTGCTGCTCGCCGCACTGGCCGCCGTCGAACCGGTCGCCCTCCTCGGCCTCGTACCCGCTCTGCTGCTCGGCCTGTTCGGCCCACGCGCCTGGGACCGGCTCCTCGCCAAGCGCGGCAGGGAACACTGGGACACCTACGAGCAACTGGGCGCCGACTACCTCGAAGCGCTGCAGGGCATGCCCGCGCTGCGAGCGGCCGGTGCCGTCGGACGCACCCGTGAGCGGCTGGAGGAACGCTCGGCGGCGCTGCACCGGGCCACCGTCGCCAAGCTCCGCGTGTCACTGGTCGACACCGGACTCACCGACCTGGCCATCCAGGGCGGCACCGTGGCCGCCGCGCTGCTCGCCTGCTGGTCGGCCGTCACCGGATCCACCACTCCCACCGGCACCTATCTGATGCTGCTGCTGGCTTCCGAGTGCTTCAGGCCCGTACGCGACCTGTCCCGCGAATGGCACGCCGGATACCTGGGAGTATCGGCCGCGGACGGACTCGCGGCGCTGCGCACCGCAGACCCCGTGGTCCCCGACACGGCAACGGAACAAGCGCACTGGCCGGATCCGCCCCAAGTACGTTTCGAACAGGTGGAGTTCAGCTACGACGACGCCGAGGCGCCCGCCCTCCGCGATGTCACCTTCACCGCCGAGGCCGGGCGCACCACCGCCCTCGTCGGCCCTTCCGGCGCCGGCAAGTCCACACTGCTCGCCCTGCTCCTGCGCCACCGCGACCCGCAGCAAGGCAGGATCACCGTCGACGGCCGCGACGTCACCGGGTACGCACTCGACTCCTTGCGGCAGGGCATAGCCGTCGTCTCGCAGGAGACCTACCTCTTCCACGCCACCATCGCCGACAACCTGCGCCTGGCCCGGCCGACGGCCACGGACGACGAACTTCTCGGCGCGGCACGGACCGCCGGCATCCACGACGAGATCGCGGCCCTCCCCGACGGCTACGCCACCGTGCTCGGCGAACGGGGCGCCACCCTGTCCGGCGGACAACGCCAGCGCCTCGCCCTCGCCCGCGCCCTGCTGGCCGACGCCCGGGTCCTCGTCCTCGACGAGGCCACCAGCGCGGTCGACGAACGCCGGGAGGCCCACATCGTCCGTGAACTGCTGGACGCCGCGGGCGGCCGGACCGTCCTGCTGGTCGCCCACCGGCTCGCCGCCGTCCGGCACGCCGACCGCATCGTGGTGCTCGACGGCGGACGCGTGGACGCCATCGGCGGGCACGAGGACCTCATCGACGCCGGGGGCGTCTACGCCGAGCTCGTCGAAGCGGGCCGCACCTACGAAGGAGGGCTCGCCGCATGAGCAGCACCATCGACGCCGACGCCGGCGTGACACCGGCCGGCTCCATCGACGCGCCCGTGCCCCCGCGGGGCGCGCTGCGCGCCCTGTTGCCCGCCCTCGCCGGGCACCGGGTCATGATGGCCCGCACCTGCGCTGCCGCACTCGTCGAGCAGGGCTCTCTGGTGGCGCTGCTCACGCTGGCCGCGCACAGCGTGGGAACCGCCGTCATCGAGTCCCGTGCCCCGTCGGCCGGCACGGTCACGGCGCTGGTCGTCCTCGTCCTCGTACGTGCCCTGACGACCTGGCGCGAGATGGACCTCTCGCACGACCTGGCCTACCGGGTACTGGCCGAGCTGCGCGTGCGGGTCTTCGACGGGCTCGCTCGCAGCGCGCCCGCTCGCGTGGCCGGCCGGCGCAGCGGGGACCTGGCCGCCACGGCGATGGCCGACGTGGAGGCGCTGGAGTTCTTCTACGCCCACACCACCGCCCAACTCCTCGCTTCCGGCGTGGTGTTCACAGGCGGGGCCGCGGTGCTGGCCACCGTCGAGCCGTGGCTCCTTGCGGCGGTGCTGCCAGTCGCCGCGCTGCTCGCCGTGGCTCCCTTCGCCGACGCGCGCGGACGCGCCACGCGCGGGGCCCGAACCAGGGCGGCGGCAACGAAGCTCTCGGCCGACACCGTGGAGGCCGTCGACGGGCTGCGGGAACTGCTCGCCTTCGGAGGGCTGGCCGAGCGGCGCCGTCGTCTCGCCGCGCAGGGCCGACGGGTGGGTGAGGCGCAGCGGGCCGAGGCCGCCTGGGAGGCCATGGCGGCCGCCGTCCGCGATCTGCTCATCGTTCTCGCGGTCCTCGGCGTGGTGGCCGCCGCCGCGCAGTCCGTGAACTCGGGGCGGCTGCACGGCGCGTGGGCCCCGGCGGCGATGGCGCTGGCGTTGTCGGTACTCGGGCCGGTCGCCGAGTCGGCCAGGGCCCTGAGCCAGGCCGTCGGTCTGCGCGCCGCCGCCGCCCGCGTCGACGCGGCCGTGAAGGCCCCCTCTCTTGCCCCGCAGCCCGCCTCACCCCGCCTGCTTCCCTCAGGCCCGCTGGGCGTCCGGCTGCACCGAGTGAGCTTCGACTACGGGGGCCGGCCCGTGCTGGACGCGGTCGACCTGACGGTTCCCGCAGGGCAGACCCTCGCCCTGGTCGGCGTCTCGGGGGCCGGCAAGTCGACCTGCGCCCATCTGCTGGGCCGCTTCTGGGATCCCTCCGGGGGAGTTGTCCACCTGCTGCCCCGCGACGGCGACCCCGTCGACCTCCGTGACGTGGCCGACGCCGAACTGCGCCGTGCCGTCGCCGTCGTGGGCCAGGACACCCCCCTCTTCCACGGCACCCTCACCGAGAACCTGCGCCTCGCCGCACCGGACGCGGGCGACGACCTCCTGGCCGAAATCGCCCGGCTGTGCGGCGTCGACGGGATCGCCCCCATGGACTCTCTCGTCGCGGAGCGCGGCGTCACCCTCTCCGGCGGCCAGCGGGCTCGTATCGCCCTCGCCCGCGCCCTGCTGGCCGAGCCCAGGGTCCTTGTGCTGGACGAGACCACCGCCCATCTGGACAACGGCGGCGACGCCCGACTCGCCGCCGCGCTTGCCCGGGGCAACCGTACGACCATCGTGATCGCACACCGCCCCGCGACCATCCGTCGCGCGGACCGTATCGCCGTGCTGGAATCCGGCCGCATCGCGGAGGCGGGCACCTGGGCCGACCTGACCGCCCGCCCTGGTGGCGCGCTCAACCGAGTCCTGACCCTCACGCCATCCTGAAGCCCCGTGCCGGCGTGGGGAAATCTCTCGCCATGTCATGTCGGCCCGGGGCGTGACTGTGCGATGCGGTCCTTCGGACGGCGGAGGGACTCGTCGCCGGGCGATGGGGGATGGGCGGCGGCGGTCTCCGGGGACCAGCAGCCCGGTTCGGTGCGGATTGCCGGTGACGAGGACGGGCGCTTGCTCGCGAAGGCGCAGCGGCGGCGAAACGGTCGCCTTCAGCTCGCGCCGTCGCCGGCTCGCCGCGTCGTGGTGTCCCGGCCCGACCCCAACGGGCTTGCCGGCTCTCCTCCGGTGTCCGGGCGGGGCCGGCAGCCGGAGCAGACACCGGTGAGTTCGACGGTGTGCTCCACCGCGGCGAATCCGGTGTCGGCGGTGACGCGTTCGGCCCACTCCTCGACGTCCTGGGAGTCCACTGGTCGGCTGCGGCCGCAACTGCGGCAGATCAGGTAGTGACGGTGCCCGTCGGCCGCCCGCAGCCGGAATAATCGTGCTCCGGCGCCTGCTTGGAGGACATCCACGCTGCCCGTGGCCTCCAGGTCCCGCAGCGCGCGGTACACGGTCGCCAGCCCGATGCGCGTGTCGTCAGCGACGATGAGCGTGTGCAGGTCCTGCGCGGACACGAAGTCATGGCGCTTCGCGAGGGCTTCGACGACGGCCGAGCGCTGCCAGGTTGCCCGCTGTCGGGCCGTCGGGAGGTTCGCACCGATTCCCCCAGCGTTGTTCCCCATCGCCGATGACGTCCTCTCCAACAGGTCGGTCAGTCCTTGAGTGCGACCAGGACCTGGCTGTCGCCGAACTGCCAGACCGGGCTGATGTGGCAGAAGCCCGCTTGCCCCAGGAGCTCGACGTGGCGGGCGAGTGGCAGGTCGTTGTCGCTTCCGTGGTGGGCGAGCGCCGCCTGCCGCTCCTCGCGTTGGGCGAACAGGTCGGTCAGTTCCGGATCCTGGGCGGCCGCGCTCCACCAGGCGTCCCAGTTCTCGTGGTCGTGTGTGCGTGACCGTTCGGCTCGTCGTCGCCCCACATGGGCGGTGAGCTCCGAGCAACGCCGGTCGTCCGGGGCGAAGTGGTCACCGTTGACCAGGGTGCCCCCCGGCCTCAGCAGGTTCTCCAGCTGACGGTAGGTCCGCAGCAGGGTCCGTTCCGAGAGGCAGTGGAGGGCTGTGGTCGAGACGACCACGTCCAGGGGGCGGTCCAGGCCGAGGGAGCCGGTCCATCCACTCTCCCCGATCACGGCGTCCACATAGCGGGCGGCGTCCGCGTGATGAGCACGGCCGAGCTCCAGGAGCACCGGGTCCATGTCCACGGCGACGATCTCCGCGTCCGGCAGCCTCTCGATGAGCCTGGAGGCCAGCGACCCCGGGCCGCAGCCGAGGTCGAGGACCAACGGTCGGTCCTGGTGGGCGACGACGTGTTCGACGACGTCGGCGATGACCGTGAACCGCTCCTCGCGGGCGATGGCGTAGTGCTGCTGCTGCAGTTCCCAGCGCTCCACCCACAGCCTGGCCGTCCCCATGCCTACGCCCATGCTTCGCGTCGCCTCTTCCGTCTCTCCATACCGGGTAGGCTCAGAACCTACCCCTTATTGGAAACGGTTTCCATTGACCTTACCCTTCCAGGGTTGCCAGCACGGTCAGTAGGCGATCGATCTCCTGCGCGGTGTTGTGGACGTGGAGGCTGATCCGCACCGAGCCGTCCCGTTTGTCCGTACCCGCCTGGCACAGGTTGTCGGCCCGCACCATGAGGCCGTGGCTGTGCAGGATGAATCCCAGGTCGTCAGACGGGATCTCGCAGTGTCGGATGGTGACGATGCCGTGGCGCCGCTGCACGGTCGAGCCGGCGCCCAGACTGGTCTGACAGCCCAGGATCTCGTACGAGGCCAGACGGCGGAGCCCCTCGGTGAGCCGGGCGCCCAGGGCGGTCGTCCAGCGCGCGATCCGCTCGGTGCCCGCCGCGTCCAGCCAGTCGAGCGCGGCCTCCAGGGAGGCTATGCCCACGGTGTTCGGGGTGCCGCTCCAGCCGCCGGGCCGAAACTCCCCGCCGCGTCCGGGTGCGTTACGTGCCCAGACCGCGCCGGAGCCGGGCAGGGCCAACGCCTTGTGCCCGGAGAAGACGACGAAGTCCACATCGAGCCGGTTCACGGACACCGGGAGATGACCGATGCTCTGGGCGGCGTCGAGACAGATCGGCACGTCCGGACCGACGGCCTCGCGGATGCGGTGCACGTTCATGTCGCCGCCGTAGACGTGGTGGACGTGTGTGGCGGCGACGAAGCGGGTGCGCGGGCCGACGACTTCGGCCAGCGCCCGGTGGTCGTAGTCGCCGGACGACTCCTGGTACGGCAGCTCCCGCAGGTGCACGGTGACGCCCTGCTCCGCCGGCAGCCGCCGGGCCTCCAGCCAGGGGTCCAGGTTCGCCCGGTGGTCGGCGAAGGGGACGAGGATCTCGTCGCCGTCCGTGAGATGGCCGGGGAGCCAGTCGCGGGCGATGTTCCGCAGACTGCCCGGTGCACGTGGTTCTCGCCCTGCCCGGGGACGTCGATGTCCTGCCGTTCCTGGTGGAGTTGTGGCGTGCTCGCGTGGCGAGCGGCTCGCTGGGGGACCACTACGAGCCGGCACCCGTGATGGTCGGAGTCGAGCCGTCGTCGTTCCTGACGGACGTCGGTTGCGTTCATCAGGCGGTACGGCTGTGGAGCGGGCGTGAGCATGGTGAGGCCCTGAGCCCGGCCGAGGCCGCCGTTCGCCAGGTGGAGGCGGCGGACGTACTACTCGTGCCGGCTCCCGCAGGCGGCGACAGCGAACAGGCGTCTGCCGCAGCCGCGTTGGCCTCCCAGCTCAACCCACGTGCCCGCCTCGTCACACCTCCGGACATTGACGGAGCCGGACCCGAGCTGCCGGCCTCGCTCGTCCGGGCCGCGCCTCCTGGCGCCGAGGGCGAGTGGCAGGCGCGCCTGGAGCCGGTGACGGCTCCGGCTACGCGATACGGCGCCGGCCCAGGGGCGGAGACGGTGTTGTGGCGGGCCCGCCGGCCCCTGCACCCCGGGCGGCTGGCGGACGCGCTCCCCACCGCGAGCGCGGTGTTGTCCGCGGCCGAGGTCATCTGTGGCTGTGCAGCCGTCCCGACTCCATTGTGACCTGGCGTTCGGCCGGGGCCCACCTGGAGTTGAGGGAGGCAGACCGCTGGCTGGAGCCCGCGGACACGCGCGCCTGGCAGGCCGCTTCCCCACAGCGGCGCGCCCTCGCCTCCTGGTTCTGGGACGACTACTACGGCGAACGCCGCAACGAGATCACCCTGACCGGGATCAGCCTCGACGGCCCGGCGATCCGCTCCGCACTGGACGCGGCCCTGCTCACCGACGCCGATCTGTCCCTGGGCCAGGAGAGCTGGACTACGGTCCCGGACCCGCTCCTCGGCAGTACCGGTACCCGGTGACCGTGCGTCAGGGCAGGCGGACCAGGCTGAGCCGACACTCCTCGACCTGAGGCAGATGCTGGGCGGCGAGGCCGCTCAGCATCTCCTGGGGTCGCCGCCGGATGGTCGTCGTACATCGGGGCGGGAAGGGGGAAGCGGAAGCACAGCCACACGCAGTGGGAGATGATCTCGACCGGGTACCGGTGCCCCTTGTACGACGGCGGCACGGCCCCCACGAACAGCCCCCTCCCGCACGATCAACCAGAAGATCATCCCATCCAGTCAACCAACGTGACAGCGCCCGGCCGAGGCATTCGTCGTCAACGCGTCTGGTTCAAGTGAGTCCCGGACTCCCGTGCCCAGAGCGAGATCGGAGTGCTCGCCGGGGAGCCAGCGCGGCCCCGTTGACGGTCGTGGTTGCGGTACCACGTTTCGACGGCAGTCTCCTGCGCGCCCTTGCTGTGGCACCTCCACTGCCCGTCGACGGACCGATGATCATCACCTCGCCGTCGTCGACCGAGGCGGTCTCGTTGTCCGACTCCACTGCCACCACGTCGTCGACGGTGCGAGTCTCCCCGACGGGCAGGGAGACCGCTGGCAGTGCGCGATGTGTCGAGAGCTCGTCCGGAAGCGGTGCGACCTCGGCCGTCTGCGCAGCTCCACCCTGTGCGATGTTGTTGGGGCTCTCCACCGGGCCGACGAGGCCGTCGCCGACGGCACCGCTGTCGGTTTCGATGATGATCCGGTCGAAGAGGATGGCCACGTCCGACCGGTAGACCACGAGCTCGTGCCAACCCGGCGTCGGGACGTTGACCGTGAACGTCAGGGGCTCGATCCCACGCATGACGTTGTCGCCCCAGGCGCTGCCACAACTCGTCTGTGCGCAGCCTCGGAGGTTGGCCGAGGCCGGAACCTGGTCGTCTATCCCGATCGCGGTCCGTGAGCTCCGGATGGTGCCGTCGTCCTCTCTACCCTCGTTCAGGGTCGGCACTCGGTAGAAGGTGCCGGTGAACCGACCGCTCGACGTGAAGTACACCCGGTACTTCAGGTGCGCGGTGGTCGTGAAGTCTGCGTCGACCCTCCGTGCAGTCTCCGGGAACGCCTTCATGGCGTCCCCGCGCTGAGCCATGCCCTCGATCGGGCGCCATCTCGCCCCGTCGGCACCGGCCACATTCTCGGCGAAGTGCTCGGCCTCGACGGCGACGTAGCCATTCGCCTCGATGTGGCCGGGCGTACAGCCCCGGGACGGGGACGGCCGGCACCCTCCAGGTCGGCCGTGGAAGTCCACGGTGGCCCTTTCCGCGTCCACCGTGAACGTCGCGACCGGATCGCCGGTCTTCTCACCGTCGCCTGCGTTGTAGACCCGGATCGTCCCCGTGGCGCTCGCATCGAGCCGCGCGAAATCGACCGTCACGGTGACACGTTGCTCGGCAGAGGTCTTGCCCGAGACACCCGAGAGGGTGATCCACGGGGCGTCCGCCTCGGCGACCCACTCCTCGGCGACGTCGTTCTTCGAGAACACGTCGAAATACCGTTCGTCCTCCGGTGATGCCGAGTTGAACCGCAGCCTGCCGCTGCCCGGCACCTTCTGGCCCTCCGCGTTGGCGCCCACCCCGTCGGACGGAGACGCGACGGTGGCATACCGGTCGTCGGTGAGCATCACCACGCCCTCGTTGACGCCGCCGTAGTAGGTGATCGGATGGCTGTAACCGATCGCCTCGCTCCACTTGCCGTCGCTGAGGGTGTCCCAGTGCGCTTCGTCGGACCTGATGCGGTCGCGCGCGTTCTTCGACAGCACCGCGTAGACCCTCGCGCTGCCGTAGCGGCCCTGCTCGGCGTACAGCTGGTTCTTCCAGTAGTAACCGATCTGCTCGGCCATGTTCCGGTACGAGCGAACCCGGTGGACCACCTGCTGGTAGAAAGCGGATCGATAGCGTTCGTGCAATCCGTCCGAGACACCTTCGACCATGTCCACCAGCTCGTTCGCCTCGTTGATGTAGCGCTGGAGCTCGTCCCCGTCCGACGTCGCGCTGAAGGGGAACGAGCGACTACCGGGGAAACCCGCCGAGTGGACGCCGGAGGGGTTCTGCGTGCCCCAGAGCTCGGCGCGCTTGGTGCCTTCGAGCGTCGAGAACCTGTCGAGCGCGTCGGCGACCACAGCCGCCCCGCGCCCGGTGAGCCCGAAGTCTCGCTTCACCTGTTCGACGAGGAACTTGCTCTCGATGTTCGTGTCGTCATACCCGCCGACGTCCCAGGCGAGCTTCGCGAACAGCTCGGTCTTCATCTCGCCTGGCTTGATGTCGCCGACATTGAGAATCCAGTACCGTCCCGCATCGGTGTTCCATGCTCGGTCGAGCTGCTCGACCATGAGCGACATCGGCATCGAGTTGAGCCAGAGGTAGCTCTTCGGGCTGCCCCAGTAGGAGCTGTGGTAGTAGATCCCGTTGCCGCCCGATCTGGCCGCTTCGGACCGCGTCGGCACCTGGCGCAGGTAGCCCTGGTTGTCCTCCGCCCACATCAGCGTCACGTCTTCGGGGATGAAGGCCTTCAGCCCGTTGTTGTAGAGATCGGCCATCTCCTTGTACGGGATGAACACCTGCGGCACGGCGTCAACGCTGCCGTAGACGTCCTCGATCAGTTTGCGCTGCTCGGTGATGGCGTCGCCGACCATCTCCACCCTGTTGGCGAATCCGTACGGATTGCCGGGGGTGAACGCGGGCGCCCCGTCGTGCACGCCGCGCATGCCCAGCGCGAGGATGCTCTCGAAGCCGGCGTTGGCGACCAGGCGCTCGCGCCAGTACTCGACGACCGCGGGCTTGTTGATCGAGTAGTCGAAGGCCGACCGGTAATCCGAGCCCTTGATGTCGAGCGCCTCCTTGTTGCGCTCGTAGAACGGTCGCCATTCCTCGACGTTGCTGCGCAGCATCAACTCGGCGTGCGAGGAGGACATGACCACGCCGTACGCAGCCGCCTCGCGCGCGTTGATCGGTGTGCCGGCGTCGAACATCCCCGTGTCGGTGGCCGCGTTGAACGACGTTGTGCCCTCGTGCATCGCGGGCCACAGCGTGTTCAGCTTGAGACGGAGCATCATCTCGTAGACGTGCCTGTAGTAGTTGACCTCGGGCGTCCCCCTGTCCGTGGGGAATTTCTCCTTCGCCCAGTCGATGGTGCGTTCCTCGTCGTTGATGAAGATTCCCCGGTACTTCACGTCAGGGCCGTCATCGATCTCCGGGGAGCCGTCGACGACGATGTCGTCCCGCTGCTCGACCGGGACGTCGCTGTACCAGTACCACGGAGACACGCCGATCTCCTCGGAGACCGAGTAGATCCCGTAGATCGTCCCGCGGGCATCGCTCCCCGCAATCACGAGAGCGCGGTCGACCCCGGCGACGGGGTCGACCACCTTCTTGATCGCGTATCCCTCCCACTCACCGGTGATCCGGGCGGCCTCGTCGAACTTGCCCGCGTCGATGATCCCGTCGATCAGTTCGCTCTGACCGATCACGCCGACGATGATCGCGGTTTTCACGCCGTCCGCCTCGGTCAGCAGAGCGGGGACCTTGCTCTGGTCGGCGCTCGCCAGGCGTGCCTTCTTGGCCGCCTCGTCGTCGACGAAGCGCCGCTGCAGCTCGCCGGCGTCGATCGCGCCGGTCACCATCGCGACGTCCTGGCGCAGATCCTGAACCGCGCGGTGCACCTGCCTGTAGTCGCGATCGTCGTGATCCCCGCCGTAGGACTGGTCGATCAGCACGGGACTGGTCGCGACACCGTCGTAGATGGTGAAGTCGGTCTCGGCCGCTTGCGCCGAGATCGGCCCTACAGCCGCCAGCAGGGCGGCGAGCAAAGCGCCGGCCGTCAGAGCCGCGAGGAAACTCTTCCTCGCAAGTCCAGGCATATTTGGCATGGACCTGACACCTTTCGAGGAAGTGGATGCCCGCTGTCCGAAGCCTTGGCTCCGTATCCGGCCGTCCATGTCAGCCGTATGGCCGCGCGACCATATCTATGCAACCCCGGTGCTCACGTCAAGAGAGGTGCGGTCTTCATTCGTGGGCGCCGCCAGCAGACAGTGGATGCGGGGGCACGCTGTCTCGACATACGGTCGGGCGTCAGGAGGGCACTGCCACGTTCGCTGACGGGGTGGGAGGATCTTCGGATTGATCATGCTGGAGGAGGCTGTCCGTGGGGGACGTGTCACCGTTGCACAGGGGGCACCGGTGCCCGGTCGAGGGCATCTCCCAGGCGGTGTGGCTGTACCAGCGCTTCTCGCTCAGCTCCGCGAGATCGAGGAACTCATGCTCGACCGCGGCGTGATCGTCTCCTACGAGACCATCCGCCGCTGGTGCGCCCAGTTCGGACAGACGTACGACGACGCGCTGCGGCGCAGGCAGCCCGGGCCCGGCGACAAGTGGCACCTGGACGAGGTCTTTCTCAAGGTTGATCGAAGGAGCGCCGGTGCGTGTGGAGGTCCTGGAACTGGCCGTAGCGGTGTAGTGCGCTTGATGCGCGTGCGCGGCGAGGACTGAACTCCGAATCTCAGGAACGCCAGTGGCACCGTCGGTGCGGACATTGCGACGCCCCTGTGGCGACCACTCTCCGTGAAGGCTGGCGGACGCCCAGATATCTCTGACGCATCGTCATTAATTTAAGATCATCTTGCACGCACGTTGCACAAGGTGATGAAAGACAGCGATGATCAATGGAGGGTCCCGCAAGTGTGTAACAGCAGGTCAGCAGGCATTTAGGAGTGTCGTGCCCTTCATCTCCCAGGGACACGACACTCTTACCGATCAGATGTCCCGGAAGATCTCGATCTGTGCCCCCACCGAGTTGAGGCGTTCCGCGAGTTCCTCGTAGCCCCGGTTGATGACGTAGACGTTGCGGAGGACGGACGTGCCCTCGGCGGCCATCATCGCGAGGAGGACGACGACGGCGGGGCGCAGGGCGGGCGGGCACATCATCTCGGCGGCGCGCCAGCGGGTGGGGCCCTCGACCAACACCCGGTGGGGGTCGAGGAGTTGGAGGCGACCGCCGAGGCGGTTGAGGTCGGTGAGGTAGATCGCGCGGTTGTCGTAGACCCAGTCGTGGATGAGGGTCTTGCCCTGTGCGACCGCCGCGATGGCCGCGAAGAACGGGACGTTGTCGATGTTGAGGCCGGGGAACGGCATGGGGTGGATCTTGTCGATCGGCGCCTGGAGTTTCGAAGGCCGGACGGTGAGGTCGACCAGCCGCGTACGGCCGTTGTCGGCGAAGTACTCCGGTGAGCGGTCGTGGTCGAGGCCCATCTCCTCCAGGACCGCCAGCTCGATCTCCAGGAACTCGATCGGCACCCGGCGCACGGTCAGTTCGGACTCGGTGACCACTGCGGCGGCCAGCAGGCTCATCGCCTCGACCGGGTCCTCGGACGGCGAGTAGTCGACGTCCACGTCGAGGTGCGGCACCCCGTGCACGGTGAGGGTGGTGGTGCCGATGCCTTCCACCCGTACGCCGAGGGCCTCGAGGAAGAAGCAGAGGTCCTGGACCATGTAGTTGGACGAGGCGTTGCGGATGACGGTCACGCCGTCGTGGCGTGCGGCGGCGAGCAGCGCGTTCTCCGTCACCGTGTCGCCGCGCTCGGTCAGTACGATCGGCCGGCCGGGGGTGACGGAACGATCCACCTCGGCGTGGTACAGCCCTTCGGTGGCCGTGATGTCCAGCCCGAACCGCCGCAGCGCGATCATGTGCGGCTCGATCGTCCGCGTACCGAGGTCGCATCCGCCCGCGTACGGCAGCTTGAAGTGGTCCATACGGTGCAGCAGCGGGCCGAGGAACATGATGATGGACCGCGTACGACGGGCCGCCTCCGCGTCGATCGCCGCCAGGTCCAGCTCGGCCGGCGGCACGATCTCCAGGTCGACACCACCGTTGATCCACCGGGTGCGTACGCCGATGGAGCCGAGCACCTCCAGAAGGCGGTACACCTCCTCGATCCGGGCCACCCGGCGCAGCACCGTGCGCCCCCTGTTCAGCAAGGAGGCGCACAGCAGCGCTACACACGCGTTCTTGCTGGTCTTCACGTCGATCGAACCGGACAGCCGACGCCCGCCGACCACTCGTAGATGCATCGGACCCGCGTATCCCAGCGAGACGATCTCACTGTCCAGCGCCTCACCGATTCGAGCGATCATCTCAAGGCTGATGTTTTGATTGCCGCGCTCGATACGGTTCACCGCGCTCTGGCTCGTGCCGAGAGCCTCCGCCAACTGCGACTGGGTCCAGCCGCGGTGCTGCCTTGCGTCACGGATGAGCTTGCCGATGCGTACGAGGTAGTCGTCTGCCATGGGGAAGAGGTTATCTCAGATATGAGATGGCACCTCTTGGGGGATCCGTTGGGGTCACTTCGAGGGCCCGTTCAGGTGACGACCCGTCGGTTCGGTCGTACGCCGTGTCCTCGCCCGCCGACCGCCGGTGCGGTTCAGTGGCGCCTCGCACTGCGGGTGCGACGCCAGCCGAAGGGGCCGGGCAGATCCATGGACGTCGTACGGCGACCCGTGCTGCTGTGCGTGTGCCTGGGGCCGTTGTGTCCGCCGGTCGTGATGGACCAGGAACGCTTGTTGATGTTCAGCCGGACGCCGGGCAGGATGCGGAAACTCTTGCGGAATGTGAGTGGCATGCGTGCCTCCTTCCGTTTCCAGGGTCGGGTACCCCGCTTGCCGGCGGGCATCCCTGGCCCGTGTTCCGCGCCGCGATCGCAACGGGCGCTCCTCCGTGTGCACTTGGGCTCCTCGGCCGACCGCGTCACGGGGCTCCTCGGCGGCCCCGGCAACGCTGTGCCGCCCGCAACCACCGCCCGACGGGAGGTGTTGAGTCAGTTCCTCGGCCGCCCTTTTGTGGCAGCCCCGAGGGGGCGGGGGTGTCAGGTGGCGCGTGCCCCAGGGGGCAGGTCTCGGCGGGTGGCGCGTGCCCCGGGGGCAGATCTCGGCCGGTGGCCTTCGGCTCGGCGGCCCCGGGGGGATTGCCGGCGCGCATCACCGAGGCGGAGGCGTCTCGCCCGTAGGCGTCGCCGACGGGGTGATGCGGCGCACCGCCGGGCGTGGTCGGCGCGCCTGGGCCGCCGGTCGCGGAGAGATTGGCGCACGCCACATCCGCCCGGGCATGACCAGCCCGCGCCCATGTACTACTGTTATCTCGACATCGAGATATCTGCCGAGGCGCACTGCGGCCGCCGACACCCCGGTAAGGGGTACCTAACTTAGCCATACCTTAGCGGATCGGCCAAGGGGGCGCGGCGGCAGGATGCGGTGGTACGCGCACATGGAATGAAGGAGACTGTCGTGTCGGCGAACAGCTTCGACGCCCGCAGCACGCTGCAGGTGGGCGACGAGTCGTACGAGATCTTCCGGCTGGACAAGGTGGAGGGCTCGGCTCGCCTTCCGTACAGCCTGAAGGTGCTGCTGGAGAACCTTCTCCGTACCGAGGACGGCGCGAACATCACCGCCGACCACATCCGAGCCCTCGGCGGCTGGGACTCGCAGGCCCAGCCCAGCCAGGAGATCCAGTTCACGCCGGCCCGCGTGATCATGCAGGACTTCACGGGCGTTCCGTGTGTGGTGGACCTCGCCACCATGCGTGAGGCCGTGAAGGCGCTCGGCGGCGACCCGGCCAAGGTCAACCCGCTCTCCCCGGCCGAGATGGTCATCGACCACTCCGTCATCGCCGACAAGTTCGGCACGCACGACGCCTTCGCGCAGAACGTCGAGCTGGAGTACGGCCGCAACAAGGAGCGCTACCAGTTCCTGCGCTGGGGCCAGACCGCCTTCGACGACTTCAAGGTCGTACCCCCCGGCACCGGCATCGTCCACCAGGTCAACATCGAGCACCTCGCGCGGACCGTCATGGTCCGAGGCGGCCAGGCGTACCCCGACACCCTCGTCGGCACCGACTCGCACACCACCATGGTCAACGGCCTCGGTGTCCTGGGCTGGGGCGTCGGCGGCATCGAGGCCGAGGCCGCGATGCTCGGTCAGCCGGTCTCCATGCTCATTCCGCGCGTCGTCGGCTTCAAGCTGACCGGTGAGCTCACCCCCGGCACCACCGCGACCGACCTCGTGCTGACCATCACCGAGATGCTGCGCAAGCACGGTGTCGTCGGCAAGTTCGTCGAGTTCTACGGTGAGGGCGTGGCCGCCACCTCCCTCGCCAACCGCGCCACCATCGGCAACATGTCGCCGGAGTTCGGCTCCACGGCCGCGATCTTCCCGATCGACGGTGAGACGATCAACTACCTGAAGCTGACGGGCCGTTCCGAGCAGCAGGTCGCCCTCGTCGAGGCGTACGCCAAGGAGCAGGGCCTCTGGCTCGACCCGGCCGCCGAGCCCGACTTCTCCGAGAAGCTGGAGCTCGACCTCGCCACGGTCGTCCCCTCCATCGCCGGCCCGAAGCGTCCGCAGGACCGTATCGTCCTCGCGAAGGCCGCCGAGCAGTTCAAGTCGGACGTCCTCAACTACGTCGACGTGGTGGACGAGGCCGGCAAGGAGTCCTTCCCGGCCTCCGACTCCCCGGCCGTCGCCCCGAACGGCTCCCCGTCCAACGTGGTCACCGTGACCGCCCCCGACGGCTCGACGTACGAGATCGACCACGGCGCGGTGACGGTCGCGGCCATCACCTCCTGCACCAACACCTCCAACCCGTACGTCATGGTCGCCGCCGCACTCGTCGCGAAGAAGGCCGTGGAGAAGGGCCTGACCCGCAAGCCGTGGGTCAAGACCACCCTCGCCCCGGGCTCCAAGGTCGTCACCGACTACTTCGACAAGGCGGGGCTGACCCCGTACCTGGACAAGGTCGGCTTCAACCTCGTCGGTTACGGCTGCACCACCTGCATCGGCAACTCCGGCCCGCTGCCGGAGGAGGTCTCCAAGGCCGTCAACGACCACGACCTCGCGGTCACCTCGGTCCTCTCCGGCAACCGGAACTTCGAGGGCCGCATCAACCCCGACGTCAAGATGAACTACCTGGCCTCCCCGCCGCTGGTCGTCGCGTACGCCCTCGCGGGCTCCATGAAGGTGGACATCACCAAGGACGCCCTCGGCACCGACCAGGACGGCAAGCCGGTCTACCTGGAGGACATCTGGCCCTCCGAGGCCGAGGTGAACGACGTCGTGGCGAACGCCATCGGCGAGGACATGTTCTCCAAGTCCTACTCCGACGTCTTCGCGGGCGACGCCCAGTGGCAGGCCCTGTCGATCCCGACGGGCAACACCTTCGAGTGGGACCCGGAGTCGACGTACGTCCGCAAGCCCCCGTACTTCGAGGGCATGACGATGGAGACCACCCCGGTCTCGGACATCGCCGGCGCCCGCGTCCTCGCCAAGCTGGGCGACTCGGTCACCACCGACCACATCTCCCCGGCCGGCGCGATCAAGGCCGACACCCCGGCGGGCAAGTACCTCACCGAGCACGGTGTGGAGCGTCGTGACTTCAACTCCTACGGCTCGCGCCGAGGCAACCACGAGGTCATGATCCGCGGTACGTTCGCCAACATCCGCCTGCGCAACCAGATCGCGCCGGGGACCGAAGGCGGCTACACCCGCGACTTCACCCAGGCCGACGCCCCGGTGTCGTTCATCTACGACGCCTCGCGCAACTACATCGAGCAGGGCATCCCGCTGGTCATCCTGGCCGGCAAGGAGTACGGCTCCGGCTCGTCCCGTGACTGGGCGGCCAAGGGCACGGCCCTCCTCGGCGTCAAGGCCGTCATCGCCGAATCGTACGAGCGCATCCACCGCTCCAACCTCATCGGCATGGGCGTCCTCCCGCTGCAGTTCCCCGAGGGTGCCTCCGCGGCCTCCCTCGGCCTGACCGGCGAGGAGACCTTCTCCTTCACCGGTGTCGAGGAGCTGAACAACGGCACCACGCCGCGCACGGTCAAGGTCACCACCGACACCGGTGTCGAGTTCGACGCGGTCGTCCGCATCGACACCCCCGGCGAGGCCGACTACTACCGCAACGGCGGCATCATGCAGTACGTGCTGCGCAACCTGATCCGCAACTAACCGTTCCGGTAAGCCGTTCGGGCCGCGCTCCGCACCGGAGCGCGGCCCTTCGGCGTTCACGGTCGGGCGGTCGGGCGGTCGGGCGGTCGTGCGGGAGGTCAGTTGGTCGGGCGGTCGTGCGATCGGGCGGTCGGGCGGGAGGTCAGTCGGTCGGGCGGTCGGTCGGGGCAGCCACCTCAGGAGCCGTCCCCGTCCCCGCCCCCATCCCCATCGCCATCCCCGTCCTCGTCCTCGTGGGGCCGCACCCACCCGGCCACCCGGGCGCGGCCCCCCACGCGTCGGTACGCGGCAGCCGTTTACAAGCGCGGTGCTCCGCGCTAGCTTCCGAAGTAGGTGGGGTGGGAGCGCTCCCATTACGCGGTGGACCGGAACCCGCCGTCCGGACCCGCTTCCACCCCACACCACTCATCCGCACCTGCACCTGGACACGCGCACGTTCCTCCAAGCCGTACACGCAAGGAGTGTTTGTCATGCACGTGACAATCCCACGATTAAGGCTGCTCCGGCGCCACAGAGCGCTTCTCCTCGTCCTGCTCGCCCTCGTGACCACGATCCCGGCGCTCGGCCTGGTCGTCACGGCCGGCAGTGGGAAGGCGGAGGCGCACGGGACTCCGATGAAGCCCGGCAGCCGCACGTTCCTGTGCTGGCAGGACGGGCTCACCGACACCGGGGAGATCAAACCGATCAACCCGGCCTGTCGCTCCGCGCAGCAGGTGAGCGGTACGACACCCTTCTACAACTGGTTCTCGGTGCTCCGCTCGGACGGCGCCGGCCGCACCCGTGGTTTCGTCCCGGACGGTCAGCTCTGCAGTGGCGGCAACACCAACTTCACCGGGTTCAACACGCCCAGCGCCGACTGGCCGTTGACCCACCTCACCTCGGGCGCGACCATCGACTTCTCGTACAACGCGTGGGCGGCGCACCCGGGTTGGTTCTACGTCTACATCACCAAGGACGGCTTCGACCCGACCAAAACGCTCACCTGGAACGACATGGAGGAGCGGCCGTTCCTGAGCGTCGACCACCCGCCGCTGAACGGAAACCCGGGCACGGTCGAGGCCAACTACTCCTGGCGGGGGCAACTGCCCGCGGACAAGTCGGGCCGCCACCTCATCTACATGGTCTGGCAGCGCTCTGACAGCCAGGAGACCTTCTACTCCTGCTCCGACATCGTCTTCGACGGCGGCAACGGTGAGGTGACCGGTATCAAGGAGCCGGGCAACCCCACCGAGCCGGTGCCGGGTCAGTGCTCCGCGACCCGTCGTACGACGGGCAGTTGGACCGGGGGCTACCAGTCCGAGGTCGTCGTCACCAACACCGGGGACGTGCCGATGCTGGGCTGGATGGTCGACTGGACGCTTCCCGCCGGGCAGAGGGTCGACAGTCTCTGGAGCGGCAGCGCGACCTATACCGGGCAGAACGTGATGGTGCACAACGCCAACTGGAACGGGTCGCTGGACCCTGGCGAAACCGCCAAGTTCGGGTATGTCGTGCAGGGGTCGGGAGGTGATTCCGCGACAACGCTGCCCTGCCGGGTGGGCTGAGGAGCGGTCCGTCGGACCGGTTCGGTGCTCGGTGCGGACCGGGTGGGCTGACGGTGCGTGCCCACCCGGTCCGCGAGCCGCGACCCGGTACGGGGGAGACCGGGCGCGGAGGGAGTGCAGTCGAGGGACCCATCGACAAGACAACGTTGTCGAGCGGCCTGACAAGACTCTACCGTTACAACTGCCAACGACGTCAAGCCGGTTGGGGTCGGGTGGGTAACACCGGCCGCAGCGCCGGCCGCCGGTGCGGCGGCCGGCGCCCCGTACGTTCGATCCCTGAACGCGGACGGCCGGACGAGCGACGGCGTCAGGACGCGACTCCACCTTCGCCGGGGTCGCCGTGTCGTCGAGGGCCATGCGGTAGTGGCCGGACGACCTAGGGGCGACCGGGAAGGCCCGTGTCCGGCGGCCCGAGGTGAAGGATTCGCCGGAGAGCCTGCCGAGGGGTTTCCAGGTGGTGGTGCCGTCGGTGGACGTCTGGAGGGTCCGGCCGGTGGGGGACCTCGGCGCGGTCGTACGAGGTCAGGGTGTACTGGACCGCCTTGGTTCCGGCCGGGCCGGGCCGGGACCGGGACCGGGGCCGGGAGCGGCAGCGTCCGCACGGATGCCTTCCTCGACGACGTGTCGTCGAGGAGTTCGCCGTCGTCCTCGACGGCGTCCGAGCGTCAAGGGCGTCATGGGCGTCATGGGCGTCATGGGCGTTGGGTGAGCCATCCGGGTTCCATGGCGGAGAATTTCCGGTCGCGTGGCGCAAGGTCGGTCATATGTCTGTGAGGTCTCAACTCGGAAAAGACCGACGGTCAACCTTGCATTCGATCTTGCTCCCCCGGCGGAAAGTGGACTATACCTGTCGGCGTCCGCTTAGTCGTCGCACCACCTGCGGACGGGCGCTACCTGGGGGGAATTACCGGTGGTCGCGGACGTGTCCGCGCGCCTACCGCCGTCTTGCCCCTGTTGAATCCTCACGCACGACCCCAGCTTGAACCGACCGCGGTGCCGGGAGGATCCGGTTCACCGCCTGAGTCCTGGAGAAGGCGAGGACTTGAGCATGGGATCCACTACCGCTGAGAACGACAAAGGCCCCGAGAGCGTCGGCAGCACCACACGCGCGGGCGTCGGCCGCCGCGATCTGATCAAGCGTTCCGCGGCGCTGGGCCTGATCTCCGTCCCCACCATGGGTTTCCTTTCGGCCTGTGCCAGCGGGGGCGGTGGCGACAGCGAGGACAAGGTCGACAAAGGGACGAAGTCCGAGGAGAACCCGCTCGCCGTCAACGCGAGCGCGCCGCTGGAGATCGTCATTTTCGACGGTGGTTTCGGCACGAAGTACGCCGAGGACGCCAAGACGGTCTACCAGAAGAAATTCCCCGGCGCAAAGGTCAAGTTCTCCTCCACCCAGAAGATCCAGTCGGTTCTCCAGCCGCGCTTCAACCAGGGCACACCGCCCGACCTGATCGACAACTCCGGCGCCGAGCAGATGGACATGGGCGTCCTGGTGGGCCAGAAGCAGCTCGCCGATCTCACCCCGCTGCTGGACGCGCCCTCCGTGGACGACCCCTCCAAGAAGGTCCGGGACACCCTGCGCCCCGGCATCGTGGAGATGGGCCAGTTCGACGGTGACCCCGTCTGGATCATGTACTACGCGTACACCGTCTACGGCGTGTGGTACTCCCGGAAGGCGCTGGACTCGCTCGACGCCACGTACCCGGAGACCTGGGACGACATGCTCGCGGTCTGCGCGAAGGCGAAGAAGAAGGGCATGGCCGGCTGGACGTACGCGGGCAAGCACCCGTACTACATCCCCTTCTCGCTCTATCCGATGATCGCCAAGGTCGGCGGCCGGGAGGTGCTCGACGCCATCGACAACCTGGAGCCGAACGCCTGGAAGCACCCCGCGGTCAAGACCTGCTTCGAGGCCTACTACGAGCTCTACCGGAAGGGCTACATCCTCCAGGGCACGCCGGGCCTGGACCACATCCAGTCGCAGACGGCGTGGACCGAGGGCAAGGCACTCTTCATCCCGAACGGCTCCTGGGTGGAGAACGAGGCGGCGAAGACCATGCCGGAGGACTTCGATCTCGCGGTGTCCGCGCCCACCGGCATCGACAGCTCGGACAAGATGCCCTTCGGCACCATCTGGGCGTCCGGCGGCGAGCCCTTCATCGTGCCCGCCAAGGCCAAGAACCCCGACGGTGGCATGGAGCAGTTGCGCATCATGCTCAGCGAGGCCTCGTCGAAGAACTTCACCACGTCCGTCAAGTCGCTCACGGCGTTCAACGGCGGCACCGACGGCATCGACCTGACCCCCGGCCTGGAGTCCGGTGTCGCGGCCCTGGAGAAGGCCGGCGACAACGTGGTCAACCCGCGCATCCAGGACTGGTACGTGGCGCTGCAGAAGGAGAAGATCGGGGTCGGCGGTCTCGGCGAGATGATGGCCGGGCGACTCACCCCGGCCGAGGCCATCAAGAAGATCCAGGCCTACGCCGACGAGGCGGCCAAGGACGACTCCATCAAGCACTACAAGCACCAGTGAGTGCGGTCGGGGACCCGGCATCGACTCGGGTCCCCGACTCGTGACGGCGGCGTCGGCGGCAGTTCTCGCGGGAAGCGGGAAGAACGGGTCGGTAGGAATGCAGCACGGCAAGTACCGTTTCATCGTGGGGTTCCTGGCAGCCCCCCTGACCATTTACGGCCTCTTCGTGATCTGGCCGTTCGTCCAGTCCATCTTCTATTCGTTCACGGACTGGAGCGGGCTGAGCCCCGAGTTCCAGATGGTGGGGTTCAAGAACTTCACGAGGATGCTCGACGACGAGGTGTTCTGGAAGTCGTTCCAGCACAGCGTGATGCTCGTCGTGCTGCTTCCGCTGGCCACGCTCACCCTCGCCCTGTTCTTCGCCTTCATGCTCAATGTCGGCGGGCGCCGCCGTAAGGACGCCGCGATCGCGGGCGTACGCGGCTCCTCGTTCTACAAGGTCGTCTATTTCTTTCCTCAGGTGCTGTCGATCGCGATCGTCGCCCTGCTGTTCCAGTTCGCCTACAACCCCAACAGCGGTGCGCTGAACTCCGGACTGAAGGCCGTCGGCCTGGACGATGTCCAGCCCGACTGGCTCGGCGATCCCGATCTCGCCCTGTGGTGCGTTTTCGCGGTCCTCGTCTGGAGCACCGTCGGGTTCTTCGTCGTGCTCTTCTCCGCCGGAATGGCCTCCATCCCCCGGGACTACTACGAGGCCGCGCTACTGGACGGCGCCAACCGCCTCACCACGTTCTTCCGGATCACCCTGCCGTTGCTCTGGGACACGGTGCAGTCCGGCTGGGCCTACGTCGGCATCCTCGCGCTGGGTGCCGAGACCTTCGCGGTGGTGCAGATCATGACCGTGGGGCCGAACGGCGGCGGCCCCGACTACTCGACGACCGTCCTGCCGTTGTACGTGTACCAGAAGGCGTTCCGTGACGGTCAGGCCGCCTACGCGACCACGATCGGAGTCGCCCTGCTCGTGGTCACGCTGCTCTTCGTCGCGATCGTGATGAAGCTGGGCCGGCGCGAGCGGCTGGAGTACTGATGGGGACCGGACCGACCGTGTCGCCGACCGGGCCGACCGGGCCGACCGGGCCGACCGGGCCGACCGGGCCGACGGGGCCGACCGTCAGGACCGGGCCGTTGACCAGCCCGACCGTCAGGACCATGCCGATCGAGCCGCGAGGAGGACACCAGTGAAGACGACCGACACGCCTCCCGCCGGGCCCGCCGAGGAGGTGCCGTCCGTCGGCAGGACGACGGGCGCGCCCACGCCGCCGGCGAAGGCCTCCGAGGGCACGGTCCTCAACGTCTTCTCGCACGGCGTACTGATCCTGTGGGCGTTCATGGTCGTGCTGCCGCTGCTATGGGCGGTGATGACCTCGTTCAAGACCGACCGGGACATCTTCTCCTCGCCGTGGGCGCTCCCCGACTCGCTGCACTTCGAGAACTGGTCGCGCGCCTGGACCGAGGCGAACATGAGCGACTACTTCCTCAACACGGTGATCGTGGTCGGCTGCTCGCTCGTCGGCACCATGCTGCTGGGCTCCATGGCGGCCTACGTCCTCGCCCGGTTCGACTTCCCCGGGAACCGCTTCATCTACTTCCTGTTCATCGGGGGGATGAGCTTCCCGATCATCCTGGCGCTGGTCCCGCTGTTCTACGTCATGCAGAACCTCGCCCTGCTGAACACGCTGCCCGGACTGATCCTGGTCTACATCGGGTACTCGCTGCCGTTCACGGTGTTCTTCATGACGGCCTTCTTCCGGACGCTGCCGACCTCGGTGGCCGAGGCGGCCTTCGTGGACGGCGCCTCGCACACCAGGACGTTCTTCCAGGTGATGCTGCCGATGGCCAAGCCCGGTCTGATCAGCATCAGCATCTTCAACTTCCTGGGGCAGTGGAACCAGTACATGCTGCCGACGGTCCTCAACACCGAACCGGACCGGAAGGTGCTCACCCAGGGCCTCGTCCAGCTTGCCGTCAGCCAGGGCTACAAGGGTGACTGGTCCGGCCTCTTCGCCGGTCTGGTCATGGCGATGCTGCCGGTCCTCGCCGCGTACGTCGTCTTCCAGCGCCAGGTCGTGCAGGGGCTGACGGCAGGTGCGCTGAAGTAATTTCCCGCGGGCGTCGTACACCGTTTCCCCCAAGGGGGAGCGGTGTACACGCATGTGCGCTCGTCCCCCGATACGGCTCAACCTCTTGACGAGAGGTGACCCGAACGGCTCAGCTTAGAGTTCACTAGTTGGACATAGACGGGGCCCCGCCGCTGAGGCCCCGTGCGCAGGAGGTCGTCGTGGAGACTCCGGGGTCGCAGTCGTCGCTGCACCGAGCAAATCTCGAACGCGTCGTGCGGGCGGTGCGTCTCGCCGGGTCGCTCACGCAGGCGGAGATCGCCAGGACGACGGGCCTGTCCGCGGCCACGGTCTCCAACATCGTGCGCGAACTCAAGGACCGGGGAACCGTCGAGGTCACCCCCACGTCGGCGGGTGGCCGCCGGGCCCGTGCCGTCTCGCTCAGCGGGGACGCCGGGATCGTGATCGGTGTGGACTTCGGACACACGCATTTGCGCGTCGCGATCGGGAATCTCGCCCACCAGGTGCTGGCCGAGGAGTCCGAGCCGCTGGACGTGGACGCCTCCTCCGCCCAGGGCTTCGACCGGGCGGAGCAGCTGGTCACCCGGCTGGTCGAGGCCACCGGCGTGGACCGCACGAAGATCGCGGGCGTGGGGCTCGGCGTGCCCGGCCCGATCGACGTCGAGTCCGGGACGCTCGGCTCCACCGCCATCCTGCCGGGCTGGACCGGCACCAAACCCGCCGCCGAGATGCGCCACCGCCTCGGCGTCCCGGTGCACGTGGACAACGACGCCAACCTCGGCGCACTCGGCGAACTGGTCTGGGGCAGTGGCCGCGGAGTGCGGGACCTGGCGTACATCAAGGTCTCCAGTGGTGTGGGTGCCGGCCTGGTCATCGACAGCAAGATCTACCGGGGCCCGGGTGGCACTGCGGGAGAAATCGGGCATATTACTCTTGATGAGTCCGGCCCGGTCTGCCGTTGCGGGAACCGCGGCTGTCTGGAGACCTTCGCGGCAGCGCGCTATGTGCTGCCGCTCCTCCAGTCCAGTCACGGCACCGATCTGACCATGGAGGGCGTCGTACGGTTGGCGAGGGACGGAGACCCGGGTTGTCGTCGGGTGATCGCCGACGTCGGCCGACACATCGGAAGTGGAGTCGCCAATCTCTGTAATTTGCTGAACCCGAGCCGCGTGGTCCTCGGTGGCGATCTCGCCGAGGCCGGAGAGTTGGTTCTCGGGCCCATAAGGGAGTCGGTCGGCCGGTACGCGATCCCGAGTGCCGCACGTCAACTCTCGGTGTTGCCAGGGGCACTTGGCGGTCGGGCCGAGGTTCTCGGAGCCCTGGCGCTGGCCCTCAGCGAGATGGGTGATTCGACCCTTTTGGACGGGACCCTCTCCGCAGCGACCCCTGTCTTCACTTAGAGAACGAAACACGCCGTTGCCAACCCGTTAAGGATTTACTTCTTGACGTCGCACGTGTGGCCGAGTTGACTTCCAGCCACCTCGGCCGCAGCGCTGCGGCCCGTGTCAGGGAGGCACAACCCAAATGAACGCAACGATGCGTAGAGTCGTGATCGGCGCCACCGCGGTTTCGCTGGCGCTGTCCGTGGCCGCCTGCGGCAAGGCCGGCGACGACAACGACTCGGACAGTGGCGGAAGCGGCTCGGACAGCAAGTCCATCGGTCTGCTGCTGCCCGACAACGTCACTGCGCGCTACGAGAAGTTCGACAAGCCGTACTTCGAGGACAAGGTCAAGGAGCTCTGCTCCGACTGCGACGTCCAGTACGCGAACGCCGCTGCCGACCCGGCCAAGCAGGCCCAGCAGATGAGCAGCATGGTGACCAAGGGCGTGAAGGTCATCGTCGTCTCCGCCCAGGACTCCGCCGCGATCAAGTCCTCCATCCAGACCGCGGTGGACAAGGGCGTCAAGGTCGTCGCCTACGACCGCCTCGCCCAGGGCCCGGTCTCGGCCTATGTCTCCTTCGACAACGTCAAGGTCGGCGAGCTCCAGGGCCAGGCCCTGCTCGACGCCCTCGGCGACAAGGCGACCCCCAAGGCCAAGGTCGTCATGATCAACGGTGACGACGCCGACCCGAACGCCGGCCAGTTCAAGGCAGGCGCCCACAAGGTCCTCGACGGCAAGGTCGACATCGCCTACGAGCAGTCCGGCCTGTGGAAGGACACGGTCGCCGCCCAGAAGATGTCCGCGGCGATCACCCAGTTGGGCGCCAAGAACATCGCGGGCGTCTACGCCGCCAACGACGGCATGGCCGGTGGCATCGCCAACACCCTCAAGGGTGCGAAGATCAGCAACATCCCGCTGACCGGTCAGGACGCCGAACTCGCCGCCATCCAGCGGATCGTCGCCGGCACCCAGTCCTCCACGGTCTACAAGGCCTACAAGCCGGAGGCCGACACCGCCGCCGAGCTCGCGGTCAACCTGCTGGAGGGCAAGGACGTCAAGTCCGTGGCCGACACCGAGGTGACCAGCGGTTCCGGTGACAAGGTGCCCGCGAAGCTGCTGACCCCGGTGTCCGTCACCAAGGACAACATCAAGGAAACGGTCGTCAAGGACGGCCTGTACACGGTCGCCAACATCTGCACCCCCGAGTACGCCAAGGCCTGCAAGGACGCCGGTCTCGAGTAGTCACTCGAGACGCGACCGCCGCGCACGGTCCCGCGGACCTGTCCGACGCCCGCCCCATTTTCAGACCCCGCTGCCGGGGCGGGCGTCGGACAACCACCGCGCGGACGCTCCACCGGAGACGCCGTGAGGGTGGTCAGTCGTCCGCGGCATCGTCGTGGCCGGTCGCGCAGTTCCCCGCGCCGCAACCGGGCGCGGGGAAGCCGGTTGTCTTCATCTTGTAAGCCTTGTGCGTCACGCACAGTCCTCCGCGCCTGTTCCCAAGCGCGGCATCCCGCCGGTCAGGCGGCGAAGGAGATGGTTCACGTGTCCGCTACGCCCGTGTTGGCGTTGCGCGGAGTCTCCAAGCGATTCGGTGCGGTGCAGGCACTCACCGACGTCGATCTGGAGGTCCACGCCGGAGAAGTGGTCGCCCTGGTGGGCGACAACGGCGCAGGTAAGTCGACCCTGGTCAAGACGATCGCGGGTGTTCACCCCATCGATGAGGGCGTCATCGAGTGGCAGGGCAGCCCTGTCAGGATCAACAAGCCGCACGACGCCCAGGGACTCGGCGTCGCGACCGTCTACCAGGACCTCGCGCTCTGCGACAACCTGGACGTCGTCGGCAACCTCTACCTCGGTCGCGAACTGCTGTACCGGGGCGTCATCGACGAGGTGTCGATGGAGAAGAACTCGCGCGAGTTGCTGTCCACGCTCTCCATCCGGATCCCGAGCGTGCGCATCCCGATCGCCAGCCTCTCCGGCGGTCAGCGCCAGGTCGTCGCCATCGCCCGCGCCCTGATCGGCGACCCCAAGCTGGTCATCCTGGACGAGCCCACCGCCGCCCTCGGCGTCGAGCAGACCGCGCAGGTCCTCGACCTGGTCGAGCGGCTGCGCGAGCGCGACCTCGCGGTCATCCTCATCAGCCACAACATGGCCGATGTGAAGGCGGTCGCGGACACCGTCGCCGTCCTGCGCCTGGGCAGGAACAACGGTTCCTTCCCGGTGAAGGACACCAGCCATGAAGAGATCATCGCCGCGATCACGGGCGCCACGGACAACGCCGTGACCCGTCGTGCGGGGCGGCGCACCGCGGAGGCGGCACAGTGAGCGACACGTCGAAGACCGTGAAGAGCGGCAAGGCCGGCGTGGTGGAGGGGCAGAGCACCGTCGCGCCCGCCGACGACCCGACGGCCGCCCCCGTGACCGTCGTCGACCCCCGGCTGCTCATCCGTGAAGAGGGCTTCCGGGGCTACCTCACGGAGTTCAAGCGCAAGGTGAAGGGCGGCGAGCTGGGCTCGCTGCCGGTGGTCATCGGCCTGATCGTCATCTGGACGATCTTCCAGCTCCAGAACGATCGTTTCCTCAGCGCCGACAACCTCTCGAACATCAGCTACTTCCTGTCGGCAACCGGCATGCTCGCCATCGGTCTGGTGTTCGTGCTGCTGCTCGGCGAGATCGATCTCTCGGTGGGCTCGGTCAGCGGTCTGGCCTCCACCCTGTTCGCCGTGTTCGTGGTGAACCAGGGCATGAACGCCTGGTTGGCGCTGGCCCTGGCGATCGTCACCGGCATCGCCATCGGCGCGCTGCACGGCTGGTTCTTCGCCAGGATCGGGGTGCCTGCCTTCGTCGTCACCCTGGCCGGCTTCCTCGGCTGGAACGGTCTGATGCTGTGGCTGCTGGGCGACAGCGGCACCATCAACATCCCGTCCGAGACCGGTCCGGTCCATCTGCTCGGCCAGAGCTCCTTCTTCATGGACCAGGCCATCATCGGCGCGTACATCCTGGCCGGTCTCGCCGTCGTGCTCTCGCTCGCCGGCAACCTCGGTGAGCAGCGCCGCCGTCGGACCGCGGGCGTGCCGTTCCGGCCGACCAGCGAGATCCTGCTGCGCGTCGGCGCGCTCGCGGTCGCTTCCTTCGCGGCCGCCGCCGTGCTCAACAACGCGGCCGGCGTCTCCAACGCTCTGGTGATCTTCCTGGCGGCGCTGGTGATCGTGGACTTCGTGCTGCGCCGGACGACGTACGGCCGCAAGGTGTTCGCGGTCGGCGGCGGCATCGAGGCGGCGCGTCGTGCGGGTATCAACGTGCCGCTGATCCGGATCACCGTGTTCGCCATCTCCGGTGGGTTCGCGGCGGTCGGCGGAATGTTCTTCGCCGGTCAGACGGCGAGTGCGACGCTCTCCGCCGGTGGCGGCAACACCCTGATGCTCGCGATCGCCGCGGCGGTCATCGGTGGGACCAGCCTCTTCGGTGGGCGTGGGTCGGTGTGGTCGGCCCTGCTGGGCATGCTGGTGATCCAGTCGATCCAGACAGGACTCGACCTGCTGAACATGAACACGTCGATCCAGTACATGATCACGGGTGCGGTGCTCCTGGGCGCGGTGGTCATCGACTCCGTCTCCCGGAGGAGCCAGAAGGCGGCGGGTCGCGCGTAGCGGTCCGACGGAGGGACGCCGCCCGGGGGTGCTGTCCGTCGCCGGCGGCCCGGTTCGCGGCCGCGGGTTGTCCGTGGCCAACCCGCGGTTCCCCGTGTCCCTTCACGACGCGGTATCGATCCCTCGCGAACAAGTGCCCGACACCGATTCTGGTGCCGGGCACTTCTCTTCGCCGTCGGACGTTTTGTTCCGGGGCGTTTGTACAGGATGGTCTACGGCCGTTCGCGTGACGCAGGACCCACCTGCCCCGCAGTGGGCGGGGCACGCGAAAGATTAGACTTCGACGATCCCGGCAACGCTCGGACAGCACTATTGCAAGGAGGCACGGGTGCCGCTGCTGACCCGCATCAGGGGACCGCGCGATCTGGACCGGCTCAGCCAGGAGCAGTTGGACCAGCTGGCGGAGGAGATCCGGACCTTCCTCGTCGAGGCGGTGTCGAAGACCGGCGGTCACCTCGGCCCGAACCTCGGCGTGGTCGAGCTCACCATCGCGCTGCACCGCGTCTTCGACTCGCCCAAGGACAAGGTGTTGTGGGACACGGGCCACCAGTCCTACGTGCACAAGCTGCTCACCGGCCGTCAGGACTTCTCCAAGCTGAAGATGAAGGGCGGCCTCTCCGGCTACCCCTCGCAGGCCGAGTCCGAGCACGACGTCATCGAGAACAGCCACGCCTCCACGGTGCTCGGCTGGGCCGACGGCCTCGCCAAGGCCAACCAGGTGCTCAAGCGCGACGACCACGTGGTCGCGGTCATCGGGGACGGCGCGCTCACCGGCGGTATGGCCTGGGAGGCGCTCAACAACATCGCGGACGCCAAGGACCGCCCCCTGGTCATCGTCGTCAACGACAACGAGCGGTCGTACGCGCCGACCATCGGCGGCCTCGCCAACCACCTGGCCACCCTGCGGACCACCGACGGCTACGAGCGGTTCCTGGCCCGCGGCAAGGACCTGCTGGAGCGGACCCCCGTCCTCGGCCGGCCGCTCTACGAGACGCTGCACGGCGCCAAGAAGGGCCTCAAGGACTTCATCGCCCCGCAGGGCATGTTCGAGGACCTGGGCCTGAAGTACGTCGGGCCGATCGACGGACACGACATCGAGGCCCTGGAGTCCGCGCTGTCCCGCGCCAAGCGCTTCGGCGGTCCGGTCATCGTGCACTGCCTCACCGAGAAGGGCCGCGGCTACCAGCCCGCCCTCCAGGACGAGGCGGACCGCTTCCACGCCGTCGGCAAGATCCACCCGGACACGGGCCTGCCGATCGCCTCCTCCGGAGCCGACTGGACCTCCGTCTTCGGCGAGGAGATGGTCAAGCTCGGCAAGGAGCGCGAGGACATCGTCGCCATCACGGCGGCCATGCTCCAGCCGGTCGGGCTCGACAAGTTCGCCAAGGCCTTCCCCGAGCGGGTGTACGACGTCGGCATCGCCGAGCAGCACGGCGCCGTGTCGGCGGCGGGCCTCGCCACGGGCGGTCTGCACCCGGTCTTCGCCGTGTACGCGACCTTCCTCAACCGGGCCTTCGACCAGGTCCTGATGGACGTCGCTCTGCACAAGTGCGGGGTGACCTTCGTCCTGGACCGGGCCGGCGTCACCGGCACCGACGGCGCCTCGCACAACGGCATGTGGGACATGTCGATCCTCCAGGTCGTCCCGGGGCTCAGGCTCGCCGCCCCGCGCGACGCCGACCAGGTGCGCGCCCAGTTGCGCGAGGCCGTCGAGGTGACGGACGCGCCGACCGTGGTCCGCTTCTCCAAGGGCGCCGTCGGCCCCGCCGTACCGGCCGTGCGCCGCGTCGGCGGCATGGACGTGCTGCGCGAGCCGGGCACGGACACCCCGGACGTGCTCCTGGTCTCCGTCGGCGCCCTCGCCCCGATGTGCCTGGAGATCGCCGACCTGCTCGACAAGCAGGGCATCACCACGACCGTCGTCGACCCCCGCTGGGTCAAGCCGGTCGACGAGCACATGGCACCCCTCGCGGACAAGCACCGCGTGGTCGTCACCGTCGAGGACAACTCCCGTGTCGGCGGGGTCGGATCGGCCGTCGCCCAGGCGCTGCGCGACGCGGGCGTCGACATCCCGCTGCGCGACTTCGGCATCCCGCCGCGCTTCCTCGACCACGCCTCCCGCGCCGAGGTGCTGGCCGAGATCGGGCTCACCGCGCCCGACATCGCGCGCCAGGTCACCGGTCTGGTCTCCAAGATCGACGGCCGGTTCGACGGCGCCGCGGCAGAGGTGGAGCCCGCGCGCGACTGACGCGCGGCCCTGTGCCTCTCGGGCCGGTCCCGCCATCCTTTACGGTGGTGAGACCGGCCCGTTCGCGTGAAACCGCTCGTGACCGGGCATACGCTCCACGCCCCCTCTCGATCATGTCGAGGACGACAAGCGTGGGAGGTCCGCCTGTGAGCAGCACACTCTTCCGGACGAAGAAGGTCGAGCAGTCCATCCTCGACACCGAGGAACCAGAGCACGCGCTCAAGAAATCCCTGTCCGCGCTGGATCTGACGGTCTTCGGCGTCGGTGTCATCATCGGCACCGGCATCTTCGTCCTCACCGGTACGGTCGCCAAGAACAACGCCGGTCCCTCCGTGGCCCTCGCCTTCCTCGTGGCCGGCGTCGTCTGCGCCCTGGCCGCCCTGTGCTACGCGGAGTTCGCCTCCACGGTCCCGGTCGCCGGATCCGCGTACACCTTCTCGTACGCCTCCCTCGGGGAACTGCCCGCCTGGATCATCGGCTGGGACCTGGTCCTGGAGTTCGCGCTGGGGACGGCGGTGGTGGCGGTCGGCTGGTCCGGCTACATCCATTCGCTGCTGGCCAACGCGGGCTGGGAGCTGCCCGCGGCGCTCGGCACGAGAGACGGGGCCGACGGCTTCGGGTTCGACATCCTCGCCGCCCTGCTCGTCCTGGTACTCACCGTCATCCTCGTGCTCGGCACCAAGCTCTCCGCGCGGGTCACCTCCCTCGTCGTCGCCATCAAGGTGACGGTCGTCCTCACCGTGATCATCGCGGGCGCCTTCTTCGTCAACGGCGACAACTACGACCCGTTCATCCCCAAGGCACAGGAGGTGCCGGCCGGCGATAGTCTCCAGTCGCCGCTGATCCAGCTCATCTTCGGCTGGGCGCCCGCCAACTTCGGTGTGATGGGCATCTTCACGGCCGCCTCCGTGGTCTTCTTCGCGTTCATCGGCTTCGACGTCGTGGCCACGGCGGCCGAGGAGACGAAGAACCCGCAGCGCGACATGCCCCGGGGCATCCTCGGCTCGCTCATCATCTGCACCACCCTGTACGTGTTGGTGTCGATCGTCGTCACCGGCATGCAGCACTACACCGACCTGTCGGTGACCGCGCCGCTCGCCGACGCGTTCAAGGCCACCGGGCACCCGTGGTTCGCGGGCTTCATCAGCTTCGGCGCCGCCGTCGGTCTGACGACCGTGTGCATGATCCTGCTGCTCGGTCAGACCCGGGTCTTCTTCGCGATGAGCCGCGACGGACTGCTGCCGCGCTTCTTCTCCCGCGTCCACCCCCGGTTCAAGACCCCGCACCGGCCGACCATCCTGCTCGGTGTGGTCATCGCGATCCTCGCGGGCTTCACCCCGCTGAGCGAGCTGGCCGAACTGGTCAACATCGGCACGCTGTTCGCCTTCGTGGTCGTCGCGATCGGTGTCATCATCCTCCGCCGGACCCGCCCCGACCTGCACCGGGCCTTCCGCACCCCGTGGGTGCCGGTCATCCCGATCCTGTCGGTCCTCGCCTCGTTCTGGCTGATGCTCAACCTCCCCGCTGAGACCTGGCTCCGCTTCGCCCTCTGGATGGCCGCCGGCTTCCTCGTCTACTTCGTCTACGGCCGCTCCCACAGCCGCCTCGGACGCCACGAGGAGACCGCATCGGGGGAGGCCACCGACCCGCCGGGACGCGGCACCCGGTAGCCGCGCTCAGGAATCCCCACGCACGGTACGAGGGCCGGTCACCTCCGCGCCCAACTCACCGACGCGGCGCCGTAGTTCACGGTCGGCGGTGACGACGAGGCAGGGGCGGTCCCGGCCCTCCTCGGCGACCAGTTCGACGATGCGGTCGTCGCCGCTGCCGGGAGCCGCGTCGACCCGTACGCCGGGTGCGGACTCCACACCGCGGGCCGCACCCTCGACGACCATGACGAGCTCGACGGGCCCGTCATGGCCGGGGAGCCCGTCGAGGGCGAGCCGGTCGCGCAGGCGTTCCGCCGCGCCGCGCCGGTCGCGCCACCAGCCGTCGGGAACGGAACCGATGACGTTGGCGGCGTCGATGATCACGAGGGTCGTCATGGTTCACCATTGTCGCCCCGCGTCGGGGGCTTCACCGGGGCGCACCCCGCGAACCGGACGAAGTCCCGCCCCGCGGGGCGCTCGTGGAACTCGGGTGGGGGAGCCGGTCGATGGGCCGCCTGGACGGCGTTGCACTATGGACATGCGTCCGCACAGTTGTGCTGGCGAGAGACAGGAGGGGGCACCACAATGCGGGTGAAGCCCGGACGCGACAGACGCGGCGGCGGCCCGAGCCGGGAGGCGGGGAACGCGTCGTACGACGTGCCCCGCGCCGAAGCGGCGGTGGACGGACGGTGGCTGGTCGTCGGCCGGGACGGTCGGCTCACCGCGTACGCCCGCACCGGGGGCGGCCTGCTGCGCTGGACGGAGATCCGCCCGGGCGGCCCGCACTGGTCGGGCCCGGACTTCTTCGCGGCCCCGGACGTGACCGATGTGTCACTCGCTCAGGGCGCCGACGGCTATGTGCACTTCGTCGCCCGGCGCTCACGGGGCGCCGCGGGCGAGACGGCCACGGTCGACATCGCGCACGCCATCCAGTACCAGCCGGGACGGCCCGTCACCGAGTGGCGCTCGGTGGGAAATCCGCAGCGGACCGCCGAGAAGGAGCGCCGTATCGGTGTGCCGGCGGCCGTGGTCAGCCGATCGGGGCGCGTCCATGTCTTCGTGCGCAACGCCGGCGGCGGGGTCTGTATGCGCCGTGAGGCGGCGAACGGCCGGTGGGAGCCCTGGCGTGACCTGAAGGGCGCCAAGCTGCGCGACGGGATGGCCGTGGCCGCCACCGGATCCGGCTGTGCGGATGTGCTGGTTCCCGGGGACGGGTCCGCCGCGCGATGGCGCCAGAGCGAGCCGGACGGGGCGGTGGAGCGCTGCCCCGACCTGACCGTCGCCATGGCCGACGGCAGCGCCACGGCGCTGGAGACCGCCCCGGAGCGCATGACCTTCTACTGGACGGACCCCGCGACCGGCCAACTCGTCGCCCACCGTCCGGACGGCCTCCCGGTCCCGCTCGGCGGGTCACGGGCCGAGGGGCGGATCGCGGCGCTGCGCACCCCGATCGACGGATACGACTGCACGGTCCTCGCCCATCGCACCCTCGACGGCCAGGTCATGCTCGCGGCCTGCGGCACGGAGAACGAGGGCGCGGGTCTGTGGTGGTCGCCCGTCGGCGAGCGCTGCGCGCAGAGCCCGGCGCTGGCGCGGGACGCCTACGGCCGGGTGGTGGTGGCCTTCGTCGACACGGCGGGCGCGCTGCGCGTGGCCCGGCAGTCCCCCGAGCCGGGACTCGTGATGGAGTCAGCGACACGGGTGTGAACGGACGGGAAGGATCTGTTCCGGACTGGACCGAACTGGACAGGACGGGACAGGTCCGGTCCGGTCCGGTCCGGACCGGTCCGGACCGGACGGGACGAATCCGTCCCGGACCGGACGGCCGTTGGTTGAGTGGATCCTGTGAAACGTGATCACATGGCCAACTCCACCAGACGGAAGGTGAGTACACACATGGCAGTGGGACGCAGAGTGTTCCTCGGGGCGTTCACGGCGGGCGCGGTGACCGTGGCCGGCGGCTCCGAGGCGGCGGCCGACGACGAGTACACGCAGTACGCCGCGCCGGCCGCGTTCTACGGTGATTCCCCCACGGCGTACCCAGTCAAGATCAACTACGCGGCCGCCTCGGGCGACAAGGCCGCGCTGAACGTGACGTCGACGAACCCGGCCTCCTCGGCGATGTACATCACCGGCCATGAGAAGGCGGCACGCGGCACCCTGAAGATCACGCACATGGGATACGCCGATGGCTCCGACTCCGGTGCGTCCGGCCTCTCGATCAACCTGGCGACGGTGGGCACGGCCGCTCAGGGCATCTTCGTCACCGCGACCGACGGGCCCACCAAGGGGGCCCTGTTGGTCCTGCGGAACAACGCGGGCCTTGAGGACTTCGTCGTCAAGGGAACCGGCCTGATAGGCGTCGGCATCGACCGTGGCGGCACGGTGAAGGGGCAGATGCACGTGGTCCAGCGCACCAAGGACCCCGCACTCGTCGTCGAGGGCGTGACCCACATCGCGGACGTCGACACCCCGCCGACCGGGCTGAGGACCCCGTCCCTCGGCGGTGGCGTCCTCTACGCGGAGCAGGGCAGGCTGAAGTGGCTCAGCTCCGACGGCGGCGACCCCGTCACCCTGGCCTAGGGGGACCACGAGCGTGCAACTGACTCCCGAAGAGCTCATCTCCGAGTTCCACGACGCCGTCATGGAGCTGTACTTCGCCCGTAAGCGCATCGCCCTGCTGGAGGCGGAGAACGCCGAACTGAAGGAACGGCTCGCGGTGGCCGGAGGGGACGCCGAGGACGCATGAGAAGAGGGCCCCCGCCGCAGCGGGGGCCCTCCACCGTGTCCGGTGCCTACGCGGGGACGGAGGCCACGCCGGGCTCCAGGAACTTCTTGCCGTTCACCCGCTCGCTGACGCCCTCACGGTCCAGGTACGGCGTGATGCCGCCCAGGTGGAAGGGCCAGCCCGCGCCCGTGATCAGGCAGAGGTCGATGTCCTGCGCCTCGGCGACGACGCCCTCCTCGAGCATCAGCCCGATCTCCTGGGCGACGGCGTCGAGCACGCGGGCCCGCACCTGCTCCTCGGTCAGGACGGCATCGCCCTGCTTGAGGAGGGCGGCGACCTCGGGGTCCAGCTCCGGCTTGCCGGAGTCGTAGACGTAGAAGCCGCGCTTGCCGGCCTCGACGACCGCCTTGAGGTTGGGGGAGACCTTGAAGCGGTCCGGGAAGGCGCCGTTGAGGGTCTCGGAGACGTGCAGACCGATGGCCGGGCCGACCAGCTCCAGAAGCACCAGCGGCGACATCGGCAGACCCAGCGGCTCGACCGCCTTCTCCGCCACGTCGACCGGCGTGCCCTCGTCGATGACGTTCTGGATCTCGCCCATGAAGCGGGTGAGGATGCGGTTGACGACGAAGGCCGGGGCGTCCTTCACCAGGACCGCGGTCTTCTTCAGCTTCTTGGCGACACCGAAGGCCGTGGCCAGCGAGGCGTCGTCGGTCTGCTCGCCGCGCACGATCTCGAGCAGCGGCAGGATCGCGACCGGGTTGAAGAAGTGGAAGCCGACTACCCGCTCGGGGTTCTTCAGCTTCGACGCCATCTCGGTCACCGACAGCGAGGAGGTGTTGGTGGCGAGGATCGCGTGCGCCGGGGCGACCGCCTCGACCTCCGCGAACACCTGCTGCTTGACCCCGATCTCCTCGAACACGGCTTCGATGATGAAGTCCGCGTCGGAGAAGCCCTCGGCCTTGTCCAGGACACCGGTGACCAGCGCCTTGAGGCGGTTGGCCTTGTCCTGGTTGATCCGGCCCTTGAGCAGCAGCTTGTCGATCTCGGCGTGGACGTAGCCCACACCCTTGTCGACGCGTTCCTGGTCGATGTCGGTGAGTACGACCGGCACCTCCAGGCGGCGCAGGAACAGCAGGGCCAGCTGGGAGGCCATCAGACCGGCGCCGACGACACCGACCTTGGTGACCGGACGCGCGAGCGACTTGTCCGGGGCGCCGGCGGGGCGCTTGCCGCGCTTCTGCACCAGGTTGAAGGCGTAGATGCCGGCACGCAGTTCGCCACCCATGATCAGGTCGGCGAGGGCGATGTCCTCGGCGTCGAAGCCCTGCTGGAGGTCGCCGTTCTTGGCGGCGGCGATGATGTCCAGTGCGCGGTACGCGGCCGGGGCGGCCCCGTGCACCTTGCTGTCCGCGATGAACCGGCCCTTGGCGACGGCCTGGTCCCAGGCCTCACCGCGGTCGATCACCGGGCGCTCGATGACGATCTCGCCCTTGAGGACGGACGCCGTCCAGATCAGCGACTGCTCCAGGAAGTCGGCACCCTCGAAGAGGGCGTCGGCGATCCCGAGCTCGTAGACCTGCTTGCCCTTGAGCTGCTTGTTCTGGTTGAGGCTGTTCTCGATGATGACCGAGACGGCCTTGTCGGCGCCGATCAGGTTCGGCAGCAGTGTGCAGCCGCCCCAGCCCGGGACCAGGCCCAGGAACACCTCGGGCAGCGAGAACGCCGGGAGGGCCGCGGAGACGGTCCGGTAGGAGCAGTGCAGACCGACCTCGACACCGCCGCCCATCGCGGCACCGTTGTAGTACGCGAAGGTCGGCACGGCGAGCGTGGCCAGCCGCTTGAAGACCTCGTGGCCGCCCTTGCCGATGGCGAGCGCGTGCTCGTGCTCCTTCAGCAGCTCGACACCCTTGAGGTCGGCGCCGACGGCGAAGATGAACGGCTTGCCGGTGACACCGACACCGACGATCTCGCCGGCCGCGGCCTCCTTCTCGACCTGGTCGATGGCGGTGTTCAGGTTCGCCAGCGACGCGGGTCCGAAGGTGGTCGGCTTGGTGTGGTCGAAGCCGTTGTCGAGGGTGATGAGCGCGAAGCGGCCCGCCCCGAACGGCAGGTCGAGGTGGCGTACGTGCGCGGACGTCACGACCTCGTCGGGGAAGAGCTCGGCCGCGCCCTTGAGAAGATCGGCGGTGGTGCTCACTTGTCGCCTCCGGCGTCCTTGTGGTGCGGGTTCTCCCAGATGACGGTGGCGCCCATGCCGAAGCCGACGCACATCGTGGTCAGGCCGTAGCGGACCTCGGGCTGCTCCTCGAACTGGCGGGCGAGCTGCGTCATGAGACGCACACCCGAGGAGGCCAGCGGGTGACCGAAGGCGATGGCGCCGCCGTACTGGTTGACGCGGGCGTCGTCGTCGGCGATGCCGTAGTGCTCCAGGAAGGCCAGCACCTGCACGGCGAAGGCCTCGTTGATCTCGAACAGGCCGATGTCGTCGATGGACAGGCCCGCCTGGGCGAGCGCCTTCTCGGTGGCCGGGATCGGGCCGTAACCCATGACCTCCGGCTCGACACCCGCGAAGGAGTACGAGACGAGACGCATCTTGACCGGGAGACCGTTCTCGCGGGCGAAGTCCTCGGAGGCGATGATCGAGGCCGTCGCACCGTCGTTGAGCCCGGCCGCGTTACCGGCGGTGACCCGTCCGTGCACGCGGAACGGCGTCTTCAGCCCGGTCAGGTTCTCCAGGGTGGTGCCGGGGCGCATCGGCTCGTCGGCGGTGACGAGACCCCAGCCGGTCTCGCCGGCCTCCGCGTTGGTGCGGCGCACCGAAATCGGCACCAGGTCGGCCTGGATCTTGCCGTTGGCGTACGCCTTGGCGGCCTTCTCCTGCGAGCGCACGGCGTACTCGTCGGCGCGCTGCTTGGTGATCGTCGGGTAGCGGTCGTGCAGGTTCTCGGCGGTCATGCCCATGAACAGGGCGGACTCGTCGACCAGCTTCTCGCTG
The DNA here is from genome assembly GCF_042955065.1 of Streptomyces sp. NPDC012510. NCBI lineage: Bacteria > Bacillati > Actinomycetota > Actinomycetes > Kitasatosporales > Streptomycetaceae > Streptomyces > Streptomyces sp. NPDC012510. The sequence goes on from NZ_JBIBEN010000012.1 coordinate 56,118, forward strand.
ACGAACCGCGGGTTCGGGTCGACGCCCTCACCCATGGGGTGGCGGCCCATGTGCTCGACACCACCGGCGATGGCGACGTCGTACGCGCCGAAGGCGACGGAACCGGCGACCGTGGTGACGGCGGTCAGCGCGCCGGCGCACATACGGTCGATCGAGTAGCCGGGCACCGACTGCGGCAGGCCGGCGAGGATGCCGGCCGTGCGGCCGATGGTGAGGCCCTGGTCACCGATCTGCGTGGTCGCGGCGACGGCGACCTCGTCGATCTTCGCCGGCTCCAGACCGGGGTTGCGGCGCAGCAGCTCCCGGATCGCCTTCACGACGAGGTCGTCGGCGCGGGTCTCGTGGTAGATGCCCTTCGGGCCCGCCTTGCCGAACGGGGTGCGGACGCCGTCGACGAAGACGACGTCCCTGACGGTACGAGGCACGATGGCTCTCCTCCAGAGGTGCGGGACGGCACTGCTGCGAGCAACCGCTGAGCGGGCGCTCAGTCCCATGCTACTTGTGAGTAACAGGACTGCACAGTCCTGGGTGAGGGAGCGGCGAACATCACATGGGCTCCACGTGTTACCGCCGGTTACGTCATCATCCTAGGGGCGCGGGGAACCGCGCGACCAGCCACCACGCACGCGCAGTCCCGGATGGCGCTCAGGGGGCGGTCGCAGTGGACCCTCTGGGAACCAGCACAGGCGTAGCCACCGGATGCGAAGCCCCACTTCCGGCGATCACATCGAACAACGTACGCGCGACATCCGCCCCGAACCCGTGCACGTCATGACTCATCGCGGAAAGAGTCGGCCGCGTCAGCCGACAGAGCTGCGAGTCGTCCCAGGCCAGCAGCGACACGTCCGCGGGCACCCGCATCCCCATCTCGGCCGCCACCGACAACCCCGCCACCGCCATGATGTCGTTGTCATAGACGATCGCCGTAGGCCGATCACCCCCTGCCCCGGTCAACAGCGACCGAGTGGCCCGAGCCCCCGCTTCCCCCGAGAAATCGGTCGCCACCTGCCAGGCCCCGGCCAGCCGCAACTCCCGCGCCGTCTGATCGAACGCCGCCGTACGAATGACCGTGTGCCCCAGCGCCGCAGCGCCTCCCACCCGGGCGATCCGCCGATGCCCGAGCGCCGCCAGATACCGCACCGCCTCGGCCACGGCGGTCGCGTCGTCCGTCCACACGGACGTGAGCCCCCCGGTCAACGACGGGTGCCCGACCGCCACCACCGGCATCCCCAGCCGCCCCGCCGCGGCCACTCTCGGATCATCCGCGCGGAAATCGACAAGAATCGACCCACTTACCTGCCGCCCCCGCCACCACGCGTCCTGCAGCCCCACCTCCTCCTCCAGATTCCGCACCAGCCGCAGCAGCAACGAGCAGGACCGCTCGGTCAGCACGCTCTCCACCCCGGAGATGAAGTCCATGTAGAACGGCTCGAGCCCCAGCAGCTTCGCCGGACGGCAGATCGCCAGTCCCACGACGTCCACCCGCTGACTCGACAGCGACCGCGCCGCCAGATTCGGCGCCCAGCCCAGCTCCCGCGCCGCGGCGAAGATCCGGTCCCGCGTGGCGTCGGACAGACCCGGCTTCCGGTTGAACGCGAGGGACACCGCCCCCTTGGACACCCCGGCGCGCGCGGCGACGTCCCTGATGGTCACGCGTGGGGCCGGCGGAGTGCTCATCGCGCGGGCTCCACACAGAACAGGGCCCGCCGTACGTCCTCCACACCCGGCACGGCTTCCCAGCCCCGCACCCCGATGACGACCCGCTCACCCGGCAGCAACGTCACCAGCCCCGTGTCCGCCCGAGCCGCCGCCCCCAGCCGGTCTGCCTGGAGCAGCAGGTCCCGTACGAGGGTCCGCGCCGTCACGGTCACCGACTCCGCGCCGACCTCGACCTGGAACTCCGGTCGCGGATAAGGCACTTCGCGGTCCGGCGCGGGAAACCACAGCGTCCGCAGCCCGTCAGCGTCGGCCACCAGGAACTCCTTCGCGCCCACGGGCTCCACCTCCCCCGGCACCCGCACCTCGGCGACCGTACGCGCCGCGGCGCGGACACCGACGGTCACCCCGGCGACGACCTCCCCCTCCACGGTCATCCGCCGCAACCGCAGCCCGTCCGGGACCCACTCCTCGGCCGCCTGGTTCACGGCGGCCAGTGCCAACCCGTCATCGCGCCGTTGCAACGTCAGCAACCGGTCCGCGTACAACCGCCGCAGCTCGTGGTACAGCGGCTTCTCCCGGCCGTCCCCGTCGATCGCCGACCAGGAAGTCACCGGCCAGCAGTCGTTGAGCTGCCACACGACCGTGCCCGCGCACACCGGCCAGAGCGAGCGCCAGTACTCGATCCCGGTGGCGACGGCCCGTGCCTGGTTGATCTGCGTCAGATAGTGCCAGCGGTCGAAGTCCCCCTCGGGCAGGGCGAAATGAGGAGCGAGCCCCCGCTCCAGCTTCCCGTTCCCGTCGTCCGCCTTCTGGTGGTGCAGCATGCCGGGGGAGTCGGGAGCCAACTCGTCCTCGCCCAGAGCCCGCCGCAGCGTCGCGTACGCGGGCGGCGCCTGCCACCCGAACTCGGCGACGAACCGGGGCACGTTCGCCCGGTACTCCGCGTAGTCCTCCCGGTTCCACACCTCCCAGGAGTGATGCGTACCGTGCGCCGGATCGTTCGGATGACGCTCCCAGGACCCCGACCACGGACTGCCCGCCGTGTACGGCCGCGTCGGGTCCAACTCGGCGACGACACGCGGCAGGACACCCAGGTAGTACCCCTCACCCCACGACTCCCCGGCGAGCCGCTGCTCCCAGCCCCAGTCGCGGAACCCCCACAGGTTCTCGTTGTTGCCGTTCCACAGCACCAGCGAGGGATGCGGCATCAGCCGTACGACGTTCTCCCGCGCCTCGGCCTCCACCTCGCCGCGCAGCGGCTGTTCCTCCGGATAGGCCGCGCACGCGAAGGGGAAGTCCTGCCAGACCAGCAGCCCCAGCTCGTCGCAGGCGTCGTAGAAGTCCTCGCTCTCGTAGATCCCGCCGCCCCAGACGCGCACGAGGTCCACCCGGGCGTCGGCGGCCTGCCGCAGCCGTTCCCGGTACCGCTCGCGGGTGATCCGGGACGGGAAGACGTCGTCCGGGATCCAGTTCACCCCCCGCGCGAACAGCCGCTCGCCGTTGACGACGAAGGTGAACCCCGTGCCCTGCCCGTCGGCACTCCGGTCGAGCTCCACCGTTCGGAAACCGATCCGCCGCCGCCACCGGTCGAGCGCGCGGCCCTCACCGTGCAAGGTCAACTCCACCTCGTACAGCGGCTGTTCCCCGTACCCGCGCGGCCACCACAGCGCCGCCTCCGGCACCTCCAGCCGCACCGCCCCGCCGGTGCCCTCGACGGCCGTGACCGCGCTGACACCCCCCACCCGGGCCTCCAGCCGCAGCTCCGCCTCGACCGCGGCCCGTTCCACGTCGACGAGCAGTTCCACCTGCCCGGTCGTGCCGTCGACCGTGACCACCGGCCGTACCCGCGCGATCCGGGCCGTGGACCAGCGCTCCAGCCGGACCGGCCGCCAGATGCCGGCGGTCACGAGCGTCGGCCCCCAGTCCCACCCGAACGAGCAGGCCATCTTCCGGATGAACTGGAACGGCTCGGGATACGCGTTCGGCCGGTCGCCGAGCCGCTCGCGCACCGCCTCGGCCTCGGCGTACGCGGAGGCGAAGCGCACGGAGAGCCGGCCGCTCGTCCCGGTGACGTCGAAGCGGTACGAGCGGTGCATGTTCCGCACGGAGCCGAGGAGCCTCCCGTCCAGCCGGATCTCGGCGGCCGTGTCCAGGCCGTCGAAGACCAGGTCGACCTGGTCGTGGCCGTCCGCGCCGACGCCGGGCAGCTCGGTCTCGTACGTCCACTCCCGGCGCCCCACCCACGCCACCTCGGTCTCGTTCCGCCCGAGAAAGGGATCCGGGATCAGCCCAGCCGCCAGCAGATCGGTGTGCACGCACCCGGGCACCGAGGCGGGAAGCGAACCCCCGCCGCCGTCCGGGTGCCGCAGGATCCAGCCCTCGGTGAGCGGTGTGGCGTCCAGCATGCGCACTCCCTAAACCGGTCCAGTTCCGTTCCTCGCCGGTGTGCGAAATCTTTCGACAGCCTTGGCGAAATAGGGACTTTACCGGTTCAGTGAACGGCTGCCAGAGTGCCGAACCAGCCAACCCACCCGTGCTCGTCCGTCCCGAACGGAGCTGGTGCACATGAACCACCGAAGGACGCTCACCGGAACACTGATCGCGGCGGCCCTCCTGGCCGCCGGCTGCACAGGCGGCGGAGCCGGCTCCGAGGGCGCCGACGCCCACGCCGCCGACGACCCGGCACAGGTGTCCGGAACCATCACGGTTCTCACCCACCGCACCGACATCGTGCAGGACGGCACGATGCAGAAGTACGCCGACGCCTTCAACAAGACCTATCCGAAGGTGAAGGTGAAGTTCGACGCGATCACCGACTACGAGGCCGAAGTCAAGATCCGTATGAACACGGAGAACTACGGCGACGTCCTCATGATCCCGGCCGTCATCAAGAAGAACGACTACCCCAGGTTCTTCGCTTCCCTGGGCACCCAGAAGGAGCTCAGCAAGAAGTACCGCTTCACCGACTTCACCACGGTCGACGGCAAGGTCTACGGCCAGAGCCCGATGGGCGCGGCCCCCGGCTTCCTCTACAACAAGCGGATCTGGGCCGAGGCCGGCGTCACCGACTGGCCCGCCACCCCGGCGGAGTTCCTCACCGCCCTGAAGGCCATCAAGTCCAAGACCGACGCCGTCCCGTACTACACCAACTTCGCGGCCCAGTGGCCGCTGACCCAGTGGACGTACATCAACGGCTCGGTCAGTTGTGACACCCAGGCCACCGCGAAGCTCGCCGAGGGCAACCCGTGGGGCGAGGACGGCGAACTGCGCGTCGGCGACCAGTTGCTGTACGACATCGTGCACCAGGACCTGATCGAGAAGGACCCGACGACCACCAACTGGGAGAACTCCAAGCCCCAGTTGGCGAAGGGCGAGATCGCCACGGCCTGGCTCGGCAGCTGGGCGATCACCCAGTTCCGGCAGGCGGCCGAGAAGGCCGGGGCCGACCCGGACGACATCGGATTCATGCCGTTCCCCGCCAGGGTCGACGGCAAGGCGTGCGCGACCGCCAGCCCCGACTACAACCAGGCGGTCAGCATCCACTCCGAGCACAAGGAGGCGGCCCGCGCCTGGATCGACTGGTTCACCGAGAAGTCGGGCTACGCGCAGGACAACCTCTCGATCTCCACGCTCAAGGACGCCCCGCTGCCCGAGGTGCTGAAGCCGTACGAGGAGCAGGGCGTCGAACTCATCGAACTCGACGACGCCAAGGGCGGGGCGGTCAAGGAGATCGACAACGCCTCGGAGGTCGGCATCTACGGACCCGCGTACCGCCAGGACCTCGTGGACCTCGCCCGGGGCGCCAAGGACGGCGACATCGGCGACTTCCTCGACGACCTGGGCAAGCGGTGGACCGAGGCGCAGAAGACCGTGGGGTCCTGATGCCCCCCACGACCGAGAAGGCGGCGCGGCCCCCGGTGGTCGCGCCCCAGCCTCCCCGGACGCGTGCCCCGCGCCGGGCGCGCCTGAGGGGGAGAGCAACCCCCTGGCTCTTCCTGGCCGCCCCGCTGGCCCTGCTGATCACCTTCACCTACGCGCCGGTCGCCAACATGCTGGCGTACAGCTTCACCGACTGGGACGGCGTGAGCCCCGAGCTGACCTACACCGGTACCGACAACTACGTCGAGATCTTCACCCGCCCCGAGCTGTTCCAGGTCTTCTTCGTCAGCGGCTACTACCTGGCGGCCTCGGCGGTCCAGATCGCCGTCGCCCTCTACTTCGCGACGATCCTCAGCTTCAACCTCCGCTTCCGGAACCTCTTCAAGGGCCTGCTCTTCTTCCCGTACCTGATCAACGGCGTCGCGATCGGCTTCGTCTTCCTGTACTTCTTCCAGGACGGCGGCACGCTCGACTCGGTCCTTGCCCTTTTCGGATTCGAGTCCGACCGGGCCTGGTTGGGCACGTCCACCTCGGCGAACATCTCCCTGGCCGGCGTCTCCGTCTGGCGCTACACGGGCCTGAACTTCGTGCTCTTCCTCGGCGCGATCCAGTCGATCCCCGGGGAGCTGTACGAGGCCGCCGAACTCGACGGCGCGAACCGCTGGCACCAGTTCCGGTACATCATCGCGCCCGGTATCCGCCCGGTCCTGAGCCTGAGCGTGATCCTGTCGATCTCCGGCTCGCTGTCGGTCTTCGAGATCCCGTACATCATGACCGGCGGCGCCACCGGCACCGAGACCTTCGTGATCCAGACGGTGAAGCTCGCCTTCCAGTTCAACAAGACGGGCCTCGCCTCCGCCGCCGCGGTCGTCCTGCTGCTGATCATCCTGGCGGTGACATGGCTGCAACGCCGACTGGTCCCCGACGACAGGGTGGACCTCGTATGACGACGCTGACGACCTCAACCTCGGTGACCCGCAGGCGAGTTGCCCGCACGCTCACCTATCTGTCCCTGGTCGGTGCCTCGGTCGTGGTCCTCCTGCCGCTCGTCGTGGTCCTGCTGACCTCGCTCATGACCGAGGAGGAGATGGCGGACGACAGCGGTGCCCTCACCCTGCCGGACAGCCTGCTGAATTTCGACAACTACGTGACGGCCTTCCGCGACGGTGAGATGCTCGCCGCCTTCGGCAACACGGCCTTCATTCTCTTCTTCGCCATCACCGGTACGGTCCTCATCGGCTCGATGGCGGCCTACGCGATCGACCGCTTCACCTTCCGCTTCCGGAAACTGGTCGTCGCCCTCTTCCTCGTCGCCACCCTCGTTCCCGGCGTCACCACCCAGGTCGCGACCTTCCAGATCGTCGACAGCTTCGGCATGTTCGACACCCTCTGGGCCCCGATCGCCCTCTACATGGGCACCGACATCGTCTCGATCTACATCTTCCTGCAGTTCGTGAGATCGATCCCGGTCTCCCTGGACGAGTCCGCCCGCCTGGACGGCGCCAACGCCTTCACGATCTACCGGAAGATCATCTTCCCGCTCCTGAAACCAGCGATCGCCACGGTCGTCATCGTCAAGGGGATCACCGTCTACAACGACTTCTACATCCCCTTCCTCTACCTGCCCTCCGACGACCGCGGCGTCATCTCCACATCCCTCTTCCGCTTCAAGGGCCCCTTCGGCGCCCACTGGGAGACGATCTCGGCAGGAGCGGTCCTGGTGATCCTGCCGACCCTGATCGCCTTCCTGCTGCTCCAGAGGTTCATCTACAACGGCTTCACGAGAGGAGCGACGAAGTAACCACCGGGAACGGCAGGCCGTTTGGGGGCGCGGGTGACTGACCGATCAACCGCGACGAGCCCGCGAGCAACCGCGACGGACCCGCACCCGCCGAGACACAGCGCCCCTCACGGCGCCTAGGCCTTCTTCACCGTCGCCGCGGCGGACAGCGCCCCCACCAGAACCGGCGTCACCAACTCCACCTGCCACGCCCGCGCCCCGTACCCGGCCAACGCCGCGGAGATCGACTCGGCGTCAGCCGTGACCGGCGGCTCCCAGCACAGGCGCCTAACCGTATCGGGGGTGATCAGGTTCTCCTGCGGCATGGTGAGCTGCTCGGCGAGGGCGCTCACCCCGGCCCGGGCGGCCGACAGCCGAGCCGCGGCGGCCGGGTCCTTGTCGGCCCACGCCTTCGGTGGCGGCGGCCCCGTCACCGGCTGGCCGTGCGCCGGCAGCGCGGAGTCAGGAAGGGCCCTGGCCCGATCCACGGCGGCCTGCCACTGTTCCAGCTGCCGCCGCCCCATCCGATGCCCGAACCCGTTCAGCGCGGCCAGCGCGTGCGCGTTGACCGGCAGGGCCAACGCGGCCTCCACGATCGCCCCGTCGCTCAGCACCTTGCCCGGCGACACGTCCCGCCGCTGAGCGATACGGTCCCGGGCCTCCCACATCTCCCGTACGACCGCCATCTGCCGCCGACGCCGTACCTTGTGCATCCCGGAGGTCCGACGCCAGGGGTCCTTGCGCGGCTCGGCGGGCGGCGCGGACGCGATCGCGTCGAACTCCTGCCGGGCCCACTCCAGCTTCCCCTGCCGGTCCAGCTCTTTCTCCAGGGCGTCCCGCAGGTCCACGAGGAGTTCCACATCGAGCGCGGCGTACCTGAGCCACGGCTCGGGCAGCGGACGGGTGGACCAGTCGACCGCGGAGTGGCCCTTCTCCAGGACGTAGCCGAGGACGCCCTCGACCATCGCGCCGAGGCCGACCCGCGGGAACCCGGCGAGGCGGCCGGCCAGCTCGGTGTCGAAGATCCGGGTCGGGACCATGTCTATCTCGCGCAGACAGGGCAGGTCCTGGGTGGCCGCGTGGAGCACCCATTCCACTCCGGAGAGCGCCTCGCCGAGGCCGGAGAGGTCGGGGCAGGCCACGGGGTCGATGAGCGCGGTGCCCGCGCCCTCGCGGCGCAACTGCACCAGATAGGCCCGCTGGCCGTAGCGGTATCCGGACGCGCGTTCGGCATCTACGGCGACGGGGCCGGAGCCGGCGGCGAACGCGGCGATCACAGCGGCGAGCGCGGACTCGTCGGCGATCACGGGCGGAATGCCGTCCCGTGGCTCCAGCAAGGGGATCGGCGCCCCCGCTTCAGAAGATCCGCCGTCGTCCGGAGGGGCGCCTCCGGTGGTTCGCAGGGTCCTGTCTGCTGCGGTCTCTTGGGCGTCGGTCACCTGTCAAGGGTATCCGTGTATGGACATGGCCCGTCGACGGAACGTTCCGTCGACGGGCCATCCAGGGGCGTAAACCAGTCATGCGTCACACGTGTCAGTGAAATGTTTCCGGCGAACCGGGAGGGGCCGGGCATCGATGAACGATCCCGGCCCCTTCCCGCCTCGGCGCCCCGGCGTCAGTGGATGATCCCGGTGCGCAGGGCCACCGCCACCATTCCGGCGCGGTCGCCGGTGCCGAGCTTGCGCGCGATTCGGGCCAAGTGGCTCTTGACCGTGAGTGCGGACAAACCCATGGAGACGCCGATCGCCTTGTTCGACTGCCCCTCCGCGACCAGGCGCAGCACCTCGACCTCGCGGCCCGACAGCTCCCGGTAGCCGCCCGGGTGGCTCGGGGCACCCGGGGGGCGGCGGTGGTGCATACGGGCGGCGGAGCCGAGGGGGGCGGCACCGGGGCGGCTGGGCAGTCCGATGTTGGTACGGGTGCCGGTGACGACGTATCCCTTCACACCGCCCGCGAGGGCGTTGCGTACGGCGCCGATGTCGTCGGCGGCGGAGAGGGCGAGACCGTTGGGCCACCCCGCCGCGCGGGTCTCGGAGAGGAGGGTCAGGCCGGAACCGTCCGGCAGGTGGACGTCCGCGACGCAGATGTCACGGGGGTTGCCGATGCGGGGACGGGCCTCGGCGATGGACGAGGCCTCGATGACATCGCGGACACCGAGGGCCCACAGGTGGCGGGTCACGGTGGACCGGACCCGGGGATCGGCCACCACCACCATCGCGGTCGGTTTGTTCGGACGGTAGGCGACCAGGCTTGCGGGCTGCTCGAGGAGAACGGACACCAGGCCTCCTGGGTGCGGGACGGGGGGCAGGTTCGCCGGGCTCGTGGGGTCGAAGCCGGGACGAACCGTGATTTCAAGGTCACAGAGGTCTTCGGCATCAAACCTCTGCTCCTTTAGAGAATGATCACGATTTGGTGAGTAACAATCCGTGCAATTCGGACACGTCTTCGATCATTCGAAGACCGAACGGTGTCGCTTCGGGTCGATACGCGGCCGAAAGTGGCCGTATCGACAAAGTGATGGTTTTGACCGGCGTGGCGGCACGCACCAAAAAGGACCGTGCGCTGTCCGGCGCACGGTCCTGTTCGGCCAAGGGTCCCGCGAGGGCGTCAGCGGGACTGCGGCCCCCGCCGCTGCGGCAACGTCACGACGGCCGCGTCACCCGGATCCACCGTCGGAGGCAACCCCGCGATCTGGGCCAGCAGATCGCACCACGAGGCCAGATGCGCGGCGGTGTCGGGGACGTCGCCCAGGACCTCCCGGGGGGTCCACGACGCCCGGATCTCGATCTGTGAGGCGGCCGGCCGCGTCGCCAGACCGCCGAAGTAGTGCGAACTCGCCCGCGTCACCGTGCCGCTCGGTTCGCCGTACGACAGCCCGCGGGACTGCAGCGCGCCGGTCAGCCACGACCAGCAGACCTCCGGCAGCAAAGGGTCCGCCGCCATCTCGGGCTCCAACTCCGCCCGGACCAGGGTCACCAGCCGGAAGGCGCCCTGCCAGGCGTCGTGTCCCGCCGGGTCGTACAGCAGGACGAGCCGGCCGTCGGCCAGATCCTCCTCGCCCTCGACGACCGCGGCCTCCAGGGCGTACGCGTGCGGGGCGAGCCGCTGGGGCGGTTTGGTCGGCTCGATCTCGATCTCCGGCCGCAGCCGTGTGGCCCTCAGCGCTTCCACGGCGGAGCGGAACGGCAGCGGTACCGCCTCCATAGCATCGCGCTCCCCCTCCTTCGTGTCGTCCATCCCGCCAGCGCCGTCCGACAGTCGTCCCTGAGCCGCAGCCATGCCGGAACATTAAGGGGAACGGGGCCTCGGCGCAGGGCAAGACACCCGTGCGCTGGGTCACGGTCGGATCGCGCTCAGCGAACGCGCGACGCGCCCACGGCCAGAAGGAGTGGCCGGAAAAGTGCGGGCCGGGGTTGTCCCCGGCCCGGACCACCGCTGTCAAGCGGGCGTGCGAGACTTTGCCTCGTGAGTGCCAACGCCGGCCCCTCGGGCCACCAGCCGACCGCCCCGTACAACTCCGCCTTCCTCAAGGCATGCAGGCGCGAGCCCGTGCCGCACACACCGGTGTGGTTCATGCGGCAGGCCGGGCGCTCGCTGCCGGAGTACCTGAAGGTGCGCGAGGGCATCGGGATGCTGGAGTCGTGCATGCGGCCCGAGCTGGTCAAGGAGATCACCCTCCAGCCCGTCCGCCGGCACCACGTGGACGCGGCGATCTACTTCAGCGACATCGTCGTCCCCCTCAAGGCCATCGGCATCGACCTCGACATCAAGCCCGGCGTCGGCCCGGTCGTCGAGAAGCCGATCCGCAGCCGCGCCGACCTCGCCCAGCTGCGCGACCTGACCCCCGAGGACGTCTCCTACGTCACCGAGGCGATCGGGCTGCTCACCGCCGAGCTCGGTGAGACCCCGCTCATCGGCTTCGCCGGCGCCCCCTTCACCCTCGCCAGCTACCTGGTCGAGGGCGGCCCGTCCCGCACGTACGAGAACGCCAAGGCGATGATGTACGGCGCCCCCGAGCTGTGGGCCGACCTGCTGGACCGCCTCGCCGACATCACGGCCGCGTTCCTCAAGGTCCAGATCGAGGCGGGCGCCTCCGCCGTCCAGCTCTTCGACTCCTGGGCCGGTGCCCTCTCCCCGGCGGACTACCGCCGTTCGGTGCTGCCCGCCTCCGCGAAGGTCTTCGAAGCCGTCGCCGGGTACGGCGTCCCACGCATCCACTTCGGCGTCGGCACCGGCGAGCTGCTGGGCCTCATGGGCGAGGCCGGCGCGGACGTCGTCGGCGTCGACTGGCGTGTCCCGCTCGACGAGGCAGCCCGCCGCGTCGGCCCCGGCAAGGCGCTCCAGGGCAACCTCGACCCGACCGTCCTGTTCGCCGGCACGGAGGCCGTCGAGACCAAGACACGCGAGGTCCTCGACACGGCCACCGGCCTGGAGGGCCACGTCTTCAACCTCGGCCACGGCGTCATGCCCAGTACTGACCCGGACGCCCTGACCCGCCTCGTGGAGTACGTCCACACCCAGACCGCGCGTTAGCGCGTCAGGGAAGCGGGCGGAACCGCCGACGGCGCCCGGGGCGGCCGGTCGCCGTCGGTCCGCACCGGCGGCCTGGACCGGCGTTGCACAGCCGGTCGCGCGGGTCGATCGCGCAGGCCGACCCGCGCGCCAGGGGAGGGTGGTTAGGGCAGCGTGGTCCACTTCTGGTTGTTCTGGCCGTTGCAGGTCCACAGGATGGCCGGGGTCCCGTTGGCGGTTCCTGCCTGTTCGGCGTCCAGGCACAGCCCGGCGTTGACGTTGCGGATCGACCCGTCGGCCTGCCTGGTCCACTTCTGGTTGTTCTGGCCGTTGCAGGGCCAGATGATGACCGGTGTGCCGTTGGTGGTGCCCTGCCCCAAGGCGTCCAGGCACTTGTCGCCGTAGACGCGGATCTCGCCTCCGGCCCAGGTGGTCCACAGCTGGTTGGCGGCGGTGTGGCAGTCCCAGATCAGCGTTTTCGTCCCGGCCTCGGTGGTGGCGCGGTCCACGTCCAGGCAGCGTCCGGATCCGGTACCGCGCAGGCGGGCGGTGGTGGCGGCCAGCGGGCTGCCGCCGGTCATCTTGAACACGGCGACACCGCGCGCGGGGACGCTCGCGGAGATCTGGCCGGACGTGTTCGACGTGCCGCCGGTCCACAGGTCGGTGAGGGTGAAGGAGCCTCCGGTGAGGCCGACTTGCGCCGCCGTGGCGGTGATGGTCGTGGTGCTCGCTCCCCGGTTGAACAGGCCCACGGCGACCGAGCCGTCGGACAGGGGCTTGGCGAACACCTCGGTGTTGCCGTCGTCGCGCACCCTGCGTCCGCCCGCGCCCAGCGAGTCCTGGTTCACCGCCAGCAGGCGGGGGTTGCGCAGGATGGCGCTCACGTCGGCGGACATGGTGCGGATGTCGTTGCCGGCCATGAGGGGGGCCGAGAGCAGCGACCACAGGGCGAAGTGGGAGCGGGACTCGGTCAACGACAGACCGGGACGGCCGACGACCAGCATGTCGGGGTCGTTCCAGTGGCCCGGGCCCGACTGGGCGGCCAGGGGCGCGGTGACGTCCAGGACGTTACCGACGCCCATCGGGTAGCTGTTGGTGTTGTTGTTCTGCCAGATGTCGAGCAGGTCCTCGGTCGTGCGCCACAGGTCGGCGACCTCACCCCAGTCGTACTTGTCGCCGGTGGGGGCGTGGAAGCTGTTGGGGTTGATGCTGTACACGATCGGCCTGCCGGTGGCGCGCAGGGCGTCGCGCATGATGGTGAACTGTGCGATCTGCTCGCCGAGGGTGCCGCTGCCGGAGCACCAGTCGTACTTGAGGTAGTCCACGCCCCAGGAGGCGAACGTGTTGGCGTCCTGGACCTCGTGGCCCTTGCTGCCGGTGCGGCCCGGGTAGGTGCCCACGCCCTGAGCGCACGTGACCTCGTTGGGCGCCTGGTAGATGCCGAACTTCAGGCCCTTGCTGTGGATGTAGTCCCCGAGCGCCTTCATGCCGCTGGGGAACTTGGTCGGGTTGGCCCGCAGGTTGCCGGCGCTGTCGCGCTGCGGGTCGAACCAGCAGTCGTCGACGACGACGTACTGGTAGCCGGCGTCGCGCATGCCCGAGGACACCATCGTGTCGGCGGCCTGGCGCACCTGGGCCTCGGTGATCCCGCACCCGAAGCTGTTCCAGCTGTTCCAGCCCAGTGGAGGGGTGAGCGCGGGGCTGCCCGGGGCGGCCTCGGCGGTCGTGCCGGCGGAGGCGGTGACGCAGGCGCTGAGCGTCAGTGCGGTGGCCGTGAGGAGCCGCAGCAGCCGCCTGTGTATGGGAACCATGTGGGGGAAGTCCTTCCTGGCCCGCAATGCGGCTTCCGCGTTGCGGGCCTTATACGTATGGTCACGAGCTTGTGATCATGTGCGTGGGTCAGCGCTGCAGGGTGAGGAGGCCTGGCCGGTACGGCCACTTCTCGTAGGGAGTGCCTGCCGGCGTGGTGCCCCTGCCCTGGTAGAGGAACTGCAGGTTGCAGGGGTCGATGGTCTTGGTCTGGTCGGGGTTGTTGCGGACCAGGTCACCGTGGCTGATGTCGTTGGTCCAGGTGGCACCGCTGTTGGCCTTGCCCGCGAAGGGGCTGCTCTCGCTGCCGGCCTGCACGGTCCACGGACCGTTCAGGCTGGAGGCGGTGTACGAGCGGAAGTAGCGCCCGTTCGCGCCCCGCGCCTCGACGATCATGAGGTACTGGTTCTGGCCCTGGACCTTGTAGACCTCCGGCGCCTCGAAGATCTTGTCCGCCGTGTCGCTCAGGACCGTCGTGTACGAGGAGCCGAAGCTGCCCGGGAAGTTCCCGATCGGCATGGTCGACTTGTAGATCTTGCCGTTGTCACCGGCGAAGAACAGGTGGATGTTCTGGTCGTCGGCGATCAGGGTCTGGTCGATCGGGCCGGTGGGGGAGTTGTCGGTGCTGGGAAGGCTGCCGGTGAACAGCGGCTGGGGCGAGGACCAGCCGTTGGGGTTGGTGGGGTCGCTGGACGTGCGGAAGATGAAGGGCCACGGACCCCACTGGTACGCGAGCACCCAGATCTTCTTGGGGGCGAAGTAGAGCAGCGTGGGCGCCACCGCTCGCTCGTTCTGGCTGTTCTGGCCGGCCGACGCCATGTCCGACCAGTTCGTGAAGGGACTGAACATCATCGAGCCCCAGTCCGACCCCGTGTAGTTCGTCCCGTAGACCAGGTGCTTGCCGTTGTACGTCACGGTGGTGAAGTCCTTCAACGCGGCCCACCCGTTCGCCGGCTGCGCCAGCGCACCCGTCGACGTCCACCGGTAGGTCGACGGAAGAGCACACGTGCTGCTCGGCGGTGCGGACAGGCCGGTCCACTTCTGGTTGCTGCCGCCGTTGCACGTCGAGATCTCCACCGCCGTGCCGTTGGCCGTACCGGAGCCCGTGGCGGTCAGGCACAGCCCGGACTGCACGCCGACGACCGTGCCGTCGGCGTTCACCCGCCACTGCTGGTTCGCACCACCGTTACAGGCCCAGATCACCGGCCGGGTCCCGGCCGTGGTGGCCTGGCCCGGAACATCCAGGCACTTGTTGCCGTACACGGTCAACTGGTTGTTGTCCGTCAGCGTCCACTGCTGGTTGGTCCCGCCCCAGCAGTCCCAGAGCTGCAGGTTGGTGCCCTCGGTCTGGCTGGCGCCCGGCACATCGAGACACCGGCCGGAACCGACACCGCGCAAGGCGCCGCTGGTGGCCGCCTGAGCCGGGTTGGCGACGAGCGTCGCCGCCGAAGCGACCAGGGCCGCGAGCGCCACAGACAGATGTCTGCGGTGGAGACCACGTCTGCGCATAGGAGCCTCATTCCTTGAGTAAGGATTTCCCGTCGGCCCCGTCAGAGGCTGTCCGGACTGTCGATGGGGGGCACCTCGACGCCCCTGATGTTCGTGATACCGAACGAGGGTCGAGGTGCCGAGCGCACGGGAAGGTGGAGAGCGAGCGACCAGGATCTACATCCGGAGCGGACCTCAGTTCTTCACGATGCGCCATCGGTTGTCGGCGGTGCCGTCGTCCGAGTCCTGGACGGCGAACGCACCGACAGCGGTGGAGTTGTTCGCGATGGCGAGCAGCTTGCCGCTGTTCTCGTTGCGGATCTTGTAGGTCCCGTCTCCCTGGTCGAGCAGCGTCCATCTGTGGTCGGCGGTGCCGTTGTCCGACCACTGCAGGACGGTCGCGTCGTCTGCCGTGGACATGTTCAAGACGCCGAGCACCTTGCCGCTGTGGGCGTTGCGGAAGCGGACCGCGTTTCCGTCGGTGATCATGTACCAGTCGTGGTCGGCGGTGCCGTTGTCCGACCACTGCAGAGCGCGGCCACCGTCGGCCGTGGACATGTTCTGGATGCCCAGCAGGAGACCGCTGGCCGCGTTGACGAGACGGACGCTGCCGCTGGTGTTCCAGTAGACGGTGTAGTTGTGGCCGTGCGCGTCGTGGAACGGGCCCAGGTTGACGGTGGAGCCGTTGGCGGTGGCGGTGAAGGCGAGGGAACTGCTGCTGGTCCGTGTGATCGAGGACGTGTTCAGTGTCGGCGGCGAACTGAGCGATGAGTTGCCGTAGTTGCCGGACAGGACGACCGGGCCGTAGGTGATCGCGGCGACGTTCGCGTTGTCGTTGGCCGCTCGCATGACGACCCGCATGGGCAGGCGGACGGTGACCGTGTCGCCGGAGGTCCACGAGCGGCTCAGGGTGGCGTAGCTGCCGGGGTTGGTGGCGATGTTCTGCCGCGTGCCGTTGACGCTGATGGTGGCCTCGGAGGTCCAGCTCGGGATGCGTATGCGCATCGCCCAGGTTCCGCTGACGTTGCCGGTGACCTGCAGGGTGGTGGTGTCGCTGACGGGATAGGTCGTGGTCTGGGTGACGGTGATCCCGCGCTCGGACCAGTTGAGCACCGAGGGCACGAACATGTTGACGATCAGGGTGTTGTCACTGCGGTAGTAGAGGGAGTCCATCAGCCTGGTGTGCATTTCCAGGCCCGTGCCCTGGCAGCACCAGAAGGTGCCGTAGTCGGTGCTCCAGGTGCCGCCGCCCCACGCCGGGCCCACACCGCGTCGGCCGCCCGGGTTGAGCGAGGTGAAGTAGGTGACGTGGCCGTGGTCGTCGGCCGGGTTCTGCTGGCCGATCATGTGGTTCAGCCATGCCCGCTCGTAGTAGTCGAACAGCGCGGCCCGGTTCGGGTCCAGCGCGAACAACTCCCGGGTGAGAAGGAGCATGTTGAAGGTGTTGCAGCTCTCGCACGTGTCCTTGTTCAGGAAACCGGCGATGGCGTTCGGAGCGCGGAAGTGCTCCGCCTGGCTGTTGCCGCCGATGGCATAGGTGTGCGCGTTGACGGTGAAGTTCCAGGCGTTGGTGGCGATATCCCGGTAGCGGGTGGTTCCGGTGGCCTTGTACTCCCGGGCGGCACCGATCCACTTGGGTACCTGGGTGTTGGCGTGCAGTCCGTTGAGCCGGTCCTGGTTGGCCGCCAGCGGGTCGAACACCGCGGCGTGGTCGAAGCGCCGGGCTACGGTGAGCCACCGCGCGTCGCCGGTCTGCTGGTAGAGATCGGTCAGCACGGTGTTCATGCCGCCGAACTCGGTCTGCAGCATGGTCTGCATCTGCTGGGCCGTCAGCCGGCCGGTGCGCCAGTCGACCCATCCCGCCAGGGCGAGCAGCACGTCACGCGCTTGCGTGCTGCCGATGTGGCGCCACACGTCCAGCAGGCCGACGAGGGTCTTGTGGATGGTGTAGTACGGCACGTTGCCGTTGCTCAGGGTCCGCTGTTCGAGAGCGGTGAAGTCGGCCTCGGGGTAACCGGAGAGGTACCCGGCGTTGAAACCGGCGGCGCTGTTGTTGGCCTGGCACTTGGCCAGCTCCGCGACCATGTGGGTGGCCTTGTCCCGGCAGACGGTGTCCCCGGTCACGGCGTACAGCTGCGCCCATGCCGTGAGGAAGTGCCCCTGGACGTGGGTGCGGAAGGGGAAGTCCGGCGCGTCCCAGCCGCCGGTGGCGGCCGCGCCGTTGGTGGACAGCCGGTGGTTGGCGCGGAAGTTGTACAGCAACCGGTCGACATCGACGAACCGCAGGTAGTTCCGCGTACGGTTCTGGTTGTCCAGCCACCGGCTCGCGGTGAGCCGGACCTGGCCGAACTCGAAGGGGTGCGCGGAGACCCCGATGTCGGCCCTTGCGGGAGGGACGGCCGCCGCGTGGGCGGGAGAGACTCCGATGAAGGACCCGGTGGCAGAGGCGGCGACGGTGGCCCCGGCTATTTGCAGGAGGCGCCGTCTGCTGACGGAGGAGGCCATCTTGCACCTTTCGGTGTGGAGAGCGATAGCTCGGTCGTTGGTCTGTTGGCTCACACGGCCGAAGGGCCATGACAGCCTGAGGTCCGTGGGGGTTTCGGTCCCATCAGTCCGCTCCACTGATACATGGGATGGATTAACGGGTACGAACGTTGCCCCTGTCTAGTCGTGCGACACGAAATACTCGGCCACTTCCCGATGCGTGTCCGGAAGGCGACCTGGCAGCGCGACAGACATCGGATGTACCGAGGTCGGTGTCGGCGTACGCCGGCGACAGCGTGATCAGCAAGTGGCCGGTGTAGCGGCCGCCGTAGTGGCCGGTGTCGTGGCCCTGGAAGTCGCGGATGCCGCGCCGCCGCGTGTGGGTCCGCGACGGCACGGCAGGGTGGGCCGGACAGGTCAGGCCCAGGGGCGTCAGGCCCAGGGGCTGACCACCGTGAAGGAGCTGTCGGCTCGGAAGGTGTCGGTGTTCTGGTAGGGGTCCAGGCGGAGTGCGTAGTTGTAGTGGCGGAGGTAGCGGCCGGGGTAGTTGTACGACTCCAGGCTGACGGAGCCGGATGCGCTGCCCGGGCGGGCGCAGTACGTGGCGTCCTTGTTGAAGACGGCCGTGCCGTTGCTCGCGTCGAAGCGGGCCCGGAAGTCCCAGTGGCGGAGATAGCGGCCGGCGGAGTCACGGAAGGAGTAGCAGTTGGCGTCCGCGAGGCCGGGCACGACGGTGAAGGTCGCGCTCTGCTTGACGGCGGTGCTGCTGGAGGCGCTCACCGGGTCGATGTAGCCGAGGCTGTCGGAGCGCACCACGGCGGACCGTCCGGGGAAGTTGACCGACTGCAGTGACCTGGTGGTGTTGGTGGGCAGGGTGACACCGCCGGAGACCGTCTCCTTCAGCACGGTGGCGTGGCGGATGAAACCGGTCAGTCCGGGCACCTCGGTGGGTGTGGTCCAGGTGGCGAAGTTGTCGTAGCTGTCGCTGTACCAGTACTTCCCGGCGCGGTAGCCGTCGTAGTAGATGCGCCAGCCGCCGTTGTCGAGCTGGACCAGGGCCGGGCCCTCGACCCAGTCGCCGAAGCCGGCCCAGTTGCCCGTCTTCCGCATCGTGTACGGGCCGGTGAGGCTGGAGGCGGTGGCGTACTCGATGTACTTCGTGGTCTCGTTCTTGGTGAACGCGTGGTACGTGGAGCCGATCTTGACGACGAAGGTGTCGATGTAGTTCGGGCCGATGCCGGAGAGCTGGGTGGGCGCCGACCAGGTGGTCAACGCGGAGTTGGTCGCCGTGATCTTCCAGGCGGTGAAGTGGGTGGCGGTGCTCGCCGACGTCAGCGACATGATGACGTTGACGCTGCCGTCGCTGTCGATGAACCACTCCGGCGCCCAGGTGCGGGTCAACCCGCTGATCGGGATCGTGTAGTTGTACAGGAACGTCCAGTTCACCCGGTCGGTGCTCCGGGCGAAACCGATGGTGTTCCCGGTCCAGTTGGTGGTGTAGGTGATGTAGTAGAAGCCGTCGGTGTGCTTGAAGATGCTGGGATCCCGGATGAGACCGGACGGCGGGGTGTAGGCGGGGCCCTTCCGCACGGTGAATCCGGTGGCGTCCGGCGAGTCGTACACGTACATGTTCGACTCGC
Source organism: Streptomyces sp. NPDC012510 (assembly GCF_042955065.1). NCBI lineage: Bacteria > Bacillati > Actinomycetota > Actinomycetes > Kitasatosporales > Streptomycetaceae > Streptomyces > Streptomyces sp. NPDC012510. Next base: position 75,369 of record NZ_JBIBEN010000012.1, read on the forward strand.
TGCTGTTGGTGAACGCGGTCATGGTGTACCGCGTCGTCTGTCCCGCCGGCGGGTGGGCGGCTCCGGCCGGGCCGGCGAAGGCGGTGGTGAGCCCGAGCAGGGCGGCCACCGAGGTGAGGAGGGCGAGGACCGCCCTGAGGGTTCTGTTCAACGCTCGTTCCGTTTCTGCGTGCACTGCCCTGAGGCGTGAGCAATATTGTTCGAAATGTCGCACGACGTGCGGAACTTCGAGCAGAAGATAGGTTTGCGTCAGGGTTCCGTCAATGTTTCCGGCGGGTTCGGTTCCGTTGCCGCTCGCGTTGCCGGACAAACCGGGCCGTGGTGGCGTCGCGCATGTTGACTTCCGTACGGGGTGCCTTTTAGATTCGGGCGACCATTCCGTATATCGATCCACGTTCGAAATACTGGACGTGTTGGTGTGAGAGCGGTCCGTGCCGGCGCCACGGTCACCAAGGTCGCCGACACCGACGGCGGCGACGCGCTTTCTCCTGCCCGACCGGCTCCTGAACCACATCGGGCACCGTCTCGGTCAAGGTGTCCCTGGCGAAGCGCTCATCGACCACGCTGTCGTTCTCCAACTCCCCTGGCCGCACCCGGACGTCGAATCCGTCGACGACCCTTGGCCGCCCGGCGCGGGGCGGGCCCAGATGGCCGGACCCGCGGTCGAGCCGCTGCTCGAGAGACCGCCGACACATGTGATGGCTTCTCGCAGATGACCTCTCATAAAGGACGGAATCGTGGACATCACCAGACGACAGCTCGGCAGGCTCGCCGCGGTCGGCACGGGGGCACTCGTGCTGCCGGGTCTGCTGCCGGCGAGCAGGGCGGCGGCGGACTCGTTTCCGGCCACAGCGTGGGGCGACCAGGGCGACGGCACCTACGTCAACCCGATCGTCCCCGCCGACCTCAGTGACTGGGACTGCATCCGGGTCGGCTCCGACTACTACGGCATCACCAGCACGTTCGGGTACTCGCCCGGCATGGCCGTCCTGCACTCCAAGGACCTGGTCAACTGGCGCACGCTCGGTGGCGCGGTCGACGACGTCACCCGTATCGGACCGGAGCTGAACTGGAACCGGATGAACCGCTACGGCCGTGGCGTGTGGGCGGGGGCCATCCGCCACCACGCGGGGCGGTACTGGGTGTACTTCAACACCCCCGACGAGGGCTTCTTCATGACGTCGGCCCCGTCGCCGACCGGGCCGTGGGAGCCCTTGCACGCGATGTGGCGGACCTCCGGCTGGAACGACGTGTGCCCGTTCTGGGACGACGACGGGCAGGGCTACCTGGTCACCACTCACTACTCGGACAGCTACAAGATCCACCTGTTCAAGCTGTCCGAGGACGGGAAGTCGCTGGTCGGCCCGTCCACGGTCATCCACCAGTCGTCGCGCAGCGAGGCCAGCAAGCTCTACAAGATCGATGGTGTCTACTACCACCTGTTCAGCGAGGTGAAGTCCGAGGGCCGGGTGCTCATGATGAACCGCGGCTCCAGCATCTACGGCCCGTTCGAGACCAGGCAGTTGCTGCACGTCAACACTTCGGCGGACCGCGAGCCCAACCAGGGCGGGCTGGTGCAGAGCCCGAACGGCGCATGGTACTTCGTGACCCATCACGGCCACGGTGACTGGGAGGGACGCGTGCTGTCGCTGCTGCCGGTGACCTGGGTGGACGGCTGGCCGATCCTGGGCAAGGTGGGTGCGGACGGCATCGGCACCATGGTCTGGACGGGCCAGGTGCCCGCGGGTGGCACGCCGGGTCTGCCGGTCGACGCGCTGCCCCCCGTGGTGACCAGCGACCTGTTCACCGACACCCGCCTCAAGCCGCAGTGGGAGTGGTACTACCAGCCGCGCGCGGATCACTGGTCGTTGACCGAACGGCCCGGCTACCTGCGGCTGAAGGCGTTCGCACCGTTGGCGGCCGACAACCTGACCAAGGTGGGGAACACCCTCACCCAGCGGGTGCTGCGCACCGCGGGCGGCGCGACGGTGACGGTCCGCCTGGAGCTGACCGGCCTCGCCGACGGTCAGCACGCGGGCCTGTGCCACTACGCGGCGACCTACGCGGGGTTGGGTGTGCGGCGCTCGGGCACCACCACCACGATCGCGCACAACGCCGGCGGCACCCTGACGTACGGTCCGCAGGTCACGCAGAACGCCGTTTGGCTGCGTACCACCTGGGACGTGAACGGCGTCAGCCGGTTCTCCTACAGCCTCGACGGGAGCACGTTCACCGCGGTCGGCGGCACCTACCAGCTCACGTGGGGCGGATACCGCGGGGACCGGGTCGGCCTCTACACCTACAACCCGAACGGCACCGGCCACGTCGACGTGGACTCGGTGCAGTACAGCATCGCGCCCACCCGGGCCTACACGTGCGTCAGTGTGCGCAGCGGCAAGGTCGCCGACGTCTACCGTGCCTCGAGCGCGGACGGCGCCGCCGTGATCCAGTGGCCCGACAACGGCAAACCGAACCAGCACTGGGCCTTCCAGTCCACCGGGGACGGCTACCACACCATCACCTGCGTCGGCAGCGGCAAGGTCCTCGACGTGGCGGGGTCCTCCACGGCGGACGGGGCGGCGGTCGTACAGGCGACCGCCGACGGCCGCACGAGCCAGCAGTGGCAGCTGCGCCCGCAGACCGGCGGCGAGTTCGTCCTGGTCAACCGCAACAGCGGCAAGGTGCTCGACGTCAAGGGAGGCAGCACGGCCGACGGTGTCGCGCTGATCCAGTACCGCGACGCCGGCAGCTCCAACCAGCGATGGACCTTCCACCGCGTCACCGACTAGCGACCCTGAAGGGCCCCTTGCCCACTCGGGCAAGGGGCCCTTCAGCGGTGTCAGGAGACGGTGAACATCTGGTGGTCGGTGCCGTCGAACGGGCGTTGCTCCAGCTGGTCGCCCTGGGCGCCGCCCGCGGTGAGGTAGAGACCGCTGTGGCGGTTGAGGAGCCGGATACGGCCGTTGCCCGCGTTCTCCGCCAGCCATTCGTCGTTGGTGTTCGCGTTGGCTTCGTACGAGTACTGGACGGCCTTCGCGCCCGCGTCGCGGGAGGCCCACCGGATGACGACGTCCTTGCCGCTCTCCTGGTTGACGATCCGCGTGTATCCGTCGCCGAGGGGCATGAACGCGAAGCGCTGGTTGGTGCCGCCGGTGCTGGTCCAGCGGATGATCGCGGCGTCGTTCGCGAGGCTCTTGCTCTTCACGTCGAGTACGTGGCCGCTGCCGGCGATGGTCACCGTGCGGTTCCCGGTCGGGATGGCCGCGACCTTGGTCAGCTTGACCACATGGCCGCCGTTCGCGACCGCCGGGATGCTCAGCGTGTCACCGGCCTGGATGACCTTGCTGGTGCGGGTCAGGCCGTCGGTGCCGTCGGTGGTGATCTCCGCGTGCCAGGTGCCGGAGCCGAGGAACGTGGTCGGGTAGCTGATGGTGGTGGCGCCGCCGCGCCGGAAAGCCCCGACGAACCAACGGTCGCCGTTGCGGCGCGCGATGACCCCTCCGTTGACCGGGTCGCCCGAGACGTACTTCGTCTCGTCCCACGCGGTCGGCAGCATGCGCATCCACCGCTGTGCCTCGGGCCGGGCCTGGTAGTCCGAGATGCGGCTGCCGGGCAGCATGATCCCGCTGTCCAGGAGTACGCCGAGGGCGAGTTCGGCGGCGTCGCTGTTCGGGTTGCGCTGCTGGAAGCTCATCGGCGAGTAGTCGGCCGGGCCCAGCAGGCCGCGAGTGAACGGGAGCGCCGCCACGTGCCCGACGTCCCGGCCGCCGGGGTACTCCTCGCCGCGGACGGCCTCGTTGGTCAGCACGTGCGGCCAGGTGCGGTGGACGCCGACGGACAGGCGCGAGCCGTGCAGGTCGACCATCAGCTTGTAGCGGGCGGTGTCGGCCAGGGCCGCGTCGTACCACTGCTGACGGGCCCGGGTCTCGGAACCCATGAAGTCCATCTTGACGCCGACGGCACCCCACCCGGTGATCTTGGTGAACTCCGCGTCCCGCTCGGCGGCGGTGTCCAGGTCCTGCCAGTGGTACCAGAGCATGATCCGAACGCCGCGCTCCCGGGCGTAGGCCACGAGCTCGGGAATGATCGCCTGGTTGGCCTTCCACCCGTCGTCCACCAGGAGATAGGGCCAGCCCTGCGAGGAGGCGTAGTCGGCCCACTGCTTGAGCTTGGTCAGGTCGCGCTGGGTGGCCCACATGCCGTCCAGCCACGGCCACGCGGCGATACCCGGCTTGATCCACGAGGTGTCGGCGATCTTCGACGCGGGCGCGACGTCGTCGACCAGCGTGGACTCCACGATCGTCGCCGTGCTGCCGATGGAGGCGGTGCGCCACGCCGTGGTGAACGCGCCGGATCGCGCGATCTGCGCGTCGGCCAGCGCGACGGTGAACCGGCCGGTGCCCTGGGTGTGGGTGAACGAGCCACCCGAGTAGCCACCGTCCACACCGGACTCGGCGAGCAGGACCCGCGCGCCGTTGGTCTGCTGGGCCAACATGCCCATGTCGTAGGAGCCCGTCGGGACGTCGGTGACCGCGGAGGTCACATAACCCCTCTCGTGATCAGGACTGAACACCTGCCGGGAAAGCTGGGCGTCGGTGGGCAGTTCGAACGACGTCGCTTCTCGCAGCACCGTCGCGCCCGACGGCAGTTCGTAGCGCAGCGCCATACCGTCCGCGGACGTGCGGACGTGCACCGTCAGCTGCGCGGAGCCCTTCGCGAACACCAGCCTCGTCTCGGTCGCGGACCGCGTTCGGACGCGGGACTTCCCCGCTTTGACCTCGTAGTTGTCCGAGATGGGCGTGTCCGTGCGTCTGACGAACTCCAGCCCGGTGGTGAAGTCGGTCTGGCTGGTCACCAGCCCGATCGGAGCGGGTATCAGGGCCTGGCGGCAGTTCCAGGTCGCACCGAGCGAGAGGGCGCCGTTCGCGTCCAACGCCACGGTGGCGCGTACGCCGTCACAGCCGGTCTGTGCGACACCGGGCTGGACCGAGGTCCAGCTCCCCGGTGTGGCGGCGGATGCGGGCACCGCGGTGAGCGAGCCCACGCCGGCGAGGACGGCCACTGCCGTACCGGCGACTTGAACCCCGCTTCGTTGGAGGAGTTTCATGCGGCCCTTCCGGGTGGTTGCAGGTGGTCCGCCGTGTATCGCTCGCGGATGGAGTCGGAGGGAGATTGCCTTTTCATCCCACCACTGTCAAGGGGATGGGTGCCCTTGCCCGGAAGTTACCCTGTGGTTAGACCTACGACATGGCTTTTAATGGGATGTCTGGCGGTGCATGCATGTCGGATGTATTGACGCGCACTGTTTGCTCCTCTTAACGTCAGCCGACGCTACGAACGCCGTTCGATATATCAACCAAGTCGGCTGATCTGACATCGAGTTGGCTGCAGTGCTTCCCTCTGGCCGCGCAGGGAAGCAAGGCCGACGGGCGCAACAGCGGGCAGCGGCAAGAGGCCGAGACTCGGTCACCTCTCTCCAGCCGCCCCGTTCTTCCCCTCCCCGGCCCCCCTCCCCCGGCGGCACCTGCACGACGACAGGAGATCCCGTGTCCGCGCTCCGAACCCGGCTGACGGTGATGTTGCTCGCCGTATGCCTCCTTTTCACATGCCAGTCCCTGGCCGCACCCCAGCGGGCGGCCGCCGCCGACCCCGGCTACCTGATGGTGCACTTCACCGGCGATTCCGCGACCGGCCAGATGCTGTACCTCGCGCACAGCACGGACGGCCTGCACTGGAACGACCTCAACGGCGGAGCGCCGATCCTGAACTCCAAGATCGGCACGAAGGGGGTGCGCGACCCCGCACTGGTGCGCTCTCCCGACGGCAGCAAGTACTGGATCATCGCGACCGACCTGTGTATCCGCTGCGGCTCGACGTACACCAACGGCAGCCCCAACTTCGTGGTGTGGGAGTCGACCGACCTGGTGACCTGGTCGAAGCCGTGGCTGCTCGGCGCCGCCGGCCTGATCCCCGGCGGAAAGAACGCGTGGGCGCCGGAGGCGAGCTGGAACCCCGAGACCAACGACTACGTCCTGTACTGGGCGACGAACGCCACAGTCAACGGCGTGTTCAAGCACCGCATCTACTACGCCCGCACCAAGGACTTCCGCACCATCACCACCCCGCAGATCTGGATCGACCCCCCCGGCACCACGCCGATCGTCGACACCCAGATGACCGAGGTGCCCGCCGGTGTCGGCCCCTACCGCTACGTACGGGTCTCCGGAGACGGCCAGAACACGGTCGAGGGCAGCAACTCGATCCTGGGGACATGGACCAACCTCGGCAACCTCTCCAGCATCGGCCTCACCGGCAATGTGGTCGAAGGCCCGGTCTGGATGAAGTTCAGAGACCGCAATGAGTGGGCCCTCTACATCGACTACAACAACCCGCAAGGCGTACGCGAGTACCGGCCGATCCTGACCACCAACCCGTTCAGCGTCAGCTCCTACCGGCTTCAGGATTCGACCAGCTACGACATGGGCGGCACCCCGAAGCGCCACGGCGCGATCACGACCCTCACGGCCGCCGAGGAGAGCCGCGTGCTCGCCCGCTGGCCCAACACCCCGGCCCAGCGGCTCCAGTCGTACAACTTCCAGGACCGCTACGTGCGCCACACCAACTTCGACGTGCGCATCGATTCCGACGTCACCCCCGCCGAGGACGCACAGTTCCGGCTGCGGCCCGGCCTGGCGGGCTCCGGCACCGTCTCCTTCGAGTCGGTCAGCATGCCCGGCTACTTCCTGCGGCACGCCAACTACGACTTCCAGCTCGCCCACAACGACGGCAGCAGCCGGTTCGCGGCGGACGCGACCTTCCGGAAGGTCGCCGGCCTCGCCGACTCCACCTGGTCGTCGTTCCAGTCGTACAACTTCCCCGACCGCTACATCCGCCACTACGCCTACCAGCTGCGGCTCGACACGATCAGCACCGCGACAGGCCGCAGTGACGCCACCTTCCGCGTGACGAGCTGACCCGGCGCCGACGGGGATGCCGGTATACCTCCACGGAGAACGCCGGCATCTCCTGGCATTCGCCGCCCAACGCCCTGTCCTCGGCGATCGAGGTGTAGGGGCGGATGTACTTGGCCGAGCAACGGCGGTACGAGCGCCTGTGGCACCACCTCACTGTGGCGCCAGGAAACCAGCCGGCTCGCTACCGCCCCCGGAGCTGATGAGCAGCCCGCCCCGAGTCCGGTGCCGAAGGCGGCCGAAGCCGCATCGGCACGGAGGCGTCAACGCAATCCGCACCGTCCGCGCAGCCGGGCACCGGGGGTTCGTGTGACGCCGCAGCTCCACTCTTCCAGCCGCCGACCGACTCACCGAACGACATTCGACATGTCGGCCAAGGTGGTCTTTCGGTGCGGTCACTTCCCCGGCTTTCCCTACGCCTTGGAGGCACCAGATGAGCACAACCCCCCTCCCCTCGCGCCGGCTGTTCCTCGGCATGACCGCGGCCGTGCCGCTGTCCATGACCGGCGCGCTGACCCTCGGCAGCCAGTCCGCCGCCGCGGCGACGGCCTCCCCGTTCGTCATGGCCTACTTCACCCAGTCACCGAGAAACCTTGGCACGGACTACGGCCTGCACCTCGCGGTCAGCACCGACGGGCTGCAGTGGATGCCGCTGAATCAGAACAACCCCGTCGTGACCCCGACCGGGGGCGACGGCGGTCTGCGCGACCCCTTCATCCTGCCCAAGCAGGACGGCACCTTCGTCGTCCTGGCGACCAACCTGAAGGGCACCGACTGGAGCAAGAAGACCCCGTACATCCACGTCTGGGACTCCGCGGACCTGCGCTCCTTCGACAACTACCGCCTGCTGAAACTGCACGACATGGCCACCCACACCTGGGCGCCCGAAGCCTTCTGGGACCCCTCCCGCGGCCAGTACGCCCTGCTCTACTCGGCCGTCAACAGCAGCGGACACAACGTGATCATGGTGAACTACACCACGGACTTCCAGACGGTGACGGCACCGCAGGTCTTCTTCGACCCCGGCTACGACATCATCGACGGCACCCTCGCGAAGGACGTGAACGGCGTCAACTACCTGTACTACAAAGGCCGCAACAGCCTCACGGGCGCGAAGTCCACCTCCCTCGCCCCCGGCAGCTTCACCCAGTTCACCTCGGGCCTGGCGCCGCAGGGAGGCATCGAGGGCCCGATCCTCGCCCAGGCTTCCGGCACCTGGTACCTGTGGGGCGACGCCAACGCGCTGTTCTACACCTGGCAGACCAACGACCTCTCCACCGGCACCTGGACCGCCACCGACCGGCGCGTCTACACCCAGCCGCTGAACTCCAAGCACGCCGACATCAAGCCGATCCCCCAGACGGTGTACGACAACATGATCGCCAAGTGGGGAAGGCCTGCCTGGAACCGGCTGAAGTCCTACAACTTCCCGGACAGATACTGGCGACAGGTCGATTCCCTCGGCCGCATCGACCCGTACCCGTTCGACCCCTACACCGACTCGCAATGGAAGCTGGTGCCGGGGCTGGCCGACTCCTCCGGCGTCTCCTTCCAGTCCGTCAACCAACCCACCCGCTATCTGCGGCACGCCTACTACCAGCTGCGGCTGGACGTCAACGACGGCACCACGAAGTTCGCCCAGGACGCCACCTTCCACAGGACCGCCGGGCTCGCCGACCCGTCCTGGTCGTCATTCCGCTCCCACAACTACCCGGACCGCTACATCCGGCACTTCAACTACATGCTGCGCATCGACCCGATCTCCACCGCCGTCGCCAGGGCCGACGCCACGTTCTCCCTCTGGTACTGAGGACATGACGAGGTCCCGTGGCCGGTCGGTCCGGCCACGGGACCTCGTCATGTCCTCAGTGCCCATCCACCCACGGAAGGAGCAGCAACAATAAGACCGGTTTGTGGGCGACCCGTCGGCGCACGTCTTCAGCGGATGGAGGCCCGACCCATGTCGTCGTATGCGGCGCGGGTCGGGCCTCCGTCCTCCCTCGCTCCCCCTTGCGTGCTTCTCGCGAACCTTCAGAGGGAAGACACCGCGGCGAAAGGAGATGCCGACGCCCTCCCAGAGGCGTCGGCATCCTTGTCCGGAGTCGGGTCAGTTCGTCACGCGGAAGGTGGCGTCGCCGCGTGCTGTCGCCGTGGTGATGGGGTCGAGGCGGAGTTGGTAGGCGTAGTGCCGGATGTAGCGGTCGGGGTGGTTGTAGGACTGGAAGGAGGACCAGGTGGAGTCGGCGAGTCCGGCGACCTGCTTGAAGGTGGCGTCCGCGGCGAACTGGGCGGTGCCGTCGTTGCGGACCAGCTGGAAGTCGTAGTTGGCGTGGCGCAGGAAGTAGCCGGGGAAGTTCACCGACTCGAAGGAGACGGTGCCGGTGCCTGCCAGGCCGGGGCGCAGCCGGAACTGGGAGTCCGGGCTGGTACTGACGTTCTGGTCGATGCGCACGTCGTAGTTGGCGTGGCGCACGTACCGGTCCTGGAAGTTGTACGACTGGAGCCGCTTGGCCGGGGTGCTGGACCAGCGGGCGAGGACACGGGACTCCTCGGCGGCGGTGAGGGGCAGGATCGAGCCGTGGCGCTTCTTGTTGACGCCCATGTTGTAGCTGCCGGACGCCGGAATCTGGTAGGTGCCGACGGCGGAGGGGTTGGTCGACGTGACGGGCATGTACCCGCCGCGGGAGGCGTACTGGTCGAGGTACAGGGCCCACTCGTTGCGGTCCCGGAACTTCATCCACATCGGACCCTCGACCTTCGTGCCGGTCGTGCCCGCCGTGCCGGTCAGGCCGATGCCGGAGAGGTTGCCGAGGTTCGTCCACGTCCCGAGGATCGAGTTGCTGCCTTCGATGGTGATCTGGCCGTCACCTGAGGCGCGTACGTAGCGGAAGTTACCGACGCCGGCCGGCACCTCGACGATCTGGGTGTCGATGAGTTCCTGGGCGCCGGGGCGGTCGATGTAGATCTGCGGGGTGGTGATGGTGCGGAAGTCGCTGGTGCGGGCGTAGAAGATGCGGTGCTTCGTCTTGCCGTCGAGGGGCACGTTCGTGGCCCAGTACAGGACGTAGTCGTTGGTCTCGGGGTTCCAGATCGCCTCGGGCGCCCAGGCGTTGCGCCCGTCGGGGATGGCTCCGGCGACGTTGAGCAGCCACGGCTGCGACCAGTTGACCAGGTCCGTCGACTCCCACACCACGATGCTGCGGCTGCCGTTGTTGATGGAGCCGTCCACGGTCGACCCGCAGCCCCAGCACAGGTCGGTCGCGATGATCCAGTACTTGCTGCCGTCGGGGGATCTCACCAGTGCGGGGTCACGTACCCCCTTGGTGCCGATCGTGGAGCGCAGGATCGACGCTCCGTCGTTGAGGTCGTTCCAGTGCAGGCCGTCCGTGCTGTGCGCGAGGTACATCTGCTGACCGGTCGACCCCTCCCCGGTGAAGTGCAGCATCAGGTAGCCCGGGTCGGCGGCGGCCGCCCGGTCCGGTGTGAGCAAGGCTTGGGATGTGAAGAGCAGGCACGCGGCGAGCAATATCGCCGACAGTCGGGCGCGAAGCGCGGACATACACATCTCCTGTCATTCTGCGACGGCCACCACCGGGCGAGGAGCGCCCATATCGGGATGGCGGGAAGATCGGTCTCGGTGTTGGCGGGACAGGACCTGCTACCGCGCGACACGGAGGGGGCCGACTGGATGCGGGCAGTGTGTCTCCCGTGTGCGGTGCGCTTCGCCGTGGTGACGGCGGGAGTGGGCACACGATGCCGGTGCGTCCTTGGTGACAGCTTGTAGGTCAGGACACGGTTGTCGTTCGAGCGGGGCGGTAGCGGTGCGAGGCCGACTGGGAGGTTGTCGATCGGAGTGCGCGTGGGCGCGGCCCGGCGAGAGGTCTGTCGCTTCTCTCTGCGCCTGTGAGGCGGCTCTTCGCCTCTGCCGCTCAGGCGTCCCCTCCCGGTGTCCTTCCCACGTCTGTGCGGTATGCCGAACGGTGTTCGTAGGGTCGGGCAGACGTTAAGTGGGGGAAGCGGAGGGCGTCAATACTTCCGGCAACGTTACCCCTGGAAACCGTGAAAGGGCTGGTCGCGGACGGCGAATGGGGCAGGGAACAGCCTGGCGGGGCAGTCGGGGCAGGCCCCGCCGGTGCCGTTCGGACGGCGCGGCCACCCGGGACCGCTGTTCTGTTCGGCGTGGTGGTCGAGCAGTGTCAGCGGTGGTCGAGCAGTGCCGGAAGCACGGTCGGGCGGGACCCACCTGTCACTCCTGGGCTGTCACGCCCCACGGGAGGGCCTGCCGCGAACGCAGGTGCGCTTTCAGCCACAGCTCGGTGTTGCTGACGTGCAGCAGCGCGGCGGCCTCGCTGAGGGAAGCGTCGCGGACGGACAGTGCCCGGAAGATCGCCTCGTGCTCGGCGAGGGTCCGGCCCGAGGCCTGGGTGTCGACCAGACCGCGCCAGATGCGGGCGCGCAGCGTACGCCCGGAGATGCTCTCCAGGAGCGTGAGCAGGGACTCGTTGCCCGTGGCCGAGATGACGGCGCGGTGGAATGCGGCGTCGTGGACGTTGAGCCGCTCCACGTCGTCACGGGCCTCGCGCATGGCCTCCAGATGCCGCTCGACCTCGGCGAGCTGCTCGTCGGAGATCCGGGTGGCGGCCAGCGCGGTGGCGACCGGTTCCATGAGCCGCCGTACCTCCATGAGATCCAGCAGCGCGGCGGAATCACCCTGCAGCAGTTCCACCGCACCGCCGAGCCCCTCCAGGAGCAGGCTCGGTTGCAGGCTGGTCACGTAGGTGCCGTCGCCTCGCCGGACCTCCAGGACCCGGGCGACGGCCAACGCCTTCACAGCCTCCCGGGCGAGGTTGCGGGAGAGGCCGAGCTGGGCGGCCAGCTCCGGTTCCGGCGGGAGCTTCGAGCCCGGCGGCAGCGCTCCGCTGCGGATCAGCTCCCGGATCTGCGCTATCGCCCTGTCCGTCAGAGACACCGCGCGCTCCTTCCGGGCCCGTTCGCCGTGGGCACGTCCGACCTGATGAGCCCCAGGGCGCGCAGGTCGTCCCAGAGGCCTTCGGGGATGTGCTGCCGGTGGAGTTCCACGTTCCGCCCGACCTGTTCCGCGGTCCGCATACCAAGGGTGACGTTGATGATATCGGGATGGCTGTACGGGAAGGCGACCGCTGCCGCGGGCAACGTCGTACCGTGCGCCGCGCAGACCTCGGCGATCGTCCGAGCGCGGGCCACCAGGGCCGGGGGAGCCTCCTGGTAGTCGTACCTCATGCCCTCGGCGGGCCGGTCGCGGGAGAGCAGTCCCGAGTTGAACACGCCGACGGCCACCACGCTCTTGCCGAGTTCCCGCGCGGCGGGCAGGACGTCGTCCAGCGCCGACTGGTCGAGGAGGGTGTAGCGGCCGGCGAGCATCACCACGTCGGCGGCCGTCTCGCGCAGGAAGCGGGCGAGCATGGCGGACTGGTTCATGCCGGCGCCGATCGCGCCGATCACCCCTTGGTCGCGCAGTTCCGCCAGGGCCGGCATGGCTTCCTCGGCCGCCTGCTTCCAGTGGTCGTCGGGATCGTGCAGGTAGACGACGTCCAGGCGGTCCAGCCCCGTACGTTCCAGCGTGTCCTCGATGGACCGCAGGACCCCGTCCCGGCTGAAGTCCCACTGCCGGCGGAGGTCGTCCCGCACGACGAAGCCCTCGTCGTCGGCGCCCCGCGGATGCTCGTTGGGGACGAGCAGACGGCCGACCTTGGAGGAGACGACGTAGCTGTCGCGCGGCCGGTCACGCAGAGCCGCGCCCAGGCGCCGTTCGGAGAGACCGAGGCCGTAGTGCGGTGCGGTGTCGAAGTACCGGATGCCCGCCTCCCAGGCCGCATCGACCGCGGCCTGCGCGTCGTGCGCCGGGGTGACTCGGTAGAGGTTGCCGATGACGGAGGCCCCGAAGCCGAGTTCGGTGAGCTCGACGTGAGTGCTCCCGATCCTCCGGCACCTCATGCTTCGCTGTGTCAACTGATCTCCCTGAAGAAGCGGGCACGGCGTGACCGCCAGATGCCTGTCACCGTCTGACGGCGGCCGAGCCGCCCGCCATGAGTGCCTCCACCTCGGCGAGCGAGGCCATGGACACGTCGCCGGGGGTGGTCATGGTGAGGGCGCCGTGCGCGGTGCCGTAGGCCAGGGCGCGGCTCAGTCCGGCGGTGTCGAGGTCCGCCACGGGCGCGGCACCCCCCGCCGGTCCGCCCTCGTCACCGTTGTCGGTCAGCAGTCCGTAGATCAGGCCGGCCGCGAAGCCGTCACCCGAGCCGATCCGGTCCAGGACGTGCAAGCCGGACATCTCCGGGCCGCGGACGAACCCGGTACGGGCCGACCAGGCGGCCGAGGACCAGTCGTTGACCCCGGCCGAGGGCACTTCCCGCAGGGCCGTCGCGAGAACCTCGGCCCGCGGCAGGAGCCCGGCCACCTCGACGAGGGCGTCCCGTACCTCGTCGGCCTCGACACGTACCGCTCCCGGGTACGGTCCGGCGAGGCCGAGTGCGCCCACCACGACGTCGGCGTGCCGGGCGAGCCGCAGGTCGACCTCGCGCGCCCGGTCCGCGCCGCCCCGGCCGTCCCAGAGACTGGGGCGGTAGTTGGGGTCGTAGGAGACCGTCACGCCGTGCCGCCGCGCGGCCGCCATGGCCTCGTCCGCGACGTCCACGGTGGTGTCCGACAGACCGGCGAAGATGCCGCCGGTGTGGAACCAGCGCGGACCCGAGGAGAAGACCGCGTCCCAGTCGACGTCCCCCTTGCGCAACCGCGAGACGGCCGTGCCCGCGCGGTCGCTGACGCCCAGCGCGCCCCGGATGCCGAAGCCGCGCTCGACGAAGTTGAGGCCGTTGCGCGCGCTGCGGCCCATGCCGTCCGCGGGCACCCAGCGGATCAGCGAGGTGTCGACGCCCCCCTGGAGGATCAGATCCTCGACCAGCCGCCCCACCGCGTTGTCGGCGAGCGCGGTCACTACGGCCGTGCGCAGGCCGAAGCAGCGCCGCAGTGCGCGTACGACGTTGTACTCACCCCCGCCCTCCCAGACCTGGAAGGTGCGGGCGGTGCGGATCCTGCCCTCGCCCGGGTCGAAGCGGAGCATCACCTCGCCGAGGGCCATCACGTCGGTCACGTCGCGCTCCCGTGCACGGCCTCGGCGGTCAGCCTGCGGATCTCCCCGTACTCGCCGTGCTCCAGATGGGCTGCGGTGGCCATCCAGCTGCCGCCGACGGCGAGGACCGCCGGGGCGGCGAGGTAGGCGGGCAGGCGGTGGGCGTCGATGCCACCCGTCGGCACGAACCGTGCCCCGGGGAAGGGTGCCGCGAGGGCGCGCAGCATCGGGATGCCGCCGAGCGGTTCGGCCGGGAAGAGCTTGACGGTGTCGAGGCCGGCCCGCAGGGCGCGCATCAGCTCGGTGGGGGAGGCGATGCCGGGCACCACGGGCACCCCCCGCTCGTGGCACCTGGCGACGACTGCCTCGTCGAAGCCGGGGGAGACGACGAAACGGGCACCGGCCGCCACCGCACGGTCCACCTGCTCGGGCGTGAGGACCGTACCGGCGCCGACGGCCAGGCCGCCGTGGGCGGCCATCGTCCTGAGGACCTGCTCGGCGTCGGGGGTGCGGAAGGTGACCTCGGCGCATCGGGCGCCGCCCGCCGCGAGCGCGTCGGCCAGCGGGCCGGCGGTCGCGGCGGAGGGCACGGTCAGCACCGGCATCACGCGGGCGCCGTCCAGCACCGAGGCCAGGTCGGTGGCGGTCATCGGCCGAGCCATCCGCCGTCGACGGGCAGGACGGCGCCGTGGACGTAGGCGGAGGCGTCCGAGGCGAGGAACACGGTGGCGCCCGCGAGGTCGTCGGCGCTGCCCCAGCGCGCGGCCGGAATACGGTCCAGGATCGCCTTGCTGCGGACGGGGTCGTCCCGCAGGGCCTGGGTGTTGTCGGTGGCGATGTAGCCGGGTGCGAGGGCGTTGACGTTCACTCCGTGCGGAGCCCACTCGTTGGCCAGGGCCTTGGTGAGGCCTGCGATGCCGTGCTTGGCGGCGGTGTAGCCGGGCACGGTGATCCCGCCCTGGAAGCTCAGCAGCGACGCCGTGAAGATGATCTTCCCTCGGCCGCGCGCCACCATCGCCGCGCCCACCGCCCGGCTGAGGGCGAACTGCGCGGTGAGATTGACCTGGAGGACCAGGTCCCAGTCGGTGTCGGTGTGCTCGGCGGCCGGGGCGCGGCGGATGGTGCCCGCGTTGTTGACGAGGATGTCCACCGGCCGCTCGCGCGCGGCGAGGTCCGCGCCCAGAGCGCGGACGGCGTCGGGGTCGGCGAAGTCGGTGCGGATGGCCTCGAAGGCGCGTCCGGCGGCGATGACGTCCTTCTCCACGTCGCTGCCGGTCTCCTCCAGTGAGGCGCTCACCCCGACGACATCCGCTCCGGCCTCGGCGAGTGCGCGGGCCATGGCCCGGCCGATGCCGCGGCGGGCGCCGGTGACGACGGCGAGCCTGCCGGTCAGGTCGAAGGCGTTCACCGGGTGGCTCCCTGGGCGTCGTCGGTGCAGTCCACGAGGATCTTCATCACGTCGCCGCCGCCCTCCAGGGCCTCGAAGGCCGCGGGCGCCTGCGTGAGCGGTACGACCTTGCTGATCAGACGCTCGGCGGGGATGGTGCCGTCGGCCACCAGGGTGACCGCCTTCTCGAAGTCGGCACGGTCGTACAACCGGGCGCCCACGAGGGTGAGTTCGCGCCAGAAGAAGCGGTGCAGGTTCACCTCGCGCGGCCGGGGGTGGATGGCGACCAGGCACAGCCGGCCGCGCACGCCGAGCACCTCGACGGCGGTGTCCACTCCGCCCTGCGCGCCGGAGACCTCGAAGGCGACGTCCGCGCCGACGTCGCCGGTCCACCGCCGGACCAGCTCGGGCATGTCGTCGGAGGCCGGGTCCCAGGTGGTCAGTCCCAGCTCCTCGGCGAGCAGTCGCCGGTGGGCACTGAGCTCGACCACCCGGACGTCGGCCCCGGCGGCCCGGGCGACCAGGGCGATGAGGATGCCGACGGGGCCGCCGCCGACCACGACGGCCTTCTCACCCTCGGTGACCTGGGCCCGGCCGACGTCGTGCACCGCGACCGCGGTGGGCTCCACGAGGGCAGCCCGGTCCAGGGGGAGGGAGCCGGGCAGCCGCACGAGGGTCGTGGCGGGTACGGTCCAGCGCTGCTGCATCGCGCCGGGGGAGTCGATGCCGATGAAGTCCAGGTGCTGGCAGA
Organism: Streptomyces sp. NPDC012510; assembly: GCF_042955065.1. Taxonomy (NCBI): domain Bacteria; kingdom Bacillati; phylum Actinomycetota; class Actinomycetes; order Kitasatosporales; family Streptomycetaceae; genus Streptomyces; species Streptomyces sp. NPDC012510. Next base: position 91,586 of record NZ_JBIBEN010000012.1, read on the forward strand.
TGTGCTGGTGGCCTGCCCGGCAGGCCGGGCAGGTGTCGTCCCAGCGCAGCGGCATCACGGTGACCGCGTCACCGGGCGACCAGCCCTCCACTCCCGTACCGACCCGCACGATCCGGCCGGACATCTCGTGCCCGAGGACGGCGGGCGCGGCGACCCGGGCGTCCATGTCGCCGTGGAAGATGTGCAGGTCGGTGCCGCAGATACCGACGTAGGCGGGGGCGATCTCCACCTCGCCGGGGCCGGGGGGCGGGCTCTCGGCGGGCGCGGTGTCCAGGGTGCGGGCGGCGAGGTAGCGGACTGCGAGTGTCATCGTGTTCTCAGGGTCCCTTCAGCGCGGACGCCGATGGTGAGGAGCAGGTTGGCGTAGGTGCGGATGTCGGCGGTGACGATGGCGAGGGCCAGGTCGGGGGAGCGGGCGGCGTCGTAGAACTCGAAGCGGCCGAGGGTCTCGACGGGGACGGGCGCCAGCATCGAGCGGTACTCGGCGATGGCCGGCGGCTCCGGCTCACCCTCGGGCGGCACCATCACGTGCGCCGACTCCACGGGCAGTGCGCGCAGCAGGACGTCGAGCACGGTGGTGACGTCCAGCAGGCCCGGCGCCAGGTTGAGATGGACGGTCCTGGCGCGGTCGCCGGTGGCGGTGCTCGCCGGGTAGTGGCCGTCGGCGAGCAGGACCCGGGCTCCGTGCCCGGCGCCCGCCAGGGCTTCGAGGATGCCCGGGTGCAGGAGTTCGGTCAGCAGCATGGAGTGCCCTCCTTTCTTCGTGCGGGATCGAGGCGGTAGAACGTGGTGGCGGTACCGGCGAGGACCGCCTCGGTCTCGGCGGCGGAGCAGCCGGCCAGGAGCTCCTCCACGGTGGCGGCCCAGCGGTTCCAGCCGCCGGCGAGGACACAGACCGGCCAGTCGGAGCCGAACATCAGCCGGTCGGCGCCGAAAGCGTCCAGCAGGACCTCCCACACCGGCCGGATGTCGTCGACGGTCCACTTCTCGTGGTCGGCCTCGGTCACCAGGCCCGACACCTTGCACCGCACGTGGGGATGCGCGGCCAGCCGCCGCACGCCCCGCGCCCAGTCGTCCAGGTCCTGCCGCGCGATGGGTGGCTTGCCGGCGTGGTCGAGGACCAGGGGGAGGCCGGGGAGGCGTTCGGCCAGACGGATCGCCTGGGGGAACTGGTGGCCGCGGATCAGCACGTCGTATCCGAGGCCGCGTTCACCCACCGCCCGCAGACCCCGTTCCACGGACGGCCGTTGCAGCCATGCCGGATCCTCTTCGCCCTGGACGAGATGCCGTAGGGCCCGCAGGTACGTTCCGCCGGGTCCGGCGCGCAGTGCGTCGAGTACGTCACCGATCGCCGGGGACGTGAGGTCCGCCCAGCCGACGACCGCGCCGATGAGCGGGTCGCTGCCGGCGAGGGCGAGGAACTCACGCGTCTCGTCGACCGACGTCACGCACTGGACCAGCACCGTGCACTCCAGCCGCCGACCCGCGACGGTCGCGGTCGCCGCCGTGCGTAGGTCGGCGGCGCCGAACGTACGCCGGATGGGCTCGTGGCCGGGCTCGTCCAGCCAGGACTGCGGCCGGACGTCCAGGTCCCACACATGGTGGTGGGCGTCGACGAGGCCCTGGGCGTCAGACACGGGCCGTCCAGACGGGGCCGTCGGGGTAGACGTACTCCTTGAGCGACGCGGGGTGCATCTGCGCGCTCAGGCCGGGCAGTCCGGGCGCCACGTAGTGGCCGTCGGCGATGCGGACCGGGTCCACGAAGTGCTCGTGCAGGTGGTCGACGTACTCGATGACGCGGTCCTCGGTCGAGCCGGAGACGGCGACGTAGTCGAACATCGACAGGTGCTGCACCATCTCGCACAGGCCCACACCGCCCGCGTGCGGGCAGACCGGCACGCCGAACTTGGCGGCGAGCAGCAGGATCGCGATGTTCTCGTTGACGCCGCCGACCCGCGCGGAGTCGATCTGCACGATGTCCACCGCTTGGGCCTGGAGGAGCTGCTTGAAGACGACCCGGTTGGCGATGTGCTCGCCGGTGGCGACCTTGATGGGGCTGACGGCCTCGCGGACGGCGGCGTGGCCGAGGATGTCGTCGGGGGAGGTCGGCTCCTCGATCCAGTACGGGTCGTAGGGGGCCAGGGCGCGCATCCAGTCGATCGCCTCCTGGACGTCCCACCGCTGGTTGGCGTCCACCGCGACGCGGATGCCGTCGCCGACGGTCTCGCGGGCCGTACGCATCCGCCGTACGTCGTCCTCCAGGTCCGCCCCGACCTTGAGCTTGATCTGGGTGAAGCCGTCGGCGACGGCCTCGCGCGCCAGGCGGGCCAGCTTCTCGTCGGAGTAGCCGAGCCAGCCGGGCGTGGTGGTGTAGGCGGGGTAGCCCCGCTCCAGCAGGTGTGCGATCCGCTCCTCGCGGCCGGGCTCGGCGCGGCGCAGGATCTGCAGGGCGTCCTCGGGGGTGAGGGCGTCGCTGAGCCAGCGGAAGTCGACCTGCGCGACCAGTTCCTCGGGCGTCATCTCGCCGAGGAAGCGCCAGACGGGCTTCCCGGCCCGCTTGGCGGCGAGGTCCCAGGCCGCGTTGACGACGGCTCCGGTGGCCATGTGGATGGCGCCCTTCTCGGGCCCGAGCCAGCGCAGTTGCGGATCGTGCACGAGGGAGCGGGAGAAGGCGCCGAGGTCGGCGCAGACCTCCTCGACGGACAGGCCGACCACGTGCGGGGCGAGGGCCGCGATGGCGGCGGCCTGGACATCGTTGCCGCGGCCGGTGGTGAAGGCCAGGGCGTGGCCCTCCAGTCCGTCACCGGCGTCGGTGCGCAGGACCACGTAGGCGGCCGAGTAGTCGGGTTCGGGGTTCATGGCGTCCGAGCCGTCGAGGTGTTCGGAGGTGGGGAACCGCACGTCCAGGACGTCCAGGGCGATGATGCGGGCGGATGAGGGCACGGTGGAGGACATGGCGGCAACTCCTGTGAGCGGCAAGGGGGAATCGGCCCCCTCGCGAGAGACGTGAACGCGGCGGAGGTCGGGCGGCCGGCGACGGCCGCCCGGGTCACTCCTGGACCTTGCCGCCGGTGATGCGGGAGATGGCGAGGGCGACCAGGATGATCAGGCCGTTGAGGGCGCCGATCCACTGGGCGGGGACGCCCGCCAGCGTGAGCACGTTCTGGATCATGAAGAGCAGCAGGATGCCGCAGAACGCGCCGAACATGGTCCCCTTGCCGCCGTTGAGGCTGATCCCGCCGATGACGGCGGCGGCGAAGACGGTGAAGATGTAGCCGTTGCCCTGCGCGGACGCCACGGAGGCGAGGCGGCCGGAGAGCATCAGCCCGGCGAGCGCGGCGAGCAGGCTGCCGGTGACGATGACGATCCACAGCACCCGGTCCGTGCGGATGCCCGCCGCCTTCGCCGCGTCGACGTTGCCGCCGATGGCGTACAGGGAACGGCCGAAGCTGGTCCAGCCGAGGACGACGATGGCGACCGCGAACAGGGTGAGGCAGAGCCAGATGGAGGCGGGGATCCCGAACCACTGGGCGGTGCCCAGGTAGAGCATCGACTCCGGCAACTGGAAGAAGGTCTGGCCGCCGGAGATACCGGTGAGGACACCGCGCAGCACGATCAGCATGCCGAGGGTGACGATGAAGCCGTTGAGGCCGAACCGGATGATCAGCAGGGCGTTGATCACCCCGACGAGTGCGCCCACGGCGAGGGTGAGGAGGACGGCCCAGGCGCCGGGGAGCAGTCCGAGCCCGTGGCCCGCGCCGGTCGGTACCACCAGCCACGCCGCGACGCCGGGCGCGAGGCCCATGGTGGACTCCAGCGACAGGTCCATCTTCTTGACGATCAGGACCATCGTCTGGGCGAGGACCAGCAGGGCCATCTCGGACATCGTCTGGAGGACGTTGACCAGGTTGTCGGCCTGGAGGAAGACCGGGTTGACGACCTGTCCGACGATCGCGATGACCACGATGGCCGGGACCAGCGCGAGGTCGCGCATCCTGGCCAGGGGGATCCGGCCGCCGAACAGCGCGGTCCGCCGGGGCCCGGGCTCGGTGGCCTTGGGCGTGGCCGGGTCCGCGAGGACGGTTTCAGGCATGGAGGTCCACTCCTTCCATCGCGGCCACGAGTTCGTGGTCGTGCCAGCCGCGGGCGATCTCTGAGGTCACACGGCCCTGGAACATCACCAGGACCCGGTCGCACATACGCAGGTCGTCGAGTTCGTCGGAGGCGATGAGCACCCCCGTGCCGGTTTCCGCGGTCTCCTCGACCTTGCCGAGGAGGAACTCCTTGGAGCGCACGTCCACGCCCGCGGTCGGATTGATCAGCACCAGCAGCTTCGGGTCGTCGGCCAGGGCCCGTGCCATGACGACCTTCTGCTGGTTGCCGCCGGACAGCGCGGAGACCGGCAGCTCGGGGCCCGGAGTCTTGATCGCCAGGTTCTCGATCAGGCCCTCGGCGAGCCGGTCACGGCGGCCGCGGTTCAGGAACCCGCCCTGGCCCAGCCGCTTGGGCACGGACAGGGTGGCGTTGTCCGCGATCGACATGTCCGGCACGAAGCCCTGGTGGTGCCGGTCCTGGGGGACGAACCCGGCGCCGGCGGCGAGCGCTGCGGGCACACTGCCCGGCCGGGGCCGCCTCCCGGCGATCTCCACCTTGCCCGCCGCTGCCGCCCGGAGCCCGACGACGGTCTCGGCGACCTCGGTACGCCCGCTCCCGGCGGCGCCCGCCAGCCCGACGATCTCCCCGGCGCCCACCTGGAAGGTGACGTCACCGTAAGCACCGTCACTGCCCAGCGCCCGCACGGACAACGCGGGTGTGGCGGCCTGGTCGAGGGTGCTCGACCGCGCCTGCAGCCGGTCGATCGCCGCCTCGCCGGTCATCGCGGCGACCAGCTCGGTGCGGGCAAGCTCCGCGACCGGCGCGGTCACGATGTGCCGGGCGTCCCGGAACACCGTCACCATGTCGCAGATCTCATAGACCTCCTGGAGATGGTGGCTGATGAACAGAAAGGTCACGCCCTGGCGCTGCAGCTCGCGGATGCGGTCGAAGAGCCGGTTGATGGCGGCTCCGTCGAGCTGGGCGGTCGGCTCGTCGAGGATGATGAACCGGGCACCGAAGGACAGCGCCCGGGCGATCTCGACGAACTGCCGCTGCTCGACGCTCAGATCACCGGCCGGAGTCTGCGGATCGACCTCCACCGACCAGGTCGACAGCAGTTCCTGCGCCCGGCGGCGCACACCCTGCCAGCTGATGAGCCGGCTGCGGCCATGGTCGTGCCGGTTCAGGAAGAGATTCTCGGCCACGGTCAGCGTGGGGATGATCGTCGACTTCTGGTAGACGCAGGCCACGCGCCGGCGCCAGGCGTCGCGGTCCGCGAGTCGTGGTGCCGGGCCCCCTCCGAAGGTGACCGTTCCCTCGTCGGGGGCCTGCAGGCCGGTGAGGACCGACACGAGCGTCGACTTGCCGGCTCCGTTGCGGCCGACGAGCGCGTGGGTCTCGCCCGGCCTGATGGTGATCCGGGCGCCATTGAGGGCCACCGTCGGACCGAAACGTTTGACTATGCCCGCCGCCTCGACGACGGGCGGGCCCACCCGGGACCGTCCGTCGTCCGCCGGGGCGGGCGCGGGGCTGACTGCTCGCTCCCCGTCGCTCATCACAACCGCCTTGTGTTCGTTAGCCGTTGGGTGCCTGACAGGGCGGGTCAGCCGAGGTTGTTGCCCCACAGCGACGTGTCGTCGCTCTTCAGGCTGGGCACGCCGCCGTAGGTGCCGCCGTCGGCGGTGACGAGCGGGGCGGAGAGCTGGTCCTCCAGCAGACCCTCGCGAACCTGGACGATGGTGCTGTCGTGGTCCGTCTTGCCGGGCTTGAACGTCTTCCCGTCGATCGCGGCCTTGAGGTAGTACAGGGCGTACTTGGCGTAGAGGTCGGCCGGCTGGGAGACCGTGGCGTCGATCTTGCCCTCGGCGATGGACTTCAGCTCCTCGGGGATGCCGTCGTTGGACACGACGAAGACGTGCTTCTTGTCCTTCGGGTCCACCAGCAGACCCTTCTGCTTGAGGACTTGCAGCGTCCCGGAGAGCGCGAAGCTGGACTGCATGTAGACGCCCTTGATGTCCGGGTGCTGGGTCAGCCGGGTCTGGAGCTTCTGCGCGGCGACCGCGCCGTCCCAGTTGGTGGCCTCGCCGAACACCTTGATGTCCGGGTAGTCCTTCTTCATGCACTCGTTGAACGCCTCGGTGCGGTCCCGGCCGTTGATGGAATCGAGGCCGCCCTGGAGCATCACCACCTTGCCCTTGCCGCCCAGCTTCGTGCCGAGGTACTGGCACGCCTTCTGGCCGTACGCACGGTTGTCCGCGCGCACCACCATGAAGACGTTGCCGGTGTCCGGGCGGGTGTCCACGGTGACGACCGGGATCTTCTTCGCCTCCAGCTGCGCCAGGGTCGGGGCGATGGCGGCGGTGTCCTGCGGGGCCATCGCCAGACCCTTGACACCCTGGCTGATGAACGTCTGCGCGTTGGCGGTGAGCTTGGCGACGTCGTTCTGCGAGTTGGTGGTCTTGAGGGAGAGGCCCAGCTCCTTGGCGTACTCCGGCGTGTACTTGATGTACGAGTTCCAGAAGTCGGTGTCGGAGCGCGGGTAGTCGACCCCGACCAGCGGGGTGCCGCTGGACGATTCCGCGGTGGTGGCGGATCCGCCGCAGGCGCTGAGCAGCGCCAGGGCGGACAGAGCGGCGACGGTGGAGCACAGGGCGTTTCTGAGTCTCATCGGTACTTCCTCGCGCTGGTTCCGAAGCGGGGGATTGTTCGGAGATGCGACTGCTGTGTGTCGCCCCCGGAGAGATGGGATGTTTATAGACGCTGATTGGTGGCGCCGTCTAGGGGGAGAACGGGAAGTATCCAGAACAAAGGGGTTAGATGATCTAGTGGCGCCCGCCGAGCGGCCCTTTCGTGGATCTATCCATCCCATCAATGGTGCGCATCTGTGATGCGCTGACGCTTGCGCTCGTACCGGTGTCCCGTATGTCCGCCCCAGCGGTGCGATGTCGGCGACACAGGGCGCCGCCGCCCTGCCGGGCGGCCGGGCCGGAGGGAGCCGGGGGTGCCGGCCGATGGACGTCCCGTACCGGTCGAACCGGGCAAGCGGCAGCGCTTTGGGTGCCGCGCTCCAGCTCTCCGCCAAACATGGCATGTCTACGGCGGAACGAACAGCCACTTAGGCGGGTAAAACCGTATCTTCTGCTTCCCGCCTGAGTGCTTTCATCCGCTTACCTGTTGACACAGGGCGGTCACGTCACCGAACTTCATGCGTGACATCCGGCGCCTTGGAGCCCAGGGGCGAGTCCGCGCCTGAACGTCTGCAGACCGAACGCCCTCGGCTGCCGCCCGCCCGCCTCACCCTCAAACACCACAGCCACCCCAACCGGGAGTACACCCATGTCAGGAAGACTGTCCCGCCGCGCGCTGCTGGGTGCCGCAGGCGCCGCCGCGGCCGCGACCGCGCTGCCCGTGATACCTCCACTGTCGCCCCTGCTGGCGCAGGCGGCTGCCGCGGACCCCCAGACCAACCTGGAAAACCTGGTGAACATGCGGTTCGGCATGTTCAACCACTTCAGCATGGGCACATTCACCAACGAGGAGTGGGCGGCCCCGAACCAGGACCCCGCCAAGTTCGCACCCCCGACCGTGGACTGTGCCCAGTGGGCGGCCGCCGCCGCGGCGGCGAAGATGAGCTACGGCCTCCTGACGACCAAGCACCATGACGGCTTCGCCCTGTGGCCGAGCGCCTACGGCACCCAGAACGTCGCGAACAGCTCCTACAAGCACGACGTGGTGAAGGCGTATTGCGACGCCTTCCGGGCGGAGGGGCTGAAGGTCGGGTTCTACTACTCGATATGGGACCGCACCTACGGCGTCGAGGCGTGGGAGAGCCGGCACAAGAACGTCGGGCTCGAACCCACCGATGCCATCCAGCCCAGCGACATGACCTTCATCCTCGGCCAGATCACCGAGCTGCTCACCAACTACGGCACCATCGACATGTTCGTCACCGACGGTTGGGCGTGGCAGATGGGCCAGCAGGCCGTCTCCTACCAGCGGGTCCGTGAGCTCGTGAAGTCGCTCCAGCCGAACATCGTCATGATCGACCACGGTGCGCTGTCGGTGCCGTTCCTCGGCGACGCGATCTACTTCGAGGCGCCGATGGGCATCACCGCCCCGGCCGGGAACACCTACGCCGCCACTCAGGGGCAGACGATCAGCAGAGGCTGGTTCTGGCATCCGCACACGCCGATCGAGAACCCGATGAGCAAGGAAACGATCCTGGCCAACCTGGCGGACCTGGAACCGAAGTACACCTCGTTCATCCTCAACTGCCCGCCCAACCGCAACGGCAAGCTGGACACCAACATCGTCAACCGGCTCGCCGAAGTCGGGGCGGCATGGAGCCCCGACACCTCCAGGCCGCGCCTGCCGACGCAGATGCCGCGCGCCGAGTACCCCGTGACGCCCGTCAGCGCCTACGCGACCGGATTCCGCGACCGCGAGGGACCGCTCAACGCCATCGAAGGGCTGAGCGACAGGGATTACGAGTTCTGCTGGTCGACATGGGGACTGCCCTCGGCCCTGCCTCACTCGATCACGATCGATCTGGGCGGGGTGTGGAGCAATGTCTCCACCCTTGAGTACCTGCCCAAGCAGTGGGGCCGCAACAACTCGACCGACGGCGACATCACCTCGTACACCATCTCCACCAGTACCGACGGCACGAACTTCACCCAGGTCGCCTCCGGCACCTGGGCCGGCAACCAGACCCTCAAGGTGGCCGAGTGGCCCGCCCGGAACGTCGGCTTCGTGCGGCTCCAGGCGAAAGCGGCCACCGGCGGCTACGCCAACGTGGGCGGCGTCCACATCGGCGGCCGGACGGCCAAGCCGGCCCTGCTGTCCACCACGCTGCCCGGCGACGGCACCGTCTACCGGCTGGTCGCCCGGCACAGCGGCAAGGCCGCCGACGTGGAGCGCGGGGGCACGGCTAACGGCACCAACGTCCTGCAGTGGCCCTGGCTCAACAAGGCGAACCAGAAGTGGACCTTCGCCAAGACCGGCGACGGCTACTACGAGATCAAGGGTGTGGGCAGCGGCAAGCTCCTGGAGGTCGGGGGTCTCTCCCGCGCCGACGGCGGCAACGTGGTCATCTGGGGGGACGCCAACGCCCCCCAGCAGCACTGGGCTGTCACGCCCACCGGTGACGGCCACTACTTCCTCATCAACCGCTTCAGCGGGCTCTGCCTCGCCGTCGACGAGGGCAGCACCGCCGACGGAGCCAACATCGAGCAGCAGCCGTACGCGTCACTGACGCGGCAGCAGTGGCAGATCATCGCCGGCTGACGACCCCGACGACTACTGGCCGGTGGGGGTGCGGACTTGTCCGCACCCCCATACCAAGCGCCTGGGACATCCGTGCACCGCCCAGTCACTCGCTCGCGCCCCTACCCGCCGCGTCAGACTCCAGCTGGCAGAACAGCGCGCTTCTGTGCTCCGCGCTCGCCGATGAGGGAATTCCTCCGGCATCCCTGTCTCCCCGTGAGCCCGTCCGATCAGGGCCAGGACCAGCCCGGCGAGGAGCGTGCGGCGGGCGCCCAGGGCGTCGGAGGGGCGGCCGCCGAGCGGCATCAGCCCGCCGGAGCCCACTCACCAGCTCGGCCGCGCGCGCCGGCCGAACAGCACACCGCGTGGCTCCGGCGGCGGGGGAGTGCCGGGCCGCAGCGGCCAGGCGATCAGCATGCCCGCCACGAAGCCGACGACATGCGCCAGATATGCCACGGTTCCGGCATCGGAGACACCCTCGCCGGAGGAGTGCACGGCTTGGAGCGCGAACCAGGAGCCGAGCACGATCCAGGCCGGCAGTCGCAGCGGCAGGAAGATCAGGAAGGGGACGAGGACCCAGACCCTGGCCCTCGGATACAGCACCAGGTACGCGCCGAGCACCCCGGCGATCGCCCCGGACGCGCCGATCAGCGGGGCGGGCGAGTCGGCGTTCGCAAGCGCGTAGCCGTACGCGGCCGCGTACCCGCACGCCACGTAGAACAGCGCGAAGCGGACGTGGCCCAGCCGGTCCTCTATGTTGTTGCCGAACAACTATGCCCTGGACATATGTGCAGGTCATAGGCATGATATCCGGGCCCAGGTCAGCAATTCGTCAGCAAGGGGTCGATGGGGCCCCTCCTTGCTGACCGGTGGGTGTGACGGCGGGGACCCGGACCGGTGGTGCCCCTGGTCCTCATCGGAAGGCTCGACTCTTGGCTCGACAGCTCGCTCGCGGCATGGGCTCTTTCTTCAAGACGTGCGACTGCGCCAAGCCCACCCGGTGCCCCCATCCCTACACCATTCGGTTCCGGGATGCATTGGGGAAGCAACGTGAGGAGACCGGCCACACCTCACAGGACGCCGCGATTGAACGGCTGACGGCCCTCTATGCGGAACGAAAGAAGACATCCCCGTCCGTGGCTGAAGCTCGACGTGAGTTGGGGCAGCAGACGATCGAGGAGTACGCCAAGACGTGGTTGCCGCGTCAGCGGAAGATGACGGAATACTCAACCGCTCAGCATGTGAGCAGCTCCTTCAAGGTTCACATCAACCCGGCCCTCGGGTCTCGAAAGCTGAACTCCGTGACTCCGAGCGTGGTGGAGAAATTCCTCGATCACCTGGAGGCCGAGGGTGTGGGTCGGGGGAACCAGGCGAACATATACAGGGCCTTGAAGTCCCTCCTCAGGGATGCCTACGAGAAGGGAGCGATGGCCGACAACCCTGTACAGGGGGTTCAGGATCCGGAGTATGTTCCCAAGGTCGTGGTGATCCCAACGACGGACTACATCGCCAAGGTGCTGGTGAAGGCCGACGCTCTCCTCGCCATGGAGATAACGATGATGGTCGGCTGCGGGCTTCGTAACGGAGAGGCCCGGGCAGTCAACATCAACAACGTCGTCGCGAATGATGTGTATCGGGTGACTGAGCAGATTCACTCGGCTCTGCGCAAACCGGCGAAGCTGAAACATCGCAAGCCGGGGGAGTTCAGGGAAGTGCCGTTGCCGCGCACAGTGCGGGAAGCGATGGAGCGTTTCGTGGAGAAGCACGGTGTGACCGATGAGGGCTACCTCCTAAGCGGGCCTGGCGGGTACTACACCGAACCGATGGAGCGGTATCGCGTGGAGAAGCTGTTCCATGTTCTTCCCCCACCGGAGGGCGTCGGGATGTACAGCTTCCGTCACTTCTTCGCGTCGAATGCCCTGGGGAACGGTATACCGATCACTGATGTCGCTGAATGGATGGGGCACAAGTCCATTGAGGAGACCTACCGCACCTATAGGCATTTGCTGCCGGGCAGCATCACCAAGGCAGCTGCGGTCCTCGACGAGGAGTTGAGGCTGGTCGCTTGATTGTGGCGCCGTGCCAGCGCTGGGTGTCTGGCAGGCGCGCTTTCACGGCATCCTCACAACCTCGGAGCCCGCTGCGGAAACAATCCTGGACCCGCCCGACGTTGTGGATCTCCGAGCCGAGGAGGGGTAGGTGTCGGGCCTGAAGTTGTTCTACACGCACGGCGGCGTCACCGAGGTCGCGCCGCGGCTTGCTGACGTCGAGACCGATGTGCAGAACCTCATCGAGGCGCACATGGAGACGATGCTCGGGGTGCGCTTCTTGGCGAGCGAGTACAGCACGGGACCGGTACACGGTGGGCGGATCGACTCGCTGGGCATCGATGAGAACGGTGCCCCCGTGATCGTGGAGTACAAGCGCGGCACCGATGCGGGCGTCATCAACCAGGGGCTCTACTACCTGTCGTGGCTGATGGACCACCGGGCCGAGTTCGGGCATCTGGTCCGTGACCGGCTCGGGGCCTCGGTCGCGGCCCAGGTGCTGTGGAATGCGCCGAGGCTGATCTGTGTGGCCGGCGACTTCACCCGCTACGACGTGCACGCAGTGCGCGAGCATCGGCGCAGCATCGACCTGGTCCGCTACCGCTTCTTCGGCAACGACCACGTCGGCCTTGAGACGGTCGCATCGGTCACCGGCCAGCCGGCGGGCCTCAGGCAAGGCTGGCGTGGCGGTCCGGGCGAGGCGTCGCGTGCAGGCCGGACGGACGGTGCGATGGCGGAGCTGGCTGCCGCAGTCGACGAGGTGCTGCTCGGTCTGGGAGACGACATCACCAAGGTCGAGAACCGGACCTACCGCGCTTATCAGCGGCTGCGGAACTTCGCGTGTGTGTGCCCACCGCAGCAGACCAAGCTGCTCGTCTACCTCAAGGCCGACCCGAAGGCGGTCGACCTCGTCTCCGGTTTCACCCGGGACGTGGCGGGGATCGGTCACCACGGCACGGGCGATTTGGAGGTGCAACTGCGTACGGACAGGGACCTGGAGCGGGCCCAGGACCTGTTCCGTCTCAGCTACGCCAACGCTTAGCGGCGCGACAGTAGCGGGGCAGTGGTCGTAGGGGTGTATGCAGTTGTGGCTGTTGTCGTCGGCTTTCGTCTTTCGAAGTGGCGGGCAGGGACTGGCGGTGGACCACTAATGATGCGGCGGAGCCCCGGTTTCGCTAACCGGGATTCCGCGGCTATGTTGCCGTCCGCGCCGGCTCCCAAGGGGACAGCTTCGCGGCCCGCCCACGTCGGGCGGGTGCGCCGCACGGTGCGTCGGCGTCTCCCCCCCCCCGGCGGCCGTTCACCGCTTGATGGGCAGAGACGTCCGCGACGGCAAGCTCCTGCGACATCACCGACAGGCCCATGCTCGGGTTGTTCAGACCAGCGCCTCCATGCAACGGGGCATTCCATACCTTTCCGTACTCCCTGGGGCGCCAGCGCGTAGCGGAATCTCTCAGTCACGCCTGAAGGGTCCGCACACTTCCGGACAATCACTGAAAGTCGGGCTTTGGCCAAGTGAGGTCGTAGCCGGACCTCCGTCGAGCCGACATCCAGCGGTTTCCCCGAAGTCACCCCACCTCTGGTCACAGGACTCACGTCAGGGCTGTCCTGTTCCGCCCTGTTGAGGATTACGCATTACCGTATGTGGCAAATACTTTCGATTGCCGTGCTCTGCAGCCGCCCCCACTCTGATGTGTCGAATATGCCGACGACCCCTGCCGTCTTGCCTGGCAGGGGAATCGACCATGGGGGACACGTTGGACATCATGCAGGTCGCCGGCGTTGCAGCCGCCGCTCTCATCGCGGAGATGGCCAGGAGCACTTGGGAATCCGCACGCAATGCCGCGGCCCGGCTCTTCCAGCGGGGTGGTGAGGAGAATGCCGAGCAAGAGCTGCGGCTGATCGACACGGCGCGCCAACGGCTGGTCGACACTGCGGAGGACGAGCGGGGAGCGGTCGAGGAGCGGCTGCGCGGTGAGCTGATGATCCAGCTGGCGGCGTTCCTGCAGAAGCATCCGGACGCAGCCGCGGAGCTGCAGGAGCTGGCGGACCGAGTCCAGCGGGCGGACGGAGGCTCCGGCGCACGCATGAGCGCGTCCCACAACACCAACAGCCAGGTCGTCATCGCGGGCGGCGCCATCAATGCCTCCGGCGGCTTCCACTACAGGACGCCGGAGGCAGGCCGGTGAGTGAGGAGATCGTCCCCGGCCACGTCCCACCCGCACGGTCGGCTCCTCCCTTCACTCCGCCGGCTCCTCCCTCCTCCCCACCGGGTCTTGCTGTCACCCCGACGGCGCCCGGGGCCTGGATGAACGCCAGCGGCAACCAGAACTCGAAGATCATCATGGCGGCGGGCCCGGTCACCATGACGAGCAAGCCGCAGCTGCCCGTGGCCGACATCCCCAAGGCGGAACTCGACGTCGTACGCCTGGCCTGGGTGGACCTGGACTGGCGTGACGAGAGAGTGCGGACGGCGGACAAGGCCATCGACCGGCTCAACGGGGACGGACCTCCGCTGGCGGTCGTCGCCGGACCGGCCGGGTACGGCAAGCGCACCGCCGGGATCAGAGCCCTGCGGGAGGTCTCTAGAACGGCGCAGAACGGCCGTGACACGCCGTTGCAGCTCCGGGAGATCCGGCCTGACTGGGAGAGGCCCGGTTCTCCCGACATCTCGGTACTCCCTGATGATCCGGGCACCGGCTACCTGCTGGACGTGGCCGCGGAGATCGGCTCCTGGCAGAACCCCGGCAATGTCGCCGAGCAGTTGGTGAGTTACGCCGAGGAACTGCGTCATCTCGGCTCGTTCCTTGTCGTGATCGCCGACGAGCACGGTTGGCCCGAAGCCGCATCCGGAACCCTGGCCCGGGTCGTCGCCCGCGCGACGACCCGACCGTCTCCACACCTCGTGGCCAAGAGGCACTTGGAGTATGTGCACGGCAAGCCGGACCGGATCCGGTGGCTCAGCACAGCCTCGGCGGAAGCGGAGCGGGTCGGCGACGCCGCCCATCTGCTGACCGACGACAGCCGTCCGGCCGACGCGGCACGTCTGGCAGCCGCGCTCGCCGCCGTCGACGACTCACCGGGAAGTCTGAAGACCGCGCTCGGCACGTTCCAGCAGTGGCAGTCCGACGTCCAGAACGTCTTCAAGGCCACGGAGGACAACCCGGACGACCGAGCCCTGCTCATCTCGGCTCTGTTCCTCAACAACAAGGATGCGCTGACCATTCAGGACGGGGCCCGGGCTCTGCTGGCCGAGCCTCGGGAGACGAGCGTACGCAAGATCCTGACCGGTCCTGATCTGACCACCCGGCTCGAGCGCATGGGAGCGAAGGTGACCGGCCGGACCGTCACCCTCGGTCACAAGCCCGGATACGCCGGTGCGGTGCTGCTCCGCCTGTGGCAGCAGCGCGCCGACATCCATCCGCCGCTGTTGAGCTGGCTCGACACGATCACCTCGCCCAGGGAGCCCGGCGCCGACCGGCTGGCCGCCATCAGCGACCTTCTGGTCGAACTGGCGGTCGCGGAGAGCGACGTCCGCGTCATCAAGCAGATCCATGCCTGGATCGACCACGGGGACAACAGTGCCGCACACCGCAAACTGATCGCCGACGTCCTCACGGTCGCCGCCGAAGCGGACACCCTGGGCGCGCAGGTCCGGACCCTCCTCCTGGACTCGGCGCAGGACGCGTCGGAGGCGGTCGCGACCGTCGTCGCCCTGGTCTGCCAAGGCGAGTTCGCCGAGCACTACCCGCGACAGGCGCTTGTCCGACTTCGTCACATCCTCGACCGCCCCGAGCCGGACGAGGCCGTGCGGACCGCGCAGGAGGCGCTGCGTGACATCGCCGCCCGCGAGGGCCAGTTGCCTCGGGTATGGAGCACGGTCATCAAGTGGGCGACCCAGAAGAAACACCTGGCCGGGCACCGGGCGTTCCTCTCCCTCTTGGACCCGCGCGTCGACCCGTACGTCCTGCAAGTCATGCTGGCAGCGGCCGAGCAGAAGAAAGACATCAAGGAAGCACTCGTAGAGGGCTGGAGCGTTGCTCTGACTGACACGCGAGTCGATGCCGAATGCCGGGAACTGCTGGCCGCCTGGGCACAGGCACGGCAGGCGCAGCAGGTGCCGCACGAACTGGTGACGGAGATCCTCAACCAGGTGGTGGTGGAGCACCTGTACTCCACGCCGATCTCGGCCCTCATCTTCGGCGAACCCGGCGTCGCCAACGACGAGGCCGTCATCGAACTGCGCAAAGACCTCCGACTGCCCGCGGCGTTGTCGTCCTCCGTACGGCTCCGCCACGCGTATGAGACTGCGGAGTCCTGAACAGTGACCTCCACAGGGTGGTCGCGCCGTCGCACGCGCAGAGCCGTACGCCGCGGTTTGTCCCGCTTTGAAGTCCGTCTACGCAGTGCCTGTCCCGGAATCGGTTTCACCGCCCGGATCACCGCCACGGTCCTCACCAAGCCGCCTTACCCGGGGACCGACGAAGAGATTGTGGGTGGCATCCGTACCGCCCTGAGAGGAGCGGCGGCCGAGATCGCCAAGGAGTGCGATCCGGCCGACCTCGCCACGGCGCGGGACGTGTGCGGACAGCACCTCGCCCGGCCACGCCGCCTGCCGACCGACCCGCCCGTCGAGTTCAAGGGTGAGCTGACGCTTGAGCTGCTGCCGGACGACCGGGCGGCCGTGGCCGCGCTGCTCGCCGCGCAGCGCCGGCAGGCCGTGACTGACGCCCTGCGCCGGCAGAAAACCGAAGCATTGGCCGCGGAACTGACGGATCCGGCCGCCGTTCTGGTGCGGTGGACCGAGCAGGACGGTGTCGACTGGGCCAACCTCTCCGGGGTCGTCGAGGATGTGGGCAAGGTCGCGGAGGTGTTCGCCCGCTACCGTCCGGAGGACGAGCGGACCGTCGAGCACGAGGCTGTGGAAGTGCTGCGCGAGTTCCTCGGCAGCTTCCCGGAGCCCTCCCAGAAACGCATGCTCTATACGCTCCTTGCCGCCGGCATGGACAGCGCGCAGCGACCGCAGCACGCCGCGAAGGCGCAGGCTTTGCTCAACGGGCACACCGTGGTGGATCCGGCGGGCGAGTCATGAGGAGCCGAGCGGGCTGTCCCTCGGTCGAGAGCACGGTGGCGAGGTGAGCACCTCCATGCTGCGATGGCTGCTCTCACCGCGGACGAGTTGGCGTGCGTGGCGGCTGGCGCGGGCCAGCCGGGGCAAGCTCTCCTTCGACACGGCCTGGCGGCGTGCCCGACTCGAGCGGCACCCTGACGAGATGCCCTATCGGCAGCACGGTCACCTCCCGGCAAACGGCGGGGTCGAGGGCCCCACTGCGCGCCGGAGGTGAGGCCCGGGAGACCGTGTTGTGTATTGATCGCAGCCTGGTCGGCCACGGGGCAGGCGCTGGCACTCGCCGGATGCCAAGCCGCCGCTGCACAGGTCCCGGAGCTCGGCCCCGAGCCTTGGTCGGTCGTGCATGGGCTGATCACGCTCCGGGCTATCGGCGGTGCATGGTTTCCAGGGCGGCGGCCAGTACGTGGGGGTCGTGGTGGCCCTTGTAGACCGCGGGCGGCCGCTTGTCGAGGTTGAGGAGTTGGGCCACCGCCGTCCAGGCGGTGCGTACGGAGTACTCGATGGTGAAGGCGACGTCGTCGGGGACCTCGGCGAACTGCCCGATGAAAGCCAGGTTGACCGACCCCTCGGGCACGACCTTGGGGCGGTCGTCGCGGCGGCGGGCCAGGAACTGGCTCGTGATGTACGGCATGAGGCAGGGCACGACGGTGGAGGTGTGCAGGACACGGGCTGCCGTCGGCTCGTCGAAGGGCAGGTGGTGCAGGACCTCTTCGAGGATTTCCCGGCCGGAGCACATCGTCATCGGCTTGGGCGTGTGGTTGCCGGCGCGGCCGGGGAACAGGGCGTAGCCCCACCAGACAGAGACGTCCTCGGGCTGCTCGCGGTAGACGGGTTGGCGGCCCGCGACGATGGTGAGCAGCCAGTTGGAGTCGGTGAACGTCATCAACCCGCCCCGGCCGGTCTCCCGGCCGCTGAACTCCGCGAGCGCGTCGAGGAACGCGGGGTCCTTGGCCGTGACGGTGAACGACTCCCAGCGGGACTCCTTGACGTGCTTGTCGAAGACGTCCGGGTTGCCGAAGTCGTCGCGTCCCCTGGACAGCCGGTGCCAGAGCAGCCAGGCGTCCGAATTCCGGGGAGCAGGTGGCGGAGCGGCGAAGTGGGAGCCGAGGCTGGTGGAGTCGGTCATGGAGCCGTTGGTGACCAGGACCAGGTCGTCGGGGGCCACGTCGATCTGTTCGTCACGGCCGTCCCGGGTCAAGTAGATGCGCTTGACCGTCGTGGACCGGTGCCCCGGCGCGAAGGCGAGGTCGGTGACGTGGCAGCGGGTGTGGACGGTGACGCCCCGTTCGCTCAGCCAGGCGGTCAGGGGGCGCACGATGGAGTCGTACTGGTTGTAGCGGGTGCCGTAGGTGCTCGTCATGGAGGCGAACTGGGGGGCGAGGTGGATGAAGCGCCTGAGGTAGCGGCGGAACTCGATGCCGCTGTGCCAGGGCTGGAAGGCGAACGTGGTGCACCACAGGAACCAGAAGGTGGTGGTGAAGAAGTGCTCGGTGAAGCAGTCGGTGATCCGCTTGCCGTCCAGGTGCCCCTCAGGGGCCGCCAGGCAGCGGACCAGATCCAGGCGGTCGCGCTCTGAGAATCCCATCGAGCAGGTGTCGATGATCTTCCCGTCGCCGTCGATGAGGCGTGCGATGTCGTCCCAGGCGAAGTCCGCGTGTCCGGCCAGGATTTCCTGCGTCACCGACACCGAGGGGTCGTCGAGGGTGGGAATACCGGAGAGCAAGTCGTAGGTGCAGCGGTACTCGGCCTCGAACATCCGCCCGCCGCGCATGGTGTAGCCGGCATCCGCCGTGCCGCCCGCGTCCAGGCTGCCGCCGATGTCCCGCTGCTCCTCGAAGAGGTGGATGTCCGCTCCGTCCAAACCGCCGTCGCGGATCAGGAACGTGGCCGCGGCGAGCGCCGCGATACCGCTGCCCACCAGATACACCTTCGCCATCACACAACTCCTCGTTCTCGCCCCGTCGACCGGGAACCGCACACCCTCACGGTTTCCTACGTCTGCAGGCTCCGTCAGTGGGCCGTTGGTCACTGGTTTGGCTCGCATGGCCCGCGAGGTGGACATCTGCGGTGTCCACGTGCAGGCGCGGGGCAGACAAGGCCCGGTCGGTGGGGAGACCGTCACAGACCGGGCCATAACTCACCGCGGGCTCATACCGGGTGAGAGTCCGCCGCCCTGCCGCTGCCTTCGGCAGGACGTGGGATCGGGCTGCCGCCACGCCATGGCGGTGCCGGTGTGTGGTGGCCGTGATGCCCGGGGCGGGCGGCCTTGTCGGTCTGGCGGCGCAGCCGGTCCTGGAGCTGGTCGACGAGCTCCCGGCCGGTGGCCGCCTCGGCGAGGACCACCACCTCGCGCCTGCCGACATGCAGGGCGGCAGTCGCCGACCAGGGACGGTCCGCGTGGTGGGCGGCCGCTCGCGTGATGCGCACCTCGCCGGTGACGGCGGGAAGCCCCGGCCGACCGACGGCGGCGTCGACCTTCGTGCGGGCGTACGCCAGGGTCGCCTCGTCCACCTCGCCGTCCGAACGCAGCAGTACGGTGGGAACGGTGCTTTGGGCGTCCTTGCTGGTCATGCCAGTTCCTTTCCTGGAAGTGCGGTGGGAGGTCCGACGCCGATCAGGCTGCCGGGTCGGGCAGCCACAGGTCGGGTCCGAAGACCTCGTAGCGGATGCGCCGTGCCGGGACCCCGGCGCGCAGCAGCTGTCCGCGTACGTCGCGCATGAACGGCAGCGGGCCGCACAGGAACACCGTGGCTTCGTCGGGCAGTTCGATGCCGTCGAGGTTCATCAGGCCAGCGCAGGCGTCGGGTTCCTCCACGCCCGGCCGCTCGTACCAGAACACGGCGCGGGCTTCTGGCAGTTGCTCGACGAGCTGGCGGGTCTCGGTGCGCAGGGCGTGGTCGGTGGGGGAGCGGTCGGCGTGCAGGACAAGCACCGGGCGGGCCGAACCGATGTCCGCGAGGTGGGCCAGCATGCCCGTCATGGGGGTGCAGCCGATGCCCGCCGAGACCAGCACGACGGGGGTGGTGGCGTCGGTCGGGTCGTCGAGGACGACGTCGCCGAACGGCGCGGAGAGCGTCAGCTCGTCGCCCACGCGCACGTAGCGGTGCAGCAGGTTGGAGACCTCGCCGTCCGGCGTGTCGCCCGTGGCGGCGACCCGTTTGATGGTGATCCGGCGCAGGTCCCCGCCCGGGTCGGAGGACAGGCTGTACTGGCGCAGCTGGTGGACCCCGTCGGGCATGCGCAGGCGGATGCTGACGTACTGGCCGGCCCGTGCGCGCGGCGCGGGTTCGCCGTCGGCGGGGCGGAGCAGGAAGGACACCACGTCCGGGGTCTCGGTACGGCGTTCGACGACCGTCCACTGCCGCCAGATCCTGCCGGGCTCGAGGCCCGCGTCCTGGTAGAGGCGGGCCTCCTGGGCGATGAGGGCGCCGGCCATCAGCCAGTACACCTCGTCCCAGGCGGCCGCGACCTCGGGGGTGACGGCGTCGCCGAGGACCTCGGCTATCGCGCCGAACAGGTACTTGTGCACGATCGTGTACTGGTCCTCGGTGACCCCGACGGCGACGTGCTTGTGCGCGATACGGCTCAGCAGTGCGTCGGGACGGACGTCCGGCTGCTCGAGCAATGCGGTCGCGAACCCGGCGATCGAGCCGGCCAGGGCGCGACGCTGAGCACCACT
Organism: Streptomyces sp. NPDC012510; assembly: GCF_042955065.1. Classification (NCBI taxonomy): domain Bacteria; kingdom Bacillati; phylum Actinomycetota; class Actinomycetes; order Kitasatosporales; family Streptomycetaceae; genus Streptomyces; species Streptomyces sp. NPDC012510. The sequence continues at coordinate 111,804 of NZ_JBIBEN010000012.1, forward strand.
GGCCTGGTTGCCGCGGTTGAACATCCCGTCGAGCAGTTCCGGCCGGTCGCGGAACATCGCGCCGTAGAAGCGGGTGGTGATCTCGTCGAGCGCTCCGGCCACGGCGGGCAGGGTGGCGCGGACGACGGCGGCGGATTCTGCGGACAGCATGAAGCCTCCCAGGCAGGTGGGGTGAGGTGGGATAGGCGCCGCAACCCAAGGGGCGACCGTCTTCTGTGTAGCAGGCACCGGACCGCGTTTCGGCGGCGCTGGGCGAAGAGGGGCCGAACGGCCCCATCGATTCAGGCACAGCGGCCCCGCGGGTCTCACCCGGGCCGGGGCCGGATGGTGCAGGGACGACCTCCCGCCGGCCCTGTCCAAGCGCCGCAGTCGGACGCGCCCGACAACGACGGCGTCCGCGGGCACTCCACAAGCAGCTGTATCGCCGAGTGTGGGTCCCGGGGCGGTCTACTGGTCGCGGCACCACTTCCGGTACGCGGCTACGGCCGTCGGCAGAGTGGGGAAGATCCGCTCGGTGCCGACGGTGTTTGTGAGGCCGTACGCCGTCAGGTCGTCCAGCAGGTCCTGCTTGACGCGGGCGAGGGCGAAGACGATGCCGCGGTCGGTGAGTTCGCGGCGGAGTGCGTCGACGGCGTCCAGGGCGGTGATGTCGACCTCGACGTTGGCCTCGGTGTTGAGGACGAACCAGCGGACCGGGCCGGTCTGTTCGTCAACCGCGGTCAGCGCCCGGCGTCGGAAGTCCTCCGCGTTGGCGAAGAACAGCGGGGAGTCGTAGCGGTAGACCAGCAGGCCGGGGATCGTGTGGGCCTCGGGATAGTCGTCGATGTCGTGCATACCGGCAACTCCCGGGACCAGCCCCTGGACGGCGTCGTGCGGGCGGGCCACCCGGGTCAGCAGCTCAGCCACCGACAGACCGACCGCGACCAGCACCCCGTACAGGATGTCGAGGGCCAGGACCCCGGCGAGGCAGCCAAGCGCCAGCAGCAGTTCCCTGCGCCGGAAGGATGCCAGCCGCTGGAAGCCCGCCAGGTCGATCATGCGGAGGGCGGCGTAGACGACGAGGGCGCCCAGGACGGCCTTGGGGGTGCTGGACAGCAGCGGGCTGAGGAAGAGCAACACGGCCAGGACGGCCGCGCCGGCGACGAGTGAGTACGCCTGGCTGCGGGCGCCCGCGGAGGAGGCCAGAGCGGTTCGGCTGGCGCTGCTGCTGACCGGGAAGCCGTGCAGTGCGCCCGCGCCGAGGTTGGCCGCGCCCAGGGCGAGGAACTCCTGATTGGCGTCCAGCGCGTTCCTGTCCGTGTCTGTGCGGCGGTCGGCGAAGGCCCGCGCGGTGAGGATGAAGTCGGTGTAGCCGACGAGTACGACGCCCAGCGCGGGCAGCAGCAGGTGCGGCAGTTCGGTCAGGTCCGGCAGGGCGAGCCCCGGCAGACCGGCCGGGACGTCGCCGATCACCTTGAGGTCGTACCGGTTGTCGAGCCCGAAGGCCGCCACCGCCGCCGTGGCGAGCACCACGGCCAGTAGCGGGCCCGGCACGGCGCGGACGTAGCGGGCGACGGCAAAGAGGAAGGACAGCGCGACGGCGGAGAAGGCGACGGTGGGAACATGGGCGTCGGGGAGGTTCCGGACGAGGGACCACAGCTGAGGGAAGAACGCGGAGCCTGTGGTGTCTACGCCGGTGAGCTTGGGCAGTTGGTCCACCATCATGATCAGTGCCACGCCCGCCAGGTAGCCGATGAGCACCGGCCGGGACAGCAGATCCGCGATGAAGCCGAGCCGGGTCGCCCAGGCCACCACGCACAGCAGGCCGACCGTGATCGCGAGCGTGGCCGCCAGCGTCGCGTACCGGGCCGGGTCTCCGGCGGCGAGCGGGGCGACCACCGTCGCCGTCATCAGCGCGGTCGTCGACTCCGGGCCGACCGAGAGCAGCCGGGAGGAGCCGAGCAGGGTGTACAGGGCGAGCGCGGGCAGGATCGCCCACAGTCCTGCGACCGGTGGCAGGCCGGCCACGCCCGCGTAGGCCATCACCTGGGGAACGAGATACGCGGCGACCGTCACTCCGGCCAGCACGTCGCCCTTCAGCCAGGAGCGCCGGTAGCCGACGAGGGTGCCGAGCCCGGGCGTCAGACGGCGCCAGCCGTGCCATCGCGGTGCACGGTCGCCCGAGCTGCGGGACATGATCCTCCTTCTGCCGAGTGGTCTCAAGAATCCACTGAAGAGACGGACACGCGCGAGGTACCGACCAGACTGGATGGGACTGTCGGCCGGTTGGGGGCCACTGATCGAATCCCGGCTGTTAACGGGGCCTGTGAAGAGGGCCGTTGACCCACACCGTGCCGCCGCCTTGCCGCCGCCCGCAGGGTCCACTTGCCCCGGTCGGGGACCTGCGGCCCCTGTCTCACCGGCCCCCGCGCCACGACGCTGGAATCGAATCCCGGACGAGGAGGCAGAACCGTGATCCGCAGTGTTGTCGTAGGTCTCGATGGCTCGGCCGAGAGCCGTGCCGCCGCGGAGTGGGCGGCCCGTGAGGCGAAGCGGCGTGGTCTTTCGCTCAAGCTGGTCCACGCCTTGGAGGCGGTCCCCGAGCCCATGGCTCTGGCGCAGTTCCTCGGCGTCGAGATGCAGCACCAGTGGAGCGAGCGAAGCGAGATGGGGGTACTCCCGGCCGAAGTCCCCCAGCCTTCGGCCGGGGGTGCCCCCAGGGGGAGGATCCCGCGCGAGGTGGTCGAAGGGCTCAAGCTTCGTCACCCTGGACTGGACGTGTCCGTGGAGCAGGTCCCCGGCAGGCCCGCCGAGGTGCTGACTGAGGCGGCGAAGGACGCCGAGCTACTGGTCCTCGGCTCCCGAGGACTGAGCGGCATCGGCGGTTTCCTTGTCGGGTCCGTGGGCCAGGCCGTCGTGGCGCACGCCGAGCTGCCGGTGGTTCTGGTCCGTGACAGGGAGCAGGCCGTCGGCGGGCCCGTCGTCCTCGGGCTGGACACCGACAGCCCCGACGACACGGTGATCGCCTACGCCTTCGAGGCAGCCGCCCGCCGTGTCACGCCTCTGCGGGTCGTCCACGCTTGGAACCTGCCGCCGTACTTCGCGTACGGCCTGCCCGCCGACCCCGAGCTCAACGCCACGCTGGGCAAGCAGGACGCTGCCACGCTGGCCGAGGTGCTGCACCGCTGGAAGGAGAAGTACCCGGCCGTTGAGGTCATCGAGGAGTCCCGTTCCGGCAGTCCCGCCGTCCACCTGGCCGACGCCTCCCGCGCGGCGTCCCTGGTCGTTGTAGGCCGCCGGATCCGCCGCAGCCCGCTCGGCGCCCACATCGGCCCCGTCACGCACGCCGTGCTGCACCACGCCACCGCCCCCGTTGCCGTCGTCGCACACGACTGACGCTCCCGAGTCCATCGAGGAGGAACCTCATGAACGACGCACACCGCACCACCCTGGAACTGCCCCTGGTGGTGGGCGTGGACGGCTCGGAGCCGAGTCTGCGCGCCGTCGACTGGGCGGCGGACGAGGCCGTCCTGCGCGGGGTGCAGCTGCGGCTGGTGCACGCCTCGCTGTGGCAGTGGTACGAGGGTGCCGCGCTTGCCGAGGACCTCGGCAAGCCGTCCGAGCAGGTGCTCGCCGACGGCATCGTCGACGGCGCCGCCCGGAGGGCGCGCACTCGGCAACCGGACCTGAAGGTGGTCACCGAAGTACTGCCCGAGGAGCCGGAGTACGCGCTGGTGCGGGAGGGACGGCAGGCTTCCGCGCTGGTCCTGGGCAGCCGGGGACGCGGCGGCATCGCCGAGCTGCTGCTCGGTTCCGTCAGCCTGACCGTGGCCGCCTACGCCACCTGCCCGGTGATCGTGCTGCGCGGCCGCCGGGACAAGCGGGCACAGCCTGTGACGCACGGGCGCATCCTGCTCGGTGTCGGCGAGGAGGCGCACGGTCAGGCTGCCGTGCGTTTCGCTTTCGAGGAGGCGGAGCGCCGCGGGGCCGTGCTGGAGGCCGTACGGGCCTGGCGGTGCCCCGCGCACGAGACCACCGACCACCCCCTCCTCGCGGGTGAGCCCGCCCGCCTGCACGAACAGCGGGCCGCCGAGACGCTGGAGGCCGCGCTGAACGAGACGGCCGCCAAGCACCCGTCCGTGGAGGTGCACCGGCGCACCGCCGAGGGCCCCGCCCGCAAGGTGCTGCTCGACGCCTCGGCCACCGCCGACCTGCTGGTCGTCGGGGCCCGGCGGCAGAAGCAGACCTTCGGACTCCAGCTCGGCCGCGTCGCCCACACGGTGCTGCACCACTCCGCCTGTCCGGTCGCCGTCGTGCCGCAGCGGAGCTGACACGACGACCGGCTCACAGGCCCGCCGCGTGGTTGGGGACGTACGTCCGCAGATCGCGCGGCGGCCGTTCGTAGCCGGTTGACGACGGGCGCGGCGGCAGGTCGAGAACAGGCGGCTGCACCTCGTGGTAGGGCACGCTGCTCAGCAGATGCGCGATCATGTTGAGCCGGGCACGCCGCTTGTCGTCGCTCTCGACGACGTACCACGGCGCCTCGGCGATGTCGGTGTGCACGAGCATCTCTTCCTTGGCCCGGGAGTACGCCTCCCAGCGGGTGATGGACTCCAGGTCCATCGGCGAGAGCTTCCAGCGCCTCGTGGGATCTGTGAGCCGCCGCCGGAACCGCTCCTCCTGCACGTCGTCACTCACTGAGAACCAGTACTTGCGCAGCAGGATCCCGTCCTCGACCAGCATCCGTTCGAAGATCGGACACTGGTGATGGCGATTCTTGAAGACGGTTCTGTCAGCGATCTCGTGACGGCAGCGAGCCGCTACTGGAACAGATGCCGGTGCGACTCGCTCCATGCCACCTTGCGCTCAAGATCCTGCAGATAGCCCTCGGTTACCCATGTGGCCTGGGGTTGGTGCCCGTCGTCGGCCAGTCGGCGTACCTGATCGATGTTCTCCCGTTGCCCGTCGATGACGGCATCGACGATGCCCTCGGCGGAGGACAAGCCGTAGGCAGAGCAGAACCGCTCCAAGCGGTGAAGGCGGTCGGGTGGTTGCGGGAAGTGCAGCCAGCGGATGCACTCGGCATCGTCCCGGAACGGGGCGATGTACTGCAGTGCGTAGGCCACATCATGCAGACGCGCCGCCGGGCGGGCAAAGTCCCAGTCGATGATTCCCACAGGCCGGTACCCCTGCCACACCACGTTCCACGGACCGAAGTCGCCATGGCAGATCACGTGATCGGCGGCTGGCACTCCCGGACCGATTGCCCAGGCAGCCCCGTCCGGCGGGCGGAAGTCCGCGGTCGCGTCGTGGTAGTCGCGCAGCAGCCGGGCAAAGGCGGTCAAGCCCTTGTCCTCCACGACCCTGGCCCAGCCCGATGGCCCTGAATCGCCGTCGATATAGGTCAGAACTTCGCGGCCCTCCTCGTCAAACCCCAGGACCCTCGGAGCGCAGCGGAAACCCACCGCTTCGAGATGGCGCAGAAGCGCGTGCACCGTCTCAGTCCAGGGCTGAACGGGCCTGCGGACCGTGTCGCCGATCCGCACGACCTGCCGATGAGCGTGGTCCTGCAACACGTCCTCGTTCGCCACCCGCGAGAGGCTACCCACTCCGCTGAGGAAGGGACACGTGGATTACTCGGCGCGCGCGACGCTTTCAGCTTTGTCGCTGATCTCGGTCAGGGCGGTGTGAGGATGCGGGCTCGCAAGAGCGTGAAGGAGGCGCGGCCGTACATGCTCCTCTTCAGGAGCTTGACTCTGCAGACGTGCCCCTCGACGACGCCGGAACTGTAGGAGAGCGTGAGGCCGGCGGTGACGGCGTCGAAGTCCTGGCGGAGGAAGCTTGCGAAGGACCGGATCGAGGCTTGGTCGCATTGTTCGGCCCGCTGGATCCACTCGCCGAGCAGGTGCCCTCGACGGTGTCGGACCAACGCGGTGAGCGAGCGGGCCAGGTCGCAGGCGTAGGTGATGTCCGGGCAGGCTAGCCGGATCCGATCCAGCTCAGCGGCTTGACGAGGCGACAGCTTCTCGCGAGGGCGCATGATCCACCCGCTGATGGTGCGGGGACTCGGGACGGGCGCTGGGGCGGGGACGGCCGTGCCGTCGCGCATGGTGCGCACGTAGCGCGAGAGCGTCGAGTAGGCGCCCTGGAAGCCGCGCTCGCGGATCTGCTCGTACAGCTCAGTGGCGTTGGTGTTGCCGGCGGCGAACTGGGCCTGAGGATAGGGCTTGAACCGGTCCAGAGGCACGTTCCTGCGGTCACGGGCGGAGGCGAGCAGAACGTCGAGGTCGGTGTCGCGGTAACGGCGGACGGTCTTGCGGTCCAGACCGAGGCGGCGGGCGATCTCGCTGATCGGATAGCCCGTATCGACCATGTGGTTGATCTCCTCGTGGCGCTGCCGGACACGGTCCACGATCAGCGTGGGCGGCAGGAGATCCAAGGTGGGTTGCTGCGGCTGGTTGCGCTGCTGGTGTTCGGCGTATTTGCGTAGGCAGGCGCGGTGCTGGTGGCAGACCTGTTCGACGGCGAGCGAGAGATTGCGCAGCAGGTGCCAGCGGTCGGCCACCTCGGTGGCGTTGGGGGCGGCTTCCCTGATCGCGCGGGTGTAGGCGCTGGCCCGGTCCCGGCACACCACTTCGGCACCGGCATGGTCGCGCAGCCATGCGGCGAGTGTCTCGGAGGTTCGGTCCGGCAGGACGTCGACGGGCCGGTGGGTTTCGGCGTCGACCAGGATGGTGCCGTAGCGGCGGCCGCGACGGAAGGCGAACTCGTCTACACCCAAGACTCGCGGAGCCCTGTCCGGAACGGGCGGAGCGTGCAGCTGCCGCAGCAGTCTCATCCGCCCTGCGGGAACGGAGAGTTTCCGGCACAGCCGTGCTCCAGGCCGTCCGCCCAGCTCGGCCGCGACGGCGCGGAGCCAGCTGCGCAGGCCGGAGCTGGCCCGCTGATAAGGCTCCGTCACACCGTCGACCTGCTCAACGAACGTCCGTCGGCGGCAGGTTGGGGTATCGCAGAAGAACTGGCGCACGGTCAGCCGGACCCGCACCGGCCTGTCGGCCACGGGCCGGTCGTCCATCTGACGGTCATAGCGACTGTGCACCCGACGGGACGAGATACCGCAGTCCGGACATGATCTCGATGAGCATGCGCTGGACACCTGGATCAACGCCCCGTCCGCGCACACTTCCAGACGCTCCACCCTCACGCCCGCAGCCTCGGGAAAGAACACTTCCTCGGGCGATAAGCACACATCCCCCATGAGCATGGCATTCCCGGCTACGCAGCTGCTTGACCTCGGCTTTCACGAGATCGCTGACAGAACCAGATTCAAATAGCCCCATCACTGGCGCAGGAACAGTTGGTGCTCCTCTTTCGTGCAGAAGCCCATCACGTGCTCGACCCCGGCCCGGTTGTACCAGCTGCGGTCGAACAGCACGATCTCGCCGGCGGCGGGCAGGTGCTCGACGTAGCGCTGGAAGTACCACTGGGTGCGCTCGCGCTCGGTCGGCTTCGGCAGGGCCACGATTCGGGCCACACGCGGATTGAGGTGCTCGGCGACCCGTTTGATGGTGCCGCCCTTGCCCGCCGCGTCCCGTCCCTCGAAGACCACGACGAGCCGGGCGCCCTCCGCCCGCACCCACTCCTGCAGCTTCACCAACTCTGTCTGCAGGCGCAGCAGTTCCTTCTCATACGTCCTGCGCGGCGGCGTCGCCGCCTTCTCGTCGGCCATGCCGCCTCCATCGCCTGGGACATACGGGGACCCGGACGGCACGCTACTGCAGCGAGCCCGTGCCTACTGCGGACGTCTCACCGCCGCCGTTCGGGAGGGGATCACAACGGCCAGGCGCTCTCGCCGTGAGCCGACGGTACCGTGGTCGACTCGGAGGAACGGTCGTGCTCGGAGAGGTCGAACTCGATGTCCACGACCCCCTCGACGGCCCTGATCAGCCGTGCGGCCACCGGGACCAGGGACGTGTCCCGGATACGGCCGCCGAGCTTCACGACCCCCTCCCGCACGGCCACCCGTACGGCCGACGTCGGCGCGGGGAAGAGGTACGAGACCACCTCCCGGCGGACCTCCTCGGCGATGTCCTCGTCGTCGCGCAGGAACACCTTCAGCAGGTCGGCGCGGCTGACGATGCCCTGCAGCATGCCCAGCTCATCGACGACCGGAAGCCGCTTCACCCTGGCGCGTGCCATCGCTCGAGCGGCCTGCGCCAGCGTCGCGTCCGCACGCACGGTGAGGGCCGGCGCGGTCATCAGCTCCCCGGCGGTCACGGCGCCGGCTTTGGCGAGGTCCGTCAGGCGCTGGAGCTGGGTGTGCCGGTCGGGGTCCTCGTCGCGGAACTCCTCCTTGGGCAGCAGGTCGGCCTCGGACACGACGCCGACGACACGGCCCTCGCCCTCCAGGACGGGCAGGGCGCTGACCTTCCAGTCGTGCATCATCCGCACGATCTCCTTGAAGGCGGCGCCGCGGCCGATGGCGGCCACGGTGTGGGTCATCACGTCGCTGATGATGTGCGGGGTGCCGTGCATCATCCCTCCCTGGTAGCTGTCGTCGTGCTTCGAGTCGTGGGCGCGGTCACAGGAGGCTGCCGCTGCCGTAGGGGGCGTACAGGTCCAGCAGCCGGGTGCGGGCCGAGCGCAGACGGTGGGCCAGGACACCGCCCACCCAGTGGGCGACGCTCGCGCCGAGCGCGGGGTCGTCCTGGCACATCGAGCGGACCGCGGTGGCGTCGAACTCGTAGGCGCGCACCGGGCTGGTCGCCTCGGCGCCCAGGTGCCAGGCGTGCGGGGCGAACAGCCAGGACCAGCCGATGAGTTCGTTGTGGCGGAGGGTCTCGATGACGGCGGCGCGGCGGCCGGGCACACGCATGTCGAGGTCGACCGAGCCGGTGCGGATGATCCAGAACCGGTCGGCGCTGCCCCCTTCCTCGAAGAGACGGGTGCTCTGGGGAAAGGACACCTCCCGGCCAAAGCGCATCAGCCTCTGCCTGTGTTCGGCCGGGAGTGCCTGCAGCATGCCGGCCGTGGCGGGAGCGTTCATGACGTGCCTCCTGTACGGGCGTACGAACCTGCCACGTCCAGCGTGTTCCCGTGTCTCGTATCGGGCGATGGGCCACCCGGCCCCATGACTGGGCCGCCCGGCACCGAGTCCGGGCCCTTCGGCACCCTGCGCCTGGACGGCACCGGAGGTTCGATGGAGACAAGAGCCAATCCGATGGAAGTGAGAGGAGGTGCATGGTGGGTACGTCACTGACCTCGGAGTTCTGGAGGCTGTTCGCCGTTCTCCTGGTGATCTTCACCGCGGCCACCTTTGTGCTCAGCGCCGCGCTCGACGCGCTGGTGCTGCGGGCGCAGCGGCGCCGCATCCATCGTCGGCCGGCCCTCGTGCGGGCGACGGAGCAGCCCTGCCGACCTGATCGGATCGCGGTCCATCGCTGAGCCGGAGAAGCTCGGCGCTGCCGTATCAGGTCAATGGCAGGACACCGGCCGCCAGCGGCGACCCGAACGTCAGGCACGCACTGTCTGCCACGGAGTCGAAGCGCCGGCGGTGCGTCATCCCTCACCCGCCTGACTTCGACCGGGCGCAGAACGAACCGGCTGCACACCATCAAGGCCGTACTCGTGGCCCCCTGGAGGACCCAAAGCCATGCGCATCGTCATCGCTCTCGGCGGCAACGCCCTGCTGCGCCGGGGTGATCGCCCCGACGCGGCTGTGCAGCAGGCGAACATCGACCGGGTGACCACCGCCGTCGCCGCTCTCGCTCTCGAACACGAGGTCGTCCTCACCCACGGCAACGAGCCGCAGATCGGCCTGCTCGCCATGGAGAGCGCGGCCGACCCGGTGCTGACTGCCCCCTATCCGCTGGACCTCCTGGGTGCCCAGACCGAGGGCCTGATCGGCTCGCTGCTGGTTCGGGCCCTGCACGACGTGCTGCCCGGCCACAAGGTGGTCGCGCTCGTCACCCACACCCTGGTACGGGCCGACGACCCGGCCTTCGCGCGGCCCACAAAGCGCGTCGGTCCCGTGTACCCGCGTGACGTCGCCCGCACCCTCGCGCGAAGGCGCGGCTGGCACATCGTCGAGGACGCCACCGGGTGGCGCCAGGTCGTCGCCTCACCCATGCCCGAGGGAATCGTCGAGACGGAGACCATCCACGACCTGCTCACCTGCGGAGCGCTGGTCATCTGTGCCGGCGGCGGAGGTGTGCCCGTCACCGCCGACAGCGACACCGGCGCGCTGCAGGGAGTGGACGCGGTCGTCGACAAGGACCTCACCGCCGCCCTGCTCGCCGAGGAACTCAAGGCCGACTTCCTGCTCATCCTCACCGACGTTCCGTGCGTCTACACCGGCTACGGCACCCCCGACCGGCAGCCCGTCCTCGACGCCACGCCCGACGACCTGCGCCGCGCAGGCTTTGCCGCCGACTCCATGGGCCCCAAGACGGAGGCCGCCGCCCGGTTCGTCGAACGCACCGGGGGACTGGCCGCCATCGGCGCCCTGGACGCGGCGTACGAGATCGTCCACGGGAGGTCGGGGACCCTGGTGCGCCCCGATCTGGCCCTCGGCTGAGATACCGCCGGAATGCCTTGGCCCGGACGGTCCCCTGGCCTGGGAGCGGCACCCGTGCCATGGCACCGCTTCGAGGGCCCGACCCACTTCAAGACGTCCCGGACGACCCGTGGGGTGAACGGACAACCGGTGGTCGGCCCACCCACCAGCTGGACGCCGCGAATCTCAAGCGCGACGAGCGGGCGCTGCGGGGCATCGGCGACCACTGGCCACGCGCGATGTGGAAGGAGGCACCATCATGCTCAGCAGTGTGTTGGTCGCTTATGGGACAACGAACGGATCGACCGCGCAGATCGCCGAAGCCGTCGCCACGGTCCTGCGTAAGGACGGGCTGACAGCCGACGCGCTGCCGGCCCGGTCGGTGACGAGCGTGGCGTCGTACGAAGCCGTCGTGGTCGGCGGCGCCCTGTACGCGGGGCGCTGGCACAAGGACGCCCGCCGCTTCGTCCGTCGCCATCGGCGAGTCCTGGCCGGGCGGCCGCTGTGGTTCTTCAGCAGCGGCCCGCTCGACGCCTCGGCCGCGGAACGTGACATCCCGCCGGTACCGGGCGTGCACAAGGCCATGGTCCGGCTCGGCGTCAGGGAGCACGTCACCTTCGGGGGCCGCCTGCAAGAGGGAGCGAAGGGGTGGGTCGCCCGGATGATCCTGCGCGACGGAAAGGGCGGGGACTTCCGCGACTTCACCGCGATCGAGGAGTGGGCGGCCCGAATCGCGACGGACCTTCGGGCCGAACTGGGCAGGAGGTGAGGCCGCCTGCCGAGGCACGTCAGGGCAGCGGTGGTCGTAGGAGGACTCGGACCGCCCCCGGCCACGACTGTCACATCTGGGGAGCGTATCCGCCCCGGCGTTCATGCGGTCTGGCCGCGCGTTCACAGCCGAGCGTGAATCAGCCGGTCTTGTGGCCCCATTGAGGGCCGACCAGTTCCCATTCCGTGCCCCACTGGTTGATGCGCCGATGGTCGAGCCGCCACCGTGCGACGGCTCCGGCGCCGAAGGCCATGCCCCCGAACGCGAGCGCGGCCCCGGTGGCCAGGAAGCCGGCTTCGACGGCCGCTTCCGTGGGACTCGGCGGCTCGGCGGTGGTCTCACCGAGGCCGTCCGTCCAGACCACGATCCTGGACCCGGCCTTCAGCCCGGCGTCTACCAAGGTCGTGTCGGTGTGGACGGAGCCATCGGGGTCCGTCCAGCGAATCCGCGCCGCGATCTTGTCGCTCGTGCCCCCGGCCTTGCTGCGGGGGACTTCGGTGAGGAGCACCGCGTGCACGGAGTACCGCTCGGTGCGCTGCTGCGCGAACACCTCATCGGCGGCGTGTGCCGTGACCAGGCCGGCGACGGTACCGCCCACGGCGATGACCGCCCACACGGCCGGCACGAGCCAGGCTTCGATGATGTCGTCGCGCCGTCGCAACGGGTTGTTCCGCCATCGCCACAGCCGCTTCCTTGCACGCCTGCTGCCGCCCATCGGTCCGTACCTCCTCCTCGTCAGCAACGTCACGAAGCGTGACAGCCGGCAACGCGGCGCGGCATGGGCCGGCCAGGCAGCATCAGGGGGTCGGCCGGGGGCCAATCCACCGCCGTGTTGGGGCCGTTCAGCCCTTGTCCCCAGGACGGGGAGGGGCCGCGTCGCGGGTCTGCAGGTCCGCAACGTCGCTCACTCAGGCCGGTGTGGCCCGTCCGGACCCCGACGGCGGGACCATCGGCCCCTCACCGGGGGGTGCGGGCCCGCAGTCAGAGCCTCCAGCCGGGCCGCGATGTGCGGCGCGGTGAAGATGTCGATCTCGCCGCCCAGCTCCACGACGGTTGTGTCACCGACGGTGCGTTCCGTGTGGTGAGGCGCGGACCCGGAGTCGATAGCGGACATGGTCCGAGACCACAGAGAAGGACGAGGCATGGATAGGGCCGATGGACCCTACTTCCCGGTTTCGCTGGATATGCCGAGCTGTCTGGCGGCGCGATTCGGTCGACCGGCCCGGCCCGAGTGGCACCCACACGCCCCGGAGAGACCGGACTCGCAGGCCCATCGATCACGGTGTGACACGGGCCGTTCTCCGGTATGGCCGGGACCGATGGCCCCTCATCCCCGGGCCGCATCCGGTTCAGGATGGAAGGACGCAGATCCCTGTACCAGGCGAAAGACGGGCTGGCTGATGTACCCCAACGACGGTTTCCACGAACTCGGGCGGCAGGAGTGCCTACAGCGGCTGGCCAAGATGCCCGTCGGCCGCATCGTCTACACGCGCCAGGCCCTGCCCGCCGTGCTGCCGGTGAACTTCAGCATGGACGGCGACGGCGCGGTCCTGCTGCGTACTTCCGCAACCTCGGAACTGGTCCGCGCGATCGACGGCGCGGTGGTCGCCTTCGAGGTCGACGACGTCGACGCGGTCCGGCACTCCGGCTGGAGCGTCGTCGTCACCGGCGCGGCCACGGTGGTGACCGACCCCGCCGAGATCGAACGCCTGGCCCGCACCGGTCCGGTCTCCTGGGTGCCCTCACCGCAGGAGGTCTTCGTCCGCATCGAGCCCGAACTGGTCACCGGGCGTGAGCTGGTCGGCGGACGCACCCTGTACGGGGTGGACCTCACCGCCTGAACGCCCCTGTCTCTCCCTCTCGTTTCTTCTCGTCCGGCCGGGTCCGGGACCGGTCGGCCCCACGACCCGTGGGCCGTACGGCGGATCGACGGCCTAGTCGGCCTCTGCCCACAGGGGCCATGGACGACGAGCATCTGCGGTGGAGCTGCCGCGGAATGAACGGTATGTCGGCCGACGGCGAGCTTCCCCACCGTCCTCGGTCCCACGAGGGCTGTATATCCCGCACACGGAACAGAAGGGAACAAGGCAATGGCTCTCCGTCATGTGGCCGTCGGCGTAGACGGCTCGCTGGTCGCCGTACGGGCTTTGGACTGGGCCGCCGAAGAAGCGGTGCGCCGCGGCACCGCGTTGCGCGTCGTCTACGCCGTGGCCGACCGCGACGAGGCGGCGCCCATTCTGGCGTCGGCCGCTGCACGGGTCCACGAGCGTCATCCCGGTCTGCCGCTGGAGACCAGGGCCGTGGAGGACGGCGCCGTGCAGGCGCTGGCGCGGGAGAGCGAGAGCGCGGCACTCACCGTCGTGGGCACCCGTGGGTTCGGCGGTGTCTCCGGCCTGTTGGCCGGCTCGGTGAGCTGGCGCCTGACCGCGCACGTGCACGGTCCGCTGGTGGTCGCCCGCGGGGACCACCCCTGCGACGAGGGGCGCGACGTGCTGCTCGGCCTGGAGAGCGACGCTGACGAGGCAGCGGCCGCCTACGCCTTCCAGGATGCGGCACGGCGCGGAGCCCGGCTGCGTGTCCTGCACTCCGCGACACACCGGCACACCACGCCCGAGCTGCCCTCGCTGGTAGCCGCGACGAGCCCCGGCCAGGACCGCCAGGCCCGGACCGACCGGGCGGAGGAAGCCGTGCCGCGGTTCAGCATCGGCCGACTGCGGGAGGAGTACCCCACGGTCGAGGTCGACAGCCGCACGGTCCGCACCGGCCCGGCTCACGCCCTGCTGGCCGATACCCGCGAGGCCGGTGTCGTGGTCATCGGCACGCGCCGGCGCGCGGGCCGGCTCGGTCCACCGCTCGGCCCGGTCGCGCATGTCCTGTTGCACCACTCCCACTGCCCCGTGGTGCTCGTGCCGGCAAGCTGATGACGGGCACCGCGGTCAGCGGATGGCCCGGTCGGCCCCTGTCGGGTAACCGGCGGCTGGGGGAGTGTGGGAAGGCACGGACCCGCATGCACATCCGACCGACCCCGATCCGGAAGGGACCCATGATGTCCGTCGACACGCAGCAGGCGTCCGCCCCGCTCACGGACGCCGAGCTGAGGACGCTGGACGCCCACTGGCGCGCCGCGAACTACCTGTCCGTCGGCCAGATCTACCTCATGGCCAATCCCCTGCTGACCGAACCGCTGCGCCCGGAACACGTCAAGCCGCGCCTCCTGGGCCACTGGGGAACCTCCCCGGGCCTGAACCTGGTCCACACCCACCTCAACCGCGTCATCAAGGCACGTGGCCTTGACGCCCTGTGCATCTGGGGCCCCGGCCACGGCGGGCCCGCCGTCCTCGCCAACTCCTGGCTGGAAGGCTCGTACACCGAGACCTACCCGGACATCACCCGGGACGCCGATGGCATGGCCCGGCTGTTCAAGCAGTTCTCCTTCCCCGGCGGTGTGCCCAGCCACGTAGCCCCGGAGACCCCGGGCTCCATCCACGAGGGCGGTGAACTCGGCTACGCCCTCTCGCACGCCTACGGCGCCGCCTTGGACAACCCCGGCCTGGTCGTCACCTCCGTGATCGGCGACGGCGAGGCGGAGACCGGTCCGCTGGCCGCGTCCTGGCACTCCAACAAGTTCCTCGACCCGGTCCACGACGGCGCTGTCCTGCCGGTCCTGCACCTCAACGGCTACAAGATCGCCAATCCGACGGTGCTCGCCCGGCTCCCCGAGCCCGAGCTCGACGAACTCCTCCGGGGCTACGGCCACGACCCGCTCCATGTCACGGGCGACGACCCGGCGGCCGTCCACCGGGCGATGGCCGAGGCCATGGACACCGCGCTGGACCGCATCGCCGCTTTCCAGCGCGCCGCACGCGAGGACGGCGTGACCGAACGCCCCCGCTGGCCGGTGATCGTCCTGCGCACTCCCAAGGGCTGGACCGGCCCGGCCCAGGTCGACGGTCTGCCGGTGGAAGGCACGTGGCGCGCCCATCAAGTCCCCTTGGCCGCCGTCCGCGACAACGCCGACCACCTGCGGCAGCTGGAGGACTGGCTGCGCTCCTACCGCCCCGAAGAACTGTTCGACGAGCACGGCCGCCCACGCCCCGATGTCCTGGCCTGCGTCCCGGACGGCGCCCGAAGGCTCGGCGCCACCCCCCACGCCAACGGCGGACTCCTGCTGCGCGAACTGCCCCTGCCCCCGCTGGAGCGGTACGCCGTCCCCGTCGACAAGCCCGGCGCCACCCTG
The DNA here is from genome assembly GCF_042955065.1 of Streptomyces sp. NPDC012510. Taxonomy (NCBI): domain Bacteria; kingdom Bacillati; phylum Actinomycetota; class Actinomycetes; order Kitasatosporales; family Streptomycetaceae; genus Streptomyces; species Streptomyces sp. NPDC012510. The sequence continues at coordinate 127,344 of NZ_JBIBEN010000012.1, forward strand.
CACGAACCCACCCGCGTCCTCGGCGACCTGCTGCAGGACGTCATGCGGGCCACCACCGACCGGCGTGACTTCCGCCTCGTCGGCCCGGACGAGACCGCCTCCAACCGCCTCCAGGCCGTGTACGCGGCCAGCGGCAAGGCGTGGCAGGCAGACACCCTCGATGTCGACGAACACCTCGACCGGCACGGCCGGGTGATGGAGATCCTGTCCGAACACACCTGCCAGGGCTGGCTCGAGGGCTATCTGCTAACCGGCCGGCACGGGTTGTTCTCCTGCTACGAGGCGTTCGTGCACATCGTCGACTCGATGGTCAACCAGCACATCAAGTGGCTGCGCACCACCCGCCGTCTGCCCTGGCGCGCACCCATCGCCTCCCTCAACTACCTGCTGACCTCGCACGTGTGGCGCCAGGACCACAACGGCTTCTCCCACCAGGACCCCGGCTTTGTCGACCACATCCTCAACAAGAGTCCGGAGGCGGTACGGGTCTACCTGCCGCCGGACGCCAACTCCCTGCTGTCGGTGGCGGATCACGCGCTGCGCAGCCGGGACTACGTCAATGTGATCGTGGCCGGCAAGCAGCCCTGCTTCGACTGGCTGACGATGGAGCAGGCCAAGGTCCACTGCGCGCGCGGCGCCGGGATCTGGGACTGGGCGGGCACGGAGAACGGCGGCGAGCCCGACGCCGTCCTGGCCTGCGCCGGTGACGTGCCCACCCAGGAGGTCCTGGCCGCCGCCCAGCTGCTGCGCCGGCACCTGCCCGAGCTGGCCGTCCGGGTGGTGAACGTCGTCGACATCGCCCGGCTGCTGCCTGCGGAGGAACACCCGCACGGCATGGGCGACTTCGAGTACGACGGCCTGTTCACCCCCGACAAGCCGGTCATCTTCGCCTACCACGGCTACCCGTGGCTGATCCACCGCCTCGCCTACCGCCGCACCGGACACAAGAACCTGCATGTGCGCGGCTACAAGGAGATCGGCACCACGACCACGCCCTTCGACATGGTCGTCCGCAACGACATGGATCGCTACCGCCTCGTCATGGACGTCATCGACCGCGTCCCCGGCCTCGCCGTGCGCGCCGCAGCGGTGCGGCAGCGGATGGAGGACGCCCGCCTGCGCCACCACGACTGGATCCGCGTCCACGGCACCGACCTGCCGGAGATCGCCGACTGGTCCTGGGACGGCTGACCGACGCCAACGTGGCCAGGATCGAGGGCCGTTCGGCCCGCTGTCCGGGGCCCTGCAGCCCCTCCGCCGGGCGCCGACGACGCGGGACATTGAAGGTGCAACGAGAGTCGTCCACCACATTCTGCGCGTCGCACCCCTCGAAAGGGATGAGCATCATGGCAGTGCACGGCCACCCCCACCGGCATCTGGGATTCCGTTTCCCGTCCCTGGGCAAGGCTGGGGCGGCTCCCGCCTCCGCCGAGGAGACGACCGCCGCCGCGACGGCGACCCGTGCGTACATGTTCGCCGGGGTCCGTCTCCTGACCGGGTTCGTCTTCCTATGGGCGTTCCTCGACAAGACCTTCGGCCTCGGCTATGCCACCCCGTCCGGCAAGGGCTGGATCGACGGCGGCTCGCCCACCAAGGGCTTCCTCAGCGGCGTCGCGGTCGGACCGATGGAGTCCACCTTCCACGACTGGGCGGGCGCCACCTGGGCCGACTGGCTGTTCATGCTCGGCCTGGGCGGCATCGGCCTCGCCCTGATCGCGGGCATCGGCCTGCGGCTCGCCGCGGTCGCCGGCACCGCGATGATGGCGCTGATGTGGATCGCCGAATGGCCGCCGGCCAAGCACCTGTCCGACGGCTCGGCGAGCATGTCGACCAACCCGTTCGCCGACTACCACCTCGTCTACGCCGTCGTCCTGATCGCCCTGGCGGCCGCGGGCGCCGGCGCCACCTGGGGGCTGGGCAAGGCGTGGGCGCGGCTGCCCTTCGTCAGCCGCAACCGCTGGCTCCTCTGAGGACCGCGCGCTCATCACACCGGGGCACCTCCGCTCGTCGGCGGAGGTGCCCCGGTCGCATGTGCGTCGGCGACCGGGCGATGCCGGGCTCGGCCTGACAGGGACCTATGGCCCGGCACGCGAGGGACGGGTGGCGCGCCCCAGGTGCGCCGAGAGGCCCTCCCCGCAGGCATCGCCGACGACGAGCATCAAAGGAGAAGAAGTTCTACAAGCAGAGTGAGGGAGAGACCGGCGATGACGGCAACGGTGACAGCTGGAGCACGGGCGGCGACCGAGGCATGGCGAGGCTTCGCCGGTACGCACTGGCGGGACCAGGCTGACGTGCGCGACTTCATCCAGGCCAACTACACGCCCTACGAGGGCGATTCGACGTTTCTGGCCGGGCCGACCGAGCGCACGCTCGCCGTCTGGGGCAAGGTCGCTCGGCTGTTCCCCGAGGAGCGGCGCCGGGGCATCCTCGACGTCGACACGGGCCTGCCGTCCACCATCACCTCGCACCGGCCGGGCTTCATCGACCGCGACCGCGAGCTGATCGTCGGCCTGCAGACCGACGCCCCGCTGAGGCGGGCGATCATGCCCAACGGCGGGCTGCGGATGGTCGAGAACGGGCTGAAGGCGTACGGCTACAAGGCCGACCCCTTCGTCACGCGTGTCTTCGGCACGTACCGCAAGACCCACAACGACGGCGTGTTCGACGCCTACACCCCCGAGATGCGCGCCGCTCGCAAGGCCGGCGTCATCACCGGCCTGCCCGACGCCTACGGCCGCGGCCGGATCATCGGCGACTACCGGAGGGTGGCCCTCTACGGCACGGACCGGCTCGCCGCGGCCAAGCGCGCCGAACGCGCCGTCCTGGACGCGCGGCCCTCCAGCCCGGACGTCATCCGCGACCGCGAGGAACTGGCCGAGCAGATCCGGGCGTTGGGCGAGCTGGCGCAGATGGCGGCCTCGTACGGCTGCGACGTCACCCGTCCCGCAGCCACCGCGCACGAGGCGGTGCAGTGGTTGTACCTCGGCTTCCTGGCGGCGGTGAAGGAGCAGAACGGCGCCGCGATGTCGCTCGGCCGCACCTCCACCTTCCTGGACGTCTACATCCAGCGCGACCTGGACGAGGGCGTCCTCGACGAGACCCGTGCCCAGGAGCTGATCGACGACTTTGTGATCAAGCTGCGGATCGTACGGTTCCTGCGCACCCCCGAGTACGACGCGCTGTTCTCCGGCGACCCGACCTGGGTGACGGAGTCCATCGGCGGCATCGGCACCGACGGCCGCCCGCTGGTCACCCGCACCTCCTTCCGCTTCCTCCAGACGCTCTACAACCTCGGCCCGGCGCCCGAGCCCAACCTGACGGTGCTGTGGTCACCGCGGCTGCCCGAGGGCTTCAAGCGGTTCTGCGCCCAGGTCTCGATCGACACCAGCGCGATCCAGTACGAGTCGGACGACCTGATGCGTCCGCGCACCGGCGACGACACGGCGATCGCCTGCTGCGTCTCGGCGATGGCCGTGGGGAAGCAGATGCAGTTCTTCGGGGCGCGCGTCAATCTCGCCAAGGCGCTGCTGTACGCGGTCAACGGCGGCCGGGACGAGATGAGCGGAGAGCAGATCGCCCCGAAGGCGCCCGCGCTGACCGGCGAGTACCTGGACTACGAGGAGTTGTCGGCGGCGTACGACCGCATGCTGGACTGGCTGGCGGCCACCTACGTCAACGCGCTCAACGTCATCCACTACATGCACGACAAGTACGCCTACGAGCGCATCGAGATGGCCCTGCACGACTACCCCGTGCACCGCTTCATGGCGTGCGGAATCGCCGGCCTCTCCGTGGCGGCGGACAGCCTCTCAGCCGTCAAGCACGCGCGCGTGAAGGTCATCCGGGACGAGACCGGGCTGGCCGTCGACTACGAGGTCGAGGGCGAGTACCCGGCGTACGGCAACAACGACGACCGCGCGGACGCCCTCGCCGCCGACCTGGTCGAGTCGTTCATGGCCAAGGTCCGTCGCCACCCCACGTACCGCAATGCCGAGCACACGCAGTCGGTGCTGACCATCACCTCCAACGTGGTGTACGGCAAGCACACCGGCAACACCCCCGACGGCCGCCGCTCGGGTGCCCCGTTCGCGCCCGGGGCCAACCCGATGAACGGCCGTGACCGGCACGGTGTGGCCGCCTCGGCCCTGTCGGTGGCCAAGCTGCCGTACGAGCAGGCCCGGGACGGCATCTCGCTCACGACGACGATCACCCCCGAGGGCCTGGGCCACGACCCGGCCGAGCGCGCCGCGCACCTGGCCGGCATTCTCGACGCGTACATGGCCTCGGGCGGTTTCCACATGAACGTCAACGTCCTGGACCGGGCGACGCTGGAGGACGCCATGGAACACCCGGAGAAGTACCCGGAGCTGACGGTCCGGGTCTCCGGGTACGCGGTCAACTTCGTCCGCCTGACCCGCGAGCAGCAGCTCGACGTGATCAGCCGCACCTTCCACGGAGAGCTGTGAACACCACCGTCGAGCCGATGACGGGCCGAATCCACTCCTGGGACCTGTCCACGGGAGTGGACGGTCCCGGGACCCGGTTCGTGCTCTTCCTCAGCGGCTGCCCACTGCGCTGCCTGTACTGCGCCAACCCCGACACCTGGCACATGCGCGACGGCAAGCAGACCACAGTCGACGAGGTGATGGCCGAGATCGAGAAGTACCGGCCGTTCATCACCACCGCCGGCGGGGGAGTGACACTCACCGGCGGCGAGGCGCTGCTGCAGCCCGCCTTCACGGCCGAAATCTTCCACCGCTGCAAGGAACTCGGCGTGCACACCGCCCTCGACACCTCCGGCTTCCTCGGCGCCCGCGCCACCGACGAGCTGCTCGCCGATACAGACCTGGTCCTGCTGGACATCAAGTCCTTCGACGTCCGTACCTACCGGAAGCTGACTGGCGGCGACCTGGCACCGACGCTCACCTTCGCAACTCGCCTGGACCGGCTCGGCGTCCCGGTGTGGATCCGCTACGTCCTGGTCCCCGGCTGGACCGACGACCCGGCGGCCGTCGACGGGCTCGGCGCGTTCCTCTCCGGGCTGGGCAACGTCGACCGGGTGGACGTCCTGCCGTTCCACAAGCTCGGCGCCCACAAGTACGACGCGCTGGGCATCCCCTTCCCCCTGCGCGACACACCCGCGCCGGACGCGGACCTGACGGAGCGTGTGCGCGAGCAGTTCCGGGAGCACGGCCTGCGGGCGCTCTGAACGAGGACCCCATACGGCGTGAGCGCGGATGTGGTGCCGTTGGTGGTGTCGGCGCGCAGCGAGGGTTCGCTGTCGGGGCAGGCCGGTCGGCTCGCGGCGTTCATCGAAGGCGCCGATGGTGTGTCGCTGGCGGGCGTGGCCGAGGTCTGTCGGCGTGAGGACCTGGCGGAGCTGGTCGCCGGCGACACCCCGCTCGGACCGGAGCAGGCCGCCGCCCGGCTCCGGGTGCGTCGTGCGGACTTCGACTGGATGGTGCGGCTCGGATGGATCCTCGCCTCAGTCGATCGAGGTCCGCTTCGGTACGAGCCGAGCAGGGGCCGTCGATGTCGCGCTCTACACCACGGCGTCCGTCGACGCGGTGGTCGCCGCGCACCCCGAGGTCGACTGGGAGCAGCTGCGCACGGTGGAGAAAGGCCGGCGGTCCCCGCTCGCCGCTCTGCAGCCCGCCCTGGCCTGACCGGTTCCGCCCGACCGATGGCACCTCTTCCCTTCGGCTGCTGCGTGGGGAAGAGGTGTCGTCGTCTCTGGGCGGCTTGCGCACTGGGGCTGACCTGCCGGAATGAACGGTGTCCGGTTTGAGCGGCTCCCACCTCCGGTCCCACCTTCGGTCCCCCGCTGGAGGCAGCCGTCCAGCCACCGCTCACAGGCAGCGAGTTTGAGATCCGAGGGGTCGGTGAGACTCGGCCCTGGCGGCTGGGCGGTGGCCCGGGAGCCAGGGACGGCGGAACACGAAAGGACACAGATGCGTAGCAGGTGGATGCGGCGAGCAGCGGTGGCGGCCAGTGGCACAGTGGTAGCCGGCGCACTGCCCCTTGTAGTCGCAAGTCCGGCGCAGGCGTGGTCGTGGGACTGTCAGGAGTATCTGCGGGATAAGGGATACAACGTGCCCGTCGGCGGCGAAGCCGCGGACGCGTGCTCCATCGCGGAGGACGGTGAAGGGTCGTCGAACTCCCTCTCCATCTGCCTCAGTCGGCTGGAGAGCCTCGATGTCGCGTGGAAGCACGCGAAGACCGCGTGTGTGGAGGGCGCCGCGAGGTAGGCCGCCCCGGCCTGACCGGTTCTGGCCCGACCGATGACACCTCTTGGCGCTGTCACGTTGTTGGGTGGGTGTCTGATGGTGCTTCGTGGCGTGGTGGAGCCCGGTTCCGGGCTGTGCTCAGGCCGTGGTGGAGGGGTAGGCAGCGCCGGTTGCGAAGCGGACGGTCATCTCGGCTCGGTAGTGGTGTGCGGACAGCCGGTGGCGTCGAGGTCGGAAGTGAGGTGAGATGCCGCTGAACGCGGACAGGAACCGCTGGGCTGCGCCGGTGCCGCGGAAGCCTTTCATCGCCCGTTCGCGCTGCCTTGTTGGCTGGTGGCTGTTCTCCGCCCGGTTGTTCAGCCCCTTGTGGGAGCGGTGCTCGACGGAGGGCATGACCTCTCGGTGGGCCGCGCCGTAGGAGCGGAGCTTGTCGGTGACGATCACCCGCGGCACCGTGCGGGTCTTCTTCATCAGCCTGCGCAAGAAGCGCCTGGCCGCGGCCTTGTCCCGGCGGCTCTGTACCAGGATGTCCAGGACGTTGCCGTCCTGGTCGACCGCCCGCCACAGATACTTCTGTTCCCCATTGATCTTGATGAAGACCTCGTCCAAGTGCCATTTGTCACCAGGCCGGGGCCGGCGGCGGCGCAGCGAATCGGCGTACCGCTGCCCGAACTTGGCGCACCAGCGGCGCACCGTCTCGTAGGAGAGGACGATCCCGCGCTCGAGCATCAGTTCCTCGACCTCGCGGAACGACAGGGGGAAGCGGTGATACAGCCACACGCAGTGGGAGATGACCTCGACCGGGTATCGGTGCCCCTTGTACGACGGAGCCACGGCCCCCACGGAACAGCCCCCTCCAACACGATCAACCAGAAGATCATGCCACCCGCTCAGCCAACGTGACAGCGCCGGTACACCCTCAACCTCGAGAAGCCGCTGCGGCACCCGGCGGAAGCCGGCCTCATCGTCCGCAACCTCGTTGAACTCGCTGCCGGCAGCGCGGCTCAGCCGCCGAAGACGGCTTCCGCCTCGGTGACGGTGTCATAGACCCGCAGGAGCTGATCCACCCCGGTCATCTGCAGGATCCGCCGCAACGACTCGGGCACACACGCCAGCACCAGCACAGCCCCGCTCGCATCCGCCTGCCTCCACCCTCCGATCAGCACGTTCAGCCCGGCCGAGTCGCAGAACGAGACGCCGGACAGGTCCAGCACGATGAAGCGGGAACCCCCCGAGAGCAGTTCCTTGAACTGCGCGCGAAACACCGGGTCGGTCACGTAATCCATCGCGCCGCTGACCCTCGCCACCAGGCAGCGGCCGGAGACGATCGTCTCGACCGAGAGGTCAACCACGACACTCTCCCAACCGTCTCGCCAAGAGACATGCGCCGGAATCTCGACAGGAGCCTACCGACCCCCTGACCCGCCCGGGACGTCCTGCTCAGCCCTTCACCCCATGGAGGCCCCTCCGTGGTTCTTGCTCCTGATCTCGACGGATTCGTCGACGGCGCTGCACTGGGCGTTCGTGCTGCCTTCGTCCAGGGTCAGGGCGTTGGTGTTGCCGCAGGCGTTGTTCTGCCGGCCCTCCTGGGCGATGTTCTGCTGCATCAGCTCGGCGGCGCTGTTGCCGCCGGTGGCTCTCGCGCCGCCGCCGCGGGTGACGGTTTTCTTGCTCACCGAGCCGTCACGCGTCGTGCAGTGTGCTCTCGCCTGCCCGGAGATGGAACCGACGTTGGTGTTGCCGCAGGCGTTGTTCTGGCGGCCCTCCTGGGCGATGTTCTGTTGCGTCGAGGACAGTTGGCTGTTGCCGCCGGTGGCTTTCGCGCCGCCGCCGCGGGTGACGGTTTTCTTGCTCACCGAGCTGTCATGCGCCGCGCAGCCGGCGTCGGCGGCGCCGGGGATCCCAGCGTTGTTCATGTTGCCGCAGGCATTGTTCTGGCGGCCCTGCTGGGCAGTGTTCTGCTGGGACGCGCCCAGGGTGCTGGTGGCGCCAGTGGCTTTCGCGCCGCCGCCGCGGGTGACGGTTTTCTTGCTCACCGAGCTGTCGTGCGCCGCGCAGCCGGCGTCGGTAGTGCTGGTGAGGGTGGCGTTGTCGAGGTTGCCGCAGGCGTTGTTCTGCCGGCCTTGCTGGGCGGTGTTCTGCTGGTACAGGCTTCCCTCGCCGCCGGTTGCCTGCGCGGCGCCCGCGTGGGTGACGGTTGTCTTGCTGACGGAGTGGTCGCGTGCTGTGCAGTCCGTGTCCGTGGCGCCGTCGTACAGGCCGCTTTCGATCGTGTTGCCGCAGGCGTTGTTCTGTCGGCCGCGCTCGGCGGTGTTCTGCTGCAGGGGCACGCCGTCGCCTGCGGTGGCCTGGGCGCCGTCGCTGGTGGTCAGGGCGTCGCTGCTGTGCGAGCGCGCGAACGTCGTGCAGTGCGTGGTGAGCTGGCCGCTGCCATCGAGGATCCCGGAGCCGGTCAGCCGCTGGGAGTCGCCGCAGGCGTTGTTCTGGCGGCCGTCCAGGGCGGTGTTCTGGTCCAGGAGGCCGGCTGCTCCGGAGCCACCGCTGGCCTTGGCACCACCGTCCGGCAGGGGCGCACTCATGCTCGTACCCGTGGACACCAGCCCGGCGAGCACCATGGCCGCGAGTGCGGACCTCCCGGTCAGGCGCCGTACTGCAACCATCATCGTGCAATCCCCTTGGCTGAACGCTCACAGGCGGGTACTCATCGCTTCCTGTGTCTGCGAACGCATGGTGTGCCTGCGGGGACACGTGGACGATCACAGCTTCGCCCGATTGCCCGGCATCTTCCGGCACCGAGTGGGCCGCCCGAGTGGCGGGCCGTCCAGGTCCGTGACCCCGCGGCTTGCAGCCGGTTGAGCAGAACCGTGGTCTGGTGACCTGGCTTCCCCGGACGGCGGAGGGAAACGATGAGGCTGATCGGCAAGGCGGCGCTGCTGGCCGTGGCCGCAAGTACTGTGCTGGGCGCGAATGGTGCGGCGGCGCACGCCAACGGCGGGCCGTTCACCACCAGCCAGGACGGCGAGCAGAACCTGGACTGTGGCAACAGCCGAGAGCTGGTCACCGTCAATGTCGCGCGGACCGTCAGGCGTGAGCAGACCTGCACGGATCCCGGCAGCCGTGACGCTGACGCCTCAGCGGTCGGCGGCGTGGTTGCCGGTCCGCAGTTCACCACCGCGCAGTCCGGCAAGCAGAACCTGAACTGCGGAAACTCCGCCGACGTTGTGACCGTCAACGCGCTCAGCACGGTGGAGGAGGAGACCACCTGCCAGGTGGTGGACAGCTCGCAGGACCTCCGTGGCCGAGCCGGCGGCCGTCATGCCCGTGTGGCGGAGAAACCAGGGCCTGGCGGCGCGTCTGCAGTTGGCGGTACGGCCCTTGGGCCGCAGTTCACCACGGCACAGAGCGGCAAGCAGAACCTGAACTGCGGCAACTCCGCCGACGTGTTCACCTTCAATGCCCTGAGCACGGTCAGCAGGAGCACCACCTGTGAGGCTGTGGACCGCTCCAGCGGGCACGCTCTCCCCGGCGCTCACGGCCAGGGCCAGGCCACGGCAGTCAACGGCATTGCAGCAGGACCGCAGTCCACCACGGCACAGAACGGCAAGCACAACCTCCACTGCGGCTCCAACAGCGACCTTATTGGTCTCAGTGTTCCCGAACCCCACGCCCCCGGAGCGGTCGGGCTCGGCAAGAGCGCCGACTGCCGTGCGGTCGACCGCTCAACGACCTGGCACTGAACCAGGACGGCGGCATGAGCCGGGGCAGTGCATCCGACGAAAGGTGAACAGGGCTTGCCGCGCTGATGCCGTCGCGAGCGATGACCAATCAGTGCATGGGCCCGGTGTCCCATCCGCTGCCGTGCCGCGGCATGAGCCGCCTGCTGCGCTGCCAGGCCGCGTGCGCCTCGAGGGGGCTTTGTCCGAGGGAGCCGTCGGCGTATCGGGGCTCCAGGAGGCCTTCGGCCACGCTGCTCTGGCGCAACGCTCGTCGGGGTGGGTGTGGCGCCCGATCAGATGCCGGGGGCCGGGAGCCGGGTATAAGTGAGGGCGTTGCTGGTGCCGCCGGGGGTGGTCACGGTGACTGCTGCGGTACCGGCCGCATGAGCCGGGGACACGGCGGTGATCTGGGTCGGGGAGACCACGGTGAACGGCACGGGGGTGGCGTCGAAGCGGACGTCGGTCGTGGCGGCGAGGTTGGTGCCGGCCAGGGTGATGACCGTACCGGCGTGCGTCGGTCCTTGGTCGGGGGCCAGGGAGAGCAGCGTGGGCGGTGCGAGGTAGACATAGGTGACGGGGTTGCTGATGCCACCGGGGGCAGTCACGGTCACGGCTGCGGCGCCGGCCGCATGCGGTGGCGTTATCGCGGTGATCTGCGTGGCCGAGTTGACGGTGAACGACGCCGCGGCCACCTGGTCGAAGCGCACCGCCGTCGCACCGAGCAGGTCAGCGCCGGTCAGGGTCACCGTCGTGCCGCCCGCGGTGGTCCCGGAAGCAGGGGCCACAGCGGCCAGCGAGGGGGATCCGGCGTAGAAGAAGTATGCCTGGGGGTCATCGGGACTGCTGGTGCCGCCAGGGGTGGTCACGGTCACGGCCGCGGCACCGGCCGCATGCGGTGGCGTTATCGCGGTGATCTGCGTGGCCGAGTTGACGGTGAACGACGCTGCGGCCACCTGGTCGAAGCGCACCGCCGTCGCACCGGAGAGATTCGAGCCCGTCAGCGTCACCGTAGTGCCTCCGGAGACCGGCCCTTGGTTCGGCGAGACGCCGGTGACCGCGGGCGCCGCGAGATAGGTGTAGACGAGGGAATTGCTGGTGCCGCCGGGGGTGGTCACGGTCACGGCCGCGGCGCCAGCGGCATGAGCCGGGGCGACGGCGGTGATCTGCGTAGCGGAGTTGACGGTGAACGACGTCGCGGCCACCTGGTCGAAGCGCACCGCCGTCGCACCGGAGAGATTCGAGCCCGTCAGCGTCACCGTAGTGCCTCCGGAGACCGGCCCTTGGTTCGG
>NZ_JBIBEN010000012.1:138673-313451 GCF_042955065.1 Streptomyces sp. NPDC012510
GGCGAGATGCTCGAGAGGGAGGGAGCCGATGTGGTGACGTAGGTGAAGGTGACCGTTTGGGTACTGGTGCCCTGACTGGTGGTGACGGTGACGTTCACCGTCCCGGTGCCCGATGGGCTGACCGCCGTGATCTGCGTGCTGCTGTTGACGGTGAACGACGTTGCGGCTTTGCTGCCGAACCGGACGGCTGTCGCGCCGGTGAAGCTGGTACCGGTCACGGTGATGGTGGTACCACCGGAGACCGACCCCTGGTTGGGACTGACCGAAGAGACAACGGGGGCAGCCATGGCTGTACTCCTTGGGCAAGCAGGGTGCCCTGGCTGTAATACTCAGGGCCGGATGGCGGTCTTGGAGTGAATGCCCGAGGGCGAGCGCCGGCTCAGCGGGGATCGCGATCCGCCCTCCCAAACTCATGCCGTGACCCAGGTGGTATGGGCCGTGCACGGCACCCAGCAGCAGGGGTGACCCCGTCCGGGCGGAGAGGGAGCTGCCGCCCGGACGGGGTCCATCGCCTTCCCTGCGCGAAGATCAGAGGGTCAGATGCCGGGTCCGGCGACGTAGGTGAACGCGCCGACCTCCGTGTCCGACCCTGCGGGGTTGGTCACCACCACGTCGGCCGCCCCCGCGGTGCCGGGCGGGGTGACCGCCGACAGCGTGGTGGCGTTGACCACCGAGAAGGGTGCCGGGGTGCCGCCGAAGGTGACCGAGTCGGTGCTGTCGAGGTTGGTGCCGGTGATGGTCACCGCCGTACCCCCCGACGTCGGACCCGAAGTCGGGCTGATGGTCCCGATCGCCGGGGTGTCGACGTAGGTGTAGGTCAGGCCGTTGTTGGTGCCCCCGGCGGTGGTGACGCTGACCGCGACCGGCCCGGCCGCCGCGCCCGCGGGCACGGCTACGCTGAGCGAGCTGTCGGAGTTCACCGTCGGCGTGGCGGTCACGCCGCCGAAGGACACGCTGGTGGCCGTGGACAGGCCGGTGCCGCTGATGGAGATGGTGTTGCCTCCCGCCAGCGGCCCTGACGGCGTTCCCAGGGAGGACTTGAACGGGGCGCCGACATAGAAGTACGACACCGGGTTGCTGGTCCCGCCTGGGGTGGTCACCGTGACCCCGACCGTGCCGGTCCCCGAGGGGGAGACGGCGGTGACCTGGGTCGGCGAGACCTGGGTGACGCTCGTGGCCGACTTGGTGCCGAACCTGACCGCGCTGGTGTTGGACAGGTTCGTACCCGTGATGGTCACCAGCGTTCCGCCGCCGGTGGAACCCTGATTCGGAGATATGGGCATGAGGACACTCCTCGCTGATTGAAGGGGACATGCGAGGAACCGGCAAGTGGGGACCTGACCACCGGCTGCCACGTCGCGGGACCGAGCCGCAGGCAGCAGGCAGGCCTGCTCTCTTGGCTCAGGCGCCGTCAGTTCTGCCGGGCCCAGAGCGAACGAAGAGATGCTCGCCCCGGCACGCTGGCAGGAGGCGCGGCAGGCTACGCCATCTCCCCCTGGGCAAGGAGAAAACCGGCATGGGCTGCCTGTCTCAACGTTCCCCCGGCACGGGATGGGCAGCCCGCCGGTTCACACTCTCAGTGACCCACACACCCGATCGGGTGACAAGGGGCCGTCAACGCACATCACCCGAACGGAGTAAACCTCTGCAGCCTTCCCGCCGGCCCGCCCGCTGAGAGGAGCTCCTCACCTGGCAAAACGTGCCGGGTTTGACTGCTGCTGGAGGTTCATGTCTGTGGCAGCGGCTTGGTGTCCAACGATCGCGGAGGCAAAAGGTGATGACCGGTCAGCGGCCGGGGGTCGCGCATACATGGCCGCGTTGCACCGAGAGGCGGGCATCGACCTGCGGACCGGCACCACGATCACGGACTTCTGCTCGTCGGCCGACGGCCGCATCACCGGCGTCCGGCTCTCGGACGGCTCCGAACTGCTCGCCGACACCGCCGTGCTGGCCATCGGAGCGGTGCCCGCCACGGGCTGGCTGGCCGACTCCGGTCTCGCGGTCGAGGGCGGGGTGCGCTGCGATCCGTATCTGCACGCCCTGTGCCCCGACGGAACGGTCGCGCCCGGTGTGGTCGCCGCCGGAGACGTCGCCAAGGTGCCGCAGCCGTCGGCCGACAGTGAGCCACTGGCGCTGGGCCACTGGACCAACGCCGTGGAACACGCGGCCACCGCCGCGCACACGCTCCTCAACCCGGCTGCCCCGCGGCCCTACGAGGGCGTACCGACCTTCTGGTCGGACCTGCACGCCGTCAAGATCCGCTCGGTCGGTCTGCCCGCCGCGGCGGACGAGGCCCGCGTCGTCGAGTACGACCTCGCCGCCCGCCGCCTCGACATCGCCTACCACCGGGCCGGCCGGCTGATCGGCGCCCTGACCATCGGCCGGACGAGCCGCCTCGCGGCCTACCGCAACGCACTGAGCCCTTTCCAATCTCAGGCCCATGCGATGTGAAGCGCGAGGACGGCCTGCACGAGGCCGGTGATGCGGGTGGTGCTGCACCGCAGTTTGCGCAGGAGACGCCAGCTTTTCAGGGTGGCCATGGCAACGATGCTTCGAGCGAGGCGGCACCCGAAGTCGTTGGCCATACGAGCCGTAACTGTGCGAGTCGAAGGGCCTGCCCGTCCTCAGTAGACGGAGGCGGGCCACGTGCAGGCCACGGCCACGATGACGCCCACATCGAGCAGTACGCCGATGCTGAGCCACGGGTCGAACCACACCGCCTTGAGGACGAGCCCACTGCCGGCAGCGACGAGAGCTGCTGTGGGCCACCAGCCGCTGCTCGCGAGCGCCCCGGCGCCGGCGATGGCGTAGACGACGGCCGTGTACCAGGCGATCGCCAGGGCTGCGGCTCGGGCAGGGGCAGGCGAGACGTGGGCGGCGGCCAGGGCCCATGAGTGTCCGGGGTCGAACGGGGAGGGCCTGTCGGGCTGCTGCGGCGCCGTCCAGACGCCGGGGTGCAGCAGCCCGTGCATGATCAGGAACGCTGCCACCAGAAAGGCGGTCATGACAGCACCTCCGGTTCGCTCGGTTCCGTGCCACCCATGTCGAGCCGGAACGGCGGATACGTGTCCGTCATCAAGGCAGCGTAGGCGGCGACTCGCAGCACCCACCGGTTGAGGCCGAGGACCAGGTCGAACAGACCCTTGGGGTACTTCTCTGTGAAGGCCAGCGTTACGGCGGCGATCACCGCCAGCACGGCGACGAGCCCGCCGTCCCACCAGCCGAGGTGCCAGCCACCGAGGAAGAAGCCGATGACGATGTAGTGCGGGATGACCAGCAGCCACCACTTCACCAGCACCAGGCCGCGGGAGAGCCGTTCGGGGTGGACGATGTCCAGCCGCGCCGGGTAGTCCGGCTCTTCACCCAGGCTGAACGGCGGATACCGGTCGGTGCCCAGGGCGCCGTACGAGTAGTAGGCGACCCGCCAACGTCAGCGCAGCACCCCCAGGTTGAAGTCGAACAGAGTGCGCGGATAGCGCTCGGTGAACAGGATGCTGAAGAACGCGATCACGCTCACCACGGTGAAAGCGATCCAGAGGAAGGACAGCACCACGTAGTGGGGGACGAGCAGGATCCACTTCACCAGCCACAGCCACCGGGACAGCGGCGCATCCAGCACCGCCTTCACCCGGACCGGGCGGTCCGGTGTTCCGGCCAGGGTCGTCATGGCGATCAACTCCTTCGGGCCCAGCACGACAACCGCAGAGTCGGGTCCATGACCAGCGTGGCTGCCGACGGGGAGCCGCGACGAGGGCCGTCCGGGACCGATGTGGGGCCATCGGTCCCGGACAGCACGACCGTCGCCGGGTGGATCGGCACCGGCTTCCTGCAGATGACGATGCCGCTGTATGGACTATGCGCCGGCTGTCCGGTCCGGGCCGTAGTAGGCCGCTCGCATGAGCTCCTGCATGTCGTCGAGCATGGGCATTCGCGGGTTGGCGGGGGCGCACTGGTCCTCGTAGGCGTTGAGGGCCTGCTGGGGCAGGGCGCTGAGGAAGGAGGGCTCGTCGACGCCGAGGGACTGGAACGACGGCTCGATGCCCACGGCGTCGCGCAGGCGCTCGACGCCCCAGGCGAGCGACTCCACACCGGCCTGTGGGGTGGCGGCGGGCAGGCCGAGGGTGCGGGCGATGTCCTGGAAGCGTTCGGGGGCGCGGTAGTTCTCGTACTTGGGCCAGCCCGTGAGCTTGCTGGGGACGGTGCCGTTGTAGCGGATGACGTGGGGGAGCAGGACGGCGTTGGTGCGGCCGTGGGCGATGTGGAAGGTGGCGCCGAGGGTGTGGGACATGGCGTGGACGATGCCGAGGAAGGCGTTGCCGAAGGCCATGCCCGCGATGGTGCCGGCGTTGTGCATCTTCTCCCGGGCCTCCGCCGAGCCCTCGCGGTCGTTCACCGCCGCTTCGAGGTTGTCGAAGATCAGGCGGATGGCGTGCAGGGCGAGGCCGTCGGTGAAGTCGTTGGCGTAGACGGACACGTACGCCTCGATGGCGTGGGTGAGGGCGTCGAAGCCGCTGTCGGCGGCCAGGGTCGGGGGCAGGGCGGTGGTGAGGAGGGGGTCGACGATGGCCACGCTGGGGGTGAGGGCGTAGTCGGCGAGCGGGTACTTCTTGCCGGTGGCCGGGTCGGAGATGACCGCGAAGGGGGTGACCTCGGCGCCGGTGCCGGAGGTGGTGGGCACGCACACCAGGCGGGCGCGAGCGCCGAGCGTGGGAAAGCGGAAGGCGCGCTTGCGGATGTCGGAGAACTTGTGCCGCATGTCGGCGAAGTCGATGTCCGGGTGCTCGTAGAGCAGCCACATCACCTTGGCCGCGTCCATGGGTGAACCGCCGCCGAGCGCGATGATCGTGTCCGGGCGGAAGTCCCGCATGAGGCGGGCACCGCGCTGCACGGAGTCGATGCTGGGTTCCGGTTCGACGTTGTCGATGATCTGCAGCGTCACGGGCTCGGGACGGCGCTTGAGGACGCGGTCGACGCGGTCGACGAAGCCGAGGCGGGTCATGGTCGCGTCGGTGACGATCGTGACGCGGTGGACGTCCGGCATGGAGGTCAGGTAGCGGATGGCCTGCGGCTCGAAGTAGATCTTCGGCGGGACCTTGAACCACTGGAGGTTGTTGCGGCGCGTGCCGACCCGCTTGACGTTCAGGAGCTGGGCGGCGGAGACGTTGTTGGACACCGACGTGCTGCCCCATGAGCCGCAGCCCAGGGTCAGGGATGGCAGGAGGCTGTTGTAGATGCCGCCGATGGCGCCCTGCGAGGAGGGTGCGTTGACGATGATCCGCACGGTCTTGATGCGTTTGCCGTACGCCTCCGCCAGCGCGCTGTCCTCGGTGTGGATGACGGCGCTGTGGCCCTGGCCGTGGAAGGCGACCATGTCGGCGGCCAGGGCGAAGCCCTGCTGCTCGGAGTCGGCGCGCAGGACGGCGAGGACCGGGCAGAGCTTCTCGCGGGTCAGTGGCTCGTCCGGGCCGACGCGTTCGGCCTCGACCAGGATGAGGGAGGTGTCGGCGGGCACGGTGAAGCCGGCCCGTTCGGCGATCCATGCCGGGCTCTGGCCTACTGCCGCGGCGTTGACCTTGGGCTCGCAGCCGCTGTTGGACTTGTCCGCCGGGAAGAGGTACGCCTCCAGCTTCCGCTTCTCCTCGGGGGTCGCCAGGTGGGCGTGCAGCGTGCGGAACTCGGCCAGCGCCTCGTCGTAGATCTCGTCGTCGAGGATGACCGCCTGCTCGGAGGCGCAGATCATGCCGTTGTCGAACGACTTCGACAGCACCAGATCGTTGACGGCCCGGCGCAGCTTGGCACTCTTGTGCACGTAGGCGGGGACGTTGCCGGCGCCGACGCCCAGGGCGGGCTTGCCGGCCGAGTAGGCGGCCTTGACCATGGCGTTTCCGCCGGTGGCGAGGATCAGCGAGACGCCCGGGTGGCGCATGAGCGTGCCGGTCGCCTCGACCGACGGGGTCTCGATCCACTGGATGCACTGCTCCGGTGCCCCCGCGGCGACGGCGGCGTCGCGCACGATCCGGGCCGCCTCGGCGCTGCAGCGCTGGGCTGAGGGGTGGAAGGCGAACACGACCGGGTTGCGGGTCTTCAACGCCATCAGCGCCTTGAAGATCGTGGTGGAGGTCGGGTTGGTGACCGGCGTGATCGCGCACACCACACCCACCGGTTCCGCGATCTCGACCATGTCCTCGATGTCGTCCCGGGCGATCACACCGACGGTCTTCATCCGGCCCATGCTGTGCGTGACGTGCTCGCACGCGAACATGTTCTTGGCCGCCTTGTCCTCGAACACGCCGCGGCCGGTCTCCTCCACCGCGAGCCGGGCGAGTGCCGTGTGCTGGTCCAGGGCGGCGACCGACGCCTTCTTGACGATGTGGTCGACCTGCTCCTGTGTCAGGTCCTCGTAGTCCGCGAGCGCCTTGAGCCCGTTCGTGACCAGCCGGTCGACGGCGATGACGGTCTCGGACGGCTCGCCGCCCGGGGCGGCGGGGCGGGTTCGGGCGTCCTGTCGGGTCATGGGGGTTGCGCCTCCATCGTCGAGGTCGTGAGCCGGAGGACCGGCAGCGTGCCGTGCGGGGAGCAGCACCGCGGGTCGGTACCGCTCCCACACCACCGTCCCGCAGACGGGAGCCGCCACCCAGACGGCAAAGGTCCCGACCGGGGCCCGACCGGCCCGGGGCGCCTGGGCCGGTCGGCCACCTGACGGCGAGGGGTGTCGGCTCGCGTACCGAGGCGGGCGTTCGGCAGCGCCTGTGAGCGCTGTGGAGTCGGCGCCGGCCCCCGCGGCTGGTTGCACGCAGTGGCAGCCACCGAGAGTCGCTCCCTGCACCTGGCGTAGGCTCCAGACCACTACCGGCGGGGATCCGGTACGCGGGTCAAAACGCGTGGATCGCAGTGCCCGCGCCGCACCGGGCCGCCGGGCGGCTGTGCTGCCTGGTCCCGCCCAACGGCGCCGACGCGCTGATCCGACATTGCGTTGCAGCCGACCCCGGGAGTCGTCGACGGTTCCGGCTAACGCGGCTCGTTGCGGGCGTCGGCAACCTGGGCATACACCGGCAGCACTGCATCGGCGCCGGTAAGGGAGAGGACCTGGCGTACCAGCGTCGGCACCGCGGCCAAGACCAGGCAGCCCCCTCCCTCGGCCGCCCGCTTACTCAGCCGCAGTACATCGTTCAGCCCCGCCGAGTCGAGGAAGTCAACCCCGGACATCTCCAGCACCAGGTGCTGGGCAGGCGATTCCAGCAGCCTCTGGGCAGCGGCGCGGAACTCGGGGCCGGTGAGGTAGTCCATCTCCCCGCTCACCGCGGCGATGAGAACCGCCGAAGCGCTGAGGCAACGCTCGAATGGGTGAGGCCGGACCTCTGCTCCCCAGTCGACAGACGTCCGGCCCTCCACGCAGCTGTCGGCCCCCCACCCGGGGGTGACACTGCAGCCCCTCCCGAAGCATGCGTCCCGTCCACTGTGGCCGGCCAACTCGCGCTTGCGACCGCTACGGGCTTTCCCAGCGGCCGCAGCGCTGCCACGGTCGGGCTACTGACGGCCGTGTGGATGAGGCGCCGCCGCTGCTGGAGATGATGGCGCTGCGGTGAGCCGTGAATGATGCCGGGCGCGGGGAAACGCCCAGTGGAGCCGCCGCAGGGTTACCGGGGCGGCTCCACTGGGTGGGGGTCAGGCTGCTGCCTGGAAGGTGTCGTGCTGCTTGTCCGGTACGGGCTGGTCCTCACCGTCGCCTGCCGGGACAGCGGGGTCTGCCGTGTGGGGTCGTCGGGCCTTGAGGGCGATGACCAGGGATGCGGTAACGGCGGTGCCTGCGGCGATGGCGACCAGGTACAGCAGCGGCTGGCCGATCAGCGGGACCACGAAGATGCCACCGTGCGGGGCGCGCAGTGTCGAGCCGAGGCCCATCGACAGGGCGCCGGTGACCGCGCCGCCCGCCATGGAGGCCGGGATGACCCGCAGGGGGTCGGCAGCCGCGAACGGGATGGCGCCCTCGGAGATGAAGGAGGCGCCGAGGACCCAGGCGGCCTTGCCGTTCTCGCGTTCGGTCTCGGTGAAGAGCTTGCCGCGGACGGTGGTCGCCAGCGCCATGGCGAGCGGCGGGACCATGCCGGCGGCCATCACGGCGGCCATGATCTTCATGGCCGAGTCGCTCGGGCTGGTGACGGCGATGCCGGCGGTGGCGAAGGTGTAGGCGACCTTGTTGACCGGTCCGCCCAGGTCGAAGCACATCATCAGGCCGAGGACGATGCCGAGAAGGATCGCGTTGCTACCGGACAGGCCGTCCAGCCAGTCGGTCAAGCCCTGCTGGGCCTCGGCGATCGGCTTGCCGATGACCACGAACATCAGGAAGCCGACGACGGCCGTGGAGACCAGCGGGATCACCACCACTGGCATGATGCCGCGCAGCACCGGCGGGATGTCGATCCGCTGGATCGCCAGGACGACCGCGCCCGCGATCAGACCGGCGGCCAGGCCGCCGAGAAAGCCCGCGTTGATGGTGAGGGCGATCGCGCCGCCGACGAAGCCGGGGACGAGGCCGGGGCGGTCGGCCATGCCGTAGGCGATGTAACCGGCCAGGACCGGGACGAGGAAGCCGAAGGCGGCGGCGCCGATCTGGAACATCAGCGCGGCCCAGCTGTCCACCTGCCCCCAGGCGAAGTGCTCGGTGACCGAGGCTGCCTTGTTGATCTCCCAGCCGCCGATCGCGAAGCCGAGCGCGATCAGCAGACCGCCCGCGGCGACGAACGGCACCATGTAGCTGACGCCTGACATCAGCCACGTGCGCAGCTTCGTGCCGAAGTGGTCACTCTGCGCGGCGCCCCGGTCCATCGGAGCGTTGCGGGTGGCAGCGGCCGGGGCGGTGGTCTCCCCGCGTTCGACCCTGCCGCGGGCCTCGTCGATCAGCTCGGCGGGGCGACTGATGGCAGCCTTGACGCCGACGTCGACGGTCGGCTTCCCGGCGAAGCGTTCCTTCTCCCGTACGGGGACGTCGTGCGCGAAGATCACCGCGTCGGCCGCGGCAATGACGGCTGGGTCGAGCCGGGTGAAGCCGGCCGAGCCCTGGGGCTCCACGGTCAGCTCGATGCCACGGTCGGCGGCGGCTTGCTGGAGCGACTCGGCGGCCATGTAGGTGTGTGCGATGCCGGTCGGGCAGGAGGTGACGGCGACCAGCCGCAGCGGCGCCCGAGTCTCGCTCGCCGTGGTTACCTTCGTCGTCCCAGCGGTGTTCGCCCGAGCCGGGGCCTGGGCCGGGACTTGGGCCGTCTCGGTCGTCCGGGCCTCGTCCGGGGGCGGGTCGCCGGTGATGAGCGCGGCGGCTGCGGCCGGATCCGCGACTGTGCGCAGCGTGCTGGTGAAGTTGCTGTCCATCAGGCGTCTGGCCAGTGAGGAGAGGATGCTCAGATGGGCGTCGTCGGCGCCGTCCGGCGCGGCGATCATGAAGATCAGGTCGGCCGGGCCGTCCGGGGCTCCGAAGTCCACACCCTGCGGGCTACGCGCGAAGACCAGGCTCGGCCGGCTGACGTGGGCGGACCGGGCGTGCGGGATGCCGATCCCACCCTCCAGGCCAGTGGGCATCTGTGCCTCGCGGGCCGCGATGTCGGCGAGGAAGCCGTCGAGGTCGGTAACCCGCCCCTCGTCGGCCAGGCGCTCGGCGAGGGCGCGGACGGCTGCGTCCTTGCTCTCCGCCGTCAGGTCGAGGTCGATCAGTTGGGGATTGATGAGGGGGACGGCGGAGTCGGTCATGCGCTCTGCTCCTTGCGGGCCGGGCCGGGCTGGTTGGTTGGTTGGGCTGGGGTTCAGGCAGGCGGCGGGGGTGCGGACGTCGCCGGGTGACGGGGACGCCGGAGCGGTCGTGGCTGCCGTACCAGTGGTGCGTCGCTGAATCAGTGCGGGGGTTACCGCTCGGGGAGCCAGTGATGGGCGATCCGGCGGGAGGGGTGTTTCTCCGGTGGGCGAGTGTCGTCGTCGCGGAAGGTGAGGCTGTTCATCACGCCCACGACGCCGTCCACCCGCCAGGTCAGCTGGACTGCCACCGGGATGTCGCTACGGCGTTCCAGGCGTCCCTCCAGCGTGGCCGTGCCGTCGTGTACCGAGACGATGACGGTGCGGGGCGGCAGGCACATGGCGCGGGTCAGGACTTCGTCGATGATCTCCTGACGGATCTCCTCGTCGGTGCGCAGGAAGACCCGCAGCAGGTCACGGCGGGTGGCGATGCCGATCAAACGGTCCTCCTCGTCCACCACGGGCAGCCGTTCGATGTGGTGGCGCTCCATCACCCGTGCGGCGTCGGCGACGCGTTGCTCCGGGTGCACGGTGATCGCGGGTGTCGACATCAGCTGCCCGGCGGTCATGGCGCGGGCCTTGGCCGCAGCGACACGTGCCTTCCGGCGCAGTGCCGGCAGCCGGAAGCGGCCTTCCCGGTCCCGTTCGGCCTTCGCCGCCTGCCGGTGCACCAGGTCGGTCTCGGAGATGACGCCGAGGACCTTGTCGTCGGCGTCCACCACCGGCACACCGCTGATCCGGTGCCGGGCCAGCAGCTGTGCCACGTCCTTGAACGGTGTTTCCTGGTGCGCCTGGATGACCTCGGGCGTCATCACCTCGCCGACCTTGGCGGTCTTCACGGCAGTTCCCTTCTCCGCTGGCGCCTGTCGAGGGCCACCGGTTCTCACTGAGTACGGCCACTGCGGCCCGTCCCGTATCCCCCGCAGGGCCATGTGCTCCTGAGGTGGGCATCGGGGCCGGAACTCGCGGGTGAGGGCGGCCGGTCCGGTCGCTGCTGTCCCGTTGGACTGTCCCGGGTAGCCGGCCCCTCGATGCCTCTTCAGCCTCCCGGGCACGGGCTTGACAGGGCAGGGCCAACTGGTCCCGAGCTCCCGGGCCGAACTGCCCTCTCAACGGACCTGGAGGGCGGCGACGAGACCGCCACGGCGAAGTCCGGAACGGCAGCCCCACCCTGCCGTGAGCTGGCTGGGGGAGCCCCAGCCACCAAGCGAGGCAGTGCGGTTGGCTCACCGCTCACACGGCGACGGCACCTGCTCCGGGTGCGACGGCGATGTGGAACGCCCATGGCTGAAGTCCGTGACAGTCCGCAACCTCAGGCTGAGCCCGGCCTGTTCCGTGCGTTGCGGCGCCGAGTGCCGTCGGCGCGGCGGTGAAGAGGACGGTCGTGAAAGCTGTTCGGCGAGGAGGTACGGCCCTTCGCCCAGAGAGGACGTCGTGGGCCAGCCGTCACATGGGGCACGTCGCTGCCGCAGGGAGTGCCGGTCGGCCTGGCAGTGACGCCATCAGGCCCCATGTAAGAGGGGAGTGGCCGGGTGAGTCTGGAGGTGACAGCAAGGGCGTAGTGGATGCGGGAGGCACGATGAGCGGTGTGGTGGTAGTCGGTGTGGACGGGTCGGCGTCGAGTCTCGCCGCGGTCGAGGCGGCGGCTCGGGAGGCGCGGTTGCGCGGGGCGGGGCTGCGGGTGGTGCACGCGTTCTTCTGGCCCGCGATGCATGTGCCCCTGGGCCCGTCGCCGGTGGGCCCGCCCGAGGGCGGGCTCCGGAACATGGCAGACCGTCTGGTGGCCGAGGCGGTCGAGCGTGCGCACGCTGCGGCACCGGAGGTCCATGTCGGCCATGCCGTGGTGACCGGTGAGCCGCTGACGGTCCTGGAGGCGCAGTCGCGTGCGGCCGAGCTGGTGGTGGTCGGGTCCCGGGGCTTGGGCGGGTTTGTCGGGCTGTTGGTCGGGGCGACGGCGGTGCATCTGGCGGCACACGGCCGGTGTCCGGTGCTGGTCGTGCGTGAGCAGCCGAGTGGGGAGGGCCCGATCGTGCTGGGCGTCGACGGATCGGCCGCGGGCGAGCATGCGATGGACTTCGCCTTCGCCGAGGCCGCGCTGCGGAAAGCGCCGCTGGTGGCACTGCACGCCTGGACCACGTGGAACGCGCCTCTGCCCGCACCGCAGGACGCGTCGACACCGTACGCGAACCCGCCCAGCGCCCTGCCCGGGGAGGAGGAGCGACTGCTGTCCGAGGCGCTCGCCGGCCGCCAGGAGCGTTACCCGGGTGTGGTGGTGGAGCACAGGGTGGTGCATGGCGGGACACGGGAGGCGTTGATCGAAGCGAGCCAGTCCGCCCAGCTGGTGGTGGTCGGTGCCCGGGGGCGTGGCGGGTTCGCCGGGCTGCTGCTCGGCTCGGTCAGCCAGGCCCTGCTGCACCACGCCCACTGCCCGGTCGCGGTGGTGCGGGGAGCGGGCCCGCATCACTGACCGCGTCCGGTGCGAGGCCCGCCGCCCCTTTCCGCCGTATGGGCGGGCGGGGGGCCGTGGGCCGGGTGGGCGCGAAGCGGGTGAGGACGGGGCCGCAGACGGCGAGGAGCATCACGTACGTGGTGACCAGAGCCGCCAGGCGGTCCTGTCCGGGAGCGGCCAGGCCGATGATGACGACGGAGAACTCGCCGCGGGCGATGAGCGCGGTTCCGGCCCGCAGCCGGCCGCGGCGGCCCGCACCCTCGCGTCCGGCGGCATACCAGCCGGCGGCCAGCTTGGTGGCCCCCGTGACCACGGCCAGCGCCACGGCGGCGGGCAGCACCGGCAGCAGGTCACCCGGATCGACGGACAGTCCGAGGGCGAGGAAGAACACCGCGGCGAACAGGTCGCGCAACGGGCTGAGCACAGCCCGGGCCCGGTCGGCGGCGGTGCCGGTCAGGGCAAGGCCGATCAGGAAGGCACCGACGGCGGCCGAGACGTGGATGATCTCGGCCAGCGCGGCCACGATCAGGGTGAGGCCGAGAACGCGGAGCAGTACCTGCTCGGCGTCAGGGTGGGACAGGACTCGGCCGACATGATGGCCCCAGCGCCAGGACGCGGCTATGGCCGCGGCGACGGCCGACATGGCGGCCGCGACGGCGAGCAGCGCCTGCCACCAGGTGCCTCCGGAGACGACGACGGCGAGCAGCGGCAGGTAGGCGGCCATCACGAAATCCTCCACCACCAGCACGGACAGCACCGCCGGGGTCTCCCGGTTGCCCAGCCGGCGCAGGTCGCCGAGCAGGCGGGCGACGATGCCGGAGGAGGAGACGTACGTTGCGCCCGCCAGCGTCAGGATGCCGCCGGCGTCCAGGCCGAGCAGCCAGCCGGCCACGGCACCAGGAGTGGCGTTGAGGACGAGGTCGACGGCGGCGGAGGAACGGTGGCGGCGGAGGCTGACGGTGAACTCCCGGACGGTGAAGTCCAGGCCGAGGACCAGGAGCAGCAGGATCACGCCGATGGCGGCGCCCATGTCGACGAACTCCCGGGCAGCCGGAACCGGCGCGATCCCGCCGTCGCCCAGGGCCAGTCCGGCCACCAGGTACAGCGGCACGGGCGAGAGGGCGAAGCGCCGTGCGAGCGCGCCGAGCAGGCTCAGCGCGGTCAGGATGACGCCCAGCTCCAGCAGCAGGGCGATGGGCGTGTGCACCGGTCAGCCCTGGACGATGCGCTCGACGCCGGCGATGCCCTCGCGGGTGCCGATCACCACCAGGGTGTCCCCGGCCCGCAGGGTCTGGCCCGGTCCGGGGGAGGCGATCACCTCCTCGCCACGGACGACAGCCACGATCGAGGCGCCAGTGCGGGTCCGGGCCCGCGTGTCTCCCAGGGCTCGGTCGGCGAACGGGCTGCCGGGACGTACCTCGACCTGACCCGCGTTCAGACCGGGCACCTCGCGGGTCAGGTCGGCGAACCGCTCCGCGATGCGCGGGGCGCCGAGGATCTCGGCGAGGGTGTCGGCCTCCTGGCTGGTGAGCCGGAGGACCGGGTGGGCCTCGTCGGGATCGTCACCGGGATACACCACCATTTCGAAGTCGCCCGAGCGCTGGGCGATGACCCCGATCCGGTCGCCCTCGTGGTTGACGAACTCGTACCGCAGCCCCACTCCGGGCAGCAGCACCTCGTTGACGTCCATGTGAACTCCCCGTCGTCACGCATCAGGATTCTCCGCGCGGGGCGGTGGTCCCGGCCCGCCGTGCACAGGTCTTCGGCAGGCGTCGCGGGGTACTCAAGCCCTCGTACCACAGGTGTCCGTTCCTGCGCTGCTGGTGATCAGTGTCCTGGGCCCCCGCGGGTACCCGACAGGGCCGAGTGGCCCCTTGGGGCGGCCTGAGGGCCCCTGGGCGTAACGGGCCGGCTGCACCGAGACTCGGGAGCCGAAGGGCCGCGCGTCGGCTGTGTTCCGGGACGGGAGTATCCAGTGAGTGATCCAGTGATCGTAGGAGTGGACGGTTCCGCCTCCAGCATCGGCGCGGTCGAGGCCGCGGCCCGTGAGGCGCACCTGCGCGGGGTGGGACTGCGGATCGTGCACGCCTTCGGTCATGGGCCCGGACACCTGCCGATCGGCGCGCCACCGTGGAACCCCGCCGACCACGGCCTGGAGCCGATGGTGCGGGGGGCTCTGGCCCGCGCCGAGGAACGGGCGCACGCGATCGCGCCGGACATCGAGATCACCCGGTCGGTGGTGGCCGGGGAGGCGCTCGAAGTGCTGGAGATCGAGTCGCGGTCGGCGTCGCTTGCGGTGGTCGGCAGCCGGGGCTTGAGCAGTTTCGCCGGGCTGATGCTGGGCTCGACAGCGGTGCACCTGGCCGCCCACGGCCGTTGCCCGCTGATGGTGGTGCGAGGCCGCCCCGATCCGGCCGGCCCCGTCCTCCTGGCCGTGGACGGCTCCGAGGCCGGCGAGGCGGCGGTGGAGTTCGCGTTCGCCGAGGCGGCACTGCGCGGGGCGCCGCTGGTGGCCGCACACGTGTGGAACACGTGGAGCGAGCGCGCCTACGAGGGCCCCGGCGACCCCCTGACCGCTGTGGTGGCGGACGCCGACCGTCTCCGTGAGGCCGAGCAGCACCTGCTGGACGGGACGGTGGCCTCCTGGCAGAAGGTCTATCCCCAGGTCGAGGTGGAGCGGCGCCTGGTGCGTTCCCGAATCCGCCCGGCCCTGATCGACGCCAGTCGCGGCGCCCAGCTGGTGGTGGCCGGAGCCCGGGGCCGGGGCGGCTTCACCGGCCTCCTGCTCGGCTCGGTCAGCCAGGCCCTGCTGCACCACGCCTACTGCCCTGTCACCGTCGTGCGCGGCAAGGGGTGACCGTGCCTCAGCGGACTACGGCCTCGGACCACAGCCTGTAGGTACAGACGCCCCCGCAGCCGGACACTTACCGACGCGACGCCGCCGAAGCGGCGGTCTTGCTCGCCGTGGTCCCGGCCACGGGCCTGACCACGGCGACGCCGAGCAGCGGACCGCCGCCTGGGAGCCAACGAACTGGCCGAACCGGCCCGTCGGCCGCAGTGGCTGTGCCTGCTGGACCAGTTCCGCAGCTGGCTGATCGGCATCCTGCTTGCCGCCGCCGTCGCTGGAATTGTCGACGAGATCAAGGACGCCCTCGTCATCACCGTCGTCCTGCTCATCAGCGCCACCCATCGGATACCTGCAGGAACGCCGGGCGGAGCGCAGCCTGGAGGCGCTGCGCCAGATGCGGCACCGCCCCACCGGCCACTGCCCATGTCCAGCACAACTGCCACCTGACAATGCAGGAAAGGGTCTTCGCGCTAGTGGTTGTGTCAAGGCCCCCAGGCCGAAGGAGCCTTCAGGAGCCGCCAGGGTGAGATCCGCCGATTCCTGGCCGGGGGCCTGGGGGGTTACGCGGGCTGTCGATGCGCCGCACGTGCGTAGGTGCCTCCTGGAGCCGACCGTCGATGCGCTGCAGAAGTGCGGTGCCTCTCCTGGTGGTGATGCACTGAACAGCCGCCGCGAGCGCATCGACGGGGAGCAACGGAAGCCAATCGGGCTGGAGGATGGCTCGGACGGCCATGTCGAGCAAATCCTCTGCCGTCCCCGGCTGAAGAGCTGTTCGTGCAAGCTCTTGTTCGTCGGTATCACGTACGTTGCGGTCCGCTGTCACGATGGGAGCCGACCGCCTCCGCACTGTTTTACGCCTCCCTGGAGGCTTTGGGGCCGGATGAGGTGCCTGCCGCTCCAACCCCCACTCAACCGCGTGACGAGCGAAGATCTCCTTCAGGCCGACGTGGTTCCAGGCTTTGGCGCGGATGGAGATCGCCAGCTCCTTGCAGTCCCTGACGAGCCCGGCACGGTCGGCTTGATCGCGAACGACGACACGACCGGGCGGTTCATCCGTGATCTGCGCGACGAGGGCCCTGTACTTGCCGAGCAGGCTGTCGATGTCCCCCTTACCCAGTTGTGCCTCTCGTGCCGCCGCCAGCAGCTCTGCGGCAGCAGAGTCGACGTAACGCATTGACTCGTCCATCGCCCCCCAATCGATCGGCAAGACTCCATTTTGGTGTGCGCGTCCGCGCGACCGGTAGAGCCCGAAGAGGCCATCACCTCCCGCCGACCAGGCGCTCAGCATGATCAATCTCGGCGCTACTTCCTGTACCTCAACTACTCACACCCGGTGCCGGCGAACCGGGTGCGCGGGGCGGTCGAGGGCGTCAGGCAGCCTCCCCGAACGGTTCGTCCGTGCCGGACAGGACGGTGCGGGCCGCTGCGCGTGCCTCCTCGGCGGTGTCCGCGGCGCGGGCCGCTGCGGCTGCCCGTCGGCATTGGGCGAGGGTGTGCCGGGCCAGTTCGGCGCGGACGTACGGCAGTGATGCGGCGCCCATGGACAGGCTGGTGACGCCGAGTCCGGTGAGGACGCAGGCGAGCAGGGGGTCGGCGGCGGCCTCGCCGCACACCCCGCAGCTCTTGCCCTCGGCGTTCGCGGCGTCGGCGGCCACGGCGACGAGGTCGAGCAGGGCGGGCTGCCACGGGTCCTGCAGCCGGGCGAGCGCGCCCACCTGCCGATCGGCGGCGAAGGTGTACTGAGCGAGGTCGTTGGTGCCCAGCGACAGGAACCCAACCTCCTGGAGGATCGCACGGGCGCGCAGCGCGGCCGAGGGGATCTCGACCATCGCGCCGGTCTTCGCACGCAGGCCCGCCTGGCGGCAGGCGTCGGCGAACGCCTTGGCGTCCGCGCGGTCCGCGACCATCGGCGCCATCACCTCCAGCTGTACAGGCAGGCCCGAGGCCGCCGCGGCCAGCGCCCGCAGCTGCGCGTGCAGTATGCCGGGGTGGTCGAGCAGCGTGCGCAGTCCACGCACGCCCAGTGCCGGGTTCGGCTCGTCGCCCGGGGTGAGGAAGTCCAGCGGCTTGTCGGCGCCCGCGTCCAGCACCCGCACCACCACCCGGCCCGCGGGAAACGCCTCGAACACCTGGCGGTACGCCTCCACTTGGCGTTCCTCGGAGGGCGCCTGCTTGTTGTCGTCGAGGAAGAGGAACTCGGTGCGGAACAGGCCGACGCCCTCGGCACCCGCCGCGACGGCGGCGGGCACGTCCGCCGGGCCGCCGATGTTCGCCAGAAGCGGCACTCGGTGTCCGTCCGCGGTGGTCCCGGGACCGGAGCTGGAGGTCAGGGCCGCTTTGTGGGCGGCGACCTGACGCTCAAGCTCTGCGCGCTTGCGGGCATCCGGCTCCAGGAACACCTCGCCGGTACTCCCGTCCATCGCGACGACGGTGCCTTCGGCCACTCCGGTGGCGCCGGGCAGAGCCACGACGGCCGGTACGCCAAGGGCGCGGGCGAGGATGGCGCTGTGGCTCGTCGGCCCGCCCTGCTCGGTCACGAAGCCCAGGACCAGGTCCGGGTCGAGCAGAGCGGTGTCCGCCGGGGCCAGGTCGCGGGCGAGCAGCACGTAGGGTTCCTTGCTGTCCGGCAGGCCCGGCATGGGCACGCCCAGCAGCCGGGCGATGATGCGGTCGCGTACGTCGTCCAGATCGGCGACCCGGCCCGCGAGGTACTCGCCGGTCTGCGCCAGCAACGCCCGGTACGCGGCGAACGTGCCGAAGACCGCGCGCTCGGCGCAGCTGCCCCCGGCGATACGTCGCTCGACCTCCGCCATCAGTTCGGGGTCCTGTGCCATCAGGGCCTGGGCTTCGAGGACCGCTTGTGCCTCACCGCCGGCCAGGGCACCGCGCGCCGTGAGATCCGCGGCGACCGCGTCCACCGCCCGCCGGGCGCGGCCCTGTTCACCCCCCACGGCCTCGGCCGGGATCCGCCGGTCGGGCGGCTGAAGGACCGCGGTCACCATGTGCCGTACCGTGCCGATCACCACACCGTGGCTGACACCGACGCCTCGAAACGTTGTCTCCATCGTGCTGTCTCCGCATAGGTGCGGCGGCGCACCGCCGCACATCGTCATCTCACTTGCAGCCGACGGCCCGCAGGACCGAAGCCGGGTCTTTCACCTCCGGCCCTGCGGGGGCGTGTCACCTGCTGTCGCTGGTCTTCGTCTCGGGCAACGCGGCCCGTCCGGCCTCCAGGCGGGCGACCGGGACCCGGAACGGTGAGCAGGAGACGTAGTCCAGCCCCACGCCGTGGAAGAAGTGCACGGAATCCGGGTCACCGCCGTGCTCGCCGCAGACACCAATCTTCAGCCCGGGCCGGGCCGCACGCCCCTCGGCGACCGCGATCTCGACCAGGCGGCCCACACCCGCGCGGTCGATGGTCTCGAACGGGGACACCGTGAAGATGCCCTTGTCGAGGTAGGCGGAGAAGAAGGCCGCCTCGACGTCGTCGCGGGAGAAGCCCCAGGTGGTCTGGGTCAGGTCGTTCGTGCCGAACGAGAAGAACTCCGCCTCCTCGGCGATCCTGCCGGCCGTCAGAGCAGCCCTCGGAAGCTCGATCATCGTGCCGACCGGGCATTCGACGGGGACGCCGGACTCCTTGGAGACCTGGGCCAGGACCTGCTCCACTTCTTCGCGTACGAGTCGCAGTTCCTCCACGGTGTCGATCAGCGGCACCATGATCTCCGCCCGCGGGTCGCCGGCCGCGCGCTTGCGCTCGACGACTGCCTCGGCGATGGCCCGTACCTGCATGGCGACCAGGCCCGGCGCGACCAGGCCGAGGCGTACGCCGCGCAGGCCGAGCATGGGGTTCTCCTCGTGCATGCGGTTCACGGCGTCCAGCAGTTCGGCGTCGTGTGTGCTGGGCGGGTTGCCGTGTGCCTCGGCGGCGGCGAGGCGGACGGCGAGTTCGGTGCGGTCGGGCAGGAACTCGTGCAGCGGCGGGTCGAGGAGGCGGATGGTGACCGGCAGGCCGTCCATCGACTCCAGGATGCCGACGAAGTCCTGCCGTTGCAGCGGCAGCAGCGCGTCGAGGGCGCGGTCGCGTTCGGCGTCGGTGCGGGCCAGGATCATCGCCTCGACCAGCTGGCGGCGGTCGCCGAGGAACATGTGCTCGGTGCGGCACAACCCGATGCCCTCGGCGCCGAACCGTCGGGCCCGGGCGGCGTCCTCGGGCGTGTCGGCGTTCGCCCGCACACCCAACCGCCGTACGCCGTCGGCCTGCTGCATGGCCCGGGCCACGGCGTCGACCAGCCCGGCCGAGCGCTCACCCTGCTCGCCGGTCTCGAAGTACCGCATCACCGCGGAGTCGACCAGTGGAGCAGCGCCCGGGTAGACGGCACCGTCGGAGCCGTCGACGGAGATGACCGTGCCCTCCTCGACGGTGGTGCCGCCGACGCGGAAGCGGCGGCCCTGCGGGTCCACGGTGATCTCTTCAGCCCCGCACACGCACACCTTGCCCATGCCGCGGGCGACCACGGCCGCGTGGCTGGTCTTGCCGCCCCGGCTGGTCAGCACGGCCTGGGCGGCGACCATGCCGGGCAGGTCATCGGGGGTGGTCTCCTGCCGTACGAGGACGACCTTCTCCCCGGTCGCGGCACGCCGGACCGCCTCGGCGGAGTCGAACACCGCCGCGCCGACGGCGGCGCCCGGCGAGGCCGGGATGCCGTGCGCGAGCGCCTCACCGACGGCAGAAGTGTCGAAGCGGGGGAACATCAGCCTGGCCAGCCCGTCCCCGCTGACGCGCGCCAGAGCCTCGTCCGGGGTGATCAGCCCCTCGTCGACCAGCTCGGCGGCGATGGCGAACGCGGCCTCGGCGGTGCGCTTGCCGACCCGGGTCTGCAGCATCCACAGCCTGCCGCGTTCGATGGTGAACTCGATGTCGCACAGGTCCCGGTAGTGGGCCTCCAACGTGGTCATGTGGTCGCGGAGTTGGGCGAACGCCTTGGGGTTCAGGCGGCCCAGTTCGTCCAGCGGGACGGTGTTGCGGATGCCGGCGACGACGTCCTCGCCCTGCGCGTTGGACAGGTAGTCCCCGTACACGCCTCGGGCGCCGGTGGCCGGGTCGCGGGTGAAGGCGACGCCGCTGCCGGAGTCGGAACCGAGGTTGCCGAAGACCATGGTCTGCACGTTCACCGCGGTGCCCAGGTCGTCGGGGATGTGCTCGCGCCGCCGGTAGAGGCGGGAGCGCTCGCCGTTCCAGGACTCGAAGACGGCCAGGACCGCACGGCGCAGCTGCTCGGCCGGCGACTGCGGAAAGAACTCACCCGACTCCTGGCGGACCAGCTCCTTGTAGAACTCGACGAGCCCGGCCAGATCGGCCGCGTCCAGCCCCAGATCGTCCGCCGCACCCCTGGCCTCCTTGAGGCGGGCCAGGGCGTTCTCGAACAGCGCGCTGTCGACACCCATGACCGTGCTGCCGAACATCTGCACAAGGCGGCGGTAGGAGTCCCAGGCGAAGCGCTCGTTCCCGGAGGACTTCGCCAGCCCCAGCATGGACTCGTCGTTCAGGCCGATGTCGAGGATCGTCTCCATCATGCCGGGCATGGAGAACCGGGCCCCGGACCGGACGGACAACAGCAGCGGGTCGTCCGGCTGCCCCAGCCGCCGTCCGGCGGCCTGCTCCAGGGCGGTGAGGTGATCGGAGATCTCGCGGGCCAGACCGTCCGGCTCGGCACCGGTGGTGAGGAAGGCGCGGCAGGCTTCGGTGGTGACGGTGAAGCCGGGCGGCACCGGCAGGCCCATGCGGGTCATCTCGGCCAGGTTGGCGCCCTTGCCGCCGAGCAGGTCGGCCAGGTCACGGCCGCCCACGGTGAAGTCGTACACGTAACGGACCATGACGGTGTTCTTCCTTCCTGCTTCCCGGAGGGAGAGTGCGCCTCGGCCACTCGCGGAGCTGCACCCCGATCGGTGCACGAGGTGCGGCAGCCAGGCGCGGGCGGGTCACATCTCGAAGACGATGCGTGCCTTGATCCGCCCGCCGAGGACGTCGGCGATGGAGTCGTTGACGGTGTCGAGCGGACGGGTCTCGTAGATCACCTTGGTGCGTCCGGCGGCGTGCAGTTGGAACACCTCGTCGAGGTCCTGGCGGGTGCCGACGATCGAACCGATGACGGAGGTGCCGTTCAGTACGGTGTCGAAGATCGGCACGCTGATGGTGCCGCCGGCGGGCAGGGCGACCATGACCAGTTTGCCGCCGCGCCGTAGACCGCCGTAGACGGAGGCGAACGCCTGCTCGTTGACGGCCAGCGCGATCGCCGCGTGGGCGCCGCCGTGCTGCTTCAGCACCTCGGCCGGGTCCTCCTTGCGGGCATCGATGAGGATGTCCGCGCCGAGCTCCCGGGCGAGTTCGAGCTTGTCGTCGGTGACGTCGATCGCGGCGACAGTGGCTCCGGCGATCTTCGCGTACTGCACCGCGAGATGGCCGAGCCCGCCGATACCGGAGATCGCCACCAGCTGGGTGGGACGTACGCCGGCGACCTTCAGGGCCTTGTACGTGGTCACGCCGGCGCAGGTCAGCGGGGCCGCGTCGCGCGGGTCGATGCCGTCGGGGACCGGGGCGGCGAAGTCGGCCGGGGCGAGCATCTTCTCGGCGTAGCCGCCGTCCACGCTGTAGCCGGTGTTCTGCTGCTTCTCGCAGAGCGTCTCCCAGCCGGACAGGCAGTGCTCGCACCGTCCGCAGGCCCAGCCCAGCCAGGGCACGGCAACCCGCTGCCCGACCGCCAGATGCGTCACACCGTCCCCGAGCGCCTCGACGATGCCGACGCCCTCGTGGCCGGGGACGAACGGCGGGCTGGGCTTGACGGGCCAGTCGCCGTGCGCGGCGTGGATGTCGGTGTGGCACAGTCCGGACGCCTCGAGGCGGATGCGGACCTGGCCGGGTCCGGGCTCCGGGTCCGGGCGGTCCTCGATCACCAGCGGCTCGCCGAAGGATCGGACGACTGCTGCCTTCATGTGGTGCTCCTCGGGTCTGTCTTGGCTGTCGGTGCGGTGCGGTTCCAGGGTCGAACGGGCTGTGCCGCGGCGGCAGGTGCTGGACGTCCTCGGTGGTGGGGCCGCTCGGCCCTGAAGTCGAGCGGAATCCGGCCCTCAGTGGTGGGGCACCACGGCGACCGGGGCGGCGGCGTGGTGCAGCACTGCGTGGGCCACCGGCCCGATGCGCATACCGAGCGCTGGGCGGTGCACTCGGCGGCCGACCACCACGAGTCCGGCCTGCGCGGCGGCCTTCAGTACGACTCCGGAGGGGCGGGCGAGATCGATCGTGTGGGCGACGGGGACCTGCGGGTATTTCTCGCGCCACGGTATGAGAGCGGCGGACAGTTCCTTCTCCGCCTGCCCCGTGATGCCGCCTTCCTGGCTGGCCAGTTGCCCCACAATCGGGCCATGTCCGTATAGCGGCGGCAGGTTCGGTGCGTGCACGGCGCGCAGTGCGGTCCTGCGGGTGGCGGCCGCGTCGAAGGCGAATTCCAGCAGCGGCGCGGTGGGGTCGCCGAGGTCGTCGAGCCCGACGATGACCTCTCCACCGTCGTGCTTGGCGGCCGAGCGGGCGTTTGCCCGCACCATGACCACCGGGCTGTTCGCCCGGGCGAGCACCTGCTGCCCGACGGAACCGAGCAGGAACCCGGCAATGGCGCCGTGACCGCTGGAGCCCAGCACCAGCGTCTGGGCCTTCTCCGCCTGGCCCAGCAGCACCTCGGCCGCAAGGTCGGATATCTGCTCGGTGCTGACCGCCAGTTCCGGATGCCGCCCGCGCAGCTCCTTCTCGGCCTCCCGCAGCACGCGCTGGGCCCAGTGCTTCTGCGTGTCCAGATCCTGTGCGACGGGCACGTCGTGCGGCTGCCAGATCCAGGCATGCACCAGATGCAGCGGCGCGCCACGGCGCTGCGCCTCGCGGGCGGCCCAGTCGGCGGCGGCCAGGCTTTCGGGGGAGCCGTCCAGGCCGACGGTGATGGGGCGAATCAT
Source organism: Streptomyces sp. NPDC012510 (assembly GCF_042955065.1). Classification (NCBI taxonomy): domain Bacteria; kingdom Bacillati; phylum Actinomycetota; class Actinomycetes; order Kitasatosporales; family Streptomycetaceae; genus Streptomyces; species Streptomyces sp. NPDC012510. The sequence goes on from NZ_JBIBEN010000012.1 coordinate 161,749, forward strand.
GGGAAGAGACCTCCGCGTCCGATAGGGGATCAGCGGGCCGCGGACAAGTGCGCCGGCCCTCGTCCCGAGCCTCACGACCACGCGGCTGCGGTTCCAGGGGCCGATGGTCCCGACTTGGACGGCATGGTCCTCACGGTGAGGGCCCGCCCGGTCTCCTCTGCCGGGTAGGCGATCAGAACCGGTACGCGTGGGAACACGGGAACATCGGAGCGAAAAGGGCCGGTCGGCCCTGGCCGTTCGGCCCGGAATCGCGCAGGATCTGCGACAGGGAAGGACCGGTCCCGCCCAATTGGCGGTTTTCGGTTCTCGAGACAGACGACACAGGACAGGAGCCGTCGATGGCGGACAGCGAGCGACCCGGTACCGACAACCCGATCCGGGTCTTCCTGCTGGACGACCACGAGGTGGTACGGCGCGGGGTGCGCGACCTGCTGAACGACGAGCCGGACATCACCGTGATCGGCGAGGCCGGCACCGTCGAGCAGGCCCTGGTGCGCGTACCCGCACTGCGCCCGCAGGTGGCCGTGCTCGACGTGCGCCTGCCCGACGGCGACGGCGTGACCGTCTGCCGCGAGCTGCGCTCACGCATGCCGGAACTGTCCTGCCTGATGCTGACCTCGTTCGACGACGAGGAGGCCCTCCTGGACTCGATCATGGCCGGAGCCTCCGGATACGTGCTGAAGCAGATCCAGGGCACGGACCTGGTCTCGGCCGTTCGCACGGTGGCCGCCGGCCAGTCCCTGCTCGACCCGAGCGCCACCGCCAAGGTGATGGCCCGGCTGCGCCAGGACCAGCAGCCGGAGGAGGAGCCGGACGCCCTGCCGGGGCTCACCGCCCGGGAGCGGGAGATCCTGGCCCTGATCGGCGAGGGCCTGACCAACCGCCAGATCGGCCAGCGGCTCTACCTCGCTGAGAAGACCGTCAAGAACCACATCTCCCGCCTGCTCGCCAAGCTCGGCGTGGAGCGGCGCATCCAGGCCGCGGTGATCGCCACGCAGGCCCAGGACCGGCTGCGGCACGAAGGACGCTGAGCTGCCCCTCGCAGCCGCAGCCCGCAGGGCCGAAGGTCCCTCACCTGACCCCCGTGCGGCCCAAGCCGGATCCTCTCCCTGGCCAGCAGGCTGGCAGCGCACCCCGGATACCGCCGGGCGCTGATCGGGAGGGCGACGGACATGACCGTGCGCGTGGGCATCAACGGCTTCGGCCGCATCGGACGCAACTACCTGCGCTGCGTGCTGGAGCGCGCGGAGAGCGGTACCGGCGCACCGGTCGAGGTCGTGGCGGTCAACGACCTCACCTCGCCGGGGGCACTGGCCCATCTGCTGGCGTACGACTCGACGTACGGGCGCCTGGGCCGCACCGTCGAGCACGACGACGCCTCACTGACCGTGGACGGGCACCGCATCGTGGTGACCGCCGAGCGTGACCCGGCCGAGCTGGACTGGGCGAACCTCGGCGTGGACCTGGTCATCGAGTCGACCGGCCGCTTCCGCACCCGCGAGCAGGCCGGCCTGCACCTGAAGGCCGGCGCCCGCAAGGTACTGCTCTCCGTGCCGGGCAAGGGAGTCGACGCCACGGTCGTGATGGGCGTCAACGAGGGCACGTACGTCCCGGAGAGCGACCACGTCGTCTCCAACGCCTCCTGCACCACCAACTGCGTGGCGCCCATGGTGAAGGTGCTCGACGAGCACTTCGGCCTCGTCAAGGGCCTGATGACCACCATCCACGGCTACACCAACGACCAGGTGGTCCTCGACGGCCCGCACAAGGACCTGCGCCGCGGCCGCAGCGCCGCCGTCAACATCATCCCCACCTCCACCGGCGCCGCCCGCGCCGTCGGCCTGGTCCTGCCGGAGCTGACCGGGACCCTCGACGGCATCGCCGTCCGCGTGCCGGTCGAGGACGGCTCGCTGACCGACCTGAGCGTGATCCTGGAGCGGCCCGTGACCGCCGACGAGGTCAACGCCGCGTTCCGGGAGGCCGCCGACGGACCGCTGAAGGGAATACTGCGCGTCTCGGACGCCCCGATCGTATCCCGTGACGTCGTCGGCGACCCCGCCTCCTGCGTCCTGGACGCCCCGCTGACCCAGGCGCAGGGCGAGCTGGTGAAGGTCTTCGGCTGGTACGACAACGAGTGGGGCTACACCAACCGGCTGCTCGACCTCACCGAGTACGTCGCCCGCACGCTCCCACGGGCCTGATCAACCGGCCGGGGGCCGAGAGGGCAGATGGGAGCCGGCGGCGCGGGCGCCGCCTTCCGGTCGGGTACGGGGGAGCCCTCGCGGATCGTCGATCCCGGCGTCCGCGCCTGACTCCATCATCGGTTTGTGGGAACTGGCTACGTCGGCGTGCGGATTCCAGGTGCTCGGCGGTGCCGCCGGGCAGACACTGGAATCGGCCCGTCGGGTGATGGTGGCCGGACCGCCGTTGTGGCCATGGCGCCGACCCGTAGGCCAGCCGCTTATGCGGTACCTGGTGGGGCCCGCGTCACGGCGGGGCAAGACAGGAGGATTCCATGGCTTCGCGCGAACTCGACGAGAAGACGGTGACCATGCTCGTGGCCGAGGCCACCGCGGCTCCGTCCATGCACAACGCGCAGCCCTGGCGTTTCCAGTACGTCGTCGACGAGCGCCTCCTGCTGCTGCGCGCCGACCTCGCGCGGGCCATGCCCCGGTCCGATCCCGGCAACCGGGCGCTGCACATCGGCTGCGGGGCGGCGCTGTTCAACCTGCGCGTCGCCGCAGCGCACACGGACCTCGCTTCCGACATCCGGCTGCTGCCCGAGCCACAGGATCCGCTGCTGCTCGCGGCCGTCCATCTGGCCGATCCGGACGAGGGACGCCTGCGGGAGGACGACCTGGCGCGGCTGCATGAGGCGATCCGGCAGCGGCACACCAGCCGCCATCCCTTCGCCGAGAAGGACATCCCCGAGGACGTCCAAGCCGCCTTGCAGAATGCGGCGGCGCGCGAGTCGGCCGTCCTGCTCTTCCCCGGCCCCTGGCACGCCGAGACCGTGCTCGACCTGGTCCGCGATGCGGAGAGCCGCGACGCCATGGACCCCGGCGCCCGCGCCGACCTCATCCGCTGGACCCGACTCGGAGCGGAGGCGGACACCGCCGTCGACGGCGTCCCCGAGTACGCCTTCGGCCCGCGCAAACGGGACGGCAAGGCTCCCGTACGTGACTTCACCGGACGCCGGCCGGTGGCCGACCGCGGCAGCACCGCCTTCGAGCACACCCCGCACCTGGCCCTGCTGAGCACCCCCGGTGACACACCCACGGACTGGCTGCGCGCCGGACAGGCCCTGGAACGGGTTCTGCTGGAAGCCACTCTGGCCGACCTGGCCACCTCCCTGACCTCCCACGCCCTGGAAGACCGCGAGCTGCGCCTGCTGGCCCGAGACCCAGGATTGGGCACGGGCCACGTGCAGATGGTGCTGCGACTCGGCTATGGCCCCCGGGGCCCGGCCACCCCTCGCCGCCCGGTGAGAGATGTTCTCGACATCGTGTGACCGAGGACCCCCAGCCCTGGTTAGGCAGGAAGACATGGCTCTCCGGCCGTCGACGGGCTCGACGCCGCTCGTGTGCGCCGCGTGTGGTTCAGCCTTCTTGATACAGGGCCGACCCGGGTCCCGCACGGGCCGGTCGTCCCTTCCCATGCCGGTCCTCGCGCTTGCGGGACCCGAGGAGACCGGCAGCGGTGCCGCGTCCGGGGCCCGGCCCGTGCCCCGGACCCTGCTGCACCTCGCAGCCATCACTCGGTCTTTCGGTCACTCGTGCGGGATCACCGCGACCGGCGCCGTGGCGTGGTGCAGCACCGCGTGCGTGACGGGTCCGATGCGGGCGCCGAGCGGGGTGCGCCGGATACGGCGGCCGACGACGACCAGCGACGCCTCGCGGGCGGCGTCCACCAGATGGTCGCCGGCGCTGCCGACCGAGGTCTGCTCGACGACCTCCACGCCGGGGAACTTCTCGCGCCACGGCGCCAGGGCCGCCTCGACGGCGCTCGCCTCCTCGCGGGCGAGTTCGGCGTTCAGTACCGGGTCCAAGGGGAGCCCGTAGGCGAAGTAGGGCGGCAGGCTCCAGCCGTGCACCACGCGCAGCCTGGCCGAACGACGGGCCGCCGCCTCGAACGCGAACGCGATGACCGCGTCGTCGGGGTGCTGATGGTCCAGCCCCAGCACAACGTCCCGGTACGGCGTCGTGCTCGACGGCCGGCCGTCCGCGTCCATCTGGTGCTCGTCCTCTGCGCTTACACCGGAGCGTACGAGGACGACGGGTCGGTCGGTGTGCGCGACGAGAGCGAGCCCGACGGAACCGACCAGGAATCCCACGGTGCCGCCGAGGCCCCGGGATCCGATGACCAGCGGGTCGGCGTCCGCGGACGCCGACACCAGCGCCGTCATGGGCGGTTGTGGAACCTGCTGCGAGGTGATCTCCAGGCCGGGGTGGTGCTCGTGCAGCCGCTCGGCCGCCTCGCGCAGGACACGCCCGCCCCAGTGCCGGTGTGCCGCGTCGTCCGGCACCGGCAGGGCGTAGGGCTGCCAGTCCCAGGCGTGCACCAGGTGCAGGGGGAGGCCACGCAGTTCCGCCTCGCGCGCGGCCCACTCCGCGGCAGCGAGACTTTCGGGCGAGCCGTCCATTCCGACGGTCACAGTACGGGGCATGGCACGACCTCCAGGGTGAATGAGGCGCTTGCTGCGCCCGGTTGACACGGTGTCAGCCGAGGCCGTCGCGACAGCAGGGCCGATCGGCCCGCCCTGTGGCGGCGTATGGCCCTGATGAGCAGGCAGGTCGGGCCGGACAAGACAGGCCGGGCGAGGGTCCTGGCTGGCCATCCGACCAAGACCGGGCGGAACCCCGCCCGCAGTTCGTCGTGGGGCCTGCCTGCGGGTTCCTGGCGAGTGCTCCCCCGAGGGTGGCCGGCCCGGTCCATGTCAGGCCCTGACATGGACCGGCTGAGGGGCTGACAGGCATGCCCTTCACGGGACAGACCGGTGCGTCAGGCTCGCGGTTTCAAGGCCGTATGGCCGGCCCGGAAGGGCCGGTCAACCCTCTCCCGAGCCGGGGACCGTGGCGCAGGGTTGGCGGTACGGGGGAGAGCTTTTTAGAGGAGAGCCGTCATGCAGACCCGGGAAGTCGACGCCACAGCCGTTCGGTCCCTGCTGGCCGCGGCGGTGGCAGCACCGTCGATCCACAACACACAGCCCTGGCGGTTCGGCCTGGACCCGGACAGCCGGTCGGTCGAGGTCCGCGCCGACCGCAGACGGCCACTGCCGATGACCGATCCTGACCTGCGTGCCCAGCACCTGTCGGTGGGCGCGGCCGTCTTCAACCTCCGGGTGGCCGCGGCACACCTGGACTGGGAACCGATCGTCCGTCTGCTGCCCGACGCGGACGATCCCGACCTGCTCGCCCGCGTGCTCCTCGCCCGGCCCACCGAGGACGGACCCTCGACCCTGGGCGGCCTGTACGAAGCAATCGAGCGGCGTCACACCAGCCGGATGCCCTTCACCGGCCGCCCTGTGCCCGAACCGATCGTGACGCAGATGATCACCGCCGCCCGGGCCGAGGGCGCGCACCTGGACGTTCCCGACATCATGGGAACCCGGCGTCTGCTGCAGTTGACCCAGGCGGCCGAGGCCCGCAACGCATCCCATCCCGCCCGTACCGCCGAGGCACGCACCTGGCTCACCGCCCCGGGAAGGAACACCCCCTACGGCATCCCCATCACAGCGCTGGGTGCCCGGGATGCCTCCGGGCGGATGCCGATGCGGGACTTCACCGGCCGGCTGCCCCTGCCGCACCTGCCCGCGCTGCGCTTCGAACGCCACGCCCAGGTAGGGCTGCTGTGGACCTCGTGGGACCGGCGCGAGGACTGGCTGCGGGCCGGCCAGGCCCTGCAGCGCGTACTGCTCACGGCGACGGTGCACGGGGTACGCACCTCGATGCTGCACCAGGCGATGGAGTGGATGGATCTGCGGTCGGCGATGGGCGGATCGAGAAAACCGTGCCCACAGCTGCTGATCCGGTTCGGGTACGGCCCCGACGGCGGCCGCACGCCACGCGCGGCCGCGCAGGCCACACCACGTCCCGCTCTCGGATCCGAGCCGGCTGCCTCCGATGCGCGTGCCATTCCATCCGACTGACTGTGCCGCCAGGCGGCATACGCCGGGCGTGGACTGAGTGTTAAAGGTTGACGTGTTGACGTGACGAGGTCAACACCGGCTCGGTCCGGCCTGGTCCGAGACTGCCGGTAGACGGCCCGTAGCCGGGAAAGTCTCGTGGGAGTGTTTTGCATGTCCGTCACTGGAGAGCCGTGCGGAACAAGCGCGACACCCATGACGCGAACGGGCCGGGACTGTCGGAGGTCTACTGGCGTGTGTCGCCGTCCGTGACGGACCGAGGGACTCGGTCTTGGGATGTCCGAACTCATACGAGCCGATCGATTCCACCCAGAAGGCGCGCTGTCACGTCTGCCCCAGTTGGACGGGCCTGGCCGCGACGGTGAGCGCCATTCCCCTTGCACATCCCGTACCGGGGAGAAGATCCATGCTTTCGCCCGAGTCGGCCGCCGTGGTCCGCGCCACCCTGCCCACCGTCGGCGGGGCCCTGGACGAGATCACGGAGCGGTTTTACGCCACGATGTTCGCCGAGCAGCCCGAGCTGCTGGACGGGCTGTTCAACCGCGGTAACCAGGCCAGTGGCCAGCAGCGCCGTGCCCTGGCGGGTTCCATCGCGGCCTTCGCCCAGGCGCTGCTCGCCGACCCCGACGCCCGGCCGGACGCGCTGCTGTCCCGGATCGCCCACAAGCACGCCGCGCTCGGTGTCACCGAAGACCAGTACACGATCGTCCACAAGTACCTGTTCCGGGCCATCGCCGACGTGCTCGGGGAAGCGGTCACCCCGGAGGTCGCGGCCGCGTGGGACGAGGTGTACTGGCTGATGGCCGGCGCCCTCATCGCCCAAGAGGCCCGCCTGTATCAGGAGGCCCAGGTTGATTCCCGGCATCCGTGGCGGCAGTGGACCGTGGTGGAACGGCGGGAGGAAACCCCCGACGTGGTCTCCTTCCTGCTGCGCCCGGCCGACGAGGGACCGCTTCCGCCCGCCCGCGCCGGGCAGTACGTCAGCGTCTGGGTGAAGATGCCCGACGGCGTCCACCAGGTGCGCCAGTACAGCCTGTCCAACGCCCCCGGCGATCGCCTGCGGCGCATCACCGTCAAACGCGTTGCGAGCGTGGCGGAGGCGCCCGAGGGCGAGGTGTCCAACCAACTGCACCGTACGGTCCGGGCCGGCGACGAACTCACCCTGTCCGCGCCGTTCGGCGACGTGGTCCTCGACGATGCCGACAGCCCGCTGCTGCTCATCTCGGCCGGTATCGGCTGCACCCCGATGGTCGGCATGCTCGAGCACCTCGTGGCCACCGGCAGCACTCGTCCGGTCACGGTGCTGCACGCCGACCGCTCCCCGGCCGACCACGCCCTGCGCGCGGATACCCACCGACTTGTCGGCGAACTCCCTGATGGACGAGCCCAGTTCTGGTACGAGCAGGACACCGCCGACGAAGCGGGCGCCCGCACCGGCCTGATGGACCTTGCCGAGGTGGATCTCCCCGCGGACGCCGACGTTTACCTGTGCGGCTCGCTGCCGTTCATGCGCGCCGTACGTGCCCAGTTGCTCCAGGCCGGCATTCCCGCCCGGCACATCCGCTACGAGGTCTTCGGCCCGGACCTGTGGCTGGCCCACGCGGAAGACTGATTCAGGGCAACGGCGGTGGTTCTGGGAGGCGGCCAGTCAGGGATTCGATGTACTGCAGCACCAGTTGAAGGTCAATATCGGCAAGGAACGCAGTCTCTGTATGTCCGCCGTACTTCATCTGGTCGGCGGTCAGCGCTCGCGGAATCCCCCGCCCGCGTATCCAGATCTTGATCTGGCGCTCGAAGGCCCACGCATCACCGGTGAGCTCGAAGTCCCAGCGCGCGACCAGCTGCCAGCCTTGGGACACGTGCTGGGTGATGCGTTGTTCGAGGTTGGCGATTCCCCACTTCAGAGCGCGGTGGCCGTCGTGGACGACGAGGTACAGGTAGCCCGGCCGGACGGGGTTGATGCCGCGCTCTGCGCAGGTCGGGCAGCCTCCCTGTGGGCCTCGGATGTTGTGCAGCGTCGGACCAGGGGCCAGGACCGTCTCGCAGGTCAGGCAGCGCGCCTTCCAGGGCAGGTCGGTGCTGCCTGGATAGGGGAGGAGCGGATCGAGTCCCTTCTCCAGCATGCTGGCGACGGCTTCTGCGGCGCCGAGCCGCAGCGCGTCCGCGATCTTCTCCGAACGGCACGACCAGCATTGGTGACCGCGGGCACGGACCTTGGCGTAGGTGGGAGTTCCGACGTGACCGCAACGCACGCAACGACACAGCCAAGGCTGCAGCGAGCCCGGATAGTCGACGAGGGGCTTCAGATCAGCCTCCGCCATTAGCTTCCGCGCGGACTCATCGGTGACATCGCGCCCGGCGCACTTGGTGCAGCCGCCGCGACCGTTCTGGACGTGTGACAACTTCTTCGGCTTGATGACCCCGCAGTGGACACATCGGGCCGGCCACGTCTTGCCCGCCCCCGGATAGTCCTCAAGCGGGTCCCAGCCCCACGTGAGCATGACGGCAGCAGCCTGAGCCCCATCGCGGGTGAGCTTGGTTGCGATTTTGAGTGAGCGGCAGGTCTTGTTGCAGACCCCGGTCCCCTTGTTCACGACGTCGTTGTAGCGCGGCGAGCTCACCTCCTTGCAGGTGAGACAAAGGCATTTCCAGGGAAGTTGTGTCCCCGGAAACGGCTCCAGCGGGCGCGCTCCACGGCTGGTCAGGGCCTCGATAGCCTCAGCTTCGGTTACCTTGCGTGGCACACGGTCCCTCTTGGCGGTGAGTCGGGCGCTCAGCTCCGCTTGAGGGAGATCCTATTCCAAGGGGTTGTGGAGGTGGCAGGGATTCGCAGAACCACGTAGGGGGCCGCAGGAATAGGACGTGTTCGGCCCTGCTGTTGGAGGTGTCCTACGCGTGCCGGTGGCCCCGGTGGGCGTTGAACTCCGCCCAGGCCCGGTCCCACTGCGCCCTGCGATGCACATCCAGCCGTACCCGGACGATCCACCAGCCGCCCACGACCAGCACGCACACACCCGCCCCGGCCGCAGCGCCGAGGGCGGCTCCCTGTGAGCTGGCCTGAGCGGGGGTGGGCGGGGCGGGACGAAGGCGGCCCGCGTTGTCGAGCCACACCGTGGTGGACGAGCCCGCCTTGCTGCCCGCTGCCACCAGGGCCTCGCCGGTCTTGGGGGAGCCGTCGGGCGTCGTCCACCGCACGGTCGCCCGCACGTGGTCGTCTGCGATCCCGGAGAAGCGTGACGGTGTCGCGGGGGCGTCCTCGACGAGGTGCGCGGCAGTGCGGTGCAGACCCTGCGCCTGGTCGAGGGCGGAGCGTTCGCCGAAGTCGGCCATCGCCATGCCCACGGCGGGCACTATGAACAGCAGCATCGCCACCGCTGCCACGCCGATCCAGGCTTCGGCAACGTCGGAGCGCCGCTTGAGCAGGTTGCGCCGCCAGCGCCAGAGCAACACCCTGCCACTCCGTTTCAGCATGCGTGTATCCCTCCGGGTACGACGGACCTGACCATCACACCTACGGTGGCGGATCGGCGATCGATGGCGGCAGAGACCAACGGGGTCGTCTGTGAGGGCCGATCGGCCCCGTTACGAGAGCCAGCCGGGTCCGGGCTATCGAAGCGCCACCGGGCACAATGCCGTTCATGACAGACGAAGCGGCCGATGGCATGGATACTCCTCAACTGGGGGAAGCCGTAGCGCTGTTGGCGGGCTTCCTGGGCGCTGAGCCGTTGACCGCGGCCATCGCCTCTCTGGAGCGGGACCTGGTGGGAAGGCCCGTGAGGGAGGTCGGTGACATGGCCGCCGCCCGGGGTTTCGGTCCGGAACTGATGGTGGCGGCCTTGACGGTGCGTGAGCGCCTCGGTCGGCTGAACGACCTCATCCACGCGGCCGGGATCGTGCTGGCGCTGCCTCATCTCCTGGAGGACGGGGAGGAGATCTCCGTACGTCCTTCGCTGGCCGCCGGCAACGACCCGCGTCGGCCGTTCGACCTGGAGACGGACCGGCGCGTGGCGGAGTTCAAACTGGCGCGGTGGCGCGGCGCGGACGCCATGCGCAAGCGGCAGACGTTCAAGGACCTGGTCATGCTCGCCGCTGACCGCACGGGCCGTCGCGCCGAGTTGTTCGTCGTCGGGCCCGAGCCCGGCCGCTTCCTGAGCACCTCCAAGGCGACGGCGGCCTGGGCGCTGGACCGCACCCTGCACGCGCGCCGCGTGTTCGAGGAGTCCTTCGGCTCCCTGGACGTCTCCGTCGCGCAGTTCACCGAGCGGCACGCCGGCCATGTTGAGGTCACCGACCTGTGCGACGTGCTGCCGCCCATGGTGGCAGCGGCGCTGGTGCGCTGATCAGGGCAGGGCAGGGCAGGGCACGCGGCCGGGCGTAGGTCATGCTGCGGGAGGCACCCCGGCTCCCGACGGCTCCGGGACGGGCAGCATGGTCAGCAGCATGACGCTGGGCTCGGTGGCGCGCACCGTGTGCGGCAGCCGCGCGGGCAGGTGGATCCAACTCCCAGGCGTCGCCTCCGTCTTCTCCTCGCCCAGGACGAGGTCGAGCCGGCCCTTGACGACCTGGATGACGACGGGCAGGGCGGAGGTGTGCTCGGTCAGTTCCTGGCCGGTGGCGAAGGCGAAGCCGACCACGCGCAGGCGGTCGTCGCGGTACAGGACGCGGCTGAGGGTGCCGTCCTCGGGCACGGTCAGTTCGGCGGCCAGGTCGGTGATCACGGTGGCGGTCATCCGGGGTTCCTCCTCAGGACTGGGACGGGGTGGGGACGGCGAGCATGCTGATCGCGCCCAGGTGGTCGCGATGGCGGTGGAAGACGCGGCGCATGTGCAGTACGCGGCGCAGGGCGGCCGGGTGGCGCAGTGCCCGGCCGACGATGCGCAGCGCGGGGACCACTCCTTCGTCGGCGATCAGTCGGCGTGGTTCGAGCAGTGCCATCGGTGCCGTCTTCATGGCAGTGACGGTGAAACCCTCGGTGGCGAGCAACTCACTCCAGGCGGTGGGGGTCAGGGGGCGGGCACCGACGTGGATGGCCTTGTGCAGGTCATGGGTGATCCGCTCGGCGAGTGCCGGGTCGAGATCGTCGGGCAACAGGCACAGTTCGTGGATGGCGTACCGGCCGGTGGAGCCGTCGAGCAGACGAAGGGCCTCTCGTACGATGCGCCGCTTGGCGGGTTCGGGCTGCATGGTCAGCATCGCCTCGCCGTACACGACGGTGGCGTCGCCGTCCGGCAACCGGGTGTCCGCGGCGTCCGACCGTACGGCGCGCACCTGGGTCGGGCTGGGGGTGGGGAGGGCGCTGAGCGCGGCCACTGCGGTGGCGTCGCGGTCGACGGCGGTGTAGGTGGCCGGGTGGCGGGCGAGGGTCAGCCGGGCGGTAGCTCCGAGGCCGGCGGCCAGCTCCACCACTCGGTCTTCCGGGTCCACGCCCAGGGCGTCCAGCATCCACCGGGTCAGCTCCACACCGCCGGGGCGCAGCACCCGCTTGCCCAGGCGGGCCAGCAGCCAGTGGCCGGGCATGCGGGAGGCGTCCAGTCCGTCGCCGGGAAGGGGGATGTTCTTCTGCAGGGCCGAATGGTCTGTCGATGCCATGTTCGTGCCTCGCTCTCTGCCTGTATCGGTGTTACTTAGGCGAACCTAACTCGGAATGGTGGTGGGGTGCGGGGGCCGAACGTCCCGATCGAAGGGGCCAGTGGGCCCGTCTCGGCAGGCGGCGTGCGGTTCATGGCTTCGCTCTGTGTTCCGGGCCCGGAGAGCCGTCATTCATCATGGAACAGGTCCGTGCTGAGGTAGCGCTCCCCGGTGTCGGGCAGGACGACGACGATCAGTGCGCCCTGGTGCTGTGGGTAGTGGGCGAGGGTGGTGGCCGCGTGGAGGGCGGCTCCGCCGGACACGCCGGTGAGGATGCCCTCGGTGCGGGCCAGGCGCCTGGCCGCGGCGCGTGCCTGGGGCGCGGAGACGCGCTGCACGGTGTCGTAGACCTCGGTGTCGAGGACATCGGGGACGAAGCCCGCGCCGAGGCCCTGGACGCGGTGCGGGCCGGGGGAGCCGCCGGACAGCACGGCCGACTCCGCCGGTTCCACGGCCACCACGATGATGTCGGGGTTCTTCTCCTTGAGAACCTGTCCGACGCCGGTGACGGTACCGCCGGTGCCGACGCCGGCCACCAGGATGTCGACCTGGCCGGCGGTGTCCTGCCAGATCTCCTGGGCGGTGGTGCGGCGGTGGGCGTCCGGGTTGGCCGGGTTATGGAACTGCTGCGGCATGAACCAGCCGTGGCGCTCGGCCAGCTCCGTGGCCCGGGCGACCGCGCCGCGCATACCCTCGGCGGCCGGGGTCAGGAACAGCTCCGCGCCATACGCACGCAGCAGTGCGCGCCGCTCGGTACTCATGCTCTCGGGCATGGTGAAGGTGACCGGGTAGTCCTTGGCGGCGGCCACCATGGCCAGGCCGATGCCGGTGTTGCCGCTGGTCGGTTCGACGATGCGCTGCCCGGGCCGGAGCGCACCGGTGTCCTGGGCGTCCTCGATCATCGCGAGAGCGATGCGGTCCTTGACGCTGCCACCAGGGTTGGCGGACTCCAGCTTCACAACAAGGCGCACGGGCAGGTCCCCGCCGTAGCGGTGCAGCGCCACCAGAGGAGTACGGCCTATCAGGGCCGTGATCGAGGGCATGATCGAGGGGCGCGTCGCCGTCATGGCCGTCCTTCTTTCTTGTCTGCGGAGGTGAGGATCCCGGCGTGGGCCGCCGCCGGCGCTGTGCCGTGAGGGCGGGCGGTGGAGGCCGCCTGGGGGGCGTGGACACGTGAGTGGGCGGGGACGTCACGCAGCACGAGGGCGTGCGCGCCGACGATCGTGTCGTGGCCGACGAGGACCGGGCCGAGGACGGTGGCGCCGACGCCGAGGACGACCCGGTCGCCGATGGTGGGGTGCCGCTTGGCAGCCTTCGTGTCGGTCCACCAGCCGGTGCCGCCCAGGGTGACGCGGTGGTACAGCATCACGTCGTCGCCCAGGACGGCGGTCTCGCCGATCACTACGCCCATGCCGTGGTCGATGAAGCAGCGGCGGCCCACGACCGCACCCGGGTGGATCTCGATGCCGGTCAGCGCCCGGGCGAGCTGGGACAGCAGCCGGGGCACCAGCAGCACACCGAGCCGGTACAGCCGGTGGGCGACCCGGTGGGCCCAGATCGCCCACAGGCCGGGATACAGCAGGACCTCGACCACGTGGACGCCGTGCAGAGCGGGGTCCTTGCGGCAGGCTGTCCGGAGGTCTTCGAAGATCATGCGCGTCTTTCTGCGGGCCGGTCGCGGCATGCAGCCGGTGAGTGCGGGGCCGGGTGGCACGCCGTGCTCGACGGGCCGCGCCGACAGAGGGAGTGAAGGCTTGTGGGGCTGGGGCCGACGGAGGTCTGTCACCGCCGTGACGGGTGCACAAGCGCCGACCAACGGTCGGCGCAGACAGCTGCGGACCCGATGAGCCTCAAGTCGCCGAGGAGGGAAAGCCCTCCGCGTCGGAGGTACAGGACAAGCGTGTGAACGCAGGGAATTGACATCGCGCCGGTCCCTGTCGCGCGACGAGTCGACGCTCCCTCTCGTCGTCGGCTTTTGAAGCCACCGCACTGGTGCCGTTGTCCATGCGAGTGAACGCTACGGTCCGTTCCCGGTGCGGCGCCCGGTCCGAAGCGCCTGGTGTGGGTGGGCCGGATGGTCCGGATCGTCGCTCGTGGTCCGGGACCAACAGCCCCCGGCAAAGGGACCGTTCGGCCCGAGCGCACCTTTCTGCGGTCCGGTGATGCTGCTTCCCGAGATCGAACGGGAGGAGGCCACGGACCACCGCCTCCATCTGCCGGCTGTGCGTTCTCCATTCCAGAGGCCGCAGTTGGAAGCGGTGCCCTCCCGGCTCGGTCACCGTCCGGCCGCCCGCCACACCCGTCCCGGGCGGCCGGACGCACCCTCCGCACGCTCGGCGGCGACGCGGAGTGCTGTGTTCACCTGCGGCATTTCGACCATTGGCCGCAGAGACGGGCCCTGCACGCGACGGCCCAGGAGCAGCCGAGCAGCTCCGCTCCGGCGTGGTCACCTTCTGGCGCAGCCTTCCCCTGCCTTATCTCGGCACCACCGAGCGCGTCCCGCAACTCGCCGCGTCTGAGCCTGACGTGCGCCTGTCCGTCTGGCAGCCGACTTGCCGCTGTGGGCCGTGTGGCCCGGCTGAAGGGGCCAAGGGGCCCATGCCTGAGGGCCGCAAGCCCCAGGTCTCCGCTGGACAGGTAAGGCTAACTTCACCTTATTGGTGATCTTTCGCTGGGCGGATGTGCTCGGCGCAATGCCGTGGAGACACACATGAGTGGCACTGATGGGGAATTCGAGGCAGCAAACGGCCGGGGAACCACCGTCATCGGCCCCCTACCGCGATCTTTGGCGGACCTGGCACGCGGTACCCACGCCGCGGTGATCGGGGTCGTCGCTGACGGAGAGCCCGTCGTTGTCCGCCGGTTGCACGACCTCGGCTTCACCCCTGGGGCGGTCGTGGAGGTGGTACGCCGGGCGCCACTGCGTGAACCGGTCCTCTACCGGGTCAGGGACTACGAGGTGTGCCTGCGCCGCGCGCAGGCGGAGTGCGTGCACGTCACCGAGGCGAAGCGGTGAACGCGGGCTGCCACGACTCCGGCGCCGCGGATGCGACTCTGACCGAAGCACCACGGATCGCCCTGGTCGGCGCACCCAACTCGGGCAAGACCAGCGTCTTCAACGCCCTCACGGGTCTGCGCGCCAAGACCGGCAACTACCCCGGAGTGACCGTGTCCCGCTACGTCGGGGAAGCCCGGACGGGCCGCCACCAGCACGCGGTCGAGGATCTGCCGGGCACCTACAGCCTGGAGCCGATCAGCCCGGACGAGCAGATCACCGTCGACGTACTGGACGGACGACTCGAGGGAGCCGACCGGCCCGACGCGCTGCTGGTCGTGGCGGACGCCACCACGCTGCGGCGCTCCCTCGGCTTCGTCGCCCAGGTCCTGGCCCGCGGACTGCCGACCTGTGTCGTGGTGACCTTCACCGACGAACTCGCCCGCCGTCAGGGCCGCTTGGACGTCGACGCGCTCGCTCAGGCGCTCGGCGTGCCGGTACTGCCCGTGGTTGGCCACCGAGGGCTGGGTATCGCGCAGCTGCGCGAGCAGCTCACCACGTGGCGCGCCTGGCCGGCTCCGGCCGTACCACCGCCCACCGAGCCCGGTGAGTGGGACGCCTGGGCGGAGTCGGTCCTGGCCTTCGCCGACTACCGGCCCCCGGAACGCCACCGGATCACCCGGCGTGTGGATGCGGTGCTGCTGCATCCGCTGTGGGGGACGACGGTGTTCTTCGCGGTGATGGTGCTGTTCTTCCAGACCGTCTTCACCGTGGCCGCCCCGTTGCAGGACGGGGTGGAGTCGCTGTTCGCATGGCTTTCGGACCAGGTGGACGCCCACATCAGCAGTCCGTGGCTGTCCGGATTCCTGGGGGATGCCCTCATCGGCGGGGTGGGCGGGGTGCTGGTGTTCGTTCCGCAGATCGTGCTGCTGTTCCTGCTCCTGGCCCTGCTGGAGGGCGTGGGGTACATGGCGCGGGCGGCCTTCCTGATGGACCGGGTGATGGCCCGCTTCGGCCTGGAGGGCCGGGCCTTCGTGGCGCTGCTGTCGTCGTTCGCCTGCGCGATCCCGGGCATCATGGCCACCCGCACCCTGCCGTCGGCCAGGGACCGCCTGGCCACGATGATGGCCGCCCCGCTGATGACCTGTTCGGCGCGGCTGCCGGTCTACGTGCTGCTCATCGGCCTGCTGGTCGACCCGTCCGCCAAGGCCGGCCCGTTGGGTGCGCAGGGCCTGGTCTTGTTCGGCCTGTACCTGCTGGGCGCTGTCTCGGCGATGTTGGCCGCCTGGGCGTTCAAGAAGCTCGGCGACCGCCGCGGACAGGCCGTGCCGTTCTTCATGGAGCTGCCGCCCTACCGGCTGCCCGCCCCACGCGCGGTGCTGGTGGCGATGTGGTCCTCCGCGCGCGCCTTCCTGCGCAAGTGCACGACCGTCATCGTCGCCACCAGCGTCGTGCTGTGGCTGCTGCTGAACCTGCCGTTGCATACGGACGCGCAGCTGCGCGCGGCGGGCGTCGACACCATCGACTCCGTCGCGGTGTCCGCCTACACCGTCGACCACAGCTACGCCGCCGGCCTGGGTCGCCTGGTCGCCCCGGTCTTCGATCCGCTGGGCTTCGACTGGCGCATCAACGTCGGTGTGCTGTCGGCCCAGGGCGCCCGGGAGACCTTCGTCGCCACCCTCGGACAGGTCGCCGCCGCCGAGGACCCCGAACAGCCGGCGCAGGCGCTGGAAGCCATGACCCACCTTGACGGGCCGCACGCCGGAGAGCCCGTGTTCACGGCGCCCACCATCGCGGCACTGCTGGTCTACTTCGTATATGCACTGCAGTGCATGGCCACGGTGGCGGTCCTGCGCCGGGAGACAGGCACCTGGAGATGGCCGACGATCGCCTTCACCTACCTGACCGTTCTCGCTTGGTTGATGGCCTATCTGGCCCGAACGGCCACCGTCCTGCTGGGCGGGTGAGTCGACATGATGATCCCCATGCACCCCCAGGAGGTCCCCGGCCGACCCGATCGGCTGCGCTGGATCATCCCCGCCGGGACCCTCACCGGCAGCGGCCCGCTCGCCGAGGTGCCCGCACCGCTGGCCGCGCTGCTGGCCGACGGCATCCTCGCGCGGATCACCCTGGACGGCGAGGCCGTCGTCACGCGCCTCGGTGCGGGGCGCGACTGGGCTCGGGAGGGAGCCCGGGTCCGTACCGCGCTGCATGCCGCCCTCGAGGACCCCGCCGTGTGGATCCCGGTTGCCGGCACCCCCGCCGGCGATGACGACGCACAGCTGTACGGCGTGGCACGCGAGGTTCTCGCCGGCGAGGTGGGCGAGTTCGCCCGGTCGCACGGCGGCAGCATTGACCTCATCGACGTGTGCGACGGCATCGTCACCGTCCGCCTCGGCGGTGCCTGCAGCGGTTGCCCCGCCTCCTGGTTCACGCTGCACCAGCGGCTGGAACGTCAGCTGCGCCGAAGCCACCCAGGTCTGCTGAGAGTCAGGAACATCGCCTCACTCGTGACACCGGCCGACCAACGAGTGTCCCGGGCCGTTCACGCGGCCCAAAGTGATCGCTACGGCACCCACGGGGCGTGCCCCTGACCACCCCCTACTACGTCGCCGTGGCCACGGGGCCGTATTCGTGCCCGTGCTTCCCTCCTGACCAGGCCCAATACTCATGCGGCAGCGCGCAATTGGCCACCGGCTCGGGACGCAGCGAGGTACCCGCCACCCAACGTGGCGAACAACACGCTGTGTTGCTTGCTGGTTCGTCAGTACGACCTTGGGATCGTGTGCCAAAGTGCGCAAGGGCTGGCCTATGCGACGGATGGTGCAGATGGCTGCTTTCGCGTGCATTGGTAGGCGTGAACTTACGGGGATGTGCTGGTGAGCCAGAGGCAAGAAGAGCCGGAAGCCGGGATGTATTTGTCCAAGCTCGGCATCAAGAACTTCCGGTCTTGTTACGACGTGGCGGTCGAATTCCGGCCGGGTATCACGCTGCTCGTTGGTGAGAACAACTCTGGCAAGTCCAACGTCATCGAATCGTTGCGGCTGGCCACCACGCCCCTGAACCGTCGCAGCACAAGGTGGTTCGACGAGTCCGACCTGTCGCGAGGCCGGGAAGTGCAGGAAGCTGAGTTCCAAGCCACCTACGACGGGCTGACAGCGATACAGCGAGCTCACTACATCGCCGCGCTCGACGTGGACACGCATCAAGCGATCTACACGACGACCTACAAGAAGGACCCGGCCCGGCAGCAGATGCGGCCCAGTGTCTCGGCCGGGCCTGTCGGTGGTCCGGACGCCGAGCCGGGGAAGCGCGAGCAGATAGGACACGTCTACCTGGCCCCGTTGCGCGACGCCCAGCGGGAGCTCGACTCGTCCGACGGCAACCGGCTGCTGCGGATCATCCGGTACCTCACCAGCGAAGAGGAGCAGGAAGAGTTCCGTACGAGCGCCAACGACTCGCTGACGAAGCTCAAAGACCACAACGTCCTGACCTCAACAACCAGCGAGATACAGGTCCACCTCGGCGAGCTCACTGACTCGGTGCGGGGCCAAACCGTCGAGGTCACGTTCGCCGAGTACGAGTTGCACCGGCTCGCGCGGAGTCTCCGCGTGAAGATGGCAGAGGCCGGGATCGAACCAGCTGATCTCGCTGAGTCGGGTCTGGGCTATGCCAACCTGCTCTTCATCGCGACCGTCATCCTGGAGTTGCGGAAGGCGCAGGCAGCGGAGCTGACGCTGTTCCTCGTTGAGGAGCCCGAGGCTCATCTCCACCCACAGCTCCAGGCCGTGCTCCTGGACTACCTGCGTGAGCAGGCCGAAGCCTCTCCCCGGGACGACACGCAGGGGCCTGCGGGACGCATCCAGATCATCGCGACCACCCACTCGCCGAATCTGGCCAGCAGCGTGGGCATCGAGAACGTCGTGGTGCTGCGGACGCGTGTGGAGAAGGAGACGTTCCAGGACGACGAGGGCGATGGCAAGGAGGTCCTTCGCCGGAAGACCCAGTCGCTGCCTCTGGCCAAGCTCGCGCTCGCCGACGACGAGCGGCGGAAGATCAATCAGTACCTGGATGCCACCCGCGCCGGCCTGCTCTTCGCTCGCCGCGTCATTCTCGTCGAAGGCATCGCGGAGGCGGTCCTCCTCCCGGCCATCGCCCGGCACTGCGTCTTCAAGGGTGAGGACAAGACGAAGCAGCGCCGTGACTTTCACGGCGTCACGATCATCAATGTCGGCAGCGTCGACTTCGCTCCTTACATCACCTTGCTGCTCTCGACGGTCAACGGCTGCCGCCTGCTGGACCAACTTACGGTCGTTACCGACCGAGACCCGGATCCCGAGCTGCCCAAGAAGCCGAAGCAGAAGGATGGCCAGCAGGCTGAAGGTGGACCTGAGGGTGATTCTGAAGCGCTACCTGCTGAACAGCACGAAGTGATCGAGGACCGTGCTGCCAATCGAACCAAGGTGAGCAACCGGAAGGAACTACTCACGGCGCATGCCGCAGCTATTGGTGCTGCCGACCACCTGATCGTGGCTGAAGCTCCCCACACACTCGAAGCGGATTTGCTCGCCTCAAAGATAAACGAGCCTGTACTCAAGGCGGCCTATTTGAAGCAACATCCCCAGTCAGAGCACCATTGGAAAGACATCCTGGGGCATAGTAAAGGTCCGGCTTTTGGCTTCTATCAGAAGCTTTGCAAGTACGACAAGTTCATCAGCAAGGGCGAGTTCGCGCACGACGTGGCCCTCGCGATCCAGGGCGGTATGGCCTTCGAGGCGCCCAAGTATCTGGCAGACGCCATCCGCGGCGTGTTGGTGGACAGCGGCGGTGAAGGTTGAGCACTGTGATCTTGACCGGTGATCAGCAGGCACTTGTTGACGCCGAGGACAGCCTGTTCGCTGTCGCCTGCCCTGGAGCAGGAAAGACCCGCGCCATGGTCGCCAGGTTCTTGAAGCGAACTGCCGAAGAAAAGCGCCGAGGTATCGCCCTCATATCGTTCACCAACGCGGCCGTGAACGAAGTACGGCAACGGTGTGGGGACCGAGCTGAAGCTCTAGAGGCGCCACATTTCGTAGGGACCTTTGACGCATTTATTCACCGCTTCATTGTGACCCCCCTATACGTAAAGGTGTACAAGCAGAAGCCCAACTATGTGCAGTCCTGGCGAGATGTGCCCAGTACGAGCTTCCGCCTGCGTGACATGGGGAGAACCAAAGACCTGGAGTTCAACTGGTTCGACTTCGATCCAGATGGGCGGGCTCACCTCGATCTGAGTCGAGTGCCGCGAGAGTTTGGCGATGCGGATGCGCACAGGAAGATTGCTGAGCGTAAACAAGAGGCGGAGGCCAATGCCGCCTATATCTTTGGCCGCCTCCTCAGGGCAGGTACCGTCAGTTGTGCAGCCGCACGCGTGCTGGCTGAATTTTGGCTCGGCAGCGCCAAGGAGCGGGTCATCCTCGCGCCGCTGTTGCGGTCACGTTTTGCTGAGGTGATTGTCGACGAGGCGCAGGACTGCGGTCGCGAGGAGCTGCGCATCCTGGAGTTTCTCCGCGACTGCGGAGTACGCGTCGTGCTGGTCGGCGACATCGACCAGTCGATCTACGAGTTCCGCAGCGCCACACCTGCCGCCGTTCAGGTGTTCGCCACCAGCCTTCCCCGGCTACTGGAACTGCGGGACAACTGGCGCAGCTCGCCAGCCATCTGCGCGCTCAACAGCGCCTTGAGGTCTGGGCCGTTCGCCGAGACAGCTCGGGGTGACAACTCCATCGTCCAAACTCCGGTGCACCTGATCGAGTTCTCGTCTCTCGACCAGATCGTGCCCGCTGCTCTGGACGTTGCTGAGCAGCACAAACTGGCCGCAGCCGATTTGATGCTCCTGTCGCACGCCGAGGTCCACGGTATGAAGGCAGCCGGCGTGGTGAGCCCCGAAAGTGTGGGAAGCAGCCGAGTCCTCGCCATCGCCAGTGCCGGGCTGAAGCTCAGGTCCCGGGAGACCGATCCGAAGACCCGTCAGAAAGCAGTGGATCAGGTGCAACGTGCTGTTCTGGCAGTCCTCACAGTGAACCAGAAGACTGAGCACCACAGCTTCGATGCGTTGTGCGAGCAAGCAGGGGTCGAGCGGCGCTGGTTGGAGGCGTTTGCGGTCCGGATGGCGATGAGTCTCCACGCCGAGCCCAAGGCCAAGCAGACGTTCGCCGCAGAAGTACGTGACTTCATGAAAAGGGCGGATTGGGGCGACGTGGCACCTCCCAGTTCCGGCGACCTCGGCAAGCTGTTCAAGGCTCCGTCGGATGAGGCTTGGACAAGCGTCGCCGGCTTCGGCAACAGCCCAGCGATTCCCTTCTCCACCGTGCACGGCGTCAAAGGCATGGAGTTCCCCGGCGTGGTGCTCGTCCTGCCGGAGAGGCTTCGCGTAGATCGCGTCACAGAGCGGACAGTCCTCGACGACTGGGAAGGCGGTCATGACACCGAGGCCCGGCGCGTCCTCTATGTGGCCGCCTCTCGGGCCCAGCAGCTGCTGATGTGCGCGGTCCACCGCAAGCATGTCGCCCGAGTGGGGGCACTCCTCGACGCTAAGGGCGTCCCGTATGTCAAGACTTAGTGCGATCTGCCAGTCTGCCTGCTGATCGCGACTGACGGTCGGGGGCTGGTCATGCGGCCCTGGAGCCGGGGCGGCGGTCGGCTTCGTCGGCCCACTGGGTGGCCAGTTCCACGGCGCGCCGGGTGGCGGCGGCCACCGCGTCAGGACCGCCGCCCGCTTGCCCCGCCGCGTACCCGACCAGGAAGGTCGTCAGCGGGGCGGCGGGCCGGGCGACGCCGTGAGCGGCGTCGCCCGCGAGGGCGAGGAGTAGCGTCCGGTCGACTCGAGCTCGATGCCCAGCTCGGCCTTGAGAGCGGCCGTCCATTCCTTCAGTACGTCGTCCATGATCGTCGTATCTCTCGTCCGGATGACCTGTGAGCGTGTTGGGCGGCGTGCGGAGGGCGTTGGCCGGTTACAGCACGCTGCTCCAGTACGGCCAGAAGCGGGTGAGGACCAGCAGCACGATTACCCCGTACCAGGCGCCGAGGAGCATCCAATGCGTGTCGCGGACGATATACAGCACGCCCCGGGGCACGGGGACGATTCCCCGTTCCAGGCAGTGCAGGGTGAGGTACCAGAACAGTGCGATGGTGACGACCCAGACGGCGGCGCAGTAGGGGCAGAGCTTGTTGAGCTCGTAGAGCGACTGGCCGATCAGCCAGTGCGTGAACACCACTCCGACCAGCGCACCGGCATCAAGGGCGAGCCACAGCCGGCGGTGCAGGCGCGTCCCGGAGAGGACGGCGATGCCCAGGGCGGTCACGGCGGCGAAGGCGCCCAGTCCGAGCAGCATGTTGGGGAAGCCGAGCAGGCTGCCCTGCGGGCTGGACATGACGCTGCCGCAGCTCACGACGGGGCTGATGTTGCAGGGCGGTTGGTAGGCGGGGTCGCGCAGCAGCCGCCAGTCGTCCACGGTGAGTTGGAAGGAGGCGAGCCAGCCGACGGTTCCGGTGAGGACCATCACCCATCCCGTGCGGCGGCTCGCGCCCAAGGCGTGCGGGCGCGGGGTGGGCGGGGCGTTTGGTGCGAGCGCGGGTCCGTGACTCATGCCGCTCGCCGGGAGCCCGAGGCCGATCGGGTCCGGCCGCCTGCCGCCGGGGCCGCCACCGGTGCGGTCCGCCGCCGGTAGACCAGGTACGGGCGGGCCAGGTATCCGATCGGGGCGCTCCACACGTGGACCAGCCGGGTGAACGGCCAGGCTGCGAAGAGCAGGAAGGCGGTCAGGGCATGCAACTGGAAGAGGACAGGCGCTCCGGCGATGGCCTCGGGCTGGGGTTGGAGGACGAACAGGCCGCGGAACCAGACGGAGACGGTTGCGCGGTAGTCGTATCCGGCGCCGAAGATGTTGTGGGCGAAGGTGGCGGTGATGCCAAGCAGGACGGTGGCGGACAGTAGGGGGAAGAGGAGTTTGTCGCTGCGGTCGGTGCCGAGGCGGATCTGGCGGGTCAGCAGCCGGCGGGCGCACAGCATGCCGAGCCCGGTGACCATGGCGACGCCCGCCACCGAGCCCGCCCATACGGCCGTGGTGTGGTAGGCGTGCTCGCTGATGCCGGCGGCCTCGGTCCACGAGTCGGGAATGGCGAGCCCCACGACATGTCCGGCGATCACCATGAAGGCGCCGAGGTGGAACAGCGGGCTGCCCCAGCGCAGCCAGCGGTGTTCGAGGAGCTGGGTGGTGCGGGAGGTCCAGCCGAACTGGTCCTGCCGGTAGCGCCAGACGTGTCCGACGGCGAAGACGGCGAGACAGATGTAGGGGACGGCGACCCACAGGAGCAGATCGGCGCCGCTCGCCGAGGCGGCCAAGGGGGAGAGCGCGGTGTTCATCGGGGGCCTTCCGTACGGCTGGTCGGAGCGGACGGCACATGGGTCGGCGGGGCGGGCATCGGCGGCACGAAGGTGCCGGGAGGAGCGAACTCCCCCTCCCCGTAGGTGCCGTAGGGGTCGAGCCCGACCTCCTCGTTCGGCGGGCCCTCGGCGACGAGCTGGGCCACGGCCGCGCGGTCGGCCTCGGTGGGCGGCGGCAGCAGGGTGAGCAGCGCGGCAAGGACGTGCCCGTAGGGGGAGTCGGCGTCGGTCAGCGCCCGGTGGATCAGCTCCAGCCCGCGCCGATGCTGGCGCAGCGGTGCCTCTCCGCCACCCGGACCCGCCAGGGCGGCGAACTCCAGGACGACCGGGAGGTGGTCGGGGAGTTCGCCGCCGTCGGTGTCCCAGCCGGTGGCGCGGTAGCGCTGGTTGAGGGTGAGCAGGGCCATGCCGCGGCGGCGGGTGTCGCCGTGCAGGTAGTAGGTGAGGTAGAGGCTGCTCTTGCGGCGCAGGTCGAACATCTCGACGTAGTGCCGCTCCAGCGCCTCGGGATCCTGTGCGGCGAACCAGTCGGTGAACCGGGCGAGGTGTTCCGCAGCGGGCGTGGCCGGCAGCGCCTCCACAACGGTCGTCAACTCCGTCCGGGCTGCGGTCAGTTCGGAGTCGGGGTACTGCAGAAGCAGCGACACGAGCCGCAGCGTCAGCGCTCGGCCCGCCGCCTCCTCGGGGGTGAGCCGGGCCGGGCGGCGTACGGCCGCGCGGACGCGGGCGGGAATCGTTGCGGGCAGCGGGCTCACGGACGGCCTCCGGCGGGAGCTTCGGGCGCACGGCGGCGCAGGGTGGGGATGCCGAGCATGATCTTGCGGGGCTCGGCGTCGCCGGACGTCTCGACCGGGCAGCGGTTCTCCATCGCGGTGAGCGCGGCGGCGTCCTCCTTGTGGGCGGCGGGGACGACGTAGCGGTCGGCGTACTTGGCGACGGCGAGGAGGCGGTGCAGGTCCTCCGCCTCGCGGGCGATGAGGCCGACGGCCTTGAGTACGGCCTCGTCGCCGTCCTCGCCAAGAGTGCGTTCGCGCATGTACGAGCGCAGCGCGGTGAGCTTCATCAGAACCCCGGCGACCACGTCGGTGTCCCCGGCGGTGAACAACTCGGCCAGGTACTCCAGCGGGATGCGCAGGCGGGTGACGGCGGCGAAGACGTGGTCGGGGTCGTCCTGGTTGCCGCCCGCCGCGTCGACGGCGTCGAGGACGGGGGAGAGCGGGGGCACGTACCAGACCATGGGCAGGGTGCGGTACTCCGGGTGCAGCGGCAGTGCGACCTTGTACCGCATGACCAGGTCGTACACCGGGGAGCGGCGGGCAGCCTCCAGCCAGTCCTCGGGGATGCCGGACTCCCTTGCGGCCGCACGGACTTCGGGGTCGTGCGGGTCGAGGAAGACGCGCCGCTGCGCGTCCAGCAGGTCGTGCTCGTCCGGGGTGGCGGCGGCCTCGCCGACGCGGTCGGCGTCGTACAGCAGCAGGCCGAGGTAGCGCAGGCGGCCGACGCAGGTCTCGGAGCAGACGGTGGGCTGGCCGGCCTCGATGCGCGGGAAGCAGAAGGTGCACTTCTCGGCCTTGCCGGTGGCGTGGTTGACGTACACCTTCTTGTACGGGCAGGCGGTCACGCACATGCGCCAGCCGCGGCAGCGGTCCTGGTCGACGAGGACGATGCCGTCCTCGACCCGCTTGTACATCGCGCCGGACGGGCAGGCCGACACGCAGGCGGGGTTGAGGCAGTGCTCGCACAGGCGGGGCAGGTGGAAGAGGAAGGTCTGCTCGAACTCGAACTTGACCTTCTGCGCCCACTCACCGCTGAGATTGGGGTCGCCGCCGGCGTTCTCGGGTGCGCCGCCGAGGCCGTCCTCCCAGTTGGCGCCCCAGGTGATGGCGGTGGGTTTGCCCGTGAGGACCGATCGCGGGCGGGCGACGGGGATGTCCTTCTGGGCAGGGGCGCTGACGAGGTTGTCGTAGTCGTAGGTGACCGGCTCGTAGTAGTCCTCAATGGACGGCAGGTCGGGGTTGGAGAACAGCGACAGCAGGCGCTTGATTCTCCCGCCGGAGCGCAGGACCAGGCGCCCGCGCTTGTCGAGCATCCAGCCGCCCTTCCACTGCTCCTGGTCCTCGTAGCGGCGGGGGTAGCCGACGCCGGGCTTGGTCTCGACGTTGTTGAACCAGGCGTACTCGACGCCGGTGCGGTTGGTCCACGTCTGCTTGCAGGTGACGGAGCAGGTGTGGCAGCCGATGCACTTGTCGAGGTTCATGACCATGGCGATCTGTGCCATGACGCGCATGTCAGTACTCCACATCCTGCGAGCGGCGGCGGATGACGGTGACCTCGTCGCGCTGGTTGCCGGTCGGGCCGTAGTAGTTGAAGGCGTAGGTGAACTGGGCGTAGCCGCCCGCGAGGTGGGTGGGCTTGAGCAGCAGCCTGGTGAGCGAGTTGTGGATGCCGCCGCGCTTGCCGCTGACCTCGGTCTTGGGGACGTTCACGTTGCGGTCCTGGGCGTGGTACATGTACACGGTTCCCTCGGGCATGCGGTGGGTGACCACGGCCCGGGCGGCGACGACGCCGTTGCGGTTGTACGCCTCGATCCACTCGTTGTCCTTGACCCCGATCTTCTCGGCGTCGACGGTGGACATCCAGATCGTCGGGCCACCGCGGGACAGGTCGAGCATGTACTTGTTGTCCTGGTAGTTGGAGTGGATGGACCACTTGGAGTGCGGGGTGAGGTACCGGACGGTGACCTCGGCCCGGTCCTTGTCGTGCAGGTGCTCGTCGCCGTAGTGCCGAGGTGTGTTCAACGGGGGCCGGTAGACGGGGAGTTGCTCGCCGAGTTCGGCGATCCAGTCGTGCTGGACGAAGAAGTGCTGGCGGCCGGTGAGGGTGTGCCAGGGCTTCTTGTGCTCGGTGTTGATGACGAAGGGGGAGTAGCGGCGGCCTCCGGTCTCCGAGCCCGACCACTCGTAGGAGGTCATCACGGAGCGTGGCTGGGTGCGGGTGTCGGCGAAGGTGATCCGCTCCGCCTCGCGCTCGGAGGCGAGTTCCACCAGGCCTTCGCTGCCGGTCCGTTCCTGAAGCTCGCGGAAGCCCTCGGTGGCCAGGCGGCCGTTGGTGGTGCCGGACAGGGCGAGGATCGCGTCGCACATGTGGCTCGCGGTGGCGAGCGAGGGCCGGCCGGCAGCGATGCCGTCCCTGACGGTGCCGTTGCGGCGGCGCAGCTCCTCGATCTCGGGGCCCACCGTGACGGAGACACCCTTGGTCGTGGTGCCCAGCTTGTCCAGGAGCGGGCCGACGGCACGCATCTTCTGCGCGGTCGCGGCGTAGTCCCGTTCGATGACGACCAGCTTGGGCATGGTCCGGCCCGGGATCGGTTCGCACTCGCCGGTCTTCCAGTCCCGTACGACCCCGCCGGGCTGGGCGAGTTCGTCGGGGGTGTCGTGCAGCAGCGGCACGGCCAGCACATCGGTGCGGGTGCCGAGGTGTTCCGCAGCGAGTTCGCTGAACTTGTCGGCGATGGTCAGGAAGGTGTCGTAGTCGGTGCGGGCCTGCCAGGGCGGGGCGATGGCCGGGGTGAACGCGTGCACGAAGGGGTGCATGTCCGTGCTGGACAGGTCGTCCTTCTCGTACCAGGTGGCGGCCGGCAGGACCACGTCCGCGAGCAGTCCGGTGGAGGTCATCCGGAAGTCCATGCAGACCAGCAGGTCGAGCTTGCCCTCGGGGGCCTCCTCCCGCCACACCACGTCCTTCGGACGGTTCTCGGGCGGGGTCTCCTCGGAGCGGACGGCCGCGTCCGTTCCCAGCAGGTGGCGCAGGAAGTACTCGTTGCCCTTGCCGGAGGAGCCGAGCAGGTTGGCCCGCCAGACGGTCAGTACGCGGGGGAAGTTGGCGGGGTCGTCGGGGTCCTCGGCGGCGAACCGCAGCCGCCCGGACTTGAGCTCGTCGACGATGTGCTCGGCGACCGGACGGCCGGCCCGCGCCGCCTCGTCCGTGAGGTCGAGCGGGTTGCGGTTGAAGCCGGGATGTCCCGGGGTCCAGCCCAGGCGGATCGCCTGCGCGAGGCAGTCGGCGAAGCCCTTGCCCTGGAACCGCCCTTCCCCGAGCGGGGAGGCCAACTCCTCGGGCCCGAACGCCTCGTAGCGCCACTGGTCGGAGTTCAGGTACCAGTAAGAGGTGCCCGCCATGTGCCGGGTGGGCCGCTGCCAGTCGAAGGCGAACGACAGGTGCTGCTGCCCGGTGACCGGGCGGACCTTCTCCTGGCCGACGTAGTGCGCCCAGCCGCCGCCGTTGACGCCCTGGCAGCCGGTCATGGTGATCAGGGCAAGGAAGGCGCGGTAGATGGTGTCGGAGTGGAACCAGTGGTTGGTGCCGGCGCCGAGGGCGATCATGGAGCGGCCGTTGGTGCGCTCGGCGTTGCGGGCGAACTCCCGGGCGATCCGTGCCGCCTGCGCGGCCGGCACCGAGGTGATCGTCTCCTGCCAGGCCGGGGTGTAGGGCTCCGAAGCGTCCTCGTACGACGACGGCCAACTGCCGGGCAGTCCCGGTCGCCGCACCCCGTACTGGGCGAGCATCAGGTCGAAGACCGTGGTGACGAGCCGTCCGCCCATCCGGCGCACCGGAACGCCCCGGACCATGACCGAGCCACCCTCGGTGCCGCCCTCGTCGAACCGGGGCAGCGCGATCTCGACGCTCTCCTCGGCCCGCTCCAGCAGGCTCAACTCCGGGACGACGTCGCCCAGTTCGAGGTTCCAGTGGCCTCGCCCGGCTTCCCCCCACCGGAAGCCGAGCGAGCCGCCGGGGACCACCGCATCACCGGTGGCCCGGTCCAGGAGGACGGTCTTGAACTCGGCGTTCTCCTCGTTACGGCCGAGGTCGGCCGCCGTGAGGAACCCGTCCGGGACGAGACCGTGGTCGTGCTCGCGCAAGGTCACCAGGAACGGAGCGTCGGTGAACTTCCGCATGTAGTCCTGGAAGTACGGCACTTCGCGGTCGACCAGGAACTCGCGCAGGATCACATGCCCCATGGCCATCGCCAGCGCCCCGTCCGTACCGGGGTGGGGGGCGAGCCACTCGTCGGCGTGCTTGACGTTGTCCGCGTAGTCCGGGCTGACCGCGACGACCTTGGTGCCGTTGTAGCGGGTCTCGGTGAGGAAGTGCGCGTCCGGCGTGCGGGTGACGGGGATGTTCGAGCCCCACATGATCAGATAGCCGGCGTTCCACCAGTCCGCCGCCTCCGGCACATCCGTCTGGTCGCCGAAGACCTGCGGGGAGGCGATCGGCAGGTCGGCGTACCAGTCGTAGAACGACAGCAGCGTGCCGCCGATCAGCGAGTGGAACCGTGCCCCGGCCGCGAACGACGCCATCGACATCGCCGGGATGGGCGAGAAACCTGCGACGCGGTCGGGGCCGTACGTCTTGACGGTGTGCACCTGGGCGGCGGCGATCAACTCGCTCACCTCGTCCCAGTCGGCGCGCACCAGGCCGCCCTTGCCACGGGCCCGCTTGTACGCCCGCGCCTTCGCCGGGTCACCGGTGATCTCCGCCCAGGCTGCCACCGGGTCACCCAGCCGCTTGCGTGCCTCGCGCCACAGCTTCAGCAGCGCACCCCGCACATACGGGTAGCGGACCCGGCTGGGCGAGTACGTGTACCAGGAGAACGACGCTCCACGCGGGCAGCCGCGCGGCTCGTACTCGGGGCAGTCCGTGCCGATGGACGGGTAGTCGGTGGCCTGGTGCTCCCAGGTGATGATGCCGTCCTTGACGTACACCATCCACGAGCACGAACCGGTGCAGTTCACGCCGTGGGTGGAGCGCACCACCTTGTCGTGCGACCAGCGGTCCCTGTAGAAGCCCTCCCACTTCGGGTCGCCCGTGCCGAACACGGCGCGCCCGTCGGCGGACACCTCGCGGCGGGTGAGCAGCCTGCGGGCGGCCAGCGGCCAGCTTTCACCGGCGCGCAGCGCCTCACGCCGTACGTTCTGATCGTTCTCCATGGCCGAGAACGCTAGGCGGCGCACCGCGTCCCCCACCTGGGGCTGGCGGTCCCTGACGACTGGCCTTCCGGCCCAATCCGGCTGGTCGCAATAGGGCCCAATGGTCCCTGTGGTGGGGTCCGGTCGGCCGGGGAGTCAGCGCGGCCGGCGTTGCATGCTTGGCATTGATCGAACCGCAGATGCCCCTCTGTACGACCGCATTCCGTGCCTGCCAGGCGGCCAATTCCCCCGTCCCTGGCCGCCGCAGGTGTAGCGCGTACAGCGCGAGGCGAACGGGCCGGTCACGCGTCCGGCCGCCCCTCGCGGCCGGACGCGGCATCCCTCTTCCCCAGCGGCGACGCCCGGGATGCCATCCACCCGCACCGGTCGGCCGAGCCGACCGTGAAACTTGCTGGAGACACTGCCATGAGCGTGCTCACCCTCGCCTCGGCCCCCGAAGACGCCACAGCCCTCGAAGCCGCCGAGGCGCACCACGCCCGCCTGGCCGGGGAACTGGCCGGGCGGGTGACGATGCTGCTGACCGCCGTGGACCGCGACCCCAGCGCCGCCGAGAAGATCCACGCCGGACTCGTCGCCTTCTGCGACCGCTCACTGCTGCCCCACGCCGCAGCCGAGGAGGCCGCGCTCTACCCCGCCGCCCACCGCATGCCCGAGGCCCGCCTGCTCATCGAGAGTCTCATCGGCGAACACCGCTGCCTCACCGCGCTCGTCGACGCCCTGCGCAACGCGCCCGGCCCGGCGGGCGCGGCGGCCGATGCTCGGGCCCTGCAGGTGCTCTTCGAGGAGCACGTGGCCAAGGAGAACGGCCTCGTGCTGCCCCTGCTCGCCATGACGTCAGAAGTCTCCCTGGCGGAGCTGCTCGCGGAGATGCATCACCGGCTCGCGAACGACACGGGCAACACCAGCGCTCAAGAAGATCAGGACACCGAGGAAGGACAGGCCATGCGAGAAGGACAGATCGAGGAGACCGGCGGCTGCGGCGGAGTATGCGGCTGCGGCGGTGCGGAGGAGACGGCCGAGCCCGAACTGGACGTGCGGGAGGTTCCGCACGCCATTCGTCACGCCACGGTCTTCGGAGCCCTGGACGCCGTCCCGGCGGGTACCGCGATGGTGCTGGTCGCCCCGCACGACCCGCTGCCGCTGCTCGCGCAGATCGAACAGCGCAGCCCGGGAGTCTTTGCCGTGGAGTACTTGGAACGCGGCCCCGAAGCCTGGCGGTTGAGGCTCAGCCACCGCTGACCCGAAGTCCCACCTCAACCTCCCGGCGGCGCGGGGAGATCACCCTACCGGCGGGTACGCATCGCCGTACCCCAAGCCCGGCCGCCGCACCCGCAAGCACATGAGGAAAGAAGGACAACACATCATGGACGCATCGCACCGTCGCGCCGGCACCCTGATCGCCGCGGTCGGCATGGCCCTGGGCGTCGCCGGCCCGGTCATGGTGCTGCGGGGCCGCAGCGGCAGGAAGGAGATCCGCACCGAGCTGGCCGCTCAGAAGATCACCTTCCCCGAGCGCGGGCTGCCCGCCGAACTCGCCATCTACACCGGCCGCCGTGTGGAAACCGGCCCCGAGGCGCACGCCTACGCCGAGTTCATCAAGGGCAATCTCGCCCATGCCACCGGAGGCCGCACCTACGCGGAGATCAGCGCCGAGCTGCACGCCGCCGGCGGCGACGACGAGAAGCTCGCCGAGCTGCGCCAGACGGCGTTCATGGGCCAGTCCCTGCGCGGTTCTCTGCTCTCCGCCTATCAGGCATGGCACCTCACCACCCTGGTCATGGGCCTCGGGACTCTGCTGACCGGTGCCGGAGCGGCCCTGTTGGCCACGGCGAAAACCCTGGGTGCGGATACGCGCCGCCCCTGAACACCGGCCATGCGGCATCCCTGTCGGTCGTCCCCGCCGCGGTCTCGGCAACCGCGTTGCGCGAATCGGTGTCAGTCGCGGGTGATACGCACCTCGAACGATGGGCGCCGGATGAAGTACCGGAGGCTACCGGCGGCAACAGTGAGGAGGACGCCGAAGAAGGCGGTGCCGAATCCCCAGATGATGATGGGCGGGGGCCCGAAGCGGCCCTCGTCGTTGCCGTTGGCCATGAGATCCAGGAACCCCACGCCGAACAAGGCGAAGCCCGCGAACACCATGAGCCCGCCGATCACCGATAACACGCGCAGAAACTTCAACGTTCCCCCTGCCATTCTGCTTGGGCGACATGCCTGGGCATGAAGAACCCGAGCAGGCCGTGTGGTCATTTCCCCGTACCGGCTTCCAAATGCCACACGGCACCACGGAGTTGGGGTGCGGGCAGTGGAAGTGCCGACAGGGCGACGTCAGGATAGAGCATGATCAGCAGCCTTTGATCATGCACTCGCCAAGGCCCGGCAGGCGGGGGCCCAGTTCAGCAATCCGGGGCGAGGCAGGGCCTCGTCGGTCCGCCCCGGCCCGGCCGACCAGCAGTCCCTGGCGGCATTTCCTGTGGCGCGCGACGACTGGCTCAGGGGCCGTGCGCCCGGAGCGCCGCGTGCGTTCGGACGGGCCGTTCGGCCCTGGCACGAAGGCCGGACCCAGGGACCGTCGGCCCACCGGCGAGGGACTGATCGGCCGCCGCGCCGCCCCTGGGCGGCGGCGCATGCTGATCAGCGAACGATCCGGAGGTATCCCGTGTACTACTGCAACCAGCATCCGTGCGGCCGACTCCACTGCCGTCCCCCGTCACGGACGCTGCGCACGGCCCGGGTCGGTCACCGTCCGGCCGCCCGCCTCGTCTGCCCCGACTCCCGGGTGGCCGGACGAACGATCCGTACGAGCCAAGGCCGGAGGGCCCGGTGAGCGGCGCCCGCGCGATCCGACGGCAGCACCAGAACGTCGCGGACCGGCCGTTCATCGTGATCTGGGAGTCCACCCGTGCCTGCCCGCTGGCCTGCCTGCACTGCCGCGCCGAGGCCGTGCCGAACCGCGACCCGCAGGAGCTGGACACCAGCGCGGCCAAGGACCTGCTGGATCAGGTGGCCGCCTTCGGGCAGCCCGCCCCGATCTTCGTGATCACCGGCGGCGACCCTTTCCAGCGCCCCGACCTGACGGAGCTGCTCGCGTATGGGAAGGAGGTGGGCGTACGGGTCGCCGTATCACCCTCCGGCACCCCCACGCTCACCCCGGAGCGGCTGCGGGAGGTGCACGCCGCGGGTGCGGTCGGGCTCTCCCTCAGCCTGGACGGATCCACCGCCGACCTGCACGACGGGTTCCGCGGCGTGCCCGGCGTGTACCGGTGGACTCTGGACGCGTGGGACGCGGCCCGCGCGCTGGGCATGAAGGTGCAGATCAACACCACGGTCGCCCGCCACAACCTCCATGACCTCCCCGACATCGTCCGCCTCGTCGCCGAGCACGGCGCGATGCTGTGGAGCGCCTTCTTCCTGGTCCCCACCGGCCGCGGCCGCACCCTCGGCGCACTCACCCCGGGCGAGGTCGAGGACGTGCTCAACTTCGTCTACGACGTGGGTCTGACCGTGTCGGCCAAGACCACCGAGGCCCACCACTTCCGCCGCGTCGCACTGCAGCGCCAGATCCTCGCCACCGCCGGTGACGACCACGTTGCGGCGCTCGGACTCGGCCCGCTCTACCAGGAGTTGCGCGACCGGGCCGCCGAGCTGGGCCTGGACACCAGAGCGCGCCGGGTGCGGCGCCCGCCCCTGGACGTCAACGCGGGCCGCGGCTTCGTCTTCATCTCCCACACCGGCACCGTGCACCCCAGCGGCTTCCTGCCGCTGGGCGCCGGAAACGTCCGCGAGACACCGCTGACAGAGATCTACCGCACCTCGGAGCTGTTCACCAGGCTGCGGAACCCGGACCGGCTCGGTGGCCGGTGCGGGGCCTGCGAGTTCCGCCGGGTCTGCGGCGGCTCGCGATCGCGCGCGTACGGCGTCACCGGCGACCCGTACGCCGAGGAGCCGTGGTGCGGATACGTCCCCGGATCCTTCCCGCACCAGGAGGAGTTGGCCGCGCTGCTGTCCGGCGGCGCCGACGGCGGGAACGCGTCGCACCAGGACAGCGGCGCGCGTTCGAACCAGCACCAAGGAGTGGCATGACCAGCATCGCCAACGGGCCCACCGGAACCGGCGACGCGAGCGGACCCGGCAGGTACCCCAGCAGGTTCAGGGCGTCCGGCGTGAAGGCCCGGCATCTGCGCGCCCATGTCCTGGTCGTGGGGTGGCTGGGCCTGGCCCTCCTCGCGGTCGCGGCGCAAGAGGCGCTGCCGGTGGCCCACTGGCTGGCCGTGCACATGTTCCTGCTCGGCGCCGTCACCACCGCCATCTTCATCTGGAGCGAGCACTTCGCCGTCGCCCTGCTGCACGCGAAGATCCCCGACGAGCGCTGGAGCACCGCCCGGCTCGCGACGGCCAACCTCGCCGTCGCCGGGCTGCTCATCGGCGTGTGGAAAGCAACTCCCGTACTGACCGCCGTTTCCGCCGCGTTGCTGGTGGCCGCGGCCACCGCGCATCTCGTCACGCTGGTCCGCCTCGGGCGGGGCGCGCTCGGCGGACGTCTCAAGCCGATCGTCTCCTACTACCAGGCGGCCACCGCCGCTCTGATCGCCGGTGCGATTCTCGGCTGGCTGATGGCCGGCGGCGGTGCCGGCGGGCCCGACCGGTACGCGGGGCTGCGCCTGGCCCACATCCACGTCACGCTGCTCGGCTGGATCGGGCTGCCCGTCCTGGGCACGCTGTTCATGCTGTGGCCGACTGTGCTGGGCGTACGGATGAAGGACCGCACCACGAAGGTGTCCCGATGGGTGCTGTGGCTCACCGGCAGCGGACTGCTGGTGGCCGTCTCCGCTCTGGCACTCGGGTGGCGCTGGCCGGCCGTGGCGGGCCTCGCTCTGTACGTGGAAGGGGCGGCCCTCGCCGTCCACCTGTTAGTGCGCACCGTACGCGGCAACCGGCCCGTCGCCGCGGCGGCGGCCTGGATGCTCGCGGCGGCCACCTGCTGGCTGCTGATCGCGGTGGCGGCGGACCTGGCATGGCTGGCCGCCCGGCCGCTCGCAAAAGCACAGGCCGAGATCGACGCCCTGCTGCCGGTGCTGCTCGTCGGCTTCGTCGCCCAGATCCTGATCGGCGCGCTCACCTATCTGCTCCCGGTCGTCCTCAGCAGCGGCCCCAAGGACCGTGCGGCCGTACGGGCGCTGCTCGAACGGGGCTGGCTGCCGCGGTTGGTGACCCTCAACGCTGGCATCGCACTCGCGGCACTTCCGCTGCCCGGCCCGGCCGCCACGACCGGCGTGCTGCTGGCCGCGCTGGCCGGGGCCGCGTTCCTCGCCCTCGCCGTGCCCGTACTCGTCCGCAGCGGACGGGGTCTCCTCCATGACGCGGACCATGCCGCCGGTGTGTCACGGCGCCCCGCCCTGTGGGGCACCGCCGCAGGTGCCGCACTGACCGTGCTGGCCGTACTCGTGGCCAACAGCGGCGGCGACACGAGCGGCGAGGCGAGCGCCGCAGGGACGGCGGGTGCGGGAAGCGGAACCACCCGCACGGTCGCCGTCACCCTCGCCGACATGCGCATCCGCCCCGCCCGCATCGAGGTCACCGCAGGAACCGTGCTGCGCCTGAAGGTCACCAACACCGACGCCCAGCGCCACGACCTCAAGGTCGAGGACGGTCCCGCCACCCCGATGCTCGCCAACGGCGACACCCGCGTACTTGATCTCGGGCAGGTCACCGAGAACCGCGAGGCGTGGTGCACGCTACCGGGCCACAAGGCGGCCGGGATGACCATGGACATCGTCGTCAAGGGCGGCGACACGGCAGGTGACACGGCAACGGACAGCGGCGGACACGAGGGACACGCATCGGCCGCCGACAACGGCGACGCCGGTCTGGACCTCGCCGCCGACTACTCCACCGGCTGGCAGTCACGCGACGCCGGCCTGGCCCCCGCGCTCGGCGGGACGGTCCACAAGGTCGAACTGCACGCCGCCCACACGACGGTGGAGGTCGCCCCCGGAGTGAAGCAGCAGATGTGGACCTTCGGCGGCACCGCACCCGGCCCCACCCTGCGCGGAAAGGTCGGCGACGTCTTCGAGATCACCCTCGTCAACGACGACCACGGCATGGGCCACGGCATCGACTTCCACGCCGGATCCCTCGCCCCCGACAAGCCCATGCGCACCATCCAGCCCGGCGAGCGCCTGGTCTACCGCTTCCGCGCCGAGAAGGCCGGCGCATGGCTGTACCACTGCAGCACCAAACCGATGCTCCAGCACATCGGCAACGGCATGTACGGCGCCGTCGTCATCGACCCGCCCGGCCTCGCCAAGGTCGACCACGAATACGTCCTGGTGTCCTCCGAGCTCTACCTCGGCACGCCCGGCAGCACCGCCCAGGTGACGAAGATGCGTCAGAACACCCCGGACGCCTGGGTGTTCAACGGCATGGCCAACCAGTACGCCAAGGAGCCGCTGAAGGTGAAGGCCGGTGAGCGGGCCCGCTTCTGGGTGGTCGCCGCCGGACCCAGCGACGGCATCGCCTTCCACATCGTCGGCACCGTCTTCGACACCGTGTACAAGGAGGGTGCCTACCTGCTCGAGCCGGGCGAGGCGGGCGGCGCGCAGGTGCTGGACATGGCCCCGGCGCAGGGCGGCTTCGTCGAGACGACGTTCCCCGAGGCCGGCCACTACGCGTTCGTCGACCACGACATGCGCCATGCCGAGGCAGGAGCGCACGGCATGGTGGAGGTGAGTGATTGATGGACACCGTCGGCTGGTGGTCCCTGGTGCGGTTCGCGCACGTGGCCGGTGCCGCCCTGTGGGTCGGCGGCCAACTCGCCCTCTCCCTCGTCATCCTTCCACTGGCCCGCCACCTGCTCGCCCCGGAGGCCAAGGACCGCTTCACCGCCGCGGCCGGCCGCCGTTTCGGGATGCTGACCGGGGCGGTGTTCCTGCCCGTGCAGCTGGGCACCGGCTGGGCCATGGCCTGGCACCGGGGAGTCACCTGGGCCTCGCTGGCCGAACCCGGCTACGGCCGCACGCTGGCGACGAAACTCGCCCTGTTCGTGGTGGTGATGCTCGCCGCCGCAGGACACGGCATCGCCCACGCCAAGGGCCGAGCCGAACTGGCCCGGGCTCTCGCAGTGGTCTCCCTCGTCGGCTCACTCGGAGTCGTCCTGCTAGCCACCGCCCTGCCCGCCACATGACCAGCGGCCACCACGAAGAAAGAGGAGGCATCATGCGCACCCAAGCTGTACTGGACGCGGCCACCGTGGAGTCGCTCCTGGCGGCCGCCGTGGCAGCCCCGTCGATCCACAACACACAGCCCTGGCGCTTCCGCCTGAACCCGAACAGCCAGATGCTGGAGGTCCATTCGGCGCCGGAGCGAACACTGCCGCTGACCGACCCGATGCACCGCGCCCAGTATCTGTCCGTGGGCGCCGCGGTCTTCAACCTCCGGCTCGCCGCCGTCCACCACGGCTGGCGACCCGAGGTGAAACTGCTGCCGGACCCCCACGCCCCCGGCCTGTTGGCCACCGTACGACTGACCGGCCCCCTCGACGCGGAGGACCAGCCATCGGACCCTGGACTCTACGAGGCCATCGCACGACGGCACACCAGCCGGATGCCGTTCACCGGACGCTCGGTCCCCGAGCCGATCGTGGCCGAGATGACGTCCGCCGCACACGCCGCCGACGCCCGCCTTCATGTACCGGACATCGCCGGAACACGGCGACTGCTGCGCCTGACCGCCGCAGCCGAGGCACGCAACCACGCCCACCCGGACCGCACCGCCGAAACCCTCACCTGGATCACCGCACCCGGACGGGATACCCCCTACGGCATCCCCGTCACCGCCCTCGGCCCACCGGACGCGGGCAGGCGGATACCGATGCGTGACTTCACCGGACCCATCCCCGCCGTCCGCCGGCCCGCCCTGTGGTTCGAACGCCACGTCCAGCTGGCCCTGCTGTGGACGGCACACGACCGGCGGGACGACTGGCTGCGGGCGGGCCAGGCCCTGCAGTACGTCCTCCTCACGGCGACCGCCCACGGTCTGCGCACGTCACTCCTGCACCAGGCCATGGAATGGCCCGACCTGCGCGCCGCGACGGCCCTCCCACGACACAAGCGGTGCCATCCGCATGTACTGATCCGCTTCGGCTACGGCCCGGACGGCGCCGCGACACCGCGAGGACCCGTGCACTCAACTGCTCGTCCCGCAGCACCGTCTGCGACCGATTCCGAAACGGGCTGAGCGCCGCGATCTCTCACGGCGCTCCGGCCCAGGGGCGCTCGATCCGTACGCACACGCTGTCCTTTTGCCGTCGCCCAGGAAGCGGGGCGCATCCGTGGCAACCGTTCATGCTGGGCGGGACCAGATGCAGCCACATGGATTGGGACGCATGATGGGAAGCGGGAAGATCCTCAACTACCTCGGGTTCACCGATGGCAGAGCATCCAGGACTCTCTGTTGAGACGGCGGTTGCGAGGGTCAGCACGATGCGCGGCGCGCCTGCCGTGGGTTGCCCTCATAGCCATGGGCTGAAAGCAGCTACCTCCTGCATATGTGAGGCGGGCTTATGCGGCGATATTGTGCATGTCTTATTGCCGGACTCTTCCTTGTTTTTAGCGTGGGGCTCACCCCAGCTCAGGCATCATCCGGCCAGACAACCGTCGCATGCCCAGTGGTGTTCATCGGAGCGCACGGGCTCAATGAGGACTGGCAATCCACAACGATCGACAAAACGTGGCAATCCTTCAATTCTGCTCCACGCAGTAATGGGCCAAGCCTCAAAATGATCTCACTGCGTTACCCGAAGATGACAGTGTCGCAGTTCTTCAGGAACGAGGTGGTCGGCTCGGAAGCTGTCTCGGCGACGACCGTAGGCGTGGGTTTCCTGAATAAGGAAATCAGGAACGCACGTGCGAGCTGTCCTTCGACGCGCTTTGTGTTGGCCGGATACTCTGAAGGCGCATGGATCATAGACAGGTACCTGCGGCAAAAGCACGACTATAACTATCGCGATGTAATAGACGGCGTCGTGCTCTACGGTGACCCGCAAGCGGATAACGGATCCAAGGGGCAGGGACTTGCCCGGCGTTACGGATACGGCGTCAGCGACCCTTACATTCCCGATGAGCTTGGCGGCCGAGTCAAAACATTCTGCTACGACCATGACCCGATTTGCGGCAATGGGTATGAGAGTCAGTCCACCGATGCGCAAATGCGTGCCGCACTAGTATGTTCCTCCGATGCAGAGTGCGCACACTTCAGGTACGCAACTCGCGGCGCCACAGAACAAGGCGGCCGCTTCCTGGCTTCCAGGACGTTTACCGAGGGAGCAATTGACTGGCAGCATCGTACTTACGGCCTCACATGCGATGACATCGTCGACAAGCCGGTCCAGGTAGCTGTTCGCAACGGCAAAGGAGTCGCGAAGGGAAGCGGCCTCGGCGGGTATGACCACTGGGAGGTGGCAGTTCAGGAGACCGCCTCAGGCAGACTCCCACGCCTCGGCAACGTGACGGCCGTGCTCTTCTCCTGCAGCCCGCAACCCAGCAACTTCGTCAATCAGGAGCTGCGTGTCTACCACGAGGACGGTCACGAGGCGGGTCGTACGCCATCCTTCGATGTCTCAGGGCTGTCACCTGAGTACCAGCCAGAATCCTTGGTGGTAAGGGACGGTCGTCTGGCCGCCGATGTCAAGTTCTACGGGCCTGAAGACAACCATTCGACGGGACCGTCGATACTCCGCCATGTCACCTGGACGTGGGACGGCAAACGGTTCGTGACACACGGTGCTGAGCCGGAGGCGCAGGCACCCAAGCCTGTTGATCTAACTCAACACGCCATCACCGTCAACGGCATAGGTCCCGTAGAGCTGGGCATGAGTCGAGCCCAAGCCGAGAAGGCGGTGGGGGCACCGATTCCGGAAGGGCCCGGTGGGCCGGACTGCACGGACCTCTCGGTCGGAGGCGGGCCGAACGGGCTGCTTCTGCGATTTGCCCAGGACAACCTCGTAGCTGTCTACGTGTTGTCGTCGGCATCGACGTCTATCTCGACAGCCTCTGGCATCCATCTGGGCAGCACACGGGCGGACGTACTACGGACTTACGCGAACGAGGTCACCGTCGGCAAGGATCCCGACGAACTCATCTTCGAACCCTCCGGGTCTGAATTTGAGGGCAAGGTCATCAAGTTCCACACGACAAGCGGCAAGGTGGATTCCTTCATTGCCGGCCAGCGAGATTGGGCAGAATTTCTTCCCTGCGGCTCGGACTGATCCGCGAGGGTAGCCCATCGGGGGCTGCCGTCGAAGCAGCCCCCGGACTGGTGAACATCACCGACCCGTGCTGGTTGGCCGCCGCACCAGGTCGTCGGCGGCCGACTTCGGCTCGACACGCCTGGTGCGGGCGCCCGTCAGAAGAAGCCGAGCTTCTTCGGCGCGTAGCTGACGAGAAGGTTCTTCGTCTGCTGGTAGTGGTCGAGCATCATCTTGTGGGTCTCGCGGCCGATGCCCGAGCCCTTGTAGCCGCCGAAGGCCGCGTGTGCGGGGTAGGCGTGGTAGCAGTTGGTCCACACGCGTCCGGCCTTGATCTCGCGGCCGACGCGGTAGGCGTTGTTGGCGTCCCGTGTCCACACGCCGGCGCCGAGGCCGTACTGGGTGTCGTTGGCGATCTTCAGGGCCTCGTCGAGCGAGTCGTACGTGGTGACGGAGACGACGGGTCCGAAGATCTCCTCCTGGAAGATCCGCATGTCGTTGGTGCCGCGGAAGATGGTGGGCTCGATGTAGTAGCCGTCTTCCAGGCCCGTCACCGAGCGGGGGTTGCCGCCGGTGAGGAGGTCGGCGCCCTCCTTCTTGCCGATGTCGATGTAGGAGAGGATCTTCTCGTACTGGTCGACGCTGGCCTGGGCGCCGATCATGGTGGCCGGGTCCAGTGGATTGCCGCTGACGATGGCCTTGGTGCGCTCGACGCAGCGGGCAATGAACTCGTCGTAGATCGAGGTGTGGATCAGGGCGCGGGACGGGCAGGTGCACACCTCGCCCTGGTTGAGTGCGAACATCACGAAGCCCTCGACGGCCTTGTCCAGGAAGTCGTCGTCGGCCGCCATGACGTCCGGCAGGAAGACGTTCGGGCTCTTGCCGCCCAGCTCCAGTGTGACCGGGATGATGTTCTCGCTCGCGTACTGCATGATCAGCCGGCCGGTGCTGGTCTCACCCGTGAACGCGATCTTGGCGATGCGTGGACTGGACGCGAGCGGCTTGCCCGCCTCGACGCCGAAGCCGTTGACGATGTTGACCACGCCGGGCGGGAGCAGGTCCGCGATCAGTTCGATCACCAGCAGCAGGCTGACGGGGGTCTGCTCGGCCGGCTTGATGACCACGCAGTTGCCGGCGGCCAGGGCGGGCGCCAGCTTCCACGCGGCCATGAGGATCGGGAAGTTCCAGGGGATTATCTGGCCGACCACGCCCAGCGGCTCGTGGTAGTGGTACGCGACCGTGTCGGCGTCGATCTCGGAGAGGCTGCCCTCCTGGGCGCGGACCACCCCGGCGAAGTAGCGGAAGTGGTCCACGGCGAGCGGGAGGTCGGCGGCCAGCGTCTCGCGCACCGGCTTGCCGTTCTCCCAGGTCTCGGCCACGGCGAGCTTGGGGAGGTGCTCCTCGACCCGGTCCGCGATCTTGTTCAGGATGTTGGCGCGTTCGGCGCTGGAGGTGCGGCCCCACTTGCCTGCCGCGGCGTGGGCGGCGTCCAGGGCCAGCTCGATGTCGGCCGCGGAGGAGCGGGCGACCTCGCAGAAGACCTTCCCGTTCACCGGCGAGACGTTCTTGAAGTACTGGCCCTCCACGGGGGCGACCCAGTCACCGCCGATGAAGTTGTCGTATCGCGGGGCGAAGCTGACGATGCTGCCGTCCGTTCCCGGCTGTGCGTACACCATGGCGGCTCTCCTCGGTGAGCGTTGGTGAGTGACGGTGGCACGACGGCCCACGCCGTCGTGGTCTGCCTCACTGTCGCGTTGAGAGGTTGGCGTGAGGTTGGCGCGCCGCGTGCCGGCGGTCGATGTAGCGGCGGGGTCAGTCCCGCAGGGCGGTCGTCAGTCGGCCGGCCGCGATAGCCCTGCGTGCGTCAGCCGGACCGAACAGACGCAGCGCGTGCTCGTGCACCTCCGCGTCGTACGACGCCCGCCCGCCGTAGCGCAGGGCGTGCTCCGGGCGACTGCTCGCCAGGACCGCCTCGCGTACGGCGACCTCCAGGTGGGTACGCCACTCCTCGATGCCCGGGGCCTCGGACCGGGGAAGCAGCGGGCCGCGGTAGAGGCGCAGGGCCGTCTCCGTGTCGCCGTTCTCCAGCGCGCGCAGCACATCGGCGGCGTCGCAGGAGACGGGCGTGGTCAGCGCGTAGCGGCGGGTGGCGATACCGCCCCCGAGGGATCGGCGCAGATGGGAGATCTCCGCCTTGAACGTGGACGCGGTGACGGCACGGTCGCCGTACAGGGCCTCGCGGAGCCGTTCTGGTGTGTAGCCGTCCGGTTCCAGCGCGAGGAGCGTGAGGATCTCCAGCTGTCGGGGCCGCAGGAGAAGGGGCACGCCGTCTCGTACGGCTTTCTCGGCGCCCAGGCAGTCCAGCCGCACCGGGGGTCGGTCTTCGCGGGACTGAAGGGGCAGTTCCGTGCGGAGTCCGGCCTCGATGGCGGACGCCAGACCGCGCACGGTGGACATGGCCAGAGGGTGCGAGCGGTCCCAGGTGGTGGACAGGTCCAGAACACCGACGACTTGCCCGTCGGGACTGTGGATCGGCGCGCAGTAGCAGGCCCAGCCGTGCAGTGCCGTCACCAGGTGTTCGGCGGAGAAGACGGCGCTGGGGCGGCCGGTGCGCAGCGCGAGGGACACGGCGTTGGTGCCCATGGCCTGCTCGTCCCACCGCCCGCCGGGCGCGAAGTTGACCCGCTCGGCCCGTCGCCGCATGGCCTGGCCGCCGTACGTCCACAGGATCGTCCCGGACTCGTCGGTGACCGCGGTGACGAATCCGGCGTCGTCGGCGACGCCGCGCAGTTCGTCGGCGAGGCCGTCGACCGGTCGCCGCAGCAGGGAGCCGGACCAGCGTTCGTGCACCGCGCCCTCGTCGGCGACGGGAGCGCTGTCCCGTCCGGGATCCACACTGATCAGCGAGCGCGCCCAGGACTCGGTCACCTCGTGGCGCAGGCCATCACCACAGCTCGGGGCTGTACCCGCGACCTTCAGCCGTGGCACCCAGCGGGACCACTCGGCCTCCAGGCCGGCCATGCGCCTTCGCAGGTCACTGCGCTGCCCCATGTGCTTCCCCTGCCGTCGAACGGGGGCAACCGCCCCTTGCCCGCGATGACTTCGCCGACCCGCCCGACAGGGCAGGCTTCCTCGTCCGACCGGACGGGTCTGCCGGACTGACATCGACGGGCGTCAGACGTGGGCGTCCAAGCGGCCTGTGCGGCCGCTCTCCACATGCGGGAGGTTAGACGGGCGCGGGCGCGCGACACTTGGGCGGATCGGGCCTTCTTGAGGGGCCGTTCGGCCCTGCTCAGGATGGTGATCAAGGACCCGGCGTACGGTGTCTTGGACCGTCCGGTCCAGGCACCCGACCTCTGGCCTCCCGCGATGCCGGCCTCCGACCGGCCGGGAGCTGCCACGGACCGCCGTGCTCAGATGTCGGCCACGTCTGCTCGGTCCCGACGGCCGCAGCAGGCGCAGCGTGCTCCCGGTCCGGTCACCGTCCGTCCGCGTCGGCGACGAGGCGCGTGCACCGGCTTCTTCTTGGGCGGGACAGGTGCTCGCGTGGCGCCGAACCGGGTATTCCCTGGACACTTTCTGAACTACCGTGAAATGGGAGCGCGTTGGGGAACGGGGAACCATCCAGTGCCGGCGTGGCATCGGTACCGGCATGAGGTGGCCGCCTGCGATGCGTGGCGTCTGCCGCGGAGTCGGCGGCGGCTGCCAGGGGAGCGGGGAAGGCACGCACGCGACGAGGGGGCGGGACCGTGACGTATGCGAGAGCCCGGTTGGTCTGCGGGGCCGTGACGATGTGCGCGGCGTTGCTGGCCGGTTGCACGGACGGTGGCAGCGGTCCTGGTGGGGAGATGAGACGGGCATCGACTCCGGGCGACGGCCGGAGCACCGGTGGTAGGGAAACAGGGGCGACGGCGGACGCGAGCGGCGGCGACGGAGCGCTTCCGGCGGTGTCGCCGACCGAGCAGGCGGACCCGGCGAAGCAGCCGCGAACCGTGGAGGAGGCGCGGGCGTTCGTCCGGGAGGTGATCGCCGATCCGGAGCTGGTCGGGGCGGGGGCGGTGCGGGCGACGCCGTACGAGAGCGATCCGAGCAGTTGGGCGGCGCTGGGCGAGAACTGCGTGTGGCAGCGGCAGGCGTTGCCGGACGACGTACTCGCCACACTCACCCGCCACTTCACGGTGCCCTCGGGCAGCGGTAAGGGATCGGTGCGGCTGTCGGCCACGGTCACGGTGCACCGGACGGCGCTGGACGCCGCCTGGGAGCAGGCCGGGATGCTGGAGGAGGCCGCCGGTTGCCCGGAGCAGACGCTGCAGCAGGGGGAGCGGCTCACCGATCTCGCCTCAACCGCCGTCGCGTGGGGTGAGAACGGCAACGTCACCAGCGACGACTCGCTGTCGGAGACGGGCAGGTGCGTCAGCGACACGCGGGGTGGGCCGTATCACTACTCGTGGACGCAGTCCACGTTCGGCTCGGTCGTGGTCTCCGCGTCCGTGTGCGGAGGGCAGAAGAGCACCGCGAAAGAGGTGGAGGTGGCCGCCATGATGCTGGTGCGGGTACAGGACGCGATCGGGGGCCCCACCGGGTCCGGTTCGGCTTCACCGGAGCCTG
Source organism: Streptomyces sp. NPDC012510 (assembly GCF_042955065.1). NCBI lineage: Bacteria > Bacillati > Actinomycetota > Actinomycetes > Kitasatosporales > Streptomycetaceae > Streptomyces > Streptomyces sp. NPDC012510. The sequence goes on from NZ_JBIBEN010000012.1 coordinate 205,780, forward strand.
CCCCCTCCTCCCCGGGCGCCACTGCCAAGGACGCGAAGGGAGGCGAGTGAGGGATGGAGCGGCTGCTTCCCACCGACCCCTCGCGTCTGGGCGGGCACCGGCTGCTGGGGCGGCTGGGCGCCGGCGGCATGGGCGTGGTCTACCTCGCCCGGACCGAGGCGGGCGACCTGGCCGCGGTCAAGGTGATCCAGCCCGAGTACGCCGACCAGGCCGAGTTCCGGTCCCGTTTCCGCCGGGAGGCGGAAACCGCCCGGCAGGTCGACAGCCCGTGGGTGGTGCGGGTGCTCGGCGCCGACACGGAGGCGCAGGCGCCGTGGCTGGCCACCGCGTTCGTGCCCGGACCCTCCCTGGCCGAGGCGGTCGCGGCCTGCGGGGCGCTGCCGGACCGTGCGGTGCGGGTGCTGGGCAAGGTGCTGGCACGTGCCCTGGCCGCCGTGCACGTGGCGGGCCTGGTGCACCGGGACGTCAAACCGGGCAACGTCCTGCTCGCCCTCGACGGGCCCCGGCTGATCGACTTCGGCATCGCACGCCCCACGGCGGCCGACGAGACGGAGCTGACCTCCGACAACGTGGTGGTCGGCACGCCCGGCTTCCTCTCCCCGGAGCAGGCGCGGGCGGTGCAGGTGGGAGCGCCGAGCGACATCTTCTCGCTGGGCTGCGTGCTGGCGTACGCGGCCACCGGCCGCCTGCCGTTCGGTACCGGCGCGGCGGACGCGCTGCTGTACCGCACCATCCATGACGTGCCCGAGCTGGACGGTGTGGCGGACGCCGAGTTGCGGGCGCTGCTCGGCCGCTGCCTGGCGAAGGAGCCTCAGCAGCGGCCCACGGCCGCCGAGGTGGACGCGCTGCTGGTGGAGGACGCCCCGGCCGGCACGGTCGACTGGCTGCCCGACGCGGTGGTACGGATGATCGCCGAACGGTCGGCTCAGATGCTCGCCCTGCCGGGCATCGAGCCCACCGAGGTGCCGGAAGGCTCCGGGGCCGGGTCCGGGCCACGGCCTCCGGGCCGGCGCAGGGTCCTCGCCCTGGCCGGCGGCACGGCGCTGCTCCTGGCGGGCGGCGGTGCCGCGCTGTGGGCGGCGCTGGCAGACGACGACGATGGCGCCGCGGCACAGACCGCGGACAGCCCGTGGACCATCGGCCTCCACGCGGATCTGACGGGCCCGCAGCGAGAGGCCGGGCGCGCGCAGGAGCGAGGCGCGCGGCTGGCGGTGGAGCAGTTCAACGCCCGCAGGAGCAGACCCTTCACTCTCGCACTGCGGACCGAGGACGACCGGGGTGAGCCGGCCCGGGCCGTGCGGGTGGCCCGGAGGCTGACCGGCACCGGCGACGTCCTCGCCGTGCTCGGCCCCACCGGCTACGCCTCGACGCTGTCCGCGCTGGAGGTCTACGACGGCGCCGGCATGCCGCTGCTGACCGTGTCGGAACTGTCGACCACCGCAGCGCAGACGGCGCTCGCAGGGGCCACCCCACGCGCGTACTTCCACGCCTCGTCGCTGTCCGCGTACGGCGCCTTCGCCACCGTCACCACGCTCGGCGCGCAGGGTGCCGGCCGGCTGGGCATGCTGGCCGACCGGGCGGGCAAGGTGGCAGGCATGGAGTCCATGCTCGTGGCGCAGAGCGCCGCACGCGAGCGGATGGAGATGTATCTGCGCGTGGTGCCCGCAGCCGCGAGCGCGAGCGCTCTGGAACCGGTCGTCGCCGACATCCTCGGCCACGGCGTGGACGGGTTCTACTACCTGGGCGCACCAGAACGCGCCGCCACGGTGGCCCGCGTTCTCGCGGAGCGTGATTTCGCCGGGTCCCGCTTCCTCGACGCCGCCTCGGCCACCGCGGCCTTCACCTCCCGGGCCGGCCGGGCGGCCGAGGACTGGCAGGTACTGACCTCGTACATCGCACCGGACGCCACACCCGTACGCGGTTTCGCCGCCGCCTACCGCAAGCGGTACGGGAGCGCGCCGGGTCCGTGGGCGGCCGAGGCGTACGACGTGACACGCCTGCTCGGCGACCGGCTCACCGCCCTCGCCCCGAAGGGCCGCAGCCGTCCCGCCCGCGACCGGCTCACCCGGGCCCTCACCGAGGCCCGGTTCACCGGGGTGGCCGCGACCTACGCCTTCAACAGCGACAAGTGGATGAGGAATGGGCTGCTCCACCATTTCCGGGTCCAGGACGGCCGGTTCGCCTACGTGGCGCCAGTGGACACCTCCGGAGCCTGACCCCGGAGGGCGTGGACGATGCGGGCGCTGAGCGCGCAGGACCCCGGCGAACTGGGCGGGCACCGGCTGCTCGCCCGGCTCGGCGCGGGCGGCATGGGCGTGGTCTACCTGGCCCGCACCACGGACGGCACCCTGGCCGCCCTGAAGGTCATCCGTGCCGAGTACGCCGCCGAGCCGTCCTTCCGGGAACGGTTCCGGCGCGAGGCGCGGCTGGCGAGAGGGCTCACCGGCCGCTGGCTGGTACCGGTCACCGCCGCCGACGCCGAGGCCCGCGAGCCGTGGCTGGCCACCGCGTTCGTGCCCGGCCCCTCCCTGGCCGAGGCCGTGGACGGCTACGGGCCCCTGCCGCCGTACGCCGTCGCCACACTCGGCGCCCGGCTGGCGGAGGCCCTGACCGAGGTGCACGCGGCGGGCCTGGTGCACCGGGACGTCAAGCCCGGCAACGTCCTGCTCGCCCTCGACGGCCCCCGGCTGATCGACTTCGGCATCGCCCGGGCCACCGGCGCGACGGCGCTGACCGAGCCCGGCGCGGTGGTCGGCACCCCCGGCTACCTCGCTCCCGAGCAGGTCCGGGCAGGCGGCGGGGCCGTCCCCGCGAGCGACGTGTTCGCCCTGGGCTGCGTGCTGGCGTACGCGGCCACCGGGCGACGGCCCTTCGGCACCGGCAATCCGGCCGCCGTCCTGTACCGCACTGTGCACGAGGAGCCCGACCTGGTCGGCTTCGACAGCCTGCTGCCCCCGCTGCGTACGGCGATCACACGCTGCCTGGCCAAGGACCCCGCCGATCGACCAACGGCCGCCGAACTCGCCCACGTACTGACAACTTCCGGCCAGGCGGCGCCCCACCTCGCCGACTGGCTGCCGTCCCCGGTGCTGCGGCTGGTGGCCGAACGCTCGTCCCGCGCGCTGGACCCACCGCCCCGGCAGACGGCCCCCACCGCGCCGGTGGAACCCACCGTCGACGCCGGACGGCTGGGGCGGGCACCCTCCCGCCGCCGGATCCTGGCCGTCGGCGGCTCGGCCGCCGCGGTGCTCGCCGCATCCGGCACCGGCGCCGCGGTCCTGCTGACCACCCGCCGGGGCACCGCGCCGGGCGGTGGGACACAGGGCCTGCCCACCCACACCATCGGCCTGCACGCCGCCCTGACGGGCGCCCACGCGGAGGAGGGACAGGCACAGCAGAGAGGCGCCCGGCTCGCCGTGGCCGATCACAACGCCCGCAAGGACGCCCGTTTCCGGCTCGCCCTGACCTCGTACGACGACCGGGGCGAGGCTGGGCGCGCGAAGGACGGGGCCCGCCGCCTGATCGCCGACCCTTCCGTCCGCGCGGTCATCGGCCCCACCACCGAAGCCACCGCCCGCGCCGTGGTCGAGCTGTACGGGAAGGCGTTCATGCCGGTCCTGCTCGTCTCGGTCGACTACGACGCCCTGAGGCTGTCCGCGGCCTTGAGCCGTTCCCTCTGCGTGACCAGGGCCCCGTCGGGGTACTGGACCTCGGCGGTGATCAGCTACCTGACCAGAGTGCGCAAGGCCGAACGCACCGCCGTCATCCAGGACCGGGCCGCGGGCCAGGCGGCCGAGGACATCGCCCGCGGGCTGCGCGAGAACCCGCCCAGCGAGGGCACCGCCACCGTTCACCCGGTGGCGGCCAAAACGGACGACTTCCGCCCGGCCGTCGCCGCCGCCCTCACCACGCGCCCCGAGGCCGTCGTCTACGCGGGCACCTCGCCGACCCGGGCCGCGGCCTGCGCCCGGGCTCTGGCCGCCGCGGGTTACACCGGACCACGCCTGGCCGTCGAGCCCGTGATGCGCCCGGACTTCACGAAGGCCGCGGGCGAGGCGGCCGAGGGCTGGGTGTTCGAGGCGCCCTACAGCGAACCGCAGTCGTCCGGCACCAAGGCCGCGAAGGCATTCACGGCAGCGTACCGCGACCGCTTCGGCGAACCTCCCGCCCGCTGGTCCGCCGAAGCCTACGATGCCGTGGGGCTGATCGCCGCCTCCCTGGACGCCCTCGGCGGCGGTGCCGGCATCACCCCCGGGCAGGTGGCCGAGCGCATCTTCAAGCTCACCTACAACGGTGTGGCCAAGCCCCTGCGCTTCACCCAGGACATGACCCACAGCCTCATACCCGACAATACGAGCTTCCTGTACCAGGTCAAGGACGGGGAGTTCCGCTACCTGGGCCGATACGACCAGGTGAGGTGACCGGCAGACGCTCGGTTCCGCACGCGAACCACACGGTCCTGCTGTCACGGGGCCCGGCGTCCACTCCCCACGTGCCGACCACCGCCGCTGGTCACGGGCCAGGCCGGAGACTCCTCACATGAGCACCGGCGCGAGGCCCGAGCCGACAGACTGACCTCGTACGGTCGGCTCGCGCCCCGTTCGCGCGGTACGTACCGGAAGCCCGGCGGGCTGCGGCGGGATGCGCCACGGCTCACTGCGTACCGTGAGTTCCCCCGAGTTCGCGTCCGGTGACCATCTCCGACTCGATCCGTACGAACACCGGGTCCCGCAGAGGCATCCAGGACGTGGGGCCGGTCTGCGAGAGCCGTTCGTGCTCGGCGGGATCGGTCACCACGGTGGCCCGGCCGGTGACGACCACGCTCCAGCCGGACCGGGTCGCCGCGTCGAACTCGTCCGCCTCGAAGGCGACCACGACGCCGTCGATGGCGTGGACGAGGTCTGAGTCCGGCGAGGTACGGAGCAGGACGGAGGCGTCCGTGTCCAGGGAGAAGTTGATGGGGAGGACCGCGGGCAGTGCGTGCCTGGTGTAGACCACGCGGCCGACCGGCACCTTGGCGAGGAGGCGCAGGCACTCCTGACGGTCGAGTGCGCGAAAGGCGTCGTTCTGGGACATCAGTCCATCGTCCCCGCGGTCGTCGTGTGGGGGTAGGGCCGACCGGCCCTACCCCTTGGGACTCGGGGCCGGCCGATCGCAGCCGCTGTTTCGCCGGTGCCGCGCGGGCAACGCGATACAGGGGGCCGGTGCGGAGGGACGTCCGGGTCCGAACCCGGGGACTGTCTGGCCGCCGGTAGGGACTCATGGCCCATGCCGCCGGTGGCTCCTGGTGCGGACAGTGGTTCCGGGATGCCGTTCCGCCGGCAAGGGGCCTGTGGGGCGTGTGCGATCCCGGTGGCGCAGTACCACCCTGAAGAGGAAAGGGACGGACAACATGGTCCAGCCGATGAAGTCGAAGAGCGACAGCTCACCGTCAGATGGGTCGGTGTCCGGCCGGGCGTGGCTGATGCTGGCCCTGGCCACCGTTGGTTTCGCCGTGAACTTCTGGGCGTGGGCGCTGCTCAGCCCGCTCGGCCCGCGGTTCAAGGACGGCCTCGACCTGTCGTCGTTCGAGCAGTCGCTGCTGGTGGCGGTGCCGGTCGTGGTCGGCTCCCTGGGCCGGATCCCGGTGGGCGCGCTGACCGACCGGTTCGGCGGCCGGGTGATGTTCCCGATCGTGTCGGCGGCCACCATCGTGCCGGTGCTCTACCTGGGGCTGGCCGGGCACTCCTCGCTCACCGCACTCCTGATCGGCGGGTTCTTCCTCGGCATCGGCGGTACGGCCTTCGCCGTCGGTGTGCCGCTCGTCAACGCCTGGTTCCCGCCCGAGCGGCGCGGCCTGGCCATCGGCGTCTTCGGCGCCGGCATGGGCGGCACTGCCATCAGCGCCCTGACCACCGTGAAGCTGGTCGACGCGAACAGCATGTCCACCCCGTTCCTGATCACCGCTGCGGTGCTGGCCGTGTACGCGGTGGCCGCCGCGCTGCTGCTGCGCGACGCACCCGGCCGCACCGTGCCCACCGAGCCGCTGGCCCGCCGCCTGGCCGCCACCGCTCGACTGCCCATCACCTGGCAGGCATCCGCGCTGTACGCGGTCGCGTTCGGCGGCTACGTCGCCTTCTCCGTCTACCTGCCCACCTACCTCAAGACCGGGTACGACCTGACCCAGGCCGACGCCGCCAACCGCATGGCCGGGTTCGTGCTCCTCGCGGTGGCGATGCGCCCGATGGGCGGCTGGCTGTCCGACCGGCTCGGCCCGGTCCGAGTGCTGGCGGGCTCGCTGGCCGTGGTCGTGGCCGGAGCGGTCGTGCAGTCCTTCACCCTCCCCCTGGCGCCCGTGGGCACCATCGCCTTCCTGTCCATGGCCGCAGCACTCGGCGCCGGCAGCGGGGCGGCCTTCGCCCTGGTGGCCCTGCGGACCCCCTCCGACCAGGTCGGCTCGGTCACCGGCGTGGTCGGCGCCGCGGGCGGCCTGGGCGGCTTCCTGCCGCCGCTGGTGATGGGCTCGCTATACGGCGAGTACGGGACGTACGCGGCCGGCCTCGCCCTCCTTGCGATCGTGGCCGCCGCCGCGCTGGCCTACACCGTCACCGGTGTGCGCGCCGCAGCCGGAGGCGGCGAGCGCAACCAGCGCACCGGTCGCCGGCATGGGCACCGCACCGCAGGCACCACCGCGTAACGGCGAGCGGACCAGACCCACAGGAACGAAGGACAGGGAGAAGACCGGTGTGCGAGTACTGCGGCTGCCAGGCCCTGGAGACGATCGGCGAACTGACCCAGGAGCATGATGAGGTGGTTCGCCTGATCAGCCACCTTCGTCCCGCCCAGCAGGAGGGCGGGGTGGTCCGGATGGCGGAGGTCGCTCGCGAGATCGCGAGGGTGCTCGGCCCGCACACCCAGGTGGAGGAGCACGGCCTGTTCCCCGCCCTGGCCGGGGACTTCCCCGACCAGATCGCCGCCCTGGAAGCCGAGCACCGCCGCATCGAGACGGTGCTCGCCGAGGCCGCCGACGGTGCGACGCCCTCGGACCCGACCTGGCCAGACCGGCTGATGGAAGCGATGGCCATGCTGCGCGATCACATCCTGAAGGAGCAGGACGGCGTCTTCCCGGCCGCACTCGCGAACCTGAGCACCGAGGAGTGGGAAGCGGTCGAGGCCACGCGCGCCAAGGCGGGCAGCACCCTGTCCCGGCCAGCCGCCTGAAAGGCCCGCCTGCCACCGCTGGCAGGACAGCATTCCCGCAAGCACCGTACCCCCGTTCACCCTGAGCGGGGGTACGGGACTTTGCAGATACGGGCATGACGGCGCGGAGCCGGGGTAACCGGCCCTGCACGCAGGCGATCTTTACGGGCCCCGCTTGTTCGTGGTGTGGCTGTTGACCTTCCGTGGGACGGCGGTCGTAGAGTCGTGTGCGGCCGGGAACCGATCACAATTCGAACGGGCGTCCGGAGCGCCCGGGGTGGAGTGGCACGGTGAGCACGGAGACCAGCCGGGAACAGACGCGGACGGGCATGGACGGCGATCTGGCGGAGGCGCTGGTGCGCAGCCGCCGCTTCTTCACCCGGGCGGAGGTCTCCGACGACCTGCGCACCCTGCACCGCAAGGGCGGTCGGCAGGCGGACGAGTTCTACCGGGACCGGTGGTCGCACGACAAGGTGGTGCGTTCCACGCACGGGGTGAACTGCACCGGCTCGTGCTCGTGGAAGGTGTACGTCAAGGACGGCATCATCACCTGGGAGGCGCAGCAGACCGACTACCCGTCGGTGGGCCCGGACCGCCCCGAGTACGAGCCGCGCGGTTGTCCGCGCGGGGCGGCCTTCTCCTGGTACACCTACTCGCCCACCAGGGTCCGCTACCCGTACGTGCGCGGCGTGCTCCTCCAGATGTACCGCGAGGCCAAGGCCCGCCTCGGCGACCCGGTGGCGGCCTGGGCGGACATCGTCTCCGACCCCGAGAAGGCGCGCCGCTACAAGAAGGCGCGCGGCAAGGGCGGCCTGGTGCGGGCGAGTTGGGACGAGGCGGTGGAGATGGTGGCCGCCGCGCATGTGCACACCATCAAGGCGTACGGTCCGGACCGGCTGGCCGGGTTCTCCCCGATCCCGGCGATGTCGATGGTCTCGCACGCCGCCGGCGCCCGCTTCTACTCGCTGCTCGGCGGGGCGATGCTGTCGTTCTATGACTGGTACGCCGACCTGCCGGTGGCCTCGCCGCAGATGTTCGGCGACCAGACCGACGTACCGGAGTCGGGGGACTGGTGGGACGCCGGGTATCTGATCATGTGGGGGTCGAACCTGCCGGTGACCCGGACGCCGGACGCGCACTGGATGGCGGAGGCCCGCTACCGCGGGCAGAAGGTCGTCGCCGTGTCGCCCGACTACGCGGACAACGTGAAGTTCGCCGACGAGTGGCTGCCCGCCCAGCCGGGCACCGACGGGGCCCTCGCCATGGCCATGGGGCATGTGATCCTCAAGGAGTTCTTCGTCGACCGGGAGACGGAGTACTTCACGTCGTATGTGAAGCGGTACACCGACCTGCCGTTCCTGGTCACCCTGGATGAGGCGGCGGACGAGCCGGGTACGTACACGCCCGGCAAGTTCCTGACCGCCGCCGACCTCGGCGGCGAGCCCGCCACGGCCGAGCACGCGGAGTTCCGGACCGTACTGCTGGACGCGGCCACCGGAGGGCCGGTCGTGCCGAACGGCACCCTCGGGGACCGCTTCGGCGATGCCGGCGCCGGAAAATGGAACCTCGACCTGGGTGACGTGGATCCGCTGCTGTCCGCCGACGGAGGCGGCGAGGCACCGGTCGCCGTCGATCTGCCCCGCTTCGACGCCCCGGACGGCAGCGCGGGACGGCTGCGGCGTGGCGTACCTGTGCGCCGGGTGGCGGGACGCTTGGTGACCACGGTGTTCGACCTGCTGCTGGCCCAGTACGGGGTGGCCCGCGACGGATTGCCTGGCCAGTGGCCGGCTTCGTACGACGATGCCGAGGAGCCGTACACCCCGGCCTGGCAGGCGGCGATCACCGGAGTGGACGCGGCCCGGGCGGCCCGGATCGCCCGGGAATTCGCGACCAACGCCGAGGAGTCCGGCGGCCGTTCGATGATCATCATGGGGGCGGGCACCAACCACTGGTTCCACTCCGACACCATCTACCGCGCGTTCCTGACGCTGACCACGCTGACCGGCTGTCAGGGGGTCAACGGCGGTGGCTGGGCGCACTACGTCGGTCAGGAGAAGGTCCGCCCGATCACCGGCTACTCGGCGATCGCGACCGCCGCGGACTGGAACCGTCCGGCCCGGCTGATGATCCAGACCGCGTACTGGTACCTGCACAGTGACCAGTTCCGCTACGACCCGTTCTCCGCCGACACCCTCGCGGCGGCGGGTCAGCAAGGCCCGTTCGCGGGGAAGACCACCGCCGATGTGATCGCGCAGTCGGCGCGGATGGGCTGGATGCCGTCATACCCGACCTTCGACCGCAACCCGCTGGACCTCGCCGACGAGGCCGCGGCCGCCGGCCGCGACGTGGGCGCTCACGTCGTGGAGGAGCTGAAGTCAGGGCGACTGGGGTTCGCGGGTGAGGATCCGGACGCCCCGGAGAACTACCCGCGGGTGCTGACCGTGTGGCGGGCCAATCTGCTGGGCTCCTCGGCCAAGGGCAACGAGTACTTCCTCAAGCATCTGCTGGGCACCGATTCCTCCGTACGCGCCACGGAGGCGCCGCCGGATGCCCGTCCGCGGGATGTGGTGTGGCGGGAGGAGGCACCGGCGGGCAAGCTCGATCTGCTGATGACGCTGGACTTCCGGATGACCAGCACGACCGTCTTCTCCGACGTGGTCCTGCCGGCTGCGACCTGGTACGAGAAGCACGACCTGTCCAGCACGGACATGCACCCCTTCGTGCACGCCTTCAATCCGGCGATCGCCCCGCCGTGGCAGACCCGTACCGACTGGGACGCCTTCCACACCCTCGCCAAGGAGTTCAGCCGCCAGGCCGCCGGCCACCTCGGCGTCCGCAAGGACGTCGTGGCCGCGCCGCTGCTGCACGACACTCCCGACGAGCTGGCCACCCCGCACGGCCGGGTGCGGGACTGGAAGGCGGGGGAGTGCGAGCCGGTGCCGGGCCGCACCATGCCGAAGCTGGCGACGGTCGAGCGGGACTACGGTGCGGTCGCGGACAAGATGGGCGCCCTCGGCCCCCTCCTGGACTCCCTGGGCGCCACCACCAAGGGCATCACCTTCAAGGTCGACCGTGAGCTGGAGTACCTGCGGCACAAGAACGGCACCGTGCGGGGCGGCGCGGCCGACGGACGGCCCTCCATCGCCCGGGATGTGCACGCCTGCGAGGCGATCCTCGCCTTGTCCGGCACCAGCAACGGGCACTTGGCCACGCAGGGCTTCCACACGCTCGAGACCCGCACCGGCACGCAACTCGCGGACCTGGCCGCCGAGCACGAGGGCAAGCAGATCACCTTTGCCGACACCCAGGCCGCTCCGGTCCCGGTCATCACCTCGCCGGAGTGGTCCGGTTCGGAGACGGGCGGGCGCCGCTACTCGCCGTTCACGGTCAACGTGGAGCGTCTCAAGCCCTGGCACACTCTCACCGGCCGCCAGCACTTCTATCTCGACCACGACTGGATGACCGCGCTCGGCGAGCAACTTCCGGTCTATCGTCCGCCGTTGAACATGGATGCCCTGTTCGACGAGCCGCGCCTGGGGGACGTCGGGGAACTGGGCGTGACGGTCCGCTACCTGACCCCGCACAACAAGTGGTCGATCCACTCCGAGTATCAGGACAACCTGTTCATGCTGTCCCTCTCGAGGGGCGGCCCGACGATCTGGATGAGCACGCAGGATGCGGCCAAGGTCGGGGTGAGGGACAACGACTGGGTGGAGGCCGTCAACCGCAACGGTGTGGTCGCCGCCCGCGCGGTCGTCTCGCACCGCATGCCGGAGGGCACCGTCTACATGCACCACGCCCAGGACCGGCTGATCGACGTGCCCCGCACCGAGACGAGCGGCCGGCGCGGCGGCATCCACAACTCCCTGACCCGTCTGCTGATCAAGCCCAGCCATCTGATCGGCGGCTACGCCCAGCTGTCGTACGCCTTCAACTACCTCGGCCCGACCGGCAACCAGCGCGACGAGGTCACCGTCATCCGCCGCCGCGCGAACCAGGAGGTGGAGTACTGACATGCGTGTCATGGCTCAGATGGCGATGGTGATGAACCTCGACAAGTGCATCGGCTGCCACACCTGCTCGGTCACCTGCAAACAGGCGTGGACCAACCGCACCGGCGTCGAGTACGTATGGTTCAACAACGTCGAGACCCGCCCCGGCCAGGGATATCCACGCCGCTACGAGGACCAGGACACCTGGAAGGGCGGCTGGGAACTCAACAAGCGCGGGAAGCTGGCGCTGAAGGCCGGCGGCCGCTTCAAGAAACTGATCCAGATCTTCTCCAACCCCGTGCTGCCGTCCCTCGACGACTACTACGAGCCCTGGACCTACGACTACGAGACGCTGACCAACGCCCCGCTGCAGGAGCACACCCCGGTCGCCCGCCCCAAGTCCCTGATCTCGGGCAAGGACATGAAGATCTCCTGGTCGGCGAACTGGGACGACGACCTCGGCGGCTCGGCCGCCACCAGCGAGAAGGACGTGCTGCTGAACGAGGTCGCGGAGAAGATCAAGCTCGAGTTCGAACAGAGCTTCATGTTCTACCTGCCGCGCATCTGCGAGCACTGCCTCAACCCGTCCTGCGCGGCCTCCTGCCCCTCCGGCGCGATCTACAAGCGCGAGGAGGACGGCATCGTCCTCGTCGACCAGGACCGCTGCCGGGGCTGGCGGATGTGCGTCACGGGATGCCCCTACAAGAAGGTGTACTTCAACCACCGCACCGGCAAAGCCGAGAAGTGCACCTTCTGCTTCCCACGCGTCGAGGTCGGTCTGCCCACCGTCTGCTCCGAGACCTGCGTCGGCCGGCTGCGCTACATCGGCCTCGTTCTCTACGACGCCGACCGCGTCCTGGAAGCCGCCTCGACACCCGACGAGAAGGGTCTGTACGAGGCCCAGAGGCAGGTCTTCCTCGACCCGCACGACCCCCAGGTCATCGCCGAAGCCGAGAAGGCGGACATCCCCCGGGACTGGATCGATGCGGCCCAACGCTCCCCGATTCACTCCCTGATCAACACCTACAAGGTGGCCCTGCCACTGCACCCGGAGTACCGCACCCTGCCCATGGTCTGGTACATCCCGCCGCTGTCCCCGGTGGTCGACGCCGTACGCGGCACCGGAGCCGACGCCGAGAACCACCACAACCTCTTCGCCGCCGTCGATGCCCTGCGCATCCCCGTCGACTACCTCGCCCAGCTCTTCACCGCCGGTGACCCGGCCCCCGTCGACGCGGTCCTGCGCCGCCTCGCCGCCATGCGGTCCTACATGCGGGACATCAATCTCGGCCGTGAACCCAATGCCGCGATCCCCAAGGAGGTCGGCATGGGCGAGGAGCAGATGTACGACATGTACCGGCTGCTCGCCCTGGCCAAGTACGACGAGCGGTACGTCATCCCGCCCGCCCATGCAGAACAGGCGCACAAGCTGGAGGAACTGGCCACCGAGTGCAGCCTCGACTACGAGGGTGGCCCGGGCATGGGCGGCTCCGGCCCCTTCGGTGAGACCTCCGGAGGCGCGGCGCCCATCGCCGTGGAGAACTTCCACGCCTTGCGTGACCGCCAGACCTCCGACACCCCCGCCGCCCCCACCGACAAGGGCACCCGGGTCAACCTCCTCAACTGGGACGGCAAGGGTTCCCCGCCCGGCCTGTTCCCCGACAAACGAGCCGGAGGCGTCGGCGGCGACAGCGCAGGGGAGGTCGAGCCGAAGCCATGAAATCCATGAAAGCCATGAAGGGGAAGACCACGCGCAGGGCTCGCACGGAGCCTTGGCACTCCTGGGCCTGGCAGGCCCAGTCCCTGCTGCTCGCCTACCCCGACGAGGAGTTCGAGCAGCGCCTGGCCCTGGCCGGCCGGGTCGCCGCCACCCTGCCGGACCCGGTCGCCCGCCCCCTGCTGCGCTTCACCGCACACGCCGAGCAGACCGCCCCCGCGGACCTGGCCGCCACCTACGTGGCCACCTTCGACCACCGCAAGCGCTGCTGCTTCTACCTGACGTACTACGCACACGGCGACACCAGGAAGCGCGGCACCGCCCTGCTGCGGTTGAAACAGACCTACGCCACGGCCGGCTGGCGCCTCGCCGACGACGAACTGCCCGACCACCTCGCCGTCGTCCTCGAATTCGCCGCCACCGACCCGCCCACCGGAACACGCCTGCTCACCGAACACCGCGCCGGCCTGGAACTCCTGCGCCTGGCCCTGAACGACGACGGCTCACCCTGGGCACACGTCCTGGACTCCGTCTCCGCCACCCTGCCTGCCCTCGCCGGCGACGACCGAGAAGCCGTCCTGCGCCTGGCCGCCGAGGGCCCGCCCGAGGAACAGGTCGGCCTCGACCCGTACGCATCCCCGGTTTTCCTGCCCGATCCCGTCGTAGGAGGTCCCCGATGACCGCACCCGCGCAGCCTCTCACCTTGGCGGCGGAGACCGGCACCGGCGGCATCCTCCTGTGGGTCGTCCTGCCGTATGTCGTCCTCGCGATGTTCGTTCTCGGCCACGTCTGGCGCTACCGCTACGACAAGTTCGGCTGGACGACCCGCTCCTCCCAGCTCTACGAGAGGCGGCTGCTGCGCATCGGCAGCCCGCTGTTCCACTTCGGCATCCTCGTCGTCCTCATCGGACACATCGGCGGGCTGGTGATTCCGAAGAGCTGGACGGAAGCGGTCGGTATCAGCGAGCACACGTACCACATCGGCGCGGTCGTCCTCGGCACCATCGCGGGAGTCGCCACGCTCGGCGGACTGGCCATCCTGATCTACCGCCGCCGCACCGTCGGCCCGGTCTTCTCCGCCACCACCCGCAACGACAAGGCCATGTATGTCTCCCTGACCGTCACCATCGTGCTCGGCCTGGCCGCCACCGTGGCCGCGAACGTCGTCGGCGGCGGATACGACTACCGCGAGACCATCTCCCCCTGGTTCCGCTCCATCTTCTACCTCCAACCCGACCCCGACCTGATGACCGAAGCCCCGGTGCTCTTCCAGCTGCACGCGATCAGCGCCCTGTTGCTGTTCGCGGCCTGGCCCTTCACCCGCCTCGTCCACATGCTCACCGCACCGCTCGGCTACTTGACCCGCCCCTACATCGTCTACCGCAGCCGCGACACCCAACTCGGCGCCCGCGCCCCGCGCCGCGGCTGGGACCGTGTCGGGTCATGAACAGCCAGGCCGGGTGACGAGTGATGGGCCGGCGCTGACGGCCGGGGACTTGGTCCAAGTCGGCCGCGGCGGTAGCGCCGCGGCCGGTGCACATCCGGAGTGGCTCCGGTGGGGTCTGCCCGGTTCCGACGGATCCGAGCCGAGCTCGGGGTCTACTGCTGAGGACTCCGGCCCGTTCCGCAAGCAGAACGGGCCGGGAGGACCAGGTAGCCGGTCGGCTGGTCGCGTTGCTCACCAGTGGCCGAGGACCTTCAGCCAGGCGGCGCCGACGCCCATCCAGATGACGATGTTGGCAGCGGCGGTGATCAGGCCGGTGCGCCACCATTCGCCGAGGGTGACGTAGCCGCCGCCGAAGAGGACGGGGGCCGGTCCGGAGGCGTAGTGGGTCAGGCCGCCGTACAGGGAGCTGATGAAGCCGAGCACGAGCGCGGCCATGACGGGCGGTGCGCCGGTGGCGGTGGCGGCCGCCAGGAAGGCGGCGTACATGGCTGCCACATGGGCGGTGTTGGAAGCGAACAGGTAGTGGGAGAAGAGGTAGACGAGTGTCAGGATGGCGAACGCGGTCTGCCAGCCGACTCCGGAGGTGGCGTCGGTGATCGATGCGCTGAACCAGCCGATCACGCCGAGTTCCTGAAGCTGACCGGCCATCATCACCAGGACGGAGAACCACACCAATGTGGTCCACGCCGCCTTCTCCGCGACCAGGTCGCCCCACGTCAGCACGCCGGTGATGAGCAGCAGCGCCACGCCGGTGAAGGCGGAGACGGTGGCCGACAGGTCCCAGACCTGGCCGCCGACCGACCACAGCAGGAGCAGGAGCACGAAGACCGCGGCCATCGTCCACTCCTGACGGGACATCCGGCCGAGCTCGGCGAGCTGGGAACGTGCCTGAACCGGGGCCTCGGGGGTCTCGCGGACCGCGGGCGGGAAGACCCGGTAGAGCAGTGCGGGAAGCACCAGCAGCGCCACCAGGCCGGGCACCAGGGCCGCCAGCGCCCAGGAGGTCCAGGTGAGGTGGATGCCGTGGTCGGCGGCGAGCTTCTGTACCAGCGGGTTGGCGGCCATGGAGGTCAGGAACATGGCGCTGGTCACGGTGTTGATCTGCATCGCGGTCACGCTCAGGTAGGCGCCGAGCTTGCGGCGGCTTTCGTCGCCGGGGTGGGAGCCGGCGTTGGTGCTGAGCGAGCGGATGACGGGGTGGATGACACCCCCGGAGCGGGCGGTGTTGCTGGGGGTGGCCGGCGCCAGCACCAGATCGGTCAGCGTGATCCCGTACGCCAAGCCCAGGCTGCTGCGGCCCAGAGCACGCACGAACAGCAGCGCGATCCGGCGGCCCAGCCCGGTCTTGGTGAAGCCGAGGGAGATGAAGAACGCCGCCACGATCAGCCAGATCGTCGGCTCGGAGAAGCCGCCGAGCGCGACATCCGGCTCCAGCGTCCCGGTGATCATCGCGGTGGTCAGGCCGACCAGGGCGACTGCGCCCAGAGGCAGTGGCTGCAGGATCAGCCCCAGCACGGTACCGACGAAGATCGCCAGTACGGCCCAGCCACCGGACTTGACCCCGTCCGGCTGCGGCAGCAGGTAGACGGTCAGACCCGCCACGACCGGAATGATCCACTTCAGCGCCGTCCACACCGCGGCCGTGCGGGCCTTGGCCGGGGCAGGCGGCGGGGCCGACCTGGCTGGTGTTTCTTCTGCGTCCCGGAAGGGGCTCATTGTTGCCATCCCATGGGAGGGGCCCGGCTTGTCTCAGACTGCTCAGCCGGACCAGGGGCGAGCTTTCGCCTCCACGGTGACGGACAGGGGCGGGACCCGGCGCGAGGCGAACGGCCCCTGTCATGGGGCCGAACGGCACCACCAGGGAGGGACAACTCTCCGTGATCCGTCGGCTGTTCAGGGGCGAGTGTGCTCCCACCCACTGGACGTTAGCGGGCACGAGGCGGCTGAGTGAAAGCGATGCGGCCCGACGATCACGCGGCCGGGCATTGCATGTCCCTTCAGGGCACGTTCGCCATCGCGGGCGTTTTCCCGGCGCGTTGGATCGCGGAATTCAGGCTTGTGCCTGTGCGGGCAGCGGCACGGTCCATTCCGCGATGGTGCCAGTGGGCTGGTTCTGGGTGAGGGTGAAGCTGCCGCCGAGGTCGGTGGCGCGCCGGCGGAGGTTGTCCAGGCCGCTGCGCCGGGTGACGGCCGGGTCGATGCCGGTTCCGTTGTCGGTGACGCGCAGCCGTAGTCGGCTGCCGTCCGTCTCGGCGGTGACCTCGACGGCGGTGGCGTGCGCGTGCCGGGCGGCGTTCGACAGCGTTTCACGCAGCACCGCGACGAGGTGCTCGGCATAGTCGGAGGGCACGTCGGTGTCCAACAGACCGGTCATACGCAGAGCGGGACTGAAGCCCAGCACAGCGGCGGCCTGGTCGGTCTCGACCAGAAGCTTTGCGCGCAGCCCGCCGCGGCCGTCGGAGCGGTCGCGCTCGCGCAGCGCGTAGATCGTGCCCCGTACCGTCTTGATGGTGTCGTCGAGGTCGTCGACGACCCGCTGGACACGCTCGGCCACCTGGGGCCGGTCGGAGACGCGGCCGAGTACCGAGTTCAGGGTCAGGCCGGAGGCGAACAGTCGCTGGATGGCCAGGTCGTGCAGGTCGCGGGCGATGCGGTCGCGGTCGCTCAGCACCAGCAGCTGCTCGGCCTCGCGCCGGTGCTCGGCGATCTCCAGCGCCAGCGCTGCCTGGTCGGCGAAACTGCTGATCATGGTCATGGTGGCGTCCGAGAACTCGGCCCCGCCGGCCCGGTTGGCGACCTGCAGGACCGCGCGGACACGCTCACCACCTCCCAGTGGGAGCAGGAACCCCGGCCCCAGGTCGATCAGTGCCGCGGAGCCGCCTCCCGCCTGAGGCTCGCCGGACAGCGCACCGCTGGTGATCCGCTCGTTGGAGTGGTAGACCTTCGCGGCCAGTGTGGTGGCAGCCAGCACCAGCCCCTGCACGCGCTCGGCGCCTTCGCCGTCGGCCGCCTCGATCACCAGCTCGTCGCCGCTGTCGAACGGCACCGCCAGCGTCACCAGATCGGCGCTGGACAGCGCCCTGACGGTCGCGGCGACCTTGTACAGCACCTGGTCCGGGTCGGTGCCGGACAACAGGCTGCGGGTCAGTTCGCTGCTCGCCGCCAGCCACCGCTCCCTGCGGCGTGTGTCCTCGTACAGGCGCGCGTTGTCGATCGCGACGCCCGCCGCGGCCGCGAGGGTGCGCAGCACCGCCTCGTCATCGTCGTCGAACTCCGCGCCGCCGCGCTTGTCGGTGAGGTACAGATTTCCGAAGACCTGGTCGCGCACGCGCACCGGCGCGCCCAGGAACGTCGTCATCGGCGGATGGCCTTCGGGGAAGCCCACCGAGTCGGGATGCCGGCCCAGGTCGGCCAGCCGCAGCGGCTCCGGCTCCTTGATCAGCAGCCCCAGGATGCCCTTGCCCTCGGGATAGTGGCCGATGGCGTGGATGGTGTCCTCGTCCATGCCGACCGTGATGAACTGCCGGATCTTCCCTTCCTCGCCCAGCACGCCCAGGGCTCCGTACCGGGCGTCCACCAGGGTGACCGCGGACTCGGTGATCCGCCGCAGTACGACGTCGAGATCCAGATCGGTGCCGATGGCGAGGACCGCGTCCAGCAGCGTGTGCACCCGGTCCCGGGCCGCGCGGACCTGCTCCACCTGCGCCTGAAGGCCCTCCAACAGCTCATCCAGCCGCAACTGGGGTGCCGCCGGGCGGCTCCTGCGCTCCTCGGCCGGACTGTCCGCCATCCCCGCTCCCTCCGGAATAGGTGCCGCTGCTACGCCCTCATCATGCCTGAACGGCCCTACCTTCACGTGAACGCACGTGCTAAATGGGCCGCCGCCGCCCCAGCAGCCAAGATCCTATGGCCCTCCCGTCTCTGTGGCCGAAGTGCTGTGCACGGTCCGGGCCCGAGCCGTGGCCGTCTGGCCCCCGGTCCCAGTGCTCAGCGCCAGGCACCGCCCGCCGCTGCGAGTCGGTTGCCGTCCGCGCCACTGGGCGGCCGCCACGGCTGCCTGCGGTCGGCTTCGCCTGGCTTGCTGGGCTGACCTCCGCGGTGGCGCTGTACATCGGATTCCTGCCTGCCGCAGCCGCCCTGGTGCTCGTCGACGGACTGCTTCTTCTGCTCAGCCTGGGCACCATCCCCGTGGTGGGTGCTGCGCAGGCGTTTCGCTGGCGCAGGCACGTGGATACCGGCCACCGCAGTCGCCTTCTGGCGCACTGGCCTTCCTGACCACCGCCAACGCGGTTCTCACAGCCCGCGCCAGTACCGCGGAGCCGTGACTGCCTTCCCGCTCGGTCGTTACCAGAACGCCCCTCGGCACCTTTCGGGGGCCCGGTGTTGTCATGGCTGATTCCCCCGGGGCCCCGTGGGCCCGGGATCGGGTCGAGGATGTCGCGTGTGCGGGCCGAGTATCCGAGCCGGGACGGACCGGTCGGCGAACACTTCCAGCAGTTCTTTGGTCGCGGTGAGCGTCCACTGGTCGTACCGGTTCACGACACACTTACGGCTCGGACTGGCGCTCCCATGCTCGGCAACTGTTCACCCTGCAGGGCAGCTCCCCGCTGCCCTGCACCGGATGCGGCACAGCGTTCTGCATATCGGGCAGACCTTGGTCCGTCGCGGTCCGCACGATCTGATCCCCCTCGTCGCAGGTCACATCAGGTTTCAGCAGCATCGTGCCCCCTGATGTTGCGGAACAGCCGGTCCGTCACCGGCCAGCTCCCGCCCGTATCGTGTCCGAGCGTTTCGGTGAAGCACTCGGCGGTCAGCTTCAGGTGGAACAGGCCCCGGCTTGCGGCTGTGTCCCTGCCCGCCTTGGTGGTCAGCACCGAGGACAGGAAGTGCCGGGTGCTGGTGCAGCCTTCGCACCCATCGCCGCGCGGACCTCGGCGAGGTCCTCGTGGAGGAAGAACCCGCTGCCGACCCGTCACCGTGTCCGCCGCGGAGAGATGGGACAGCCCGGATTCTATGGCGAGGTCAACGTCGGCGGCCTGTAGTCAGAGTGCTCGGTGGTACTGCAGGCGGGGGCGTGGCGGTGATCCGGCTGGTGTGCCTGGCGGCGTGGTGAGGGCTGCTGCGGCGGGTGCCGGTTCCGTGGGCGAGCTCTTCTGCGAGGTGGGCGAGGAGGCTGGCGGGGGTGTAGGCCGAGGCGTGGATGGTCCAGGCCGGGCGGTCGATGCTGGGGCCGGCCCAGATGGTCCAGGTGGAGAGGGCGGAGTTGGGGGTCTGGGCAGCGAAGGCGTCGAATTGCACTCCTGCGTCTTTCTGATTTGTCTGCCAGCGCAGCCAGCGTCCGTCCACGGTATGCGTCCAGCCTGCGTCGGTGAGCGGACGGGTGGCCTCGGTGACGGTCTTCTCGATGACCGGACTTCCGACCGCTGTCTCCCACGCGTCCCCGGCGGCGATGACGGTCAGCAGGATGTTCAGGATGGGGGCGGGGGTGGCGGTGGCGATGGTCATGTGCCACATGCGCTCGCTGACGGGTGTTTCGTACGCGGCGATGGTCCATTTCGTGTCACGGGCTTCGGCGTCGTGGTCGAGTAGGGCGCGCAGGGTGAGCGATTCGTGGTTGGCGATGGTGGTGTTGTCGTCCCAGGTCCGGTACTTCTCCCAGTCGGTGTTCTCGTCGAGGAAGTCGTGCAGCAGGGTCTCGTGGTCGCCGGGATCGGCGGCGTAGGCGGGCACGGTCTCGACGGTCGGCGCCGGCGGGGCCACCGCCGTGTCCGGTGAGTCGAGGCTGGTGCGGGCTTGGGCTGTCTGGCGTTCGGTGTCGGTCATGGGAGCGGGTCCGGGGCGTAGGGCATCGCCGTGAGCGCGTTCGAAGGCGGTGAGTGCTTGGGCTGGCGAGTCGAAGGTGTCGGCGATCTGCCGCAGGTGGTTCTCGCCGTGGAGGTAGACGCTCTTGCCGCTGTGGCGGTAGGTGCCGACGGCCGCGATGGTCCAGCCGTCGTCTGCGTGGGCATGGATGATCAGGCGGCCGTGGCGGATGTCGTCGTAGATCTTCTGTGCCTCGTTGGAGACTTCGCGGATCTCGGCGCGGGTGCACCAGGGCATGGGGTAGTCGGCCCAGGTCCATTCCTCGTCAAGGGCTTCCCGTAGCCGGGGTGTGATTTCGGCGGTGATGCCTTCGGCATTCAGGGCATGGGCGGCCTGGTCGGCCCAGTACGGCTCTTCGTGGTCGATCCGGGCCAGGACCATCGTGTGCTCGTCCAGGCTCTCGAAGCCGCGGGCGGCCAGGAGGGCTTGGGCGGTGCGATGGTGGGTGCCGTCAAGGGTGGCGGTCACAGCGCTCGAGTGGGCGGGGTGGGTGTCGAAGCGGACGTGGGCGTCGATGGATGTGTCGGACATGTGGGTTGGCTCGATTCGAGTCCGGGCCCGGCCGTGGATGGTCGTCAGGCCCGGTGGCTGAGGTCATCGGTGGGCTCGTACGGCGGTCACGGTGGGCCGGTCCGGGGGGCTGGCTGCCCGGGGAAGTGGCGCGGCTCGTCCGGATGGCCTGGTGGTGGGCGCGGCTGCGGGCGCGGTGGCGCGGTTCCAGCGGGTGCGCAGGGCGCTGAGGTCGGCCAAGACCCGGCGGCTGCCGGTGATGAGCTGGTGGGGGGTGTTGGCGGGGTCGTCGGTGTACGCGGTGATCCGCTCGGCGACCGCGCGGGCCCGGGCGAGCAGAGCGCGCTGGAGGATCTTCTCGCCCCAGTACTCGGGAGTTCCGGCGGGTATGGATACCAGAGTCATCAGGTCGCGGGGGGTGACGGCGTCGGTGATCAGTCCGTGGTGCTGGGCCTCGCCGAGGACGGTGACCGGGTCGACCATGCCGCCGCGATGGACCAGGGCCGTGACGCACTGCCAGAGCGCGGCGTGCAGCGGCAGGATGAAGTCCTCCGCCATCAGCCACTTCATCTGTTGCACGTCCCGCGGGCTGGCGGTGGCGGTAGCGAGGAGGAAGCGTTCCTCGTCGAGGTCCTCCTCGGCCGCGTGCCGTACGACGTCAGCTGGGAGTGGTGTGCGGGGCAAGGAGCCGGGGTGCGGTGTGAACTGGCCGGCGAGGTCGTCCAGAACGCGGCCGAGGGCGTCGGCCTGGGAGAGGGCGTCGGCAGCTGGGTCCGGCCCGGCAGCCTCTGTGGCGATCAGGGCGAGGCGTTCGGCGTGGCAGCGCAGCAGCCGCCGGGCGTGGTCGGCCCGGATCATATGCGTATAAGCAGCGGCGTGCTTCGGCTGAGGGCAGAACTGGATGAGGGCGTGCAGGTGAGAGGCGTTCAGACCCGGAGCTTGGAGCCGGGCGTGTTCCAGAACCTGGTTGAGCCAGGCGGTGTCCTTGGCGTGGTCGTCGGGGTCGGGCGGCGGAAGGGTGCGGATCGCGGTGAACAGGCTGGCATGGTTGTGGTTGTCGAAGTGGTCGGCGTCCAGAGTGCCGGTATCGGCAAGGCGCTGAGGTTCGAGCAGGAGCGCGCCGAGCAGAGCCTGCTCGGCGTAGTGGACCGGCTGCGGAGGCCGCACACGGTCCAGATCGTCGTCGTCCGGGGGGTTGGGGGCGTCCAGAGTGGGGGGCATCAGGCGGCGAGGGTGAAGTCGGCGGGGTTGAAGGATTTGTTCAGGTGCGGGGCGAGCAGATGCGCGGCCAGCCGTGGCGGGACCGCGTTGCCGATCTGCGAGAACTGCTGGCCCTTGTTGCCCTGCCACGGGTAGTCGGCCGGGAAGCTCTGCAGCACCCCCGCCTCCCGGGCGGTGATCCGGATCGGTTCCGGCACCAAACCTTGCTCCGCCTCCGGAACGTTGGAGGCGGTGTCGGCGACCCAGGTGCACTCGTTGGCACGGTGGCCGAAGAACAGCGTGCCGGCGGGCTCATCCGCGCGGCGGACGGTGGCGTTGGCCTGATTGTTGCTGCGCAGCGACCACGACCAGCGGTGCGCTTCGGCGGTGAATGTGGGGGCCGGCGCACCTGTCGGGCGGTTCTCGCGGACACCGTGACGGGCGGCCCAGCCGGAGCCCTCGCGGCGGGAGGCGAGCACGATGTCTGTCCCGGTACGGGGTGCCCAGGTGCCGCGGGCGCGGGCGTCGGTGAGGGTTTTGCGGGAACCGGAGGGGAAGGGCTCGGGGCCTCCGCCGGGTCCGCCGCCGGCGCACACGGTGGGGACGGGCCGGTCGGTGGCACCCCAGCCGAGGGCCTCGGCCATGGACACCCACTGGGCGCGGCCCGGCCCGAACAGCGACTCGGGCTCGGCGACCTGGGCGTGGGTGGGCGCGGGCGGTTCGGCGGTACGGACGCGGGAGGCAAGAAGGATTGCACGCCTTCTTGTCTGCGGTACGCCGTAGTCGGCGGCGTTGAGGATGCCGGTCCATACGGAGTAGCCCCACCGGCGGAGGGTGGCCGCGTACTGGCGCCACAGCGGCAGCACGTCGGGGACCTCCTCCATGGCGACCCATTCCGGTTCGCCCACCGTGTTCAGGGCGTTCAGGTAGCGCATGGGCTCGGCGGCCAGGAGGCTGCGCTCGTCCTGGCAGGAGGCGAGCAGCATCTCGCGGGTGTCGCGGCCGGCGGCGAGATCCGCGACGGCCTGGTGCACCAGCGGCTGGTCCACCAGGCCGAGGCGCTTGCCGGCCATCGACCACGCCTGGCACGGCGGGCTCGCGATCAGCCCGACTGTCCGTCCGAGGAAAGGCCGGACGGGATACATGGCCACGTCCGTGCGAATGGTCAACTGCCCTGCTGCCGCACGGGTCTTGCAGGCCCACTCGTCCCATTCCAGGCCCACGTCCCGGATGCCGAGGACGTTGAGCGCGTGGCTCCATCCACCCGGTCCCGCAAACAGGTCCAGGATGATCAAGAGGCCAGTCCGAAGTCGTCCTGCACCGGCTCGACTTCACCGCGGCAGGCCCACGGTGAACAGCCATCGATGACGCCCTGCTCCAGCTCCTCAAGGTCTGGTCCGGTGTCGGTGAGTTCCTGCTGCATCGCCGCCCATTCGGCGGCGGTGACGTGGTCGATCGGGGCTTCGCTGAGAGGGACGCGGGAGCGGTGGAGAAACGCCTCACCGAGCAGCCTGTTGCCGGTGGCGTTGGCTCGGGCGTTCCCCTTTCGGATGGCCGCGTCGAACTCCACCACGTCCTGCCATTCCGCAGGGGAGTTGTCGCGGATATGCCGCCATTGGGCGTTTCCGTGGAACGGGCACCCGAGGCAGCTCGACTTCGGCGTGTCGGCCAGTCCGAGCGAGGTCAGGTAGCGGACGCAGTCGGATCGCGACCAGCTCATGTCGATGAGTGGATGCCGGTTGCGCATGTACTTAACATCGGCGTCCTTGGCCCGATGGAATTCATCGGTGGAAATGCCGACCCACTGCTCGACGAACACTCCCTTGGGAATGCGTGCCGGATAGGGGTAGCCGAGGAGTTCCCGGACCTTCTTCTTGATCGGCTTTATTTTGTATTCCCCGGTGCACTGGCGCCTGGTCATACCGGGTCTGCCATCCTTGTTGAGGACGTAGAGAGGCATGGACGCGAAGCGGTGGTCCGGGTCCAGGGCGTCGTTACGGATGTTTCCCGAGGAGACGCGCAGAATGGGTATGCCTGCGGGTTCGGCTATCTCACGTTCCAGGCGTTGCAGGTGTGCATAGACGGCCCCGGGTTCCCATCCTGTGTCGGCGAAAATCGCGTAGTCGATCTTCGGGAGAATGCCTTCGGCTGACAGTGCGAGCATGGCGCTGGATTGAATCCCGGCGCCTAGTGAAATTGCTCGGAAAGCGGGGAGTTCGGAAATGGCGGGTCCTTCGGGGGGTGAGAGTCGGAGTGCGGCCCGGCGGCGAGGTGTGCGATGCGGGCGCTGATGAGTGCCGGGTGGCGGATGGGTAGGGCGTGCGTGGTGCGCGGGAGGATCTCCAGGCGGGCGCCGCACAGTCGGTCGGCCAGTTGTGCGGTGTGGGCGGCGGGGATGTGCTGGTCGTCCGCGCCGGCCATCAGCAGCAGCTGACCGCCGAGCTGCTCCAGCACGGGGAGGTGGCGCGCTTCGTAGCGGCGCAGGGACTGCCAGAGCGCTGCGAGATCGGCGGTGGGGGTGTGGCGTACGCCGTGGCGGCACGGCGGCGGTCTGTCGTGCGGTCCGGTGCTGGGGCGGGGTGTGAGGGTGTAGGGGTGGGTGTCGGGGAGCAGGCGTCGCACCCGGTCCACGGCCTGGGGTGCGTGGGTGCAGGTCAGGGCGAACAGGCTGCGTCCGGCGGCCAGGAGCAGGGCGCGCGGGCTGTGGCCGGGCATAACGCTCGCGCCGTGGGCGGTGGCCGACAGCAGCACCATGCCCCGGATCCGGGGCAGGAGCTGGGGGTGCAGGGCGGCGAGTTCCTGGAGGACGAGGGCGCCCAGGGAGTGGCCGGCGAGCACCAGCGGTCCGGTGGGGGCGAGGGCGCGCAGGATGTGGTGCAGGTCGTCGGCGAGCTGCTCGATGGTCAGCGGTGCTTGGCCGCGCGGGGTGCGGCCGTGCGCACGCTGGTCATAGCGCAGCACGTTGAAGCCCGGGCTGGTCAGGTGCCGGGTGTGAAGGCGCCACAGGTCAGCGGTGACCGACGCGCCGTGCACCAGCACGATCGTCGCGCCGTCGGGCCGCGGGCGGGCTGGGGTGTCGCGGTAGACGGACAGCGCAGTGCCGTCAGCGGCCGAGACCGACAACACCTCGGTGGCATAAGGCAGATTGAGCACAGAGGCACTCCGGAGAGGGGGATCAGTTGAGGGCCGCCGCCGTGCCCCGCCCACTCGGCGCTGGTGGAAGCTGTTCGGCCTGGACGGCGACTGGCCGCGTGAGCGGGCGGGCGGATGGCGAGGAGCGGACCTCGTGGGGCGCGGGTGGTCAGCCGCAGCGCCGGGAGTGGGGTGCGCGGGCGTCGCGGGCGCTGGGGTGTGCGGTGAAATGCCGCGGCGGAGCGGGTGGCCACAGTCGGGTCGCCGAGGACGGGAAGGTGGCCTGGGCGAGGTGGTAGAGGACAGCCAGTCCCTTGGGGATAAGTGCCAGCCGCTGGCCGATGAGGGATGCGGGGTGGGCGGTGTGGTCGCGGTAGGCCAGGCCCTTGCGTTCCAGGGCGTGCCACGTGGTGATCGCGATGTGCGACGAGGTCTGGGTGCCCACGTACTGCGAGCCGTTGTTCCGCTGCCGGACTCGACTGGGTGTCCTGGCGAGAACCCGCAGGGCGGCGCGCTGCTGCCACGTCATACGGCGTGTGATGGCGGACAGCTCTGCGGCGGAGAGGGGCGGTTCGGCAGGACCGCGGGACTGGGTGCCGCTGTGCCCGGTGGAAGGAGATGGCGGGCCGGGTGGGTTGGTGCTGGTCATCGCGTGCGTCCCGCTGCCTGCTTCGCTGCTGGAGGCGTCACGACCGCTGTTCGGGTGGGGGCCGTGGTGGGCTTGTGATGGGCAAGGGCACGGTGGCCTTCGGCGGTGACGCGGAGGCGCTGGCCCTGGTGCAAAGGCGTCGTGGTGTCCACAGCGACGAGTTCCCGCTTGACCAGGGCGTTGAGGGTGGCGACGTTCACGGTGGCCCGGTCCTTGTCGATGGCCTTGAGCACGCCGTATCGGCTGATCACATAACGGGTGCCGCCGCCTGCGGACAGCCGGGCGAGGACTGCGTACTGGCTGTCCGTGATCTTCGGCGGCGGGGTCGCCTGGTTCTGGTTCTGTTCGGCGTGCTGCTTCAGGTCCCGGGTGATGCCGCTGGCGAGGTAGTAGCAGCCGGTGTGGGCCAAGTCGAGCTGGTGGGCGGCATCCGCGAGGTGCCCCGCCATGGTCGGGACCGCCTCCGCGTGCCGTGCCTGGCGCACGGCCGCTTCATCGACCGGCGGGCCGGGAAACGCGGCGCCCTCCAGCGGATTGGTTTCCAGCGCGCAGGCCAGGTCGGATGCGGCGATGCTCGCAGCCAAGACGACGGAGACCAGCGCCTCCAGGGTCGGGCGGCTGCCGGGGACAGCGGTGTACTGGCTGCCGTCGAGAGCGGCGAGGCGTTCCATGGCACGTTGGACCAGCTCGTTCGTGGCCACGATTTTCGACGTGAGCTGCTGCCGGGCGTCGGTGCCGGGGGTGAGGGTGAGCGAGCGGATCTCGCTGTGCAAGTCCTCAAAGTCGCTTCCGAGTTGCCGTAGGCGGGCAATCTCAGCTTGCAGGTCGATCTGGTGAATGGTGCTGCTCCGAGTGGGACGGACGGTGGTCAGTGGCTGCGCCGCTTGACCTGTGTGGTGGGCGGCGGTGCGGTAGCAGCTGCGCTGCGGGTTGGTGCCGGCGGGATGTCCTGCGGGGTGGCGATGCCGAGGTCGATGCGCACGCTGATGCCGTCGGCATAGAGGTGGGCCTCGGCGCGGACAACGGCACTGAGTGCGTCGCGTTCACCGAGCTCGGGAGGCAGCCCGTACTGCTGCTTCGCCCCCGTTGGCGCGAAGCCGTACTGGACGAGGATGGCGCCGGCCTGGTCCGTGTCCGCAGTCGCGGTGACCGTGCCGTCGGCGAAGCCGATGGACACGTCGGGCTGGGTGGCCGGGCTTGCGCCGTGCTGGCGCGTGGTCCAGGCGAGGTCGACGAGGTCCAGGGTGTGGGCCATGAGCCCGTAGGCCGCGACACCGGCGCGCTCGTGCGCGTCCTCGGCCGTCTCGGGCGGCAGGAGGTAGAGGGTGCGGCCCTGGTGCTTGCGGGCGGTGAACCCCGCCGCGGTCAGGACGCGGGCGGCGTTGCGCAGAGGACGGTTGAGGACGACGAAGGTCCATCCGTCGCCGGTTGAGCCGATGAAGACGTCGTGGTGGTCGGTGAGAGCCATGGTGCTCCGGAGGTTCGGGGGCGGTGAGCGCGATCCGAGGGGTGGCGCCGCCCGGTCAGGCCGCCGTGCCGTAGTCGCCTCGCTTGGGTGTGTGCTTCGCGACGGCGCGGGCGGTGATGGCCTTCGACGCTCGGGCGGAGGCAGCGGCTAGGGTGTCGGCGCCGGGCTCGAGGTACCAGGGGCGCAGGTCGAGCATGGCGGCGCGCATACCGGTGGCGAAGCACAGGGCGGTGCCCTTGGGCAGGGCACGGATCGCGTCTGCGGGCAGGATCCGCTCTTGCCGCATCGACACGGAGGTCGACCTGCCGGACTCGGAGATGGAGGTCGAGGTGGTCTCGACGTCGTGGTCGCCGATGAGGCGGGAGAGTTTGTCGGCGAAATCGGGGTCGTCGATGCCGGAGCCGATCACCTTGACGGTGGAGGCGGACCACATGGCGTCCATGCCCGCGTCGCCCCACACTTTCTGGCCCTGCCGGTAGGACTGCAGAATCGTGATCGGGATGATCCCGCGCGAGCCCAAGTGCGAGTACAGGTCCGGCAAATCGCTGATCTTGCAGACGTTGGCGGCCTCATCGAGGATCGCGAGCATGGGCGGGTCGAGGCGCCCACCGGCGCGTTCGGCCTGCGCAGTGGCCGCGCGCATCACAGAGTCCGCGCACGCCGCGATCAACGCTGACGCTCCGCCTCCGCCGTCCTTCGACAGCAGGTAGAGGGTGTCGGTGGACCGAACGAACTCCGACGGGCGAAACTCGGGGACGTCCTTTTGCGGGGTGACCCAGGCGGCGATCTCGGAGTTCAGCAGGGCGGCGGCGTACTGGCGGGCGGTTTCGTAGATGCCGTCGCGGGTCTCGGGCGGACCTTCGACGGTGCCCTTGAGCTGGGCAGCGACCGCGGTGAACTGGTGATCGCGCAGGATGTCCAGCGGGGTGCGGTCGGCAGGGAAGGCCAGCCACTGCATGACGTCGGTGATCGGCCGGTCGTCCAGGGCCGCGGCGAGGAACAACTGGCTCAAGATGTTGGATCCCGCCTTGGACCAGAAGTCGCCCTGCTGGCTCGCGTCCACGGACGCGGCGAGGAAGTGGCCGGCCAGGCGTCCGGAGCCGTCGAGGGTCTTGGCGTCCGCGAGCGGGTTCCACCACATGGCACGTTCGGCGTGGGCGATCTGCTGTGGATCCATCTCCCACGTCCGACCGACCACCGCTCGGGCGTCGAGCGTGGCGGTGTAGGCGTCACCAGCGGCCTTGTTGGACGTGAGCAGGACCGGGCCGGGCGCGTTGAGGATGGAGGGGATCGCGAGCGAAGTGGTCTTGCCGGAGCGGGGCGCCATGATTGCGACGGCGACGTCCTCGTACCCCATGCGGACTTCGTGGCGGGTGCCCTGGAGGTTGCCGAGCAGGATGCCGGTGTCTGCGGCATCGATGTGCTTGGCCTTCAAGCTGGGCCGCAGGGAGCGGGCCTTGGCGGTGATGGCCTTCGCCATGAGCGGCTCGATGTCCTTCGGCTTGGCCATCCCGGTGATCTTCTTTTTCCGCCCGCCTGCGGAGTTCTTGTGCCGCGACCAGACGAGTGCGGCGGTGACGGCAAGGGCGATCATGACGGTGACGGGGATGATGCGGGCACCGATGAGCAGGGACGTTTCTCCGGCTGTTGGCCAGAGTCGGCTGGGGTGAAGGAGCGCGTTGACCGGTTGGTACGGCGCCCAGGGGCCGGAGTGGATTGCCTGGACGATGAGGTTGCCGCACAGCCAGGCGAGGTTGGACAGGGGGACGGCGATCGCGAGGGCGCCGAGCAGGACGCGGAAGGCGAGGTCGTAGCCGTCGGTACTGGGGGTGGTGTGATTGGGCAGGGCGCAGTTCCAGGGGAGCGGGAGTCGTGGGCAGGTGGCTACCGGATGCGGGCGGCTGGGGTGGTCTTCCGTGGCTGCGGCAGCGTACGTATCAGTCGGTGACGTCCTCGTCGTGCCGTAGGTCCCAGGTGACGAGTTCGTCCGGTGGCTGCCTCTTGTCGTGCGGCTTGTTGGCGAAGGGCCGGTCCAGCCGGCGTCGTGCAGGATCTGAAAGGGGTCGGTGTCGGGTGCCTCGTCGGGGTGGGTCAGCGCTTGGGTAAAGGCGACGAACAACTCGGCCGGGGTGCGTGCCTGCAAGGTCGCGTGCCAGAGGGGGCCGTGAGGCGGGATGCCGAGCATGGTCCACCACGGTCGTTCCGGGTCCGGATCCAGGCACAGTCGGATGGTCGCGTCGGGGCTTTCGAGGTCTGTGCGCAGACAGCCGGGCTCAGACAGTTCCCGCCATCCGTGCTCGCGCAGGTGCGTGGTGACGATGCTGGGGTCGCCGCCTCCTGCCAGGTGACGCGGGGCGCCGAAGCTGACGCCGTCGGTGTCGGTGTCGGACACGGTCACCTCCGCGCCGGTCTCGCCAAACCGGTGAGCGGGACCGCTGTCGCGGTCGACCGGGGCCAGGGCCGAGGGGGCGTGCCGGGCGGCCGTGTGAATGTCCCGGATGACATGGCCGTGGGTGGCCCAGTCATCGAGGGCACTCCACGCCTCGGCGTGGTGGACGGCGAGCGCGTCGTCGAAGACCTCGGTCCCGGTGCCGGCGGGGAGATGCTCGCGGGTCTGCAGCCACTCATCGTGCAGGGCCTCGAGCCGGTCGAGCGCGTCGCGCAGGGTGGCGAGTTGCCACGCCCAGCGGGCCTGTACTGCGCCGGCGGGCAGGGCGGTGAGCTGGATCTCGGCGGTGGCGAGCATTTGGTGTGCTCCCTTGCGGACGCACTCGAACGCCTTGGCGGTGTCGGCGTCGCGGTGGGCGGCGCGCCGCCCGTAGGTCTCGTCGTCGTATGGCCAGCCGTCGGCGTCGGTGTGCTGGTCGGAGTAGGTGTCCCAGTCGGAGAGGATCTTCTCGCTCTCGTGCAGGTATCGGCCGAGCTGCTCCAGCAGCTCGGCATGAGCCGAGGGCGATGGAGGTGAGGGCACGGAAAGATTCCATGGGTGGATTGGGCTATCGGCTGTGGGCGGTGGGCGTCGTACGAGGGGGCGTCGCCGGGGCCGGCGTGGTGGTGAGGGCTTGCTGGCGGCGCCTGTGTGCGCGGGATCGGCGGCGGAGGCTGTCGATACGGCTGCGGTAGACGTCGATGACCTGCTCGGGAGTGAGCGGGCTGGGTTTCTGTACGGCGCTGTAGTGGGCGACGCGGTCGAACATGCCGCGCTGGAGTGGCTCGGGGCTGGTGAGCGCGGCGATGAATCCCCCGATCAGATGGGTGGGGGTGTCGCTCGCGAACGAGGCGTGCCACAGGCGCGGTCCGCCTTCGTGCTTGCCGGCGTCGATGTGCCAGGAGCAGGCCGTGTCGCTGCTGCCCCGCGCTCGGGTTTCCACGGCGACCATGCCGTCGGGCGAGTGGGCCCGGCCGTCGTCATCGACCGGCCAGCCTGCCGTGGACAGCATCTGCCAGGGGTCCGGTTGCGGCTTGCGGGGCGGGGCGACAAGGGCGTCGGTGAGCCCGGCGAGGACCTCGGCGGGCAGGAGTTCTCCGAACTCGGCGTACCAGCCGGGTTCAGTGGCGGTTGCCTTGGCCCGCAGCCGCCACCAGGCGCTGGTGGTGGACTGCGGGTCGAACTGCAGGCTGTAGCGCAGGCCGGGACTGGTGAGCACAATGTCGGGGCCGAGGGGGTCGGACGTGCGATTCCATCCGGCTGCGGCCAGGCTGTGTGTGACGTAGCGGGCGTCACCGGGGCCGGCCAGGTGACGGGGCGTGGTGTCGAACGGGATGCGCCAGGCGATCTGATCGGCGTACTCGGTCAGCTGCCGCTCCGACAGCGTCACGAACGCTCCTGCGCTGTCGTGGGTTCCTGGTGCAGCAGGGCCCGCACTTCGTCGAGCGCGTAGTGCAAAGTGTGCTGTTCGGTCTGCTCCCACGCCGCGGTGCGCAGATCGGCGATGAGGGCGCGGAAGTCGGCGCTGCGCAGTGCCGGGCTGTTGGCGACCGCTCGGGCGAAGGCCCGCAGCACATCGCCGAGCTGGATGGGCAGGCCGGTGTATTCGTCGAGCAGCGGCTCCATGAGGGCGAGCGCTGTGGGCAGGTCGGGGTTGCCGCGCAGATAGACGGTGAGCTGCGACAGGGTCTCGGCGGCGTCGCGGATGTCGTCGGGGGTGGGGTTGACGTCCGTGTCCGGGAAGTGGTCGGGCATGAAGGGTCCTCGGAATTGAGCGGGGAGCGGGCGCGGGCGGCAGGCTCCTGGGTGCGGGGGCCGTGTCGGCCCAGGGGCGCGGTCGTGTCTGGTCAGCGGCTACGTGCGCGGCTGGCCGTGGAGTAGGGGCCCGGGGCGGGGTCGCGGCGGGGTCGGGTGGTGCCCCAGGAGTTGCGCGCCCAGGTCGCGGCGCGGGCAGCGGTGATCCGGGCCTGCTGCCAGGCGCTGAGTTCTTCAGGCAGCACGGAGACGGAGGTGGTGCGGATCCGGTTGGACGGTGGGACGTGCCCGCGCGGACGCATCACTGGCTGCGGATCGGCCAGAGCGGTGGTGAACGCCTGGATGAGATACATCGGGGTGGTCGGTGTGAACGTCGCGTCCCAGGTCCGGCCATGCTCGGTACGGGCTCCGGCGAACCAGTGGGCCTGTCCTGCTTGGTCGGTGTGGAACTGCACGAACGCGTCGCCGTCCGGGCTCGTCGCGGTGAACTGCCCATCGTGTTCGGTCTTCCAGCGCTGCTGCCGAAGCGGGGCCCAGACGTTCGGTGCGTGCGCGGAGCGGGGCTGGGTGAGGGCGTCGGTGAACCCGGCGACGATCTCCACGGGGACCTGGCGGCCGAAGGTCGCATGCCAAGCGTCCTGCTGCGCGGTTGGCTTGCCGGAGATGGTCCAGCCGCCGGGCTGGGTGAACGGGTCGTAGCCGACGCGGACTGTGCTGTCGGGGCTGTCGAAGACGAGGCGGCCCCCTGAGGACTTGTCCTTCCAGCCGGAGGCGCGCAGGAATTCGGTGACGTGCCGCAGGTCGCCACCGCCGGCCAGATGGCGGGGCTGGATGAGGTAGTGCTGCTGGGGCTGTTGCCCCGCGCCCCAGCCGGTCCACTGCTTCTTCATCGGCGCCGCCTGACGACGAGGGCGGAGGCGACTGGTTTCGGTGTCGCCGGCAGCGGCGGTGCCGCTGGGTTGGCGAGGTCGTCGAGCTGTTCGACGTGCTCGTCGAGGTCCAGACCGATGCTGTGGAGTTCGTTGGCGGCGCGACCCACCGCCAGCCATACCTTCGGCGGGAGGATGCCGCGTTCAGAGTGGTGCTTGGCGAACTGGGAGCCGGTGGCCATCAGAGCGGTGAACCGGCCCAGGACACCGGTGTGTTGGTCGAGGACAGTGGCGAGGATGTGGGCGGCCTCGCGTGGTGGAGCGAGCGCGAGGTGTTCGGACAGTCGGCCGATCTGGTCGGCGATCTCCTGGGCGAGTCTCACGGGGTGAACGGGCGGGTCGGTCACGGGCCTCCTGGATCGGAACGTCGGGGCGGGACTTAGCTGTGGTGGCCGAGGCGGCGGGACTCGTCCAGGGCGGACTCGGGGCGGCCGGTGGCCAGCGGGTTGGCCCTGCCTCGTGTGCTCTGGACGAAGGCGCGCAGGTAGCGGCGGAAGAGGAAGACGGCCAGGCGGGGTGGACGATCAGCGGTGATCGGTGGCGGCGTTTGGCGTGGTGCGAGGGGTACGGAAAGTTCCTGAAGCGGGTGATGAACGGACGTGGGGGTGTGGTCAGCGGGGGCGGGCGAGGGGAGGGCGGCCGGTAGGGGCTGGTAGTGCGGCAGGTGATGTGCCGGCGACGCGGCGGCCACGGATTTCGGCGATCCGTGCTTCGAGCAGCGCCTGCTCGTCGTCGTAGCCGTGGGGGGTCTGGGTGAGACGGGTGTAGGGCCCGCATCCGTACAGCGGTGTTCCGATGGCCATCCGCGGCAGCGGGTCGGGTGAGGCGAGGCTGCGGGTGAATGCGGTGACGACGCCGGGCGGGGTGTGGGTGCTGAAGGTGGCGGTCCACCAGGTATGTCCGTCGACCGTGCAGGCGGCGTGCCAGGGCCCGCGCGTGGGGCTGAGTGCGGTCTCCTCGGTGAAGCGGACCAGGCCGTCCGGTGACACGGCCGTCGGAGTGGGGGCAGCGGCGTCCGCGTTCCAGCCTGCCGCGTGCAACGGGCCGAGGACATCAGGGCGGTGGCTCGAGTCAGGCCGCAGCATGGCATCCACGAGCGCGGTGACGTACTCGACGGGAAGGTGCGCGCCGAGGATCGCTGCCCATTCGCGCCCAGCGGGGGTGGTGGCGCGCAGGTTCCAGGTCCAGGCTCCCCGGCGGTTGAGGGCGACGTGCAGACGGCCATCGGGGCTGGCCAGGGCGGTGCGCTGGTCGATCGTGGACACGTCCCGCCAGCCGTGGCCGCGCAGCAGCCACTCGGTCAGATGTTCCCAGTCGCTGCCGCCGGCGAGGTAGCCGGGCGTCGCCAGGACATAGGCGACGGTGGGGTGGGGCATCGGGCTCCTGCGGGACGGAGAGAGGGCCTGGGCGAAGTCAGCTGGCGCGGCGGGAGCTTCGGGCACGTGAGGACCCTCCGGCTGAGGGTGCGGGGGTGGTGGGTGCGGCGCGCTGGGCTCGGATCTGGGCGACGGCGCCGCGGTAGGCGGATTCGTCGAAGAGGTAGTCGGGGATGTGGACGACGTATCCGGCCATCAGCAGCGTGGGAACGGCGCGGGAGGCGAGCCGCTTCTTCTCGTCCTCGCCGAGGTGGGCGGGGACCTCGTGCCAGACGTAGGTCGGGCCTGCGTCGCCTGCGGGCTGGACGGTGTTGCGTTCGAAGCCGAGCTGGTCGAGCAGCGCGAGGAGCTGCTCGGGGGCTCCGGTGGGGGTGTCGGCGTGGACGGTGTCGGTCAGGGGTTTGCGGTAGATCTCGACGTCGGTGCCTTCCTCGTCGGCGCGGTTTCCCATGGGATGGATCTCCTGTTGCGGCGGGGCGGCTCCGTGACAGCCCCGCTCCTGCTTGTCAACGGGTTCGGTGCGGGGACCGGGCCGGTGAGACGGGCGGCTGGGCCGGCGCGGTGTCCGGGGCGGGTCGGCCGGGCGGGCGGGACAGCAGGACGCCGACGCCGAGTTCGGACAGCCGGTGGCCGACGGCGCGGACGGATGCGGCTACTCGGGCCGAATCCCCGTCGGACAGCACGAACAGGTTCCGAGCCTCATCGACTACGAAGCCGTGCTCGGTGAGGGCCTTAGCGATGTCGTCGCGGTCGGGCTTGGCGGTCACGAGGTCCTCGCCGGACCAGGTCAGCACCACGCGCTCCTGCGTGCCGGCCTGTTCGGCGGCGAGGCGGGAGGCGTTGTCCCGCACCTGGGCGAGGGCCTTCTCGTAGCGGGGCAGCAGGCGCAACGAGACGTGCTTGGCGGCGCGGAAGGGGTCTTCGTCGACTGCGATGCCGTCGGGCTCGCGGACGCCGCGGAACGCCTCCACGGGCAGGTCCTCAAGCGCCATGGCAGCAATCAGGAAGCCGTCGTCGTGGCCCTTGCGGTCCATGATGAACAGCCGGGTGCCGTCCGCGCGGCGGGTCAGGACCGCGCAGTGGTCGACGATGTACTCGGCCATGGCGTCGGCGACCTGGTCCATGTCCCAGACATCGGCGGTCAGTTCATCGTGGTCGGTGTTACCTCCGCGGTCGGGGTGGTACTGGCTGATCCACTGGCCGGGTAGTTCGCCGGCCAGGACTGCGGCGAAGGAGGCAAGGGAGTCGTCGGGGGCGGGCAAGAGTCTCCTCGGGGGCAAAGGGTGGTGGCTCATCTCCGGCGGCCGGTCGGGGCAGGTGTGGTGGGGAGGGCACTGGGGATGGTGGGGATTTGGGGCGGCGGGCAGGCACGGACGGCTGACGCTTCCGTCTCGCCCGGGCCGGTCTCGGCGGTGCACGGCCGCCGGGTGGTGTGGGGCTGGTGCCGGTCGGCGAGGTCGTTGCGGGTGTGCGCGAGGTCGGACCAGAGCGTCTGCAGCGGTTTCTCGGCGAGGTGGCGCAGCCGTTTCGCGGTGTACCGGTCGGAGGGTTGGCCGAGGTGCTCGTAGAAGTCGGCTGCCGCGACGAGTACGTCGCCCAGGGCCGTCAGGACACCGTCGTGCGTGGCAGTCAGCTCGGTCAGGATGTCGGCGGCGTCGTCCGTGGTGGTGGCCTGACGGAGACGTTCGGCGAGGTGCGCGACCTGGGCGCCGAGCGGGAGCTCGTACGGCTCGCGGCGGCCGGTGTCGAACGCTTCGTCGCAGTCGACGTGGTAGTGGACCGCGCGCAGCCGGGCCACCGCACGGGTGGCGCGGCGTTG
Organism: Streptomyces sp. NPDC012510; assembly: GCF_042955065.1. Lineage (NCBI taxonomy): Bacteria > Bacillati > Actinomycetota > Actinomycetes > Kitasatosporales > Streptomycetaceae > Streptomyces > Streptomyces sp. NPDC012510. Next base: position 241,243 of record NZ_JBIBEN010000012.1, read on the forward strand.
CTCCTCGCCCTCGTCGAGGCCGGTGGGCAGGCGGTGGTAGTGCTCGTGGAGCCGGGCGACGAGGACGAACCCGGTGCGCTGCAGGACGCTGGGGGCTTCGGGGGCTCCGCCGCGGGCGAGAACTTCGCCGGAATGAACATCGCGCCTCAGGGTCAGCAGGTGGTCGGCCAGGGGCAACGGGCGGGAACTTTCTAGGTAGTTGATCGAGGACGGGCGGACGCTGCCTTGGGCCGGGCCACGGGCCGCACGGGGGCGGGAACCGTCTGGTGGGACGCGGCGGACAGGTCTGCGGCGACGGTGTTGAGGTCCTGCTGGATGCCGTGCAGGCGGCGGGCGATCCACTCCAGCTGGTGTTCAGAGGCGGGGCCGTAGGCGTGGGGGAGGGGACCGAGGCGGTGCGCCGCGCGCTCGACGAGCGCGCGCACGGTGGCCAGTGGCCCGGTTGCCTCGTCGGCGAGCTGGTGAAGCAGCTGGGCGAGCTGCGCCGTGGGGCCGACTGCGGTGGGAGCGGCGGGGCGGGCTGGTGCAGTGGCGTGAGGCGCGGGAGGGGCGTGGAAGGGCTGGAGGAGACCGAGGTCCGTCTCGAGTCGCTGGCACTCTGTCATCAGTCGGCGGTACAGGTCGGGCTGGGTGGTCCAAGTGCCGTCGGCGCGGATGAGATTGGCGATCAGGTCGAGGCGCCGGGGCTGGGCCTGGACGGCGATCCAGAGGCAGCCGTTTGTGTCGCCCGGTGTCGCGATGCCGGCGGCTCGGGCGAGCCGGTGGGCGATCTCCGACCACTCCGGGCCGGTGAGTAGGCGGTCGACCGGGGCGAGACGCACATCGGCGTGCCAGATGGCGAAGCGGTCTTCCTGGGGACTCGCGGCGAAGGGATGATTCCACGAGGGGACGTCCAGATGTGTCGTCCATTCCTGCGACGTCCAGGTCGGCTGCTCGTCGTCGTGGGTGAAGCGGTCCAGGCCGGGCCAGTGGGCGACCGCCGTGTGCCCGGTCAGACCCTCCCGATCGGACACCGGGTGGTCGAGAGCGTCGGCGAGGGCCTCGGCAGCCTCCAGGCTCCGGACGTGCACACGCGGGATCATCCATGGATCCCTTCCGCGTGGCGGCCGACGAGGTGCCGGACGTCGCGGACCGCGCCGATCAGGGAGCGTTCGCGGACGAGGTCGGCGTGGACGGACACGTCGCCGGGCGGCAGCAGGTCCAGGGCGCGGTCGATCGACGCCAGCGCGGCCCGGTACTCGCCGAGCCCGCGCAGGGCGCCAGCCTCACGGAACAGCGCGATCGGGTCGGTGCGGGAGGCGAACGGCGGACGGCCGAGGATCTGCAGCATCTGCTCCTCACGCCCGGGCAGGTCGTGCCCGAGCCACAGCCCGTGCAGCAGCACATGCAACGTCTTGACGTGGTCGTCCGCATCGTCGAGGACCTCCCGCATGAGGGCGAGGCCCTCGGGCCGGGACTGCCCGAGAAGGGCGAAGGCGTACAGGGCGCGGCTGTAGCAGTCCAGGCCGTCACGTTCCTGCGGCGCGAGCTGTTCGATGAGGGAGGCGAGGGTCGGGCAGCGGAAGTCGTAGCGCAGGGCGCTCAGGTACAGATGCCGCATCGCCCGGGTGGCGACCGGGTCGGGTCCGGGGGCGAGGACGTCTTCGAGATGGAGGAGGCCCAGCACACTGTGGCCGGCGGCGCGTGCTGTCCACGCGACGTCGGCGCACAGCTGCGCGGATTCCTGCCAGGTCGCGTCGAGTTCGCTCAGACTGGCGGCCAGCTGCGTCGGCCAGTGAGCTGCGGGGATGGCTGCGGTGGCGTCGGCGCTAATGCGCAGCAGCGTCAGGGCCCGGCCGGGGCGGCGGGTGGGGAGGGTCACCGGCCACATCGGGCGTCGTGCACGTGGACGAGCTGGTTGAGGTGGGTGAGGGAGTACCAGCCGCAGTCGAAGGACCCGCTCCCCGAGGGCACCTTGGGCAGGACGTAGTCCTCCAGGGCGCGGCGGTAGATCAGGCAGTCGGGGCAGTGGCGGGAGAGGTGGATCATGTAGCGGGGGTGGGCGGTGATGAAGGTGCGCTCGCCGCCCTTGGGGTTGCGCAGCCGCCAGCCGTCCTCGTCCGTCAGTGTGTGCCAGGAGGGGGCGACGATGGTCATGACGTCGCCCGACAGATGGCCGTCGGCGACGCCTGTGGGGATCACGATCGTGTCGCCGGCGACGAAATGGGCGTGAGTGATGTCCCGCTTGGAGGTCATCGTCTCCATGGTGGGTCTCCAGGCGGCGGGTATGTGCGAGGGGCCGGGAGCGTCGGGCACAGCAGGGGTCCTTCCACGAGCGGCACGGGGTGGCGGTGGGAGGATCAATGCTCCGGACGATCCCCGGTTTCGGTAACCGGGGATCGTGGGGTATAACCGCTGGTCGGCTACCGGTACGGGTTCTCGGTGCCGCGGTCGTGTTCGGTGGCGGCGTCGAGGAGTTCGGGCAGATCGGTGCCTTCGGCATCCCTGTGGTCGATCCACCATCCGGCCCGGGTGACGGTGCGGATCTTCTCCTCCAGCACCGTCCAGTCGGTCTCGTCCCATGCTCCTTCGGTTACAAGGGCGGCGTATGCCCGGGTGGCTAGCTGGTGGCGGCAGCGCTCGCCCCAGTCCTGGGCGCGTTCGGTGCCCTCCAGCGGCGGCATCTCGAACTGCTCGGCCCACTGAGCGGCGGCCTGCTGCTCTTCGGCGCGCCGGGCGGCGAGCCACTCCTCCTTGCCGGCACTGTCGCCGTCGCGGGCGGCCTTCCAGCAGTCGGTGCAGTCGCGTTCGGTGAGCCAGCGGGCGAATCCGGCGCGCCGGTCGGCAGGGCGGTCGGACAGGTCGTGCGTGATCTCGTGTCCACAGGCGTGGACGACGGTCCAGGTCTTCTGGACGGCCATGGGCGGGAATTCTCCTTTGTGTTGGGGCGGCGCGGGCGCCGGCGGGTCAAAGGGTGTGGGAGGCGGGTGCGTGCTGCTCGGCGAACTGCTCGGCGGCGCGATCGAGGAGATCCGCCTGGCGCCGAGGGGTCCGGCGGGCAGCGGTGGCCAGGACGCCGTCGATCCGGGCATCGAGGGTGCTGGCGGCGTCCAGACCTGCGGCGCGGGCGACGGCCAGGCGCAGTTCGGCGTCGACCCAGGGCCAGTGCTCGGTCCTGGGCACCGGGGTGGTCTCGTCGCCGCCCAGGGACGAAGCCAGGCCGCGCAGGTAGTGGCCGCCGTCGCTGAGGATCTCGGGCAGCGGGATGTCGTCCTCGACCATGAAGACGCCGTGTTGCAGGAGAGTGAGGACGGCGCAGCGCAGTAGGGCCGGCTCGTCGCGGTCGGGTGAGGTGCAGACCGTGCAGTCCTCGATGTGGTGGTCCCAGACGGACGAAGACGGGTGGGGCAAGGCGGAAGGGGCCTTTCAGAGGTGAGGGATGGGAAGCGGGGCGGTGGCGATGTCCACGGGGCGGTGGGCGTGTCGGCCTCGGACCAGCGGTGGCCGCCCTTATTGGGGACCGAGGAGTCGCTGAGGTGGAAACAGATGGGACGACGGTGGTGGGCTCAGTGGTCACCGCGGGCGGTGATGCGGTGGCGGGCGGCGGCGAGGACCGTCACGGCGAGGGCGGCTCCGGCCGCGGGCAGGGCCGCGGCGGTGAGGCGGTGGGTGGCTAGGGCCCCGGCCAGGGCGGTGCCAGCGGCCTGGCCGACGCCGACCGAGGCGATCAGCCAGGCGTACGCTTCGGTTCTCCGCTGAGTTGGCACGAGGGCGTCCGCGGTTGTGAAGCCGCAGGCGATCACCACGGTGAGGAACACGCCCGGCACGGTGACCACGACGGTGGCCAAGTGAGGGCCGGGAAGGGCGAACAGCGGCAGCCAGCCGGCGCAGAATCCGGCCGCGGCCGAAAGCAGCTGGACGATGGGCGAGCCCGGCCAGGCTCGGCGGGCGTAGAGCAGGCCGCCGAGGAAGCTGCCAGTGGCGAAGGCGGCGGGGATCAGCCCGGACAGCAGCTCCATGTTGTGCAGTTCAGCCATGGCCACCGCCCAGACGTTCATGGCGCCGAGGGCGATTCCGAAGCCGGCATGGGCCAGGAAGACCAGTGACAGGGGCGTGCTGTGCAGCCCGGCCGCAGTGGAGCCGCCGGTGTGCTGCGGGTGCCAGGTGCGGGACGGGGGCGCGGTGAGCACCACGGTCGTGCCCACAAGGCCCAGCACGACGGTCGCGAGGATCGCGGCGGGGGGACCGTAGGCGGTGGCGAGCGCGGCGGCCAGGAGCGGGCCGGCGATGTAGAGCAGGCCCTGGGAGCCGGTGTCGAGCGCGAGGGCGACTCGGCGCCAGCCAGGGTCGGGCAGGACGGTGGGCCACAAGGCCCGCAGTCCTGCCTCCAGGGGAGGGGAGCACAGGCCCGCGAGCACGACCGCGGCTAGCGCGAGGGTCGGATCGTCTCCGACCAGCAGGAGGAGCAGACAGCCGGAGTTGATGACTGCGCCGGGTGCGGACACCGGCATCTGGCCATGACGGTCCATGAGGCGGCCTTTGACCGGCTGGGAGAGTGCGCCGGCCAGCCCGTACAGGGCGCTCAGCAGTCCGGCGGAGGCCAGGGAGGCGCCTTGGGAGGTGATCAGGAGCACGATGGCGACGGGCGCCATGCCGTTGGGCATGCGTCCGATGAGAGTGCCGCCGAGCAGCCGGGCGACATGTCGGCTGCCCAGTACGGCGCGATAGGAAGTCGAGGCGGCGGCCGGGGCCTGGCCCGAAGCGTGATCAGTCGTGGTCAATTGGGGAGAGGTGTTTCCATTCAAGAGATCAGCGGCGAGGGTGCCGGGCGCTGCCGGGCGGTGCGGGCTGGGTGGTGATCGCGGCCTTCGTACGGCGGGCCGCCGGCGGCGCGGATCCGCCGGGCGGGCCGGGTCGCAGGTCCGGGTCCAGGTCGACGCGGTAGCGGGCGGCGGTGAGCATGTCGGCCGCCCAGCTGGCGTGCTCGTTCTCCCAGGCGCGGCCGAGGTCGAAGGGGAGCCGGACCCAGACGCCGCGCAGCGTGGGGAAGGTCTCGAATCCGGCGCGAGCCAGGATGCTCGCGGCGAAGGCGTCGTAGGAGCCGTCGACCTCGACCACTCCGAGCTCGTCCCGGGTGATCCGGATCGTTGCGTTTCCCATGCTCACCGGCCCCGTGCGGGTCCGGCCGATCGGCCGGGTCCGGCAGCCGGTGCCGCAGCGGCGGGCTGTGGGCCCGGGTGGCCGGACATGGGCGTGGCCGTGAGCGGGGGTGCCTGCTGCGGAGAGTGGGTGGCGGCGGCCTGCGCGACGCGGGTGCGGCGCTCCGTCAGCCCGTTGCGTACGGCCGGTTGCGGCGGGCCGGGGGTACGGGCAGGGTCGAGGGCGGGCTCGGCCTGCACCGCGTACCCGAGGCGGCGCAGGTCATGGACGGCCTGGCGGGTGCGGCGCACTCCGTCCTGCTCGGGGTGGGCGAGCCGGTACAGGCCCGGGGTATCGGGTACCGGCTCGAACTGCTCACGGGCCAGGAACCACTGGGCCAGGTGTGGGGGGATGTTCGCCGTGGCGATGGCCACGAAGCCGTGTTCGGGGTGGGCGCTGAAGCGGAAGTGGTCAGACAGGTGCGGGGTCTTTCTTCTCGGGTCACCGGCGCGCGGAACGCGCACAGGGAGGCGTGGGCAGGGCTGGTGGGAGCGCGCGGACAGCGTGGTTGTGTGCGGCGAGCGGGTGGAGCGGGGCTGCGGCGCTGGCCTGGCGCAGGAACACTTCACAGTCGGCCATCCATGCCTCGATCACGGGCAGCATGCGCGCGTCGCGTTCGGCCTTCGCGTCCCCGTACGTCTCGGCCGGCAGTGCGGCCGGAGTCTGGCGGAGGTCGTCCAGCCGGGCGTTCCAGTCGGCCAGGATCCCGGTGCCCTGCGCGAGGGCTTCGCGCAGGCGGTCCAGTGTGGCGGCGTCTTCGGGCCAGGCGGTCGTGGCGGGGCGGCACTGATCGAGCAGGGCCGGTGCGTGGGTGAGGACGTCGCGGAACTCCTGCCAGGTGAAGTCGGCAGACTGCCCTTCCAGGTCCGGGATGTGGCCTGGGTTCATGGGGCTGCCGTCGCGGAAGCGGCCGGACTCCGTGATCGCCTGCCTGGCGTCGTACTCCTCGCGGATCCGCTCGAGTGCGAAGGCGACGGTGGCCCACCGCCGGGTGTGAAGAACGTGGTGGTAGGCGGGCAGGAACCGGTTGGCGATCGCATTGGCGGCCTGCTCGGGCGCGGCGGGCAGGACGATGCTGCTCGGCGGACTCGTCTTGGCGACGTGTTCATCGAAGCCGTTCGGGGCGAATGCGCCGAGCAGGTAGTCGTGTTGGTGTCCGGGCCGTTCAAAGAGCAGCAGTTCGATCCCCGTGTCGTCGGTCAGGATCGCCGTGTAGGGGAGCCGCTCGGTTTGGATCGCGTGGGCCAGTTCGCCGGCGTCCCACAGCCACGGGAGCAGGTCGTGCTGCCACACCGGGTGGTTGTGCACGCCTACCTTGGTGCGCCAAGGGCCCGGCAGGTGGGCGGCTATTTCGTCGGCGACGTCGCCGAGGTAGCGCCTGTTGCTGGCCGTGACGGTGGCCTGGTGGCGGCGGGCGGTGCGGATCAGCTGGTGCACGGCGTCGCGTGCCGCCTGCGGATGTTTGACCGCCAGGGCGAACGCGCCGTTGTCGCGTCGGTGGAAGCCGACGAGTTTGAGTGCGGTCTCTGCCCACTGGTATTGCTCGCCGTGAGCGACGGCGACGATGCCGGCGCTGGCGCTCAAGACGAGCGTTATCTCGGCAGGGGGATTGGAAGGCATGCGGGGTTCTTTCGAGGGGGGGCAGCGCTGCAATCGCTGCCGGGGTTGAGGCCCGGCATGGGCAGGCGGTTGCGTCCGTAGCGCGGCCGAGGGCGGTGTGGAAGGTGGCGCCGGTGCGGGCGCAGGGCGCAGGGCCGTGACGGTTTCGCGAAGCCGGGCGGCGGCCTCGGCGTACTTCTCGGCCGCGATAGTCCGCACCTCGGGGTCGTTGCGCAGAGGGGAGGCGGCGAGGTCCGGCAGGGCCTCCCGGTGGAAGCCGGTCGCGGCGTAGGTCAGGGCCTCGGTGAGCAGGTCCAGGGCGCCCGCGATACCGGCAGCGGCCTCCGCGAGCCGAACCAAAGCGTCGCGTTCCGGCAGGTAGACCGTCTCGGGCACGGTGAACCGGTCCTGTGCGCGCTCGGTGGTGTACTGCAGATGGTGGGCCAGGATGCCGATGTCGTCCGTCAGCGTGACCACGTCGACCGCCGCAGGGCTGGTGGGGAAGGCGTCGGCGAGTTCGTCCAGGCGCCGGCCCAGGTAGTTAAGGGCGGCCTGGGTGGCGGAGGTGGACATCAGCGTGCCTCGCTCGCGTTACTCGGCTTCAGGCCGCGGAGGGCGGTCCGCAGGCTGCGTCCGAAGTTCCACGCATGCCGCCGAGCGCTGGCCTCCAGGGCGTCGTAGGCGTCCTGGCGGGTCATCTGGCCGGGGTGTTGGCGGTACCGGTAGACCGGGAGGGGCAGCAGGATGCCGGGCGCGAGGCTGGTGACGCCGAGGGCGGCGATGTAGTCCTCGCCCTGGACGAGCCCGCCCATGGGGGCGGCGCGCACGAGGTCGGTGCGGGCGAGGATGGTGGTGGGGCCGATCGGGATGGTGTCCTCGGGCCTCTTCCAGTACATCCACACGTCCCCGGCCTTGTGCCGGCCGGGCGGGGTCGGGCACCGCCACAGCGTCGTCGACCCGTCCGGGCGCAGGTCCTGGCTATATCCCGCGCACCAGCCCACACCTGTCGCCTCCAGCACGCGCAGCCGTACGGCCATCGCGTGGTCGCTGAATTCGTCATCGTCATCGGCCCAGTTGATGTAGTCGGTGCGCACTTCGTTGAGTGCGAGGTTGCGGGCGCACGCTGCCCCTACCGGGCGGGGCAGCGGCAGAACGCGGACGCGGTCATCGGCGGCGAGCGGGGCCGGGAGCCGGGCGGGGTCGGCGCCGTCGAGCGCGACGACCGCCTCCCAGGGCACCTGCTGGCGGGTGAGGCTTTCGTACATGGCCGTCAGGTGGCCGAGCCGCTCGGGCTTGAGCTGGGTGGCGATGACGACCGTGATCTTGGCGGGGGATGGCGCGGGCAGAGAGTTCTCCGGGACAGGTAAACGGATGAGGGGAGTTGTGTCAGCGGCGGGGAGTGGTCCGGGCGGTGAGCGCCGCAGGGCCGGAGGTGATGGTCGAGGCCGTCGTGCGGGGCGGCAGGGTCGCCGGGACCGGGTGGCCGGGGCGCCACCGGTAGGGGCTGTTGCTGAACCGGGCCCTGGGGTCGGTGTCCCAGGCCACGATGGGGCCGCGGTCCTCCGTGTCGAGCGGGATGACTTCGATGCCGTGCAGGTGCAGGACGTATCCCCAGTCCAGGCCCCGGTGGGAGGTCTCGGTGACGGTCCACGGCTCGGGCTCGGCTGCGCCGACGGTGATGACGTGGACGTTGTCGAGCTTCCTGCTGGGGTGTTCGTCGCTGTCGACGAGTTCGGCGCGCAGGGGTTCGGGGGCGCCGTCGAGGAGGTCGGTGCCCAGCTGGGACCAGCCGTCGGGCGCCTCGTCGATCAGGTGCCAGCACAGGGCGTCGAGGTCACCGCCGAAGCGGTACTGATGGGCGCCGAGCAGCAGGGGGAGGTGGTGGCTGGGATAACCGTCCCAGTGGACGTAGACGCCGGCGTAGCCGGTGTCGGTGGGGCGGGCGATGAAGGAACGGGTGGCCAGGAGTGCTCCAAGGACGTGCGGACGGTTGATGGTTGACCCGGAATTTCAGGGGCGGCGGCGCACGGGGTGGGTGCCGGTGCTGTCGGCGGCACGGTGGTGCTGCTCGGCGGCAGCGTGCGCTGGCGGGGGCCGTGTACTGGGCTGAGCGTCGGTGAGGGGGCTGGTGACGGCTGCCAGGGCCCGGTTCAGGCTGCGCAGCGCGGCGGCGTGGCCGAGCGTGGCGGCCAGCTGGCTCTCGACGGGGGCGGCGGTGCCGGGGCGCGGGGTGAGCCGGTGGGTGTCGGCGAGGCCGATCACGGCCGTGCTCAGGTGCGTTGCAGCACGGTTGCTGTGTGCGAGCGCGGTGGCCAGTTGGGACAGGTACGCGCGTCCCGCATCGCTCGTCGCGAGGGAGCCGTCGGCGGACTGGCGCAGGTCGGCGACGAGGCCGGAGGCCAGGTTGTACACGGCGACGAGCTGGTCCAGCACGGGCCCGAGGGCAGCGCGTGCCGGACCGGTCTGCGGTGGGATGAGGCTCGCGGCCGTCTGCGTGATGTGGCGCTGCCAGTAGGCCAGGCGAGCGTCGATGAAGGCGTCGTCGGCAAGACTCATCGGCGCCTGCCCGGGTGCCGGTCGGCCGGTGGCGTCACGGGCCGGTCGGCGGTTCCAACCGGGTTGTGCGGGGGACGGACGGCCACGGTGAAGTCCAGGCTTTCCAGGCGTGCGACGCTGCGGTGGAGCTGGCGTGCGGCCTGCTCGGGCGGGAGGTCCTTGGGCAGGTGGCACTCGCCCGTAGCGGGGTCGAGAAGGAATCCGCCGTACGCGAGGAGATGAGTGAGGGCGCGGCCGTAGGTGCAGGTGATGCGCGGGCGGGCCTCGGCGTCGAAGTGGATCTCCACCAACAGGCGGCCGGGACTCGCGTGGCGCCAGGCCGACATGGCCGCGAGACGGTAGTCGATCAGGAAGCGGCGGCGTACGGCGGCTGCGGCGCGGGCGGGATGCGCGGGAACGGCGATGCCGCGCGGGGCATTCTTCAGACCCTGGACGTGCTCGTGGCTGGTGCCGGCGGGCAGCATCGGCAGCACCAGGTACTCATCCGGGCGGTGGGGGCGGGGCATGACGTACAGCTGGAGTCCGTGCGGGGATGTGAGCACGCATCGCTGCACGTCGGCGGCTTCGAAGGCGGTGTACGCCAGGGGGCCGCTGTCCCAGATGCGGTTGCTGGCGGCGTCCTGGGCGATGAGTGTTGTCGCCGGACCGGGCTGCCACCGGCCGGGCAGGCGGTCGGCGAGCGCGGTGGCGAACTCAGTTACATGCAAGGGTAGTTCCTCGTCCACGTGGCTCCTCGGGGCTGCGGTGGTCACGCGGAGATGGACAGGCCCTCGGCGTCGGTTCGGCGGCAGGTGTAGCCGATCAGCTGCGACTTCCCCGGCGTGGTGGGGACGGTGGCCACGTCGGAGCAGGTGAACGTGTACGTGAAGGAAGGGCTCGGGGTGGTGCCGAGCCAGGCGCGGTCTTGCTTGTCCGGCACGATCTGCAGCCCGGAGTGGGCGACGGCGTCGCGCTGGGTGTGGGTGTGTGCGAGGACCACGAGGGCACGGTCATCAGCTGTCTTGAGCGCGTAGCTGTCGGGGAATTCGGTGACGGCGGAGGAGAACTCGGTGGTGCCGCGGCTGCCGAACTCGTGGATCGTCTCGTCGTGGACCTTGATCTGCCGCTTCGAGGTCTTCGTCGTGGCGAAGACCTTCTTGCCGGTCAGGTCGCAGCCAGTTGAGAAGTTGTCGATCACGGCGGCACGCAGCACGTCGTCTGGGGCGGCGACGGCCTTGGCGGAGGTCGCGTCGATGGCGGTGGCGTAGCCGTCCGCGTCGAAAGCGATCTCCGGGACCTGCTTCTTGTCGTCGAGGTCGACGGCGGCGACCATCTCCCACCGCTGCGTCTTGGCCTGTTCGGCCATGATCAGAACGCGGGCGTACTTGTTGTTCTTGCCGCTGTAGGTGACGGCGGCGAACCACTTGGGCTGTCCGGCGGTGAAGCGGGGGATGTGGCCCGGGATCGGGTTGGATCTGGTCGGGGAGCGGGAGGTGGTCAGCGACGGTGTTGAGCCGGTCGGCCACGTCGTGTAGCAGCATCCGCTGGTCAGGATCGGACAGCGGCAACTCCAGGATGGGTGGGGGCGTCTACCGCCGGGCCGCGGACGGCGTGCCCGCTGTTGGCTGCGCGGCGGGCGCTGCTGTGGGCGGGCGGGTCGGTGGGCCCGCGGAGGCGGGGGTGGCGTGGCGGAAGTTGACGCCGATGCCCTGGGCGGTGAGCAGTCGGACGGCGCTCTGGATGAGCAGGGCGCGGTCGCTGGTGCTGTAGGAGGCGGGCAGGACGAACGCCGACTCGTGCGGGCTGTACTGGAAACGGCAGCCGTACAGCACCGTGCGGGCGTCTTCCGGTACCGACTTATACGGTGCGCCCACGACCCCGTCGGGGTACCAGATCAGCGTGAGGGTCTGGGCGACCTCCGGTGCGGGCAGCCGGTGCGGGGGCTCGGGCTGGGTGCGGGCGTTGTGACGGACCGCGTCCATGGCCTGCCGGTAGCGGGGCAGCACGCGGCGGGAGACCGCGGCGGCGGCTCGGACCGGATCGTTGGGGACGGCGATGCCGTTCGGCTCGTCCACCATGCGGAAGTGGTGTGGCTTGAAGCCCTTGGGCTCGAGCGGGGCGACCAGGTACTGGCGGGGGTAGCGGGGCCGTTCGATGACACAGAGCTGTGCGTCGTCGGGCCCCTCGAGGAGCGGAGTGGGGGCGTCGGGGAAGTCCTGGACGGCCGAATGGGCGGGACCGCAGTCCCACACGCGGTCGGCGATCAACCGGTGGTTCTTGGGAGGAGGGAAGCCTTCGTACTTGCGGTACCACTGCCCAGGCAGGTGCTGGGCGAGGGCGGTGGCGAAGGCGGACAGGTCGGTGCGGGGTGCGGGCATGGGTTCCTGAGGCTGTCAGCGGGTGCGGCCGGAGGACGGTCCGGCGGGCGGGGCCGGCGATGCCGAATGGCTGGGCGTGCTGTGGGCGGTGGCGTAGTAGTCGGCCACCGCTCCCTGCCAGCTCCGGCGCCGCGGGAAAGCGAGGGCCTGCATGCGTTCGACGGCGACGTGCAGGTCTTCGCCGAGCCGGCGCAGCGTGAGCGCGGCCGATTGGAGGTCGTGGTAGAGGTCGAAGCCGTCCTGGCGTTCGGATGCCTTGGCCGTCTTGGCTGCCGCTTCGAGGAAGCCTTCGAGTCCTTGGAGGAGTCCCTCGGTCGGCTCCAGGACCTAGTGGAGGAGCTGGGCGGCTTCGTCGTACGAGCGGGCTGCGTTCAGCCGGTCGGTGAGATCACGTACGGCCTGGGCCGCGGAGTCCGGGGCGGCAGGAGGGTCGAGCTGGGGTGGCAGGTGGGTTTCTCCGGTTTCAGCAGCGGTCGGTGATGATGCTTCGGTCAGCGTCGTGGCCCACCCGGACCTGGCTGCCGCCCGGGCGGTGATGGAGCCGGTGGCGTGTCGTGGGCTGCGCGGGCCTGCTTGGTGAGCGCGTCGAGGTCCGGGGGCGGGTCGTAGTGGGCGCGCAGGATCTGCAGGTCGGCGTCGGCGGCCATGGCCACGGCGGTCTTGATCCGGCTGGCGGCATCCCGCAGCAGCTTGGGCGGGGAGCCGGGGGCGGCACCACGGTTTTGCCGGCGCCATTGCGCGGCTGCGGCCAGGTAGTCGACGACCGTGTTGAGGAGGGGCTCGGCGGCATCCAGCAGGGCGTTGGTGACCGCGCTGAACTCGGCGGGAGTCTTGGCTGCAGCCAGTGCCGTCAGGTACGGGTCCAGGTCGGGCACGGGCAACGGCTCGTCGGGCAACGGGTGTTGGGCGCGGAAGCCTTCGGCGTCCCGCTTCGCCCAGCGGTACAGGTCATCCGTGGTGGCGGACCGTGTGTGGTAGGCGTGGATCTGTTCGGCGGTCCGGCCGACGTTGTCGTACAGCTCGAAGTCGGGGTGCTGCAGTGCGGCCTTCTTTCATTCGGTGGGGGCTTGGGTGCGCCTCGCGGCGGCTTACTGCATACGGGCGTCCGTATCGAACAGCGCCAGCTCGTGCGGGTGGAGTTGATGTTGAACGATGAAAGATCGTCCGGCGACGCGCCACAGTCCGCGTCCGCGGTTGAGGTGGGCGATGGCCTCGGTCTCGACCGTGGTCAGGCCCAGCAGGGCGGCTGCGGCGTGGAGTTGGTCGGTTTCCTGGCGGTAGATGATGCGGGTGGAGCAGTCGGCCAGGAGGCCCTCGGCGAGCGCGCGGCCCTGGGAGCCGGCGTCGCCGGCGGTGAGCAGGTCGGACAACCGGTGGATGACCATGAGGTTGGCGATGCCCAGGCCGCGGGAGAGTTTCCACTGGGACTGCATGCGCTGGAGGAGGCCGGGGTGGCGCATCAGGCGCCAGGCTTCGTCGTAGACGATCCAGCGCCGACCGCCATGGGGGTCGGTGAGGGCGGACTCCATCCAGGCGCTCGCGCAGGTCATGGCGAGGACGAGGGCGGTGTCGTCGCCGGAGCCGCCCAGCCGGGACAGGTCGATGGTCAGCATCGGGGAGCTGGGGTCGAAGGCGACGGTGGAGGGGGCGTCGAACATGCCGGCCAGGTCGCCGTGAACGAGGCGGCGCATGGCGTGGGCGAGATCGCGGGCGGCCTCGCCGAGCCGTCCGGACATGGTCCCGGCGGCGGCGTCAAGCTGGTCGGCGTTGTTGAGGGTGGCGGCGATATCGCCCAGCAGGGGTGTGCGGCGTGTGGCGGCGGCCTGGGCGACGACCGCGTCGAGGGCGACGTCGAGCGCGGTGTGCTCCATCGGCAGCAGATCGCGCCCCAGGACGGTCCGGGCGAGGGAGCCGAGCAAAAGCAGTCGGCGCTTGCGGATCTCGCCCGCCCAGTCGGCCTCCGGCACGTCGGCCGGGCGCGGGGCGGCGTCCAACGGGTTGAGCTTGCCGGGCAGTCCGGGGCCCAGCGCGATGGAGGTGCCGCCGAGCGCGGAGGCAACTGGGGTCCATTCGCCCTTGGGATCGCAGGGCACGTAGACGCGGTAGCCGTGGGCTATCGATCGCAGGGCGAAGGACTTGGCCAGCGCGCTCTTGCCCTGACCGATCACCCCGGCGAGCAGGACGTTGGGGTTGGTGAACCCTTCGAGGCGCCCGTACAGCGAGAACGGGTCGAACGTGAAGGACGCCTCGGCGTGGACGTCACGGCCGATGTAGATGCCCTCGGCGCCCAGGCCACCCTCGGCGAGGAAGGGATACGCGCCGCTGGCGGTGGCGGTGGTCATGCGGTGCTGCGGCAGCTTCAGCCTGTTTCCGCGGGCGGAGGCGGGTCCGGGACGGCCGCGGGGCGGGAACAGCGGCGGCGGCATCTCGGGCTCGACCACCTCGTGGCCATCCGGGTGGGCACCTGCTTCGGCGCGGGCCTTTGCGGCGGCTTCGGCGAGCTGACGGCGCGCGGCCTTGCGGCTGGCCCGGTCGGTGCCGTGCGGGGTGAACAGGGGGGAGGCCGAGGCGCGGCGGGCTCGGCGCGCGGGCCGGTGGGTCATGACGGAGCAGCTTTCACGTGACGGCGTCTGGGAGCAGGGCGGGTGTGGCTCAGACCGCTGGTGAGGCGCTGAACAGGTGCTTCCAATAGCCCCTGCCGTCGTTGTTCCAGTCGAGGTACAGCCCGCCGTCGGCCAGCCCGCGACTGGAGCCGATCGTGTAGCTGAGGACCGGCGTGGTGTAGCTGTTGTTGTAGTTGGCGTTGGAGTCGCTGTTCTCCAGCCGTGACTCGATGCCGTAGTAGTTCGCCGCCTTCTTCACCGGGTCGGTGCCCGCCTGCGACTTCTTGACCTGGAGCGTGAAGTACGCGCCGTCGAATATGGAGCTGTCGTCGACGTAGCCGTACGCCGGACCGTCCCAGCTGATCTTGGCGTAGGTGTAGACGGTGGAGCCGGAGCGCTTCGCACACAAGGTGACCTTGACGTCCCAGTTGTCGGCCCACGGGCCCGAGTACGCCGGGTCGTCGATCGACTTGGTGCTGGTGGTGCACCGGTAGTCGGCTGCGGTGGCGGGGGAGGCGGTCGCGAGCGCGGTGCTGCAGGCGAGGGCGGCGATGATGACGGCGGTGGAGGTGGTGCGCTTCAGCTTGTGCATGCAGTGCCCTTTCGTAGAGCGGGGGTTACTGGCCGCAGGTGGTGGTGTGGCCCTGCAGCGGGGTGTTGAGGTCGGTGGGGGTGGTCTTGCGGCGGATCGCGTGGGAGGCCGCCAGGTGCCGCTGGCAGATCGTCAGCACCAGTGGGCCCTCCGGCAGACGCTCGGGCCGGCACTCCTCGGCGGCGGAGCCTTCTCCGTCGTCGGCGGGCACGGTGTGGAAGGCGTCATGGACGGCGGCGGTGGCCTGCCACAACCGCAGGTGAGCGGCGACCAGATGACGCCCGGCGGCCGGATGCGGGGGCCGGGTACTGTCAGTGAGCTGGTCGAGCAGTTGGTGGGCGGCGGTGAGGTGGGCGTGCAGCGTGTCCAGGTGCAGCCGGTCGGCAGGGGCGCCGTGCAAGGTGTGGGCGCGGGCGTGGTGGCGCAGGCCGGCGGTGGCGGCGCGGAGGTAGGGATGCGCGTCAGTGGGGCGGGGTGCGTTCAAGGGGGTCCTTGGTGCTGCAGAACGGCACGTTCATCGCGGGCGGGAGCGGGGCCCGGTTAGCGAGGTGATCGTCATCAGCAACGGGGTGGGAGGGGTGTCACAGCGCCGTGCGGGCGAGGGGCAGGGCGGCAAGGATGAATGCGTCGGGCTGCTGGTAGTACAGCCGTCGCAGGTCGACCTGGGCGGTGACGGCGGCGGTCTCGATCTGCGCGCACGCGGCGTCGAGGGCGGCGTCGGTGTCGGCGCTGACGGTGAGCAGCCCGGTCAGGGCGACGTCGGCGTGGCCGGCGATCAGCTGCCGCTCGCGGACCTTGACGTCCGCGTACTCGACGGAGTCGGCCTCGGAGTCCACTTGTCCGCGGCGGGCACGTTCGTTGGCGTCGGCGATGATGGCGGCCTTCTTGCGCTGGACGTCGCGCAGCGCGGACTCGAGTCCCTGGGGCACGTATATAAGGGACAGGCTGCGGCGGACGCCGGCGGTGAACATCAGCCCGTGCAGGAAGCCGGGGGTGGTCTCGGTGCGGGGCCAGTTCTCGATCCAGTAGGTGGCGTGGCGGGCGCTGTCGGTGCCGAGGCGGTCGTACTCCTCGACCTGGACGACGGGCCCGGCCGCAGCAGGCTCGGCTTCGGCCCGCCCGGTCGGCGACCACTGCTGGAGGGCGGAGAGGGCGTGGGGGTCGTAGGCGGTGCGGATGACCGCGGCGATCTCCCGTGCGTTGAGCCAGCCGGTCACCATCAGTCCCGCGCTGCGCGCCGCGAGCGCGATGGCCGAGGTGGTCTGCTCCAGCACCGTGAAGGCACCTGGTAGGCCGCCGCCGGCCTGGCTGATGAGGCGCTTGGCGGCTTTGAGATCCAGTGAGATGGCCAGATACGCCTCGTGTGGGGCAGCGGCCGGGCCGGCCGAGGCGACCAGCTCGGAGTACACCTGCCCGGCGACCGGGGTGTCGGGGCGGCCGTGCTGGGCCCAGTGGCGGGCGAGGGTGTCGCCGGAGTCGGGGACGGTGCGTTCGAGGACCTGCACGGTGGCGACGTGTGAGGTGCGGGCGATGCCGGCCAGGGCCCTGCCCCAGCCCGCTACGTTTGCGTTCTGCGTGGCGGGGTCGAGCAGTGCGAACGCGCGGGAGGAGACCCGGGCGATGGCGGTGAGGGTCTGGTGGTGCGGGTCGTGGACGGCGGCAGCCTGGTTGGCGGAGTCGCCGGGGGTGACGACCTTCAACGAGGCGGCGGTGCCGGGCAGGTGCAGCACGCCGTCCTGGCGGGGCCGGGAGACCGGGCGGGCCAGCCACAGCGTCTGGCCGGTGCGGCGGCGATGGGCGTAGCGGGCGACGACCGGAGCCCAGTCGATCAGCGACCGGTTGTTGCGGCGGATGGTGACCAGGGCGGCGATGATCGCCCACAGCGGAGTCAGCGCGATCGCGCCGAGCAGCCCGGTGGTCACCACGGTGATGAGCAGCAGGGCCAACGCGGCAGAGACGAGCAGGAGTTGGGGGAGGGAGAGGCCGAGGAGGATGCCGCGCCTGGAGCGGTGCGGGAATTTGACCGTGATCGGGGTGACGGAGAGTTCAGACAAGAGCCGGTTTCCGGTGAGGCGCGGGGCGGGGCCGGGACGGCCCACGCACACGCGGAGTGCGGGGCGCCGTCCCGGCGTGGGGATGGGTCACAGGCCGGTAGGCGGAGGCGGTGGCGTGCCGGTGGCGGCTGTACTCGTGGAGTTCGGGGCTGGCGGGGAGCCCTGCGGCGGCGGGGCGGAGGCGCTGGTGGGGGGTGCGGACATGAACCCGCTGCCCTGACCGGTGGATCCGCCACCCGACCCACCCGGTCCGGGTGTGCCGCCGAGGTGGCCGCTGGTGTCGTCGCGCGGGCTGGTCGGCGCGGGCTGCACGGCCTTCTCCACACCACTCTTGATCCCCTCGCCTCCGGACGACGGCGTTGTGGAGTTGCCGCCGCCTTCCTTGCCGGTGTCCGGCGTGGGGTTGGGGGCGATGTCGCCGGGAAAGCCGCCCGGCACGGCATCCGGGCCCTGGGGAGCGGCGCCCGCTCCGGCCGCCGCACCACCTGTTCCTGCGGTAGCGGCTGCGGCGGCGGCCTTGCGTCCGGCGCGTTCGGCGTGCTGGCGGGCGATTTGCGCACCGGCTCCGCCGGAGCGGTGCAGCGTCTCGGCGTCCGATCCTTCGGAGGCGGCCCAGTGCACGAACTTGAACGTCGCGTACGGGCACAACAACACCAGGGCCATGATGACGATGCCGGCCATGACGTCGGCGAGGGCGGCGATGCCGTCCTTGGCCTCGGTCTTGCCCATCGCCGCGATCCCCAGCACGAAGATCACGGTCATCAGGAGCTTGGAGACGACCAGGGTGGCGGTGGCTTCGATCCAGCCCTTGCGCCAGCGCCGGGCGACCTCCCAGCCGCCGCCGGCTCCGGCGAAGACGGCGAGGGTGACCATGACGAGGATGCCGACCTTGCGGACCATCATCACGCACCAGTAGAGGAAGGCGCCCAGGGCGGCGCCGACGCCGGCGAAGACGGCAACCAGCCACCCCAGTGCCTCGAGCCCCGGGATCTGGCTCACCTTGACGATGCGCCGCACTGCCGTGGCGATGTCCAGGTTGGCGGCTTTGAACAGGCCGTCGGACAGGGCGTCGACCACTTCGATGGCGATGGTAGTGAAGGCGATCGCGGTGAAGGCGAACAGCACACCGGTGGCGGTGCCGGTGAACGCCTGAGTGAGAGCCTGGCCGTCGCGGCGGATCGCGGCTCTCACGAGCTGGGCGCAGAACGTGGCGACGAGGACGATCAGGCCGATCGGCAGGATCATCTCGTAGTTTTCGCGGAACCATCCGGCGTTCAGGTCGACCTTGGTGGTGGTGTTGACCGCTTCGGCGGCCAGGTCGGCTGCGGCGGCGGCGAGTTCGCCCGCCGACTTGGCCATCCAGTTGCCGATGGCCTCGCCGGGGTTGGAGGCGAAGTCGACCGCGTCGCCGACGGCGCAGAGTTTGTCCGCGAGGGGGAGGTCGCAGAAGCCCAAGGGGGAGTCACCCCTCCTTTCTCATCTGGGTGCGGGGCGGGTTAGGGCACGACGCGGGGGGCGATGGAGACCAGGGAGCAGTTCGCGTTGGGGCGGCACTGCACGGCGAGGGTGATCGAGCGGTCCTCGGCGCCGGCGCCGCCCTTCTTCCAGGCGATCTGCTGCTTGCCGGTGACGGTGACGGCGTAGATGTACGCCTCGGTGATCGCCGACGGGTCGTCCGCCAGGGCCTGCTTGAACGCGGACGGGTAGTGGGCCTCGGAGACGGTGGCGGTCGCGTACTGGTCCTGATCCGCCATCCGCGACCACAGCACCGGATCGGGCACCTGCGCGGCGATCGAGGACCAGTCGGCGTACTTCGTCTCCGCCGTCAGCCACGCCTTCATCCCGGCGAGCTGCTCATTGCGGCTGGTCGTCCGGGTGTCGTACGACCACAACATCGCCGTGGCGGCCTTGGCGAACGCGACCGGGTCCGCGAGCGGCGGAGGCTTGGCCACCGAACCGGCCCCGGCCGACGCCGTCGGACCGGCGGACGCCGAGGCGGTGCTGCTCGTCCTGGACGGAGTGCTGGTCTTGCTGTCGCTGGTTCCGGCGCGGCCGGTGAGCAAGGCCACGGTGGCGGCGAGGGCGAGCAGGACGGCGAGGCCGATCACGATGATCGTGACGCGCTGCCGGGTCGACCAGCCGATGCCGTGGCCGGACAGGGAGAAAAATCGTTTCGGCATCAGTGGACTTGCGACCCCAGGGCGGAGAAGAAGGCCACGATGCCGTTGGCGGCTCCGAGGCCGAGGGCGGCGCCGGCCGAGACGACGGCGCCCTTCTTGCCGTTGGCCTCGGCCTGGTGGCCGCCGGTGTGGTGACCCCAGGCCCACACGCCGAGCGAGACGGCGAGCGCGCCGACCACGGCGACGATCGCGAACAGGTTGATCGAGTTGACGACGTTCTTCAGCACGGCCAGGCCGGGCAGGCCACCGCCCGAGGGCGTGATGCCGGGGTCGTAGGCCAGGTACTGCACGGTGTCGAGCAGATGCAAGGGGAGGCTCCTTGTGCGCGCCGAAGCCGACGCGCGGGAATCACGGAAGAGAAGAAGAGGAGGGGCGAGGCAACTGCCTCGGAGAAGGGGGAACGGGCAAGCGGCTGCGTCCTGCCGAGGGGCGTCTCCGGGGGAGTGAGGGAGCCGCCATGGGGGATGAGCTGGCGGCAACCCCGCTCAGCTGCCGAAACAGTCGTGCCGGCGCTCTGCTGGTGAAGGAGGCGTGCGCGGTCTGCGCTCCGGCCGGGGTCAGATGACGCGGCGTGCGGCGAGGATGTCCCAGTCCGCCAGCGGCGTGATCCGAACAGGCTTTCCAGTCCGGGGTGCTTCGATCGCGAGGCCCGAGCCGATGTACATGCCGACGTGTTCGGGGCGGGCGGCGCTGCCGCGGGAGAAGATCAGGTCACCGGGCTTCAGCGCCTTGGGGGAGACGGCCTTGCCCTCGTTGACCTGCGTGTACGTGGTGCGGGTGAGTGTGATGCCGGCGTGCGCGTACGCCTGCTGGGTCAGCGAACTGCAGTCGCAGCGGCCCATGGGATCTGGGCCGTGAGGCGCGGTGCAGGTGCCGCCCCACTGGTACATCGTGCCGAGCTGTGCCATCGCCCACGCGATCGCTTTACGCGCCTTCGGATCGGCGTCCTTGGGGATCGAGTAGCCCTTCGGGACCGAGCCTTCGGGGATGGTGCCGTACTCGGAGCCGTCCTCGGTCGCCGTGCAGGACGCGGTGCTGGGGGTAGTGTCCGTTTCCGTGCCGGAGGCGTCCGGGAAGGTGGCGGCGATTGCCTTTTGCAGGGCGGTTGCCAGGGGTTCCCACTGGGCGTAGGCGTCGGGGTAGGCGGAACGCTGCACGGCCTGGGCGGCCTGGGTGACGGTCATTTGCTGCCAGCCGTCCACCGCGAGCAGGTGCTTGTAGAACTGGGTGGAGGCGTAGACGGGGTCGTGGATCTCCTCGGCGGTGCCCCAGCCCTGGCTCGGGCGCTGCTGGAACAGGCCCAGCGAGTCGCGGTCGCCGGAGCTGAGGTTGCGCAGGCGTGATTCCTGCATCGCGGTGGCGAGCGCGATGATCTGGCCCTTCTTCGGCACGTTCAGACTGATCCCGGTGGCCACGATGGTGCGGGCGTTGGGGATCTGCTCCTCGGGCAGGGACAGCCCCTCGATGTGCACGTCCTTGGCGGACGCGCCGTTGAGGATCTTGGTGACCTGCTCGACGACGGCGTCGGTGTCGATGTCGCCCACGCAGCTGAAGGAGGAGTAGGTGGTCTGGGCGGCCTCGCTGGAGGAGGCCATCAGCATGGCCGTGCCGGCGAGGAGGAAAGGGGAGAGGACGAAGACGCCGATGCCGGCGGCTATGCCCTTCAATCCGGCTGGCCTCCCGGCGGACGGCTACGGTCCGGCGGCGGGGGGCCTGTGGGCAGGGGAGGGTAGAGCGATGTCAACGGTGTCCTTGGAAGCAAGTCCTGGCCGCGCGTATGCAGGAGTGGAAAGGGGGCGGGCGGCCGGGCTGGGTGAATCGGGATGCCTGCGAAAACGGGGCGAGTTGCACCTCACGCCGTTGCGGGGCGGCGGGATCAGGTGTGCCGGGACAGGGGGAACCTCCACGAGGCAGGGGTAGGGGAGTGGGCCATCGGCGGTGTTCGCCGGGCAGTTCCTAAACAGTAAGGGCGGATCCCCGGTTGCCGAAATCGTTCGTGATCAAGGCTTGATTCCGGGGATTTGGCGGGCGATAGCGCTCAACCGGGGATCGTGCCCTACAGTTTTGGTTCCTCCCCCGCGCACACCCGTCTTCCGTCGGCGGCCTTGTTGCGCCCGAATGCCGACGACGGGATCACGGCTGCGGGCCGGAGGCATTCCCGTCCTCTTCACCGACCCGAACTGGGGTACCTCTTTGCCTTTTTCCCTGCACCAGGGCGACGCGCTCAGCGTTCTCGCCGAACTGCCGGACGACTGCGTTGACTCCGTCATCACCGACCCGCCCTACAACTCCGGCGGCCGGACCGCGAAGGAGCGCACGAGCCGCAGCGCCAAGCAGAAGTACACCTCCGTCGACGCCGGCCATGACCTGCCGGACTTCACCGGTGAGAACATGGATCAGCGGTCGTACGGGTTCTGGCTGACGCAGATCATGACTGAGGCCCACCGTCTGACCAAGACCGGTGGCACTGCGCTGCTGTTCACCGACTGGCGTCAGCTGCCGATCACCACGGACGCGATCCAGGCGGCCGGCTGGCTGTGGCGTGGCGTGCTGGCCTGGCACAAGCCGCAGGCCAGGCCGCAGAAGGGCCGCTTCACCCAGAACTGCGAGTTCATCGTCTGGGCCTCCAAGGGCGCCATCGACGGCTCCCGCAACCCCGTCTACCTGCCGGGCCTTTACAGCGCCTCGCAGCCGTCCGGCAAGGCCCGGCAGCACATCACGCAGAAGCCCGTCTCCGTCATGCGTGAGCTGGTGCAAATCGCTCCTCCGGGCGGCACCGTGCTCGACTTCACCTGCGGCTCCGGCTCGACCGGCGTGGCCGCACTGCTGGAGGGCCGCGACTTCATCGGCGTCGAGAAGACCCGCCATTACGCGGAAATCGCCGCCGACCGGCTCACCGAGACGCTCCAGCAGGCCCTGACCCAGGACGACGTCACCCTGACGACCTGACCGTCATCTTCTGCCGTGAGCGTTGCCTGCCGAGTGCTGCCCTGGCAACTTATCCCGAGTGCGCGGAGGCGTTGTAGCACGAAAGTCCCGGTTACCGAAACCGGGGATTGTTCGGATGGTTGGAGCCGAAAATCCCCCATTGGCTGCGCCTTCAAGGAGACCCTCTTTTCGTGCCTGAATCCATAAACACCCCGGACGATGGGGAGATGGAACCGGTCCGGCTGCCGGAGTCCGATCTGGAGAGCATCGAGGCGAAGGTCCGCAAGCTGCTCGATCAGTCGGAACAGCAGGCCCGGCAGCTCGACAGCCTGTCCTCCGCACCCGCCCCCTCGTCATTCGCCGCCTACGGCATGCCGGGATTTGCGGGCATGGCCCTGCCGCCCACTCCGCCGGAGCCCCGTCCGATTCTGGAACTGGACGGCGAGGAGTACGAGGACGAACTCGACGCCCTCACGGACTGGGTGGACGACTTCCTCCTGCGCGTCTACGGCGCCGAAGTGACCACCGCGGCGCCCTGGTGCGAGCAGTGGCAGGAGCACGAGGACGTCGTGGCCTGGCTGCACGCCCTATGGCTGGCCTATCAGCAGCACAAGGACCCCGAGGCGGGCTTGGCCGGTCTGTTCGTCTGGCATCGCGATTTCCTCACGCACGCCATGGCCGCGGTCCGGGCACCCGGCGGGCCGCTGTCGGCGTGCATGACGGACCCGGACCGGCCCGCCCACCGCCTGCTGCCCGGCCCGAAGCCCTCCTCCCGCTCCTCCGGGGAGCCGGAGGAGGACGGTCGCCCAGGCCAGGCCGCATGACCGGCAGCCCCGAGGCCCGGCCGGCCTTCGGCCTCTCCTTCGACCCCCGCGCCCTGACCGACCTGCTCCAGGCTCCGGAGAACATCCGCGATCTGGCCCTCGCTCAGCTCCAGGACCTCGTCAACGTCCGGCTGTTCGGCAGCAAGCTCGAACGCGACCTCGCCGGCTACCGAAAGCTGTACGTCGATCACCGCAACGAGTGGCGCATCGTCTACGCCCAGCGTCCGGCACCCGCGAACTCCACACACCGCACCGAGATCCACGTGGTGGCCGTCCGCCCGCGGGCCAAGCACGATGTGTACGACACCGCCCGCGACCGCCTCGGTCTCACCCGGCGTCCAACGGGCGCGCGGACGCATGCCGCCCGCACCCGCTCCCCCCAACTCGACGCGCCCCGGCCGATTCCCAAGCCGGGCCCGCCGCCGTACGCGATGCCCGGCCTTCCCCGCTCCGCACCCACCACACCCCTGAAGGGCCCCCTTCGTTGACGCAGTTCCCCACCCTGATCGACCAGGTCGCCACCGCTGTCATGGCGCCCGTCGCGGCGACCGAGAACCCGCACCACCGCGCCATCCTCGACGTGTTCACCGAGGTCCAGGACCTCGACCGGCAGCTCCTCGCCCTGGTCGGCGACCAGCTGCCCGACGGCGTCAGCGCCGCCACGCAGCTGGAGAAGCTCACTGACGTCCTCGTCGAGCGCATGGCTGCGGGCGTCGAGCTCAACGCGCTGCTGTCCACCTCGTGTTGCTGCGCCGCTGCATCCGAGGGCGACGACGAAGACGACGCGCAGGATGTGCCGGACGAGGCGGAGGATGAGGACGACGACTTCCTGTCCTGCCCGAGCCGGCCGAAGACGATCGTCCACGCCTGCCTCGACATCTTCGCCGTCATCGGTGACCCCGACACCATGGCCTCCGCCGATCTCGTCCTGTGCCTGCGCGACCTGCCGGGTGACGCCGAGGGCCGCTGGCCGTACGCCGACCTCACCCAGGTCCGCCTCGCCAAGCTCTTGGCTCCCTATGGGGTCCGCATCCGCGACACCACCGGCCACGACGGCCGCCGCTACAAGGCATACCGGCGTACCGATCTGCTGGACGCACGAGCGGGCTGCTCCTGCTGACGCACTCCGCTCTGGCGCGCACGCAACGGGTGACGGCCCGGGATTGGAACCTGGTCGATGCCTTCCACCAGCACTGTTCGGAGATGAGCCTGCTGCGCCGCTGGGGCCGAACCGGCTTCGCGCGCCGTGACCTTTCGCGGCTGCTCGCCCATGCGGAGTGCTGGATCGGGCTCGACACCGACGGGGAACCGGTCGGCCTCGTCTGCGTCGGCCCCGTCAGCCGCCAGGAGGGCGTCGTCGACCTTGGACTGCAGGTCGCCGACGCCCGCCAGCGCCAGGGCATCGGCACCGCCCTGGCCCGGTACGCGGCCGACGCCGCCCGCTCCCGGGGCGCTCACACCCTGACCGCGTACACCCAGGCGTCCCACACGGCCGTGATCCGGATCTTCGACCGCCTTGGCCCCGCCCGGTACACCCGCGACGGCTCGTACGTCGAGGTCCACGTAGCCCTCGATCCAGTCTCCCCGGACCGTCCCGGCTCGCACCAGGCGGCTCCCCGATGACCTCTGCATCCCCTTCCGCGTCGACGACACGGGTGGTGACGGCCCTCGATCACCGCATCGAGGCAGCAGTGGGCCGCAGCATTGACCAGCTGTGGCAGCACCGCGAGCGGGACCTGTTGGACGAGGCGCAGACCCAGCTGGCCGATGCTCACCGCGGCTTGGTCACGGCCGAGCGAGCGGTGGCCTTCCACCGCCTGCTGCTGGCCCGTCTGGCCTCAGGCGAGTTCCCCGTTGATCAGCTCCTGTGCGCGCGGATCGACCGTACCGTCGGTCAACTGTCGCAGGCCGTCGGCGAGCGTGACGCCCAGCAAGCGAAGGTCCAGGCTGCGTTGGAATCGGTGGAGACGGCCGCTCGTACCCAGCATCCAGGGCCGGTGCAGGAGTTGTCCGCGCCGGACTTCGCAGCCCTGCTCGCCATCGCCCAGGGCGCCAAACTCCGGGAACACCTGCTGACCCAGCGCTTGTCGGTCGTGACCGCCTCCGGCACCCGGGTCGCCTACCACCAGTTCCAACGTTTCGAGACCGCCGGGCTCGTCGTACGCGACGACTCCCACCCGCTGCACGCCGGGCAGCCCGTCACCCTCACCGAGGCCGGCCGCTTACTCCTCGCCGCGCCGCGACCGCCTGGACCACAGACCTTGCCGCCTGTGCGGCGGGCTGGAGCCTGGCCGGCTGCGTCCGCCCCTCGGCGCTGAACGCCTCAACGGCCCACTCCTGCAGTTCCGTTCCTGCCTTTGATCCGAAAGCATCGATGCCCACATCCACCCCGGACTTCCGCCTCGACGACTACGAGGCCGTCAACGACCGAGTTGACGAGCGGTTCTGGCAGCACATCGCCAGCGAGCACGACCTGCTCACCGTCCTGGCCGAGCACCACACCAGCGACGACCAGCACAGCTTCTACGTCCTGCACAACGGGGCCGTCACATATCCTCCTGCCGCAGGGCATGGGTACCACGCCCGCTGACGACGCCACCCGGGCCCTGGAGGAGCGGCTGCGTCGTGACGGCGACCACTTCGCCCTCCTGACCAGCTACACAAACGACAGCGAGCCCATCCAGACCACCGTGCTCCTGCGCGCCCTCGAGGAGAGGGCGCCCGTGCCGTTCCGGGTGCTGCTGGAAGAGGCCGACACCGACACCTTCACGCACACGCTGCGCGAGGGCGGCTTCGCCACCTTTGAGGCCGCCACGACCTGGTGGGAGGCGCACTGGAGCGGCGAGGACATCCCGCTGCCCGCCCCGGCACCACCCGCCCGCCGCACCACGCTGCCCGCGGCTCCGGCACGCCCCACGCCGCCGCGCGGCCCGAGCCGCTGAGCCGAATACGAGAACTCCCCCCGGTGCCACGCCATTTCGCGCAACGGATGCCGTTCCGCGTATGCGAGTGCGGAATATAGCAGCACATCCCCGGTTACCGAAACCGGGGATTCTCCGGACTCTTGAACTCGGCCCGCACGGGATCTGCCCGGGCCTGTTCCTGCATTTCCCCTCCCCTCAATGGAGTCCAATTCCCCATGCGCTCAACTCGAATGGCGGCCTCCGCTGCGCTTCTCGGCTCCCTTACTCTGCCCCTGGTCTCCGCGACCGCTGCGAGCGCCGTACCCGCCCAGGTGCCTGCCTCGATGGGCAACCCGTCCTGCACCGGCCCGGGACCGTGGGTGATCGGCACCAAGGCCGTCACCATGCGCTCCAAGGCGTCCGCGAAGTCCACCGCCGTCGGGATCTTGTACCGGGGCCACAAGTTCACCGTGCAGAAGACCAGCGGAAAGTGGCGCTACATCACCGACAAGACGACCGGCGTCAAGGGCTGGGTCTCCGCCACCTACGTCTACCGCTCCGTCGGCAGGTGCCTGGACTAACAGAAAGCTGCCCCAGCCAGGTCTGTTCTGAATCGCCGCCACCTGCACGGCGGTTGGGCCGTGAATTCTCAGCCCTGTTTCCCCGCACACCCACGGAAAGGAGATTGCTGTGCCCGATGTCGACGATGTGCTGGGCGTTCTCACCGAGCAGATAGAGACCCGCTTCCGGATGCCGATCGCCGCGCTGCGCCAAGCTGTATCCACCGCCCCCCAGGCCAGCCCGGAAGCCGCCACGATCGTGCGCTGGCACGGCCTGCTCAGCGAGGCCCAGCAGGTACTGGACCAGGCCGAAGACGTCCTTGCCGAAGCCCTCGCCCGGCACGTTGAGGCTGTGCCCGACGGTGAGTTCGTCGAGCTGCCCGAGCACGTCATGCAGCTCGCGAACACGGTGAACATCGCACACTCCGTGCGGCAGGGACGCGCCATGACGGTGCGCCACCTCCTCGACCCCCAGGCGATCGGAAACCGCACAGCGGTGTGGCGCTCGCCGACGGCGCGGCGGGAACCGGCCCTGCCGACCACCGCACCGTCCCTGCCCGGCACCGGTCAGGCTGCTGTACGTGGGGCGGTCCGATGAGCGTGATCGACAAGACCTCCACCCAGGACACCCTGCTGGAGCAGGCGTTCGGAGCCCCGGTCCGAGAGCTGTACGCGCAGGCGACGGGTCCCGAAGCCTCCGCGGCCCTGGTGCGCGCGCTGGAACTGCGCAGCTTTCTTGTGGTGGCCGAGGAGCAGGTCGCCCGCGTACGGGACCGGGTCCACGCCGCCACCGCCGCCGACCGGGACATGAACGAGCTGTCCGCCGACGACCTGCGCTTCGACGCCCAGTGGCTGGAGGCCGCCCTGTCCGGACGCAACGGCTACATCGCCGCCCTCGGCGAGCTCCTGCGGACCATGCCCGAGCCCGGCCAACGCCCACCTGGGCCCGTCCAGTTCGCCCAGAAGAAGATCACGGCCGTTGCCGCGCCCGCCCCGGTGCCCCCGCGCGCCGGGGCGGTGCGAGCCCACCGCCCCTGAAAGTCCCACCGGCTTTGTCCCAGCCCTCCGCCAGCGACTCGCGGCAGATCGCCGGGCGCATCGAGGATCTCTACGCCCAGCCCCTGGCCGACCTGGAAGCCCTCGCCGAGGCCAACCCCGAGGGCAGCATGCTGGTCGCCCTGATCAGCGGCCTGACCGACCTGCAGTTCGCCGAGCGCAATATTGCCTTTCAGCTGCAGCGACTGCGTGAACTGGCCCACCCGGAACGGCAGATCGGCCCCGTCGAGGCCGTCCACCTTCTCGACTGCGCCCGCCGGATCGCCGACTCCGTCGCCACCCGCGACGCCCACGCCAAGACCCTGAGCGGCGTCCTGGCCAGCCTGCACCGCGTTCCCGCCCCGGCGGCGAGTCCCGAGCCCGTACCCGCCGCCGCACCGGCTTCTGCTCCTACGCGTGCTGCCGCCCGCACCCGATGACCATTCCCACCCCGAGGAGTTCCCCGTTGGCCGCCACCGGTCTGCCTCGCACCACCCGTACTGACCTCGCACGCGTCACCGAGTCGCTGGAGATGCTCGCCCCGCGCTGGAGCGTGTGGACGCTGATGACGCTCGCCGAACGGCCCCTGCGCTACGTGGAGATCAGGTCTCAGCTGTCGTGGCTGCACTCCGGCCAGCTGAACCCCCGACTGCGCAGACTCACGGACTCGGGCCTGATCCAGCGCACCGAACACGGCCCGCGTCACGTCACCTACAGCCTGACGGCGCGAGCAACTGAGCTGCTGCCCGCCTTCACCGTCATCGCCGCCTGGGGGGACGAACACCTCGAGAAGAAACTCGTACGCAACGCGCGCACGGGCGAGATGGAGCCCGAACGGATCCCCGCGGCCCAGAACGTCGAGGACACCATTGCCCTGATCAGCCCGCGGCACACCACCCCGATCCTGTGGGCATTGAAGGCGCGCGG
Source organism: Streptomyces sp. NPDC012510 (assembly GCF_042955065.1). Classification (NCBI taxonomy): domain Bacteria; kingdom Bacillati; phylum Actinomycetota; class Actinomycetes; order Kitasatosporales; family Streptomycetaceae; genus Streptomyces; species Streptomyces sp. NPDC012510. Next base: position 269,539 of record NZ_JBIBEN010000012.1, read on the forward strand.
GGCGGCGAGCGCGAAGGCCCTGGCCGCCGAGGCCATGCCGACCTACGGGCTGCCCGCCGTCTACCTGCCGCTGGACCGGCTGGTCGCCGACGGCCTGGTCGTCAACCGCTCTACGGCCACAGGTGTCGGCGAGTATCAGCTCTCCGCCACCGGCCGGGCCCTCGCGCCCGTCTTCCAGAGCCTTTCGGCCTGGGCGGTCGGCCGGCCACTCGAAACCACCGGCGCCCACCCGCTGTGGGGGCAGGCACCCTCCTCCGACCGGACCGTTTCCGGGCCGTGGCTGACCACCCAGACCCGCATCCCGGCTCCCGCAGCCCCCACTGCGCCGACCGCGGCCCCGGCGTGGCGGGGCGGCGACCTCTTCTCCCACCAGGCACCCGCCCGCCCCCTGACGGTCTCCCCCGCAGGAGGCCCGCGCCGATGACCCGCACCCCGATCCTCAACCACCCGCACACGGGCCGCGTGATCAGCGCCCTGTCCCTGCCGGCCCTGATCCGGCTGGTCAGTGAGATCGACGACAACGGCCCCATCAGCCACCAACGTGGCAGCCTGCAAGGCGCTTTCGGTGACCTTCCCCGACACCAGCTGCGTTACGCCACCGACGTCGCCCGCGCGCTCGGCCTGGTGCACTTCGCCGACCACGCGCCGGCCCGCTACCGGCTCACCGAGGCGGGCGAGGACCTCGCCGAGGTGTACGACACCGTCGCCCGCTGGTCGCGTACCCACCAATATCCCAGCACGGTCAGCGACTTCGTCACCCGCGTCCAGCAGACCCTGAAACTGCTCGGCACCGTCCTCCGCGCCGAGGCGGCCTTCGCGCCTGCGGAGCTGCGGGACGCGCTGGCCGAGTGGCTCCAGACGCACCCGCAGGTCCTGCACGCGGTGGCATCCCGCTCCTCCCACACGGAGGATGAGACGGAGCACGCTGCGTGAGAGCCCACACCGGAAATCGGCCCTCCCGACGGCCAGTTTCCCCGCTGCTGCGCGGCGTTTATCTGCCGCGCAGCAGCGGACGCCGCCGCGTTCGCCATGACCACGTACGGCATCCCCCTGTTGGTCCTAGCGACCACCGACTCCGCAGCCCTGACCGGGCTGGCGTTCGCACTGGAGTGGATTCCCCGCCTAGGGACGTTCGCAGTGGCCGGTGCCCTGGTCGGCCGCTACGGCTCCCGCCGCGTCTTCTGCCTGGCCTCGGCGGCGCGCGCCCTGGTCGCGCTCGCCGCCGCGCTTGTCCTGCCCCAGCAGAACGACCCGGTTGCCGCCACCGTCACCGTCCTGCTGCTCGCCGCCTCCGCCGGAGCGCTCACGGAGTTTTCCTACGTCGCCGCCGAGACCGCGGGCGCAGTGGCCGCCCGTGAGACCGGCGCGCGTGCCCACCGTGTGCAGGCGGTCCTGCTCGGCATCGACCAGACGGCGACCCTGGCCGGACCCGCGCTCGCCGGGCTGCTGCTCCACTGGACAGGTGCCGCTGGCATGCTGACGGCGATCGCCGGGTTCTCGCTGCTCGGCTGTGCCCTCGCCCCTCGCCCAAGAGACCAGGAGCAGGTCCGTGAGACGGAGCCGGGGCGCAAGGGGCTGCGCACCGGCTGGTCGACCCTGCAATCGCTGCCCGCGCTCGGCTGGCTGGTGACCGGACTGACCCTGTCCAACCTGGCGGTCGGACTCCTGCAGGCCGCCGCCCCGGTGATCGTGGTCAAGCAGCTCGGGCACTCCACCGCCGACGTCGGCCTGATCTGGTCGGCCGCCGCCCTCGCCTCCCTCGCAGCGGTCGCCGTCTGCCGCAAAGCCATTGACCGCTACGGCCTGTGGCCAGTGGGCGCCGTCTCCGCGGCGATCGCTGCCACCGCGTGCCTGACTATCTCCCTCACCCACACCTACAGCGCCTACCTCGCCCTCACCGCCGTCCTCATGGCAGGCGAAGGCGGCATGACCGTGGTGCTGCGCACCCTGCGCACCCACCTCATCCCGTCCGACGTGTTCGGCGCCACCCTCTCGCTGACCATCCTGCTGCTCCTGCTGCCCTTCCCCCTCGCCGGAATCCTCGTCACCGCCGTACCGCCCTCGCTGCTCGGCCACGCGATAACCGGCTGCGCTGTCCTGCAGGCCCTGGGCCTTGCCGTCACCTTCGCGCGCCTGCGCACCGTCCCTGGCCTGCGCGCCTCCTTCGCCCGAACCCACCCGGCCGCCCGCTGCCGACCGCTCGTCCTCACGGAGACCACCCGATGCCCACGCCCCACGCCTGCGCCCACCAGCACCCCGGGACGGCGGCCCGTCCTTCGCACCGGGCGGGATCGAGGCCCACGATCACCGACCGGTTCCTCGACTTCGACGCCCAACACCCCTACGTCTACCGGGCTCTGGAGCGGCTGACCGCCCAGCGGCTGGCCTCCGGGGCCACCCGCATCGGGCTCAAGGCCCTCTTCGAAGACCTGCGCTGGCAGCTGCCCGAAGGCATCCGCGGCCTCAACAACAACTTCACCGCCCTGTGGCGCGGAAGCTGATCGCCGATCACCCTCACTGGGCCTCCGCCTTCGAGCTGCGGCGCCGGCGAACGCCCTGACCCACCCGCAGCCCGGCCCCCGACCGCCCCTTTCCTCTTTCCTGTTTGGAGCCCTGCTTGTCCTCTCGTACCGGTAACCCGGTCGTCCTGATCGTCGCCGCCGCGGACATGGAGGCCGAGGCATACCGCGGGTTCTGTCTGGAGAACATCGCCGCTCACTACGACGTGGTCCTGATCACCAGCGTCGAACCCACATGGGAGCGCGCCTTCATCACCGACTGGGAAGTCGCCGACCCCACCGACCAAGCCGCCCTGGCCGCGGCCGGCCAGGTGCTGGCCGCCCGCCACCACCTGGCCGGAATCACGACCTGGACCGAGTGGTATCTCGTTCCCGTCGCACGCCTCGCCCGCCGGCTCGGGCTGCCCGCCAACACTCCCGAAGTGATGCAGGGCTGCCGCAATAAGGCCACCGCACGCGCTTTCTTCGCCCGCCACGGAGTGCCCTCGGCCGCGTCCGCCCGGGTCGGCACCGTCGAAGAAGCCGACCAGGCCGCGGCGCGGATCGGCTACCCGGTCGTCCTCAAGCCCGCCGCACACGCGGCCAGCATCGGCGTGATCCGCGTCAACACCCCCGGCGAACTGCCCTCCGCGTACGCGATCGCCGCCCAGACGGCAGGACACGGCCTGGAGAGGCCCGAGGTCCTGGTCGAGGAGTACCTCGACGGGGACGAGGTGAGTGTCGAGTGCGCCACCTTCCAGGGCCAGACCACGGTGGTCGCCGTCACCCGCAAGACCGTCGGCCTGGAGCCCTACTTCGAGGAACTCGCGCACACGGTGGACGCGGCCGACCCGCTGCTGGCCACCGTGGCCCCGGCCGCCGAAGCCGCGATCGCCGCGCTGGGCATCACAGAGGGAATCAGCCACGTCGAAATGCGCCTGGTCAACGGCCGCCCCAGACTGATCGAGGTCAACGCGCGCCTCGCCGGCGACCTGATCGGCCACCTCGTCCACCTCGCCACCGGCATCGACCTCGCCCGTGCCGCCGCCGATATCGCCTGCTCACGCGCCCCCGACCTGACCCCCACCCGCCACCAGGCCGCAGCGATCCGCTTCATCTACCCCGCCTACACCGGCACTCTCGCCGCCCGCCGCCTTACCGAACAGACTGAGGGACTGGAGCGCGTCCGCTTCCAGCGACAGCCCGGCGACCAGCTCGTGCTACCGCAGGACGGAGGCGATCTGTTCACCGCGCGCATCGGCTTCCTGATCACCACCGGGCCGAGTGCCGCCGTCGCCAAGGCCCGCGCCCAGGAGGCATACCGCAATCTCGACGTCCAGGTGGCCGCCACTGCCCAGACAGACCCGGCCGGAGAGGACCTCGCCGCGTGAGCCACACCGTGGCGACCGAGCTGGCGCAAAGCCGCCGTCTGCTGACCGGGTATTTCACCGGGCTCGGTGTGGTAATGGCGGTGTGGGGCGCGCGCATGCCCGCCGTCCAGAAGACCGCCGGCTTCAGCACTGCCGAGCTCGCCCTGGTCCTGCTGGCCGCCGCCCTCGGGATGGTCGCCGGACTGCAGACGGGAGGACGCCTCGCCCACCCGGCCCGACTCCCCGCGCTGCTGACCGGAGGCGCCATCTCTCTCGCCGCCTGCCTCGCCGCCCTCGGGGCATGCCGCAGCCTGGATACCCTCCTCGTGGTGGCGTTCGTCTTCGGCACCGCGCACGGCGTCCTCGACGTCGCGGTCAACGCCGCAGCCGTCCGCTGCCAGAACGCCCACGGGCGTCCGATCATGGCAGGGCTCCACGCGAGTTACAGCCTCGGCGCCCTGGCAGGCGCCGCGATGGCCGCGGCCACCGCCCACACCCCGCACATCGTCCTGTTCGCCGGCGTCTCGGCCACCGCCACGGCAGCGGCCTGCGCGACGACTCGGCTCACCCGCTGCGTTGCCGCCCCCGGACTCGAGCCCGTCCACAACCCCGGCACACCCGGCCCCAAGGAACACGAGGGCTTGTCCCGGCCCCGGCTGTGGCTGCTGGGCGCACTGGCGGCCGCAACCCTGCTGGGCGAGGGAGCCGCCGCCGACTGGGCCGCCGTCCACCTGCACAGCCTGGATGCGACGGCTGCGACCAGCGCGGCAGCGTTCGCCCTCTACAGCGCGGCCATGGCCGTCGGACGACTCGCCGGAGATCGTCTCACCACCCGCTTCGGCGCCCCCGCCGTCGTACGCACCGGCGCCGCCCTGGCCGCCCTCGGGCTCGCCACCGGCCTGGGCGGCTCCACCGTCGCCTTCGCCCTTGCCGGGTGGACGGCCTTCGGCCTGGGCCTGTCGGTCACGATCCCCAGCCTGATCACCGCCGCCGGCGTCGGCGGCCCCCGGGCGGTCGCCACCGTCGCGGTCACCGGCTACGTCGGCCTGCTCGCCGGACCCGCCCTCATCGGCGCCCTCGCCACCTTCACCACCCTGCCGATGGCGCTGCTGCTGCCCTCCCTTCTCGCAGCCGCCGTCGCCGCCCTGTCCCACAAAGCCCTGGAGACCCCCGTCCCTTGACCACCACTTCCCTTACGCCGACCCGCGCGGACGCCGTGATCATCGACTACAACGGTGTCCTGGGCCGACAGCCCACCCCGACCATGTGGACTCGCCTCACCGATCTCGCTGAGTGGCCCAGCGGGCAACTGGCCTCCTTCCAGCGCGCCTTCTGGGCACATAGGGAGGCGTACGACGCCGGAGAACTCAGCGATCTCGCCTACTGGGCCAAGGTCCTCGGTCACCACCCCGGCGCACGGTGGCTGCGCACCCTGCGAACAGCCGACACCGCCATGTGGATCCGCACCGACGACCGCGTCCTCGACATCCTGCACCGCGCCCGCGCCGCAGGGCTGCCCATGGTGCTGCTCTCCAACGCCCCGCACTTCCTGAGCGACGCCCTCGATACCACCGACTGGCGGCGCGAGCTGATGACCGACGCCCTGTACTCGGCCCGCCTGGGCTTGTGCAAGCCCCACCCGGCCGCCTACGAACATGCCCTCGCCGCCACCGGCATCACCGATCCCGGACGCGTGCTGTTCATCGACGACCGCGACGACAACTGCCAGGCAGCCGCCGAGCTGGGCCTGCGCACCCTGCACTACACCGGCCAACCCGCCGACCTGACAGAGCAGCTGCTTTCCGCCGGCCCAGCCTCCGTGCGCCCGCCAGCAGCCCCGCGCGGCACCAGCCGCTGATCTCGCTTTCCCCCGCTCGACACCACCGCCGACCCCAGGACCCTTGTGCCCGACACCGAAGAGATCGACGGCGACGTCTATGTCTCTCCCCGCTACATCGCCGGCAGCACCGCCATCGGCGACCCCGCGCTCGAGCCGCTCCTCGCGCTCGGCTTCGACCTGCACAACGATGACCTCGGCAACGCCTACGTCACCGCCCCCGACCACCGCATCCGACTCGGGTTCCTGCCCGAGGGAGACGACGACGGACTGTGGAGGATCAACGCCTACCGTGACCGCTTCGGCCCGCCCGCATGGGGCGTGAGCTTCAACGACAACTGCCCGACGGAGTTCGTCACCGCCTTCACCACCGCCCTCGCCCAGGCATACACCGCTGGCCCCGACACCTACCTTGCCCCGCCCGACCTGAAGGACCCCGAGCTCGGCGCCTTCGACGCCGTGGTCCCGCTGATCAAGAACGGCTGGCAGTTCCAGCACCCACGCTGGGGCGTGATGGAACTGAAGCCCCCCGACGGGATGGCCACCCTCGAATACACCACCGGCCGCCTCGACCCGGAGAGGGAACTGACCACCCTTCAGGCCCGCTGGCACATGTGGGGAGGCCCGAAGAGCGGCCACGCCCGCTGGTACGCCACCGCCACCACCCACACGCCGACCGCCCTGGTCAAGGCCATCACTCAGAGCGTCGCCGACCCGGCACCGCTGCCGCGCTGGAAGGACGGCATGCTCCCCTGGCTGCGTGAGTCCGCACAACTCACCCCCGTCACGCCACCCGCACCCCGAGTTCCCACGCCCCTCGACGTCCAGCGCGCCGCCGCCCGCCGGCCGCCGGCCCTTGGGACCCGCAGCGTTCCGCGCTGGAGCACCACCACCGTTGCCACGGCTCACGCCGCAGCCCGTACCAGCCCACGCCGCTGAACCGGCCTCTCCTGCCCCGAACGTCAGAAGGCAACCCGTAAGTGTCCCTGCACGCCCGGCAGTTCTTCACCGAGCACCTCACGCTCCCGTTCACCGAGAGCACCGTCGTCGGCAACACCTACTACGCCACCCCGCTGCCCAACTCCGTACTGCGGCTGCGGATCGACTTCTCGCGCACCATCCGCGAAAACGAGTACGACGGTCTGCGCCTTGCAGTCGTCCACCCCGAGAAGGGGGACGTCGACGCCGTGGTCCTCACTTTCGACGAGCACGACACCTTCACGCGACGCGACGCCGCACGTGAGGTCCGACCCGGCTACAGCGGCTACGCCCGTATCCTCGACCTGCGCCACCACAACCGCCAGCCGCCGTGGAGCGGCGCGGACGTCGGCGGACTGCGGGCCGCAATCGAGCAGTACACGCAGATCTGGTTCCCCGGAGCCTGGACGACCACCGCGCGCTCCCGGCCGGCGGCCCGTACGGCGCGCAACATCCCCACAGCCCAGGCCAGTCCCACAGCAACCCGAACGCGCTGACCCGTTCCCCGAACACGGAGACCCATGCCCCCGCCCCGCTGGCTGGCCCTCCGGCGTCGACCGCAATCTGAGGCCACCCGCACCGCCGAACTCCAGTCCGGCACCCCGCCGGGACCGCAAGGCCCCTGGCTCGCGGACCCGGACTTCTCCGCCAGGCTGCATTCCGCCACGCTGACCCTGCTCGACCTGGTCGAGGACGTCATGCACGACGATTTCACCCTGACTGAGGTCATCGACGGCTTCCGCTACCACGCCGCCAGCCTGCTCAACATCCCCGACCAGTACGGCATCCTCGTCGAAGCCGAGGCAGCCGCCCAGATCATCCAAGCCGCCGGCCTACCAACAGGCCCGCTCTTCGCCCCCTCCAACGCCCAGGGCCTGGCCCGCATCGAGACACTGCCCATCGAAGACCAGCAAACTCTCATCCGAACAGCGGCCCGCCGCTACGCGACCACCGCGCCCTCACCTCGCCCGGCACGTCATGTACCAGCCGCCCCACCGGTCCAGCCACCGCGCCGTACCCGCTGACCGGCTTCACCTTTCAATCGACGGGCAGTCCCGCCCGCGTCCCACTCAGGAGACCCCCCTTCTTGCACACCCGCTCTGCCCGCCGCCTGCCCGCCACAGCCGTCACCATCGCCGCCGTGGCCAGCACCGTGTCTCTGGCCCCGGCCGCCGTAGCACAGACCCCCGAGCCGACCCCGTCCACCTCCGCTGTCCCGCTGAGCGCGGCTGAGACCGGCGGGGTCACCATCCTGAAGAAGGATCCCGGAGGAGACGTCCTCACCGGCGCTTCATTCACCCTGCTCGACTCCCAAGGCCAGCTGTCCGCCAGCGGCGAGACAAACGCCGACGGCCAACTGGCCTTCGAGAACCTCCCGCCGGGGGTCTACCGACTCAAGGAGGTCTCCAGCGGTAGCCCGCTGCATGACGTCGTCGACGACCAGGACGTCATCGTCACCCCCGGCGCCAACACTCCGCTGACGATCATCGACCCCTTCAAGCCCGCCACGGTCACCCTGAAGGCCAGCGACAGCAAGAGCGGCAAGCTGCTGCCCGGATCCACCGTCAACATCGGCACCGGCGACACCACCATTCTGACGCTCACCACCGGCGCAGGCGGCACCGCCTCCGCGAAGCTGCTCGTCAACAGCCGTACCGGCACGACCTTCTGGGTCAAGCCGACAAAGGCACCCGCCGGATACGAGCTCTACGAGCCTTCGAAGAGCTTCACCGCCAAGCCCGGCAGCCCAGTCACCGTGACCATCACCAACACCAAGACCACCAGCACAACACCGGCGCCCAGCTCCTCCGAGAGGCCGTCCGACAGGCCGACCATCGACGAGTCCACGTCGGGCAAGCCGACCCCGGACCAGGGCGACAGCACGTCCACGTCGCCTTCCGACACCGCGGTCGTCGCCAAGACTGCGACGAGCACTGCGGCCCCCGCACCCAAGGGCACGCTCGCCCATACCGGTGCTGAGGCCACCCCATGGCTGCTCGGGGGCGCCGGCGTCCTCCTCGCCGTCGGGGGAGGCGCCGTCTTCGTGGCACGCCGCCGCCGAGTCGATGACGACAGCGGCGGCCCTTCCCTGGGCTGACACAACCTGCCAGCAGCCGCCATAAACCCCCGGAGTCCTCGCGATTCCGGGGGTTTCGCGTTTCCGAGAAACGGGCTACCGGTAGTTCGTTAAATGCGGCCGGTGGTGGGGATTGACGACGGGTCGGGTTGGTCGTAGGCCGGTGGTGTGAGCCAACTGCCTGGCTGGGGGCTGAAGATGACTGCTCGCCGTCCGTGTCCGCCCGCGCCGGGACCGTTGGAGGACTACGCGGCTCGGTTCGACGACCTCTTCTTCAGTCTGGCCCAGCGGCGGGGGTTTCGTGAGTATCTGACCGGGCTGCTGGCGCCGCGGGAGCGGAACAAGACGATCACCTGCCTGGCTGGGGCGGAGCCGGTGACCGGCGCGGGAATGCCGGGGGTGCAGCGGCTGCAGTTCTTCCTGTCCGAGTCGCCCTGGGAGGCCGAGCAGATCAACGACCGGCGGCTTGAACTGCTGCGCGAGCAGCCGGCGACGGCTCCGCACGACGGCGGGGTCATCGTGATCGACGACTCCGGGGACCGCAAGGACGGCCGAGCGACCGCGCACGTGGGCCGGCAGTGGCTGGGCCGGCTGGGCAAGACCGACAACGGCATCGTCACGGTGATCACGGTGTGGACCGACGGCCGCGTCTACTACCCGCTGCACGCGCACCCCTACACCCCTGCCCACCACTTCGCCCGCGGCCGGTCCGATCCCGCCTTCCGCACGAAACCACAGCTGTCCGCCGCTCTCGCGACCCGCGGGAAGGAGGCGGGCTTCGCCTGCCGGGCCGTGGTCGCCGACTGCGCCTACTCCGTCAGCGACGACTGGTACTTCGCACTACGCGAGGCGGGCCTGGCCTACGTGGTGGCGCTCAAGCCGCACCGTGGCACCTGGACCCGCGCCGACCAGCCGCACACCGCCATCGAAGCCGCCCACGCCCTGACCTGGCTCGATGCCAGACGCCCCGGTGACTGGACGGCCGTGGAGCGTCACTTCCGCGACGGGCACACCGAGACCTGGTGGGCCGCCGATGCCCGACTGGGCGGCTACGGTCCCGACTCGCCCTGCCGTCTGGTCGTGGCCACCACCGACCCAGCCCGGCTGCCGGAGAAGGCCACCTGGTACCTGGCCACCAACCTGCCCCACCCCGACGCACCCCACGCCGCCACCAGCCCGCATCCGCCAGCCGACCTCGCCGAGATCGTCCGCCTCTACGGCCTGCGGCCGTGGATCGAGCAGAGCTACAAACAGATCAAGGACGAACTCGGCTGGGCCGACTTCCAGGTCCGCTCCGACCGCGCCATCCGCCGCCACCAGACCCTGGTCAACTGCGCCTTCTCCTTCTGCTGGGACCAGTGGTTCGCCCCACCCGGACCCCTGGATGACACCGCCCCGGACCCGTGCCCCGACGAGGGGCCAGAGAGGGGGACCAACCGAACCCCACCCACCCCAACTGTCCTGCTGGCCCAAGGCATTACGTTCGGTCCGCGCCTGGCTCACCCCTGCCACCACCCTGAACCGATGGTGGCGATCCTGGACGGACAGAGACCCACCCTCCGAACTCCAGGCCCTGATCGACGCGGTCACCACCGGACACGGCCTTGATCTCTACCTCCGGATTTAACGAACTACCGGTAACCACTTGGTTGAAGCGGGTGGATTGTGCATGGTGCTGTGTGCGGCAAGTAGTGCACGAGTCTCGTCCGAGGTTTTGGCTGCCAGGCGCTGGCGGGGCCCCGGGACAATCTGCCACGACAACACCGGGGCCCCGCACGGTGCAGGGGGCGTTCCTGATAGCGACCTCGCGGAAGGGCGGTAACGGCCCCGCGCTACCGCCGGAGTCTGCGGGTGAACCGCCGTGAGGGAGGTCAGGACTTCGATCGGCCCCGTAGCCGACGTCTGGACCGAGACGGTGCGTGAGGCGGAGTTCTCGTGTGCGTCCGGTGCCGTTTGCCCTCGTCGTTGCCGTGAAGGTGCACACAGGGGCGCATCTGTCGTTGCTGGTGTGGCACTTGCTGTTCCATGGAGTGGACGGGTTGGGCAACAGGGGCGGTTCGGCGTCATGGTGGGGCTGCTGTGCGGGCGGTGCGGCGGGCGTGGACGGAACCGGGCCGTGAACGCGATCTGACGGTGCAGGCCGGCAAAGCGGCGCTGGCCGCCTGTGTGGCGTGGGCGGTGGCGGGGTGGTGGTTGCAGGCTCCGATGGCATTCGTCGCTCCGTGGGTGGCAGTCGTGCTGGTGGAGTCGACGGTGTACCGGTCGCTCGCACACGGTCTGCAGCAGCTGGCGGCGATCGCGGTGGGCACCGTGGTGGCGACGGCCGTCGCGTTGGTGCTGCACAGCACGATGGCCACAATGGTCCTCGTGCTTCCGGCGGTGTTGCTGCTGGCGCAGTGGCAGCGCCTGGGCAGCCAGGGCATCTACGCCGCCACCGGCGCGCTGTTCGTCCTGACCAACGGACAGGTCACCCTCGCTACCTCAGGCGCGCGCCTCGCGGAGGCGGTCTTCGGAGCGGTGGTCGGCATCGCGGTCAACGCACTGATCCGGCCCCCGGTGTACCTGCGTGACACCCGCGCCGCTCTCCAGGACGCCGCCCGCGAGGCGCAGGAGATTTTGGAAGCGGTGGCCGAAGGGCTGGACGACGGTGAGTGGAACACTCACGCGGCTGGGGAGTGGCACGAGCGCGCGCTGCGGCTGGGACGCCTGGTCGATCAGGCCCGCTCCTCGATCGGCTGGAGCCGCGAAAGCATGCGGGGCAATCACCGCGGGCGCGGTACGGGTGCCGTCTCCCCGCCCGGGAAGGCGTACGACGATGCGCTGGCCGTACTGGACCATGTCGCCGTGCACACCGCAGGCGTGACCCGCACCGTGCTGGAGACCGCGAACCACAACGACAAGGAAGCCCGCCCCGGCCCGCAGATCACCGGCCCCTACGCCGACTTCCTGCGCCACACCGCACGCGCGATCGGTCTCTACGGCCAGACCCGGTTCGCCGGAACCGGCACTGATCGGTCCGCCGACGGGGACCTGCGCGAGGCGGTCGAGGAACTGCGCCACAGTCTGGACGAGCTCCACCGGAGGCTGCCCGGCACCGTGCAGGACGATCCGGATGCACTGGCGACGCACGGCGCGCTGCTGGCCCAGGCCCGCCGTCTGGCCGATCAACTCGTCCCCGACTGACACCCCCGGGGGCGGCACCGGCCGTGGTGGCGCCTCGCCTCCGTCGGCCGACGGCGATGCCAGCGTTCATAGCCAGCCGTTACGGCGGAAGGTCCGGTGCAGCAGGGCGCAGGCGCCGACCATCACGGCGACGGCAAGCGGGTATCCGTACGTCCAGCTCAGTTCCGGCATGTGAGCGAAGTTCATGCCGTAAATGCCGGCGACGAGGGTCGGGGTGGCCAGGATCGCGGCCCAGGCGGAGATGCGGCGCATGTCGTCGTTCTGCCAGGTTCCCACCCGTGCGAGGTGGGCGTCGAGGGCGGAGTTGAGCAGCTCGTCCAGGGAGCGCACCTCGGTGTCGGTGCGGTGCATGTGGTCGGCGACGTCGCGGAAGTACGGCAGCATCTCCTCGGGCCACCCGGCGTGCGGGCCGGCGAAGTCCTGCACCACCGGGACCAAGGGCTGGACGGCGTCGCGGAATTCCAGGACCTCCCGTTTGAGGGAGTAGATCGGCTCGGTGAAGTCCTCGCGCTCCGGGGAGAACACGCGCCGCTCCAGCGCGGTGAGGTCGGTGCGGACCTGGACGGCGGCCTCGGTGTAGGAGTCGACCACCGTGTCCAGGACGGCGTGCAGCACGGCGACGGGTCCGAACCGCAGCATCTGCGGGTCCGCGCCGAGCCGGCGGGCCGCCTCGCCGGTGGGGTCGGCCGGGCCATGACGGACGGTCAGGGCGAAATGCGGGCCGGTGAAGACCATCACCTCGCCGGTCTCCACCTCGCTGCCGTCCCTGACGTACCACAGCGTCTTCAACGCGACCACAAGCACGTCCCCGTAACGCTCCCGCTTGGGCCGCTGGTGCGCCTCCCCGGCATCCTCGACCGCCAGCGGATGCAGTCCCAAAGGGCCCGCCAGTTCTTCCAGATCACCTGGCCCAGGGTCGTCCACATGCACCCAGCAGAACTCGCCTTCCTCCACCCGCTTCAGACTGTCCAGCACCGCCGTACGGCCACCGTCGACCTGTCGGCAGTCCACCTGCTCCGGCTCGCCCGCTGACTCACGGTAGATGACACACCTCATCCCTCACGCCTGCACCGCCACGGCGATTACATGCCTGCCGCCCGCCGACCGCCTGCCGCCAGAAGTGCCGTCCACACGTGACGGCCACGCTTCCTTCACACGGCCAGGCTTTCCGTTCGGCCGGGAGGGGCTACCCGAACGGAAGGAGCCGTCCTTCAAGAGGAGTTCTCGTGGTCTTCGCCGCTTTCCTGCTGCCCCCGGGGCTGCTGTGCCTGGTACTTGCGCTCGGACGCTACGAGGAGTGGCTGCTCAGGGAGCCTGCACCCCCGCAGCCCGCGCGCCACGCCAGGACCAGGACCAGGCGCCATTTGTCCCTCGTTCCGCGCACGGGCTCCCAGACGGCAGTCGGCAACGAGTCTGGGCATGTGCGGGTCGCCGACGCGGCATAACCGGCTACTGCAGCTGCTGGCGACGGCAAGCGAACACCGGTCTGCTTGATCTCGGCTCCCTCCGGGCGGTTGGAACGCCTACCTCCCTGAGCCCTGGAGACTGAGACGAGAGCGGGCCACGCTGCGGGCGAGTTTCCTGTGAAGAGGCCGCAGCGTCGTCCATTCCCTGTCCTGGGCCCAGCACCCGTGGCGCCATACAACCGCGGGTGGAGACGCAGCGGCTGGGCCGACGGCCACGCGAGCGTCTCCACACCAGCTACTGCGTGTCAGTGTGGTGCGGTGTCGTCGGGGTGACGGGGATAGAGCGACCGCAGCCGATCCCAGTGCCTGCTGAGATGTTCTTCGACCTCACGCAGCGCGTGCTCGGAGGCCGCGTCGGGCAGCGCCGGGTGGAGTTCGCCGACTCGGTCGCCTCCGGTGGGTCCGGTGTCGTGTCGGCGGGCACGGGCGGCGCTGTGGCGGGAGGTCATCCACCATCGGGCCAGCAACACTGTGGCGGTGACGGCCGCGGCGGCGAGGGCCGCCCATGAGCGGTGTGCGGTCACGGTTTCCTCTCACCGGTCCGGGCCGAGTGCACAGCCACTGGCGCCCGGGAGGGGCGGGGCGCCGTAGGCAGAGGGTGGATCAGCCGGGCCAGGTTCCGGTCAGGCGTCGGGTGCCGGCGGCTCCTGCCCGGTCTACGGCGGCCTTGACCCCGGCGAAGATCGCGCCCTGCAGGGTCGCGGCGAGCAGCACCTCTCGCCAGGTGCGCTCCTCATCGGTGGCGTCCGGGGCGTCCTCGTCATGGCCGAGCTTCTTCCACACCTGCTTGAACAGCCCGCCCGCCAGCACGCCGCTGAGAGCGCCGAGCGCCAGGCCGACCGGCTTGTAGGCGACTTTCGATGCTTTCACGGATGCCTCCTGCCCCGGTGACGCAGCAGCAGCCAGGCGGCCACCGCCACGCTGCCGGCCACGATCAGCACGGTGCGGTTGTCACGGGCGGCCTGGGCGCCCTGCTGGGCTTTGACGCGGACCGGTTCGGGTGCCTTGTCCTGCCACACCTGACCGGCCTGTCCGGCCTTGGCCTTCACCTGCTCGGCGGCCGTGGTGGCCTTGTCCTTGACCGGGTCGGGCAGCTTGTCCTGCACCAGGTGCGCGGCCTCGGCAGCCTTTACCTTGACCTGTCCGCTCAGTTCTGCGGCCTTGGCGCCCGCCTGCTCCGTCAACACGCCCGCCTGCTGCTTCAGTGCGGTCGCCTTCTCCTGCGCGCGGGCCTTGACGTCCGTCTTGGCGGCCAAATCCTCGACCGTCTCGCCCAGTTCCTGGCGGGTCTGCTCGACCTGCTCGCGCAGCTGCTCGGGGCTGGAGGCGGTGGGCTCGTCGTTAGGAGGCTGGGTCATCGCTGTGCACTCTCCTTGATCTCGGCCACGTCGGCCTTGACGCTGTCGATGGTCTGCTGCGGTGCCGGTGGTGCGGCCTGGCTGACCTTCTTCTTGCCGGTCAGGGCCAGCACGGCGGTGATCACGCCGAGGACGGCGGTGACGATCAGGGCCGCGGCCCACACCGGGAGGGGAACAGCCAGGGCCGCGATGGCGGTGGCGACCAGGGCCTGCGCCGTCAGGAAGCCGGCCAGACCGGCCCCGCCGAACAGGCCCCCGCCCTTGCCGTACCGCTTGCCCTTCTCCTTCATCTCCGCCTGGGCCAGCCTCATCTCCCCGCGGACCAGCTCCGTCAGCTGCTGGGAGGCCCGCTGGACCAGATCACCGACCGGCTCCTGCGAGCCGCTCGGGCCGCGGTGGGAATCCTGCGTACTCATGACGGATTTCCGCCTTTCTCAGCTGCCGGTAGTAACTCGTGTCCTGGATGACAAGGCGCCAGCCTGTGCCGGTGAGCAAGGCACACCCGCCTCGACGACCCCGGGTACCCGGATGCGGCTCCGCCATCCGGCGGACCTGCGGCAACCTGGTGACTTGTGCTTGTCACCGCAGCAGTCGCAGTACCAGGCGGGGAGCACGATGCACCAGGGCGGCTGCGGCCAGACCGATCGCGGCACCGACTGCGACGTCGGAGGGGTAATGGGCACCCGTGTGCACGCGCTCAGCAGCCACCATGACGGCCGGCACCGCACACACCGCGCCCGCCCACGGCCACACCGCGGCCACCGCGGCACTGAACGCCACTCCTGCGGCGGTGTGCCCGGAAGGGAAGGACGAGGAGTCGGGGCGGTCATGAACCTCCTCGTGCGAGATCCACTCCTTCGGCGGCCGGCGCCGCTGCCACATCTGCTTGAGGACGCAGTTCGAGGCCAGCTCCGCCACGGCCATGCTCGCCAGGCCAGCGGCCGCGGCCCTGCGCCCCCGCCACCCGGTGGCGGACAGGGCCACGGCGGCGCCCCACCACAGCTTGGTGTGCTCGGCACTCTCCTCCACCGCCGGCAGGACCCGGCGTACGCAGGTCGACCGCCATGACGCCGCCCACCGCGTCAACCGGTGATCACCCTCACGAAGATCCGCCAGCACTCTCATGACCTGCGACTTCCCGGTCTGAGCAGCGCCTAACTCGATGTCCTCGGCAATTACCTCATTCGAGGCGGCGCCGGTCTTCCTCGCTCCACGTACGGGTGTCGCGGGGCGGGACATAGGGTTCTTCGTCCTCGGGCAGACCGCCGGCGACGGCGCGCTGGCGGGCCATCTCCGCGTCGAACTCCAGGCCGAGCAGGATCGCGATGTTGCTGATCCACAGCCACACCAGGAACACGATCACCCCGGCGAGGGTGCCGTAGGTCTTGTTGTAGGAGGCGAAGTTCGCCACGTAGAACGCGAACCCGGCCGACGCGATCACCCAGATCACCAGGGCGAGGACACTGCCCGGGGTGACCCACTTGAAGCCGCGGCCCTTCACATTCGGGGCCGCCCAGAACAGAATCGCGATCATGACGGTGACCAGCACGACCAGCACCGGCCACTTCGCGATCGACCACACGGTCAGCGCCGTGTCCCCGACCCCCAGAGCCGTTCCCGCCTGGCGGGCCAGGCCGCCGGTGAACACCACAATCAGCGCGCTGACCACCGCCAGCACCAGCAGCACCACCGTCACGCCCAGACGGACCGGCAGCACCTTCCACACCGGGCGTCCTTCCGGGGTGTCGTACACGGCGTTGGCGGTGCGGATGAAGGCCGCGACGTAGCCGGATGCCGACCACACCGCCACCGCCAGGCCCGCGAGCGCCACGACCGAGCCAATACCCGCGTTGCCCTGCAGCTGGGTTACGGCATCGCGGATGACGTCGCGGGCCGATCCAGGGGTGAGTTTCTGGAGGTTGTCCAGCACCTGCTGCGTCGCCGACTGCCCGGCGATTCCGAGCAGCGAGACGAGCACCAGCAGCGCGGGGAAGAGGGAGAGCACCCCGTAGTAGGTCAGCGCCGCAGCCCGGTCGGCCAGCTCATCGTCCTTGAACTCCTTGACGGTGCCCTTCAGCACCGCCCGCCAGGAACGCCCCGGCAGCTGAGTGGGCTCATCCGGGGCCCGCCGCTCCACCTGCTCATCTGGTCCCGCACCCCCCTCGCGTCCGGGCTCAGCGTCCCGGCCGGTTGCGTCGTGCCGGCCCTGCCTCCGGGTTGTGATGTTCCGTGCCATGGCGGACGGGTATCCGCGCGCCCATCCGGCATGCTCCACACCCCAGATGCGCCCGAATTGATCCATTTAGTCAGTTTCGTGATATTCGCGAGGGTTGGCCGGTCTGGCAGGCCGATGGAAGGAGTATCGCGATGATTACCCGAGAGCAGATCCCGAGTGTGCTGGATCACCCGGTCCACGACGTCGGCGGCACCAAGATCGGCGAGGCCAAGCACGTCTTCCTCGACGACGTCACCGGCGAGCCCGAATGGGTCAGCGTCAAGACCGGCCTGTTCGGCACCAGCGAATCCTTCGTGCCGATCCACGACGCCAGCCTGGTCAAAGACCACCTGGAGGTGCCCTACCCCAAGGACAAGGTCAAGGACGCCCCCAACGTCGACGTCGACGCCGGCGGCCACCTGTCCGAGGAGGAAGAACACCGCCTGTACGAGCACTACGGCATCGACTGGGACACCGCCTGGCAGCAGGCAAGTCAGCGCGGGACCGGAGGCTGGGCCCGCGGCGAGACCGAAACCGCCACCGGCACCACCGGGATGGAAGCCACCGGCGATGACGCGATGACCCGCTCGGAAGAGCAGATGCGCGTCGGCACCGAACGCCAGGCAGTCGGCCGGGCCCGGCTGCGCAAGTACGTCGTCACCGAAGAGGTCCAGCAGACCGTCCCCGTCCGCCACGAGGAGGTACGCGTCGAGCGCGAACCGGTCACCGACGCCAGCCGAGATGCGGCCATGGCAGGCCCGGACATCAGCGAAGCGGAGCACGAAGTGACGCTGCACGCCGAGCGGCCCGTGGTGGAGACCAAGGCCGAGCCGGTCGAGCGGGTGCGCCTGACCATCGACGAGCGCACCGAGGAAGAGACCGTCACAGGCGAGGTCCGCAAGGAGCAGATCGAGGCCGACGAGCCCGAGGGCAAGCGTCAGTCGTAACGCCGTTACCCATGGGCGCAGGGGATCTTGTCCCACCGGTCAGCGGTCTCCCGCCGCCCTGTGCTCTAGCCTAGCCAGACGCTGCCTTCAAAAGTGATCACAGCTACGGTGAGGTGTGCTGGCAGTGGGCCGCGACAGCGGCATCGAGAGCCTCGCGCACGTCGTCGGGCAGTGCCCCGCCAGCGGGCCAGCCGACGAGAATCTCTGCCACCATCCGCAGTTTCCTGTTGGTGTTCATCGACACCTCACGCAGCAGGTCCCACGCCTCATCGGGAGTCGTGCCTGCCAAGGCGACCAGCACACCCATGGCCTGGTCGATACGGGCGCGGGCCAGCATGCCCTCTTTGAGTTGGCGGTTTTCCTCCCACAGGGCCAGCAATTCCTCCGCGGCGCCTGCCGCGGAGGTGTGACCCACTGGAAGGGACCCGGTCCGGGGGTGCCGATCAGCAGAAGTCATGTCCCCGCGCCTGCCCCGGCGGCAGTGCGCTACCCGGCGCCGTCGGTGAACGGCCGGTAAAGCACGGCAGCCCCCACTGCATGTCCGCGTTCATGTCCGCTGGGCATGCGTTACGTGCCCGGTGGCATACCGGCCTGTCTAGGCGTGCGTACCGCCGGGATGCGCTGGTGTTGCTCGGCTTACCCAGCACCCACGGATCCCACCAGTGGACCCAGACCGGGATGGCCACATCACTCAGGGTTCAAAGCGGCGGCGATCGTCTTCTTCCCGCTTCCGGGTGTCGCGCGGCTCCACATACGGCTCTTCCTCGGCCGGGTGACCGCCCGACAGCCCGTGACGGTCCGTCTCCGCTCGAACTCCAAGCCCAGCAGGATCGCCAGGGTCGTGATCCACAGCCATACCAGGAAGATCACACCGGCCAGAGCGCCGAAGGTCTTGTTGTAGGAGGCGAAGCTGGCCACGTGCGGCGGAGGTGATCAGCCAGATCAGCAGCACCAGGCAGCTACCCGGCGTGATCCAGCGGAAGCCGCGGACCTTCACGTTCGGTGTCGCCCAGTACAAGATCGCCATCATGATCGTGGCCAGAATGACGAGCACCGGCCCCTTCGCGATCGACCACACGCTGGCCTTCCGAAGTCATAGTGGATCGTGCCCCATTTGACTGTTCTATGTGGATATGTGGGGTACCCGCCGTCGTGGACGCGGATCCGGAGGTGCCGACTCCGTCGGCTGCCTCGGAGCACCGAAGGAGGAGTCGCTCATGAGTGAAGATGCCGGTCGTGTTCAGCAGACGGGGCAGAAGGCGAAGGAAGAGACGGCGGCTGTGGCCGCGCAGACCGGGCAGGCGGTCGGCGAGGTCGCCGGGACGGCTGCCGAGCAGGCAAAGGCCGTCGCGGGCGAAGCGCGCGCGCAGGCAGGCGGTGCGATACGCGACCTCAGGCAACGCGCGGTGGAGGAGAGCCAGGGACAGGTGGATCGGCTGGCCGGGACGGTGCGGAAGTGGGCCGATGACCTCGCGGGCATGGCGGAGAACGCCTCGGGTGACTCGCCCGCCAGGAGCCTGGCGGCCCAGGCAGCCGATCAGGGCCACCGCGCGGCGGACTACCTGGACAAGGACGGCGTGGAGGGCCTGGTAGGCGACCTGCAGAACTTCGCGCGGCGCCGGCCGGGGGCATTCCTGGGCAGTGCGGTGCTGGCGGGTCTGGTGGTGGGCCGCATGGCCAAGGCCGGCACCAAGGCCGCGCAGGCCCCGTCGGCCCCGCCTCCGGACGTTCGGCGGCAGGGGCTGGAACGCGGGGAGAGCAGCGCGCTGCCTACTGGCACGCCGGTGCCGCCGCCGGAGCTGTCCGGTTATCCAGCCCATCCGGGGGTGTGAGATGTCGTCGAGCTATCCGCAGTCGCCGGGAGCCGGTGGACAGCCAGAGGCGGGTCCAGACCGCTCGGCGGGCGAGCTTCTGTCGGCGGTGACGTCGGATCTGCAGACGCTGTTGCGCCAGGAGGTGGAGCTGGCGAAGACGGAGATCCGTGAGGAGGGCGCCAAGGCGGGCAAGGCCGCCGGGATGTACGGGGGTGCCGGGTTCGGCGGGTACATGGTGGCGCTCTTCTTGTCGCTCGCGGCCGTTTTCGGTCTGGCCAACGTGATGGACGCCGGCTGGGCGGCACTGATCGTCGCCGCCGTGTGGGCGGTGATCGCGGCCGTGCTGTACGTGATGGGCCGCTCCCGGATGCGGGAGGTGTCCCCGAAGCCGGAACAGACCATGGACACCCTGAAGGAGGACGCGCAATGGGCACGGCACCCGACCAAATAAGGTCCGAGATCGACACCACCCGGGAACGCCTGTCGGACAACGTCAACCGGCTCGCCAACCGCGCCCGCCCCGGGCAGATGGTGCGCCGCCGCACCCGGCGGGTGCGAGGCGCGGTGTCGGGGCTTCGTGACCGCGTCATGGGCACCGTCGCCGAATCGGCGGGGACGGCGCGGGATCGCACCGTGCAGGCCACGGAATCCGTGAAGGAAAGCACAGGCGAGGCCGCGGACACGGTGCGTCAGACGGCCGGGCAGGCCGCCGGTCAGGTCGGTGAGGTGGCCGGACAGGCCCGTGAGGCGGTGAGCCGGGCACCGGAGCAGGCGGTGCGGCAGACGCAGGGCAACCCGCTGGCCGCCGGGCTGATCGCCTTCGGCGCCGGACTGCTGACCGCCTCTCTCCTGCCGACGTCCCAGGCCGAGGAACAGGCGGCCTCCCGGATCACCGAGCAGGCCGGCGAAAAGCTGGAGCCGGTCAAGGAAGCAGCCGTCGAGTCCGCGCAGCAGCTTAAGCAGGACGCCACCGAGGCCGCCCAGCAGGCAGCGCAGGAGGTGAAGGACACCGCCGCGGAGGCCGCGAAGACCACCAAGGAGGAGGCCCGCGACAAGGCAGGCCAGGTCTCAGAGCAGGCCCGCGAGTCCGGGCAGCAGGTGGCCGACGAAACCCGCGGACAGAGCTCCGGCCCTGGCTGACCCTTGACACCTCGCCGGCCCGGGCACACCACGGGGACTGCCGCGCAGACCGGGGTCGCCTCCTTCCCCGGTCTGCGCGCCGGCAGCGACCCCGGCACCCTGCTCCCGCCGGCGGGCGTCCTGACCGTCAAAGGGTCGATCCATCCCGCTGGTGAGGCGATTGGGCGCCGCGGGAATGTACGGAGGTGATCGCATGACGTCACCCAGGGCCTGGTCGACCATGGAGAGCCATCCCGACCTTGTCGAGATGCGCCAGCGCCCCGAGCGCGCCGCGACCCTGCGGGCGCAGGTCATCCAGGTGATGGCCGTGCTCACGGGCCTGTACCTCGCGGCCTCCCCTTGGATCCTGGGGTTCAACGGCGGCGGCTTGCCCAGGCTGGTCATCACCAACCTGATCGTGGGGATCGGCTATGCGCTGCTCATGAGCGGCGGCTTCGGCCGTGCCAATGACCGTACGCACAGCATGGCGTGGGCCGCGTGCGCACTGGCCGCGGGGACGGTCGTTGCGCCATGGGTGGTGGCAGGCAACGTCGACACCACAAGAACCGTCGTCAGCAACCTCATCACTGGTCTGATCGCCCTATTGCTGGCCCTTGCCGCGAGCACAGGAGCCAGCCCCCGCCCCGCACGCGGTGCACCAGGCGCGTACAGGGCGCCCGCCAAGGAGGAGGCGGCGGCTGATCAAGCCGGTTCCGTGAAGTGGGGGCTCGGTGAAAAGGAGAACGCACATGATCACCCGCGAGCAGATACCTGCCGTGCTGGACCACCCGGTCTACGACGCCGACGGCAACAAGATCGGCGATGCCAGGCACGTTTTCCTCGATGACGCCACCGGCCAGCCGGAATGGGCCTCGGTCAAGACCGGCCTGTTCGGCACGAGTGAGTCGTTCGTCCCCATCCACGACGCCACCGTCGTCGAGGACCACCTTCAGGTGCCGTACCCCAAGGAGAAGGTCAAGGACGCCCCCAACGTCGATGTCGACGCCGGAGGCCACCTTTCCGAGCAGGAGGAGCACCGCCTGTACGAGTACTACGGCATCGAATGGGACGCTGCCTGGCGGCAGGCCAACCAGCCCGGCGAAGGCGGCTGGGCTCAGGCCGACACGGCACAGTCGCGCACAGGTGACGACGCGATGACCCGCTCCGAGGAGCAGATGCATGTCGGCACCGAACGCCGTGAGGCCGGCCGTGTGCGTCTGCGCAAGTACGTCGTCACCGAGGAGCAGCAGCAGACGATCCCCGTGCGTCACGAGGAGGTCCGGGTCGAACGCGAGCCGATCACGGACGCGAACGTCGACGCGGCCATGTCCGGCCCGGAAATCTCCGAGGACGAGCACGAGGTAACCCTCCACGAGGAGAAGCCCGTGGTGGAAACCAAGGCCGAGCCCAAGGAGCGGGTCCGCCTGACCACCGACGAGGTCACCGAGGAGGAAACCGTCACAGGCGAAGTCCGCAAGGAGCGCATCGAAGCCGACGAGACCGAAGAGCGCGGCAAGCGCCGCCGCCGCTGATCTCCTCGCACTCCGGGTGCCCGGACCGGGAGTGACGGCCCGCCCGGGTGCCCGGACCAGGTTGTGGCCCGGCTGGGAGGGCACCGCCTGGAACCCGGGGGCAAGCAGTTGTCCGGCCAACAGCGCCCACCCACCAGCCCAAAAGGACCCCGGGAGGGCGCGTCCCAAAGGAGCTGGGTCATGAAACTGCGACACAGACATGACGACACTCGCCATGACCAGGGTCACAAAACCCGCGAGCAGCGGCAGGCCACGGCGTACGGCCGCGAGGACAAGCCGGAGAGATTCGGTCCGGATGCGGAGGTGCAGCGGCGGTCGCCGGACACTCCGACGGACCTGCCCAAACGCTCCTGGGGGGCGGTGCTGAAAGGCGCTCTGAAGGAGTTCAAGAAGGATGAGCTGGCCGACCGGGCCGCGGCGCTGACCTACTACGGGATCCTGGCGCTGTTCCCGGCCCTGCTGGCGCTGATCTCGCTGCTCGGGATCGTCGGACGGTCCGCGACACAGCAGGTCCTGGACAACATCCAAAACCTTGCCCCGGGCGCGGCGAGGGACGTCCTCACCAACGCGGTCCGGCAGATGCAGGGCAACGCCGGGCTCGGGTCGATCATGGCGATCGTGGGTCTGGCGCTCGCCGTCTGGTCGGCGTCCGGCTATGTCGCCGCGTTCATCCGGAGCGCGAACGCGGTCTACGACGTCCCCGAGGGCCGCCCGGTGTGGAAGGTGCTGCCGCTCCGGCTCGGTGTGACGGTGGTGCTGACTGGACCGCATCCGCGCAGAGGTACTGGCCGAGCGCGGCGCCGAGGACGCCCGCTACATCCGCACCCTCATCACCGTGCACCGAGCCCTGGAGGCCGGTGGCCGGGTCGCGCTGGCCGTCTCCCTGCTGCCGCCCGCCTGGCTGGCCGGAACGGCGATGCTCACCACCGCCAAGATCCTGGAGAACATGGAGCTGGGCCACAACATCCTGCACGGACAGTGGGACTGGATGCGCGACCCGGCCATCCACTCCACCACCTGGGAGTGGGACTTCCCCACCCCGGCCGCCGCCTGGAGGCACACCCACAACGACCTGCACCACACCTGGACCAACGTGGTGGGCCGCGACCGTGACCTGGGCTACGTGGCCATGCGGATGAGCGAGGAATCTTCTGCGGCCACTTCCCCGCCGGCGCGGAGTCCTTCACCGAGGACGAGATCGAGGGCGAGTCGCGCGGCCAGTGGTACGTACGGCAGGCCCTCGGCTCGGCGAACATCGACGGCGGCCCTCTCCTGCACATCCTCACCGGCAACCTCAGCCACCAGATCGAGCACCACCTCTTCCCCGACCTGCCCAGCAACCGCTACGCCCAGATCGCTCCCCGGGTGCGCAAGCTGTGCGAGAAGTACGACAACACCGGCCCGCTGCCGCGCCAGTACGCCTCCACCTGGGCCCGCATCTGGCGCATGGCGCTCCCGTAACACCCCCCGCTCCGTCCCGGTTCGCTGACGCACAAGGATGCCCGCGTCGCCCGTACGCCACCCACCGAGACAGCCCGAGCCGCGCATCCCCGTGACGCTGATGCGGCCCGCCCGGTTCAGGGGGTGGGCGTCCTGCCGCATCCGAGCACTCCTGGCCGTAACCGCAGTGTTTGCTGGCGGCGGCGAGTGCGCCACTAGCGCTCGGCGGCGCGCAGCAGTGCGGACGGCCAGTGACGGCCAGTCCGTGGCCCACGGTAGGCGGGGCCGGCGCGGCTGTTAAGGACGACGGCGGCCGTGGCGGCTGCGGCGAGTGCGTCGCCGTCGGGGGCGTCGAGGCGCAGGTGGCGGACGCCGGGCAGCGGGCCAGCACTCGCAGCGGAGCAGGTCACGATGTGCACACGTGCACGTCGAAGCCGCCGAGACCAAGCGCGGTTTAACCCTCGACGGCATCTTCTTCGTCCACGAGCCAAAGCTGCACCGCGCACGCCCGAACATGCCTGAGCGGCAGCACAGGGCGGACGCAAGCTTACGTAGGGCAACACCCGGGCGAGCGCGTGCCCAATACGTTGGGGCCGCCACCCGCAGCCGGACTACCGGTCACCGATTCCGGTGCCGACGCTCCTGGAGCCTCTTCATCTGCTCCTCGAGGAGCTTGCTGCGCCCCTGCGTCTTGTGTCGCGACGTGCTCTTCTGACCACCCTGGCCCTTCTGGCGCAACTTGTCAGCCATGTCCTTGGCCCGCTGCCTCATCCCTTCCATGCCCATGACCGCACCCTCCTGCATTGCCTTTGGTCCTTGTGACCAGGCTGGCATCCAGTCCGCGTCCTCGCATCTGGCAGCGTCGCACCGCGGCGGCCTGCCGGGGAACCACCCGGTCGTCAGTGAGGCTGTCTTCGGCATGAAGGGTTGCGACGGTGTCCGGCTTTCTCGTCTGCTCCGATCGAGCACCGGAGGGGCGCGCTAACGAGGTGTCGACCACCCCTGCGCTTACTGCGCTCTACACCCAATAACCGATAAAGGGTGCGCTTGTCACGTTCCGTCCGGCCCGTCACCCGCCGGATCGAGGGCCTGCGTCAACTTCACCAGCCGCGCCTGCCAGCAGATGGCAACAATCGCCTCAGCCAGCTGTTCACGCAGCACCCGGCAGCCATCGGATCCCACCACCGGGGTCCAGGACGCTCTCTCCGAATCGCTCATACTCACCTCACCCCGGCGCCCGCGCCACACTGAGCACCTTCGCCTGCGCCAGAGCGGCGACGACCGCCACCGCCGCACAGAGGACCATCCCGTACAACGTGCGATCACCGCCCAAAACAACGGCACTACCGAACGGCATCACACCATCGGCCCAGCTTGCGCTCCGTGGAACAGCGCCAAGCTACTGGGATCATGGCCTGGCGGAACCGGGGGCTGGGGTGGCCGTGCTAGCCGAGCCAGCGGGCGAACCGGCCGCGCTGACCGATCGGGCGCCACGGACATGCGTAAGGGCTTCGACGGCAGCGGATCCACGATCTCGCCCAAGGACACCCCTGGCAGGGTGTCAGGGCGTCACCGGACCGGCTGCGCATGCACGATTGCATTTGCTCGGCTTCGGGCGTCCCCATC
Source organism: Streptomyces sp. NPDC012510 (assembly GCF_042955065.1). Taxonomy (NCBI): domain Bacteria; kingdom Bacillati; phylum Actinomycetota; class Actinomycetes; order Kitasatosporales; family Streptomycetaceae; genus Streptomyces; species Streptomyces sp. NPDC012510. Next base: position 294,999 of record NZ_JBIBEN010000012.1, read on the forward strand.
TTGCGGACTTACCGGCCAAGCGCGGCCTGCGGGACGCGAGGGCCGCGCCATGCCTGGCTTGCACGGCACCCCCGTACTGCCGATGCCGTTCCCCAGCACCTCGCCGGACGACGACACAGCACACCGCTCCCGTGTAGGTGGACCGTGGAGCGCACGCTCAGGTGGCTGATGTTCCACCGCCGCCTGGGCCGCGACTACGAGATGCTCCCCGCCCGCTTCGAAGCCATGATTCACCGGCCGCATCCATGAGCATGCCGCACTGCCGCTTGGCCCCGGCAGCCTTCTGGCTGGGGTTCAGCGCACTGGGACAGTCAACGGTGGCCCCGGTCATGCGACGCTGCGTGCCTTGGCGATGGCGATGAGTGTGCGGCGCCGGCGGTGGCGCCTTTCGTAGTCCAGCACCTGCCGGGCTTCGGTGGGGGCGGCGGTCTGCAGCCGGGCGGTGATCTGGTCGGGGATCATGGCGTCGTACCCGGGCCACGGTTCGCTGCCGCGTAGCCGCTCGATGGCGTTCAGGATTTCCGGCCGGCCGGCGTGGGCCCGCTCGTAGCCGTCGAGCGCGGACAGCTGCGCCTGGGAGAGCGTGGGCAGGCGCTGAACGATGTCAGCGACGTGGAAGTGCTCGTATCCGAGGATCGGCGGCTCCTTTTCCCTGGTGACCGCGTCGTCGTCCTCCTCGGGCATTCGGCGGAGCGCGCCTGTGGCTGTGCGCGTAGCCTGCCGGGCACCGCCCTCGGCGGCTTTTCGGACCCGTTTGACGGCAGAGCGCACGGTTCTTGTGGCGGCATCCGGCGGGCCGCCGTCACCGGATTGCGTGCCGTGGCCGCTGCCGGCGACCGCCGTGGCCCGGGCTTGCTGAGCGAGGCGGTCCTCGAGGGTCGCGAGCAGTTCCTCGTCCTGGCGGCGCAGCGTGGCGAGCAGGTCGGCGGCGACTTGGTCATGCGCCTGCTCGGCAATGCTCTCCCCGGCCCGGCAGGCCGCCAGCGCCCGGGCGGTGATCGAGTATTCGTTCTCGGTGTGTCTCAACAACTGGCGCGGGCTGGGCCCATTGCGACGATGCAGTATGGCGGTCGTGATCGCGGCACCGATCTCGAGCAACAGCCCGGCCATCCGGACGGTTGCCCGGGCGGTGAAGCGGACCCGGTCGGCGGTGTCCCGCAGCGGGCGGCCGGGGCGAAGTTCACGTATGTGTCCGTCGATGCGGGCGACACAGTGGTACGTGTCGTCTATGTGACGTTCCAGAACCTCCCGTCGAGGGCCTGCGGCGTGGACGGCGATATCGGCCCGGAAACGGTCGATGGCCGCAGTGTGAGCATCACGAGCGTCCTCAAGCGCCGGGACAAGCGCATCGGTCGTCACCGCTGTCATGGCGTGCCCTATCTTCTGGCATGGGTTCGAACCGGTCAGACGGTGGATCCAGCATGGTCCGGGTATGGGTGTGGTTAGACCGTTTCAGGACCCACGAAGGTCCGCCGCTCAACAGCCGGTACCAGCCAGGCACCTGCTGCCTGAGGCGGAACCGTAACCAACTCGAGTACCCCCGCACTCCTGGATGATTGCCGGGAGCCGCTGCGGAGTTTCCACCGAGCAGGTGCGTGAGCGCGGCGCCGGGCGGCCATGCGTAGGGACGCCCCTCCATGTCGAGGCCGCCGTGGCTGAACGAGCGGTGTGGAAGGTGCTGTCGGTCTGCCTGGGCGTGACCGTGGTGCTCATGGTCCTCGCCGTGATCAGCGCGCTGATCGTCGTATTCAGCGGAGGGCAGGCGCGCCTTGTAGTCAGTCGCGAGTGCCGGCCCGAATGTGCTGGGCACGGGCTCGCCCGGGTGTTCCCCTGTGCGAGCTTGCCTCGTACGCCCTGTATCGCCGATGGTGCGCGCGGGCTCGTGGACGAAGAAGATGCCGTGGAGGGTGGCGCCGCGCTTGGGCCCGGCGGCTTCGACGCGCACACGGCCAGAGCCGTCGAGGTTCAGGATATGGCTGTCGTCTGCTGAGCACTGCCCTGCAGCAACCCGTCCCATTTCTTGCCAATCCCCGCACCGCCCGGCACACACATGGCTCTTCCGTTGGCGCCGGCACCGCGTCCTGGCCGCCAAGACTCAGCGCAAGACGGTTCCGCCGCGGAGCCTGCTGGGACCGCTCAACTATCGGCAGGGGCAACGACGTCAGACCGAAGGTGGGAGCAGGTCCCTCCCACGTTCGCCTTGGGGATGCGCATCCGGCTCAGCAGATCGCGGGTGAGGCGCTTGTCGAGCGTGGTGTGCCAGGTGACACCGGGATGCTGGGAGCGCAGATGCGACAGCGCCCTGGTGCCCAGCCCGCAGTCACGGAACGGTTCGTCGAGGACGACATCGGTGATCACGCCCTCGGCGCACTCATCGCACGCTCGATAGGTCACCCGCCCGACCACCTTGCGGATGTGCACCAGCAGCAGACACTCCTCACCCGCACTTCCCAGAGCGGATGAGGGCAGCAGCTCGATGCCGCGGTAGGCCAGAAGCCTGCGATGCCACCGGCCCCCTCGTCGTCCAGGGCGCCGATGCCTTCCCTCGGCCCGCCGCTGTGAGGCGCCCTCCCGTACAGGCCGACCGCGTGCGTTGCTCGTGGCATACATCTGGTTTCCCTGCATTCCATCGCGTCTGCCCTCAATCCTCGGGCTTCATGTCACGACGCCAAGAACGCATCACTTCGGCGTACCGCGCCAGACGGCCTGGCTTCTCCACCGACCTTGAGCGCCTGCCTTCTGGTGTCGGTGCCCCACACAGCTGGGTGACCCGCTTGCGGCATCAAGTCCCTGCTCCTTGCTTGCCTGGACGGCCGGCTGACGCAGGATGGTCAGCACCTGCCACGCCAACGGAGCGCGCCGGACCGCCGCATGCGTTTTTCAGCTGGTCAGGGCCTCTTCGACGGTGGAGTGGAAGGGGACGAGGGCGTCAATGCCGACGAGTGTCAGGACGCGCTGGACGGATTCCCGCACGCCCGCCAGGCGCAGCCATCCCTCAGCGTCCTGGGCGGCACGGTGGGCGACGATGAGCACGTTGATGCCGCTGGAGTCCATGAACGTCACACCGCGGAAGTCAGCCACGGTTCGCGGCGCCAGCGCCCCCTCCGGCGGAAGCAGTGCATCCTTCAGGCTGTCGCGGTTGACGTGGTCGATCTCGCCTCGCAGGACAACAATCCGGATGCCGTCGACAGCCTCGTGGTCGATCGACAGACCGGGCCGTGCTGCGTCATGGGTGTCGGTCACAACGTCCTCGACTGCGCTCGTCTGATCCTGGCACAACGTGTGCGCAGCCATCCTGCCCCAGCCCCAGGGCGCAGATACACCCCGTACTGTCCTTCCTCGAAGACGGAGCGTGCATATGCGGCATAGTGCGGGGTACACGCACGCAGCCGCGTGAAAACAGGGGACTGAAGGTGGAGCCGTGGAACCAGCCCCCGGCAGTGAGGGAAACGTCATGCCGGGCGCCGACGCGATAGAGACCGCCGTCGCCCTGGACGGCGACGGCTCCTGCATCGCCGAAGCTCGCCACCTCGCGACAAGCTTCCTCACCCGCGTCCAGACCGAGTACGGCCTGCCGGTGTCAGCGCGCGCCATGGACCTGACCCAGCTGGTCGTCAGCGAGCTGGTCACCAATGCCCGCAAGTACGCCCCCGGCCCCGTCCTGATGCAACTCCGCCTCGCCGGGGACCTGGTGGAAGTCGTCGTCTGGGACAGCGACCCCGTCCTGCCGGTGGCCCGAGCCGCCGATGCCGGCCGGGTCGGCCAGCACGGTCTGGAAATCGTCATGGCCATCTCCCAGGGCTTCGAAGTCCAGCGCGAGCCGGTCGGCAAACGCATCACCGCCCGCATCGCCCTGCCCGACGACCCCGGCGGAGACATCACCGGCCGCCGCCCCTCATAGAGCAACCCGCACACACCCAACGTCAGAACGCCTGCGGCTACAGCAGCCCCACGGCCGCCCACCCACTGGACGTCGCGGTTGTGGGCGACAGCAGCCCGGCCTTCCGCAAGTTTTCCACGCACCGCCTCCGCCCAGCGGGAAAAGCCAACTCGGCGTCGCTGTCTGATACCTGAACTCTCAGTCGTGGGGCAGGCGGAGAGGGACGACGTTTTCGGGGGCGGTGTGGTCCTGGCCGGTGGACGTCCGGAGGATGAGGACGGCTGCCGCGAGGACCACCTGCTCCGCTCGGTATCGGGCTGCGGCCTCGGCAGCCCGGGAGTCTTTAGGAGCTCCCTTCAGACGGACCACCTCCTTGCGAAGCCGCCTTTCGACTTCCGGCGTCTGGTGCGTTTCCGTACGCACCCGAGCGTAGAACTCATCCTTGAGGTCGGCGTGGCGCTTGTGCAGCACCATGCGGTGAACACCGGACTCTGCGGCGAGCGCGACCACCGTGAGGCTGCCGTTGGAGCAGGTGGGCTGGCCGGCCAGGAGGCGGTCCATGGCCGTGCGGATGCGGGAGCGTTCGTCCTCGTGCTGCTGGTTCACGCGATGGCCTCCTCGGCGGGCTGGGCGGCGGAGTCGTGGGCGTCGGCGAGAGCGCGGAAGCGGTTGGCGGTCAGGCGGAACCGGTCGCCCAGGGGCTGGGGCACGAGGGCCGCCTTCGCATCGAGCCGACCAGCGCGCTCTCGTGCCGCCTGCGCGTGACTGTCGGTGCGGACCGCGTTGCCGCAGCCGAACTGGCAGGTGAACTGGTTGGGTGCCGTCGCCCCGGGATCCGGATCGCACAGGGCAGTGTCGCGCTTGAAGGCGCAGATGAGGAACGAGTCCGGGTTGTCGAAGAGCACGAGGCCATCGCGCGCCAGGAACTTGGCGGCGGCCGTCGGGGTGGTCAGGGCTCCTTCGAAGGCGGGTATCGAGGTTGCTCCACACCTGGGCGTGCATGCGGCGGCGCTCGGCCCAGGCGGCCAGGATGTCGTCGGAGAAGTCCTCGATCAGGCGGATCGCCCAGGTCAGCAAAGGGCCGATCACGGCCGGATCCAGCGGCTCGGTCTTGTTCTCCCCGCCCGCCTCTCCCGTCTTGGCCGGCAGATAGTCGTCAACGCCCTCGTCCTCCCAGGGAGGACACGTAATGCCGCACGGGCTGACCGACAGCTGGTCGAAGGCCCACAGGTCCGAGAGCCAGCGCAGAACCGCCAGGGCATGATCGCGCGTGCAGCCGCTGGTGCACTTGGCGGCATACGCCTTCCAATGCTCCATGGTGCAGTCGCTGAGCTGGGATATGCCTTGCCGCCCGAGCCAGCGCGCGAACTTCAGCCACTGCAGGATGTTGTCGCGCATGCTGATCACGCCGTCGCGTGTCCGGTTCTGAAAGCCCCGTTCCCGTACGTAGGTGGGCCGCAGCTCGCCGTTGATCAGGACCCAGACGATGCGCCGGACCTCGCTCCGCAAGGTAGCCGGGCACTTCCTCAAATTGATCTTGTGGATGCTGTCCCCGGGGTTGTCGGTCAGCGGTCCCAGCGACCACATGTCGTCGCTGTAAAGGGAGTTGGGGTGGGTGTTGCCGGCGCTGATCCACCGGTCCATGACCACCGGGTTGTCCGGCTCCGGCAGGGGCAGGATGTAGGGATCGGCCTCGATCGTCAACGCTGTTGTCACGGGGTGAGGTCTCCCTTGAGCAGATGGTCGACGATCATGTGGTCGCGGTCGGTGATCCGGGCCAGAGCGGCGTCCCAGGTGCTCTCGTTGACCTTTGACCGCAGGTCATCGAGTCGCTGGAGGTGTTCGTCCCATCGCTTGCGCCAGAGTCTCTCCGGCCAGCTGGAGCGGAGCGATATCAACTGGCGGCGCAGGAGCGCGAGGCGCGGGTGGTGGCCGGTGTGGACCCGGGAGTTCTCGCAGGACAGGCAGAGCAGGAAGTCGGCGCCGCAGCCCCCGCTCGGGTCCGGCCAGGGGCTGGATTCCTCGTCCACGCAGTCCGCGGTTGCGGTCTCCTGGTGGGCCGCGTCGGCCGCGTCCGTGAGCCGCCCCTTAAAGGTGTAGTCGCGGGCCTGTTCGACGGCCTCCTCGGCGCCGGCCGCGATCACGCCCACGGCGGCCTCCTGGACGTTCTCGTCGGGCAGGACGTAGATGCTCTCGTGGGTGCCACGTTTGTGCTGCAGCGGCTTGCCCGTCGTCGTGACGGTGGTCCTACGGACGCGTTGGAAGGGCGAACCGATCTTGTGAGAGAACGCCCATACTCGCGCATCGGCCTTGGACACCCCGAAGCACAGCGGGCCGACGTTCCGGGGCCGGTCGAGATTGGAGTCCACGTCAGTACGGCGCCGGTTGCGTGCGACCATCAGCAGGTCGTGGCCGGGCGACAGGGAAGCGGCCAAGGCTCGCCCGTGCTGCGTGGCCTCCAGGGCCTGGGTGATGAGCCGGCCCGGCGAGTCCGCGCCGGAGTCGGTGTAGTTCTCCGTGTCGAACCAGCGGCCCTCTCCCGAGCGGCGCTTCTCCACCAGGACCTCGTAGGTGACCGTGGCTGTCTCTCCCGCGGACGGGGTGATGACGGGTACGTGCAGACGGTCGTAGACCGACAGATTCCAGCCGTAGCGGTCCGTCATCATCACGGGCAGGGCCGTCAGTTCCGACCGGGCCAGAAACAGCCGGCCCGTCGTCTTACCGCGGTTCTTCCCGCGCAGCAGCCCTTCGGCCCGGGTGTAGACCTTCCCGTCTTTGTCCGGGTACCCGGGCAGTTCGCCCGTGGCGGCGATGTGGTCGAGGGCCGTCCCGACCCTCCAGTCACGGCTGTCCGGGTCCAGCGCGCCCGCCCGGTAGCGGGCCAGCAGCGTGGTGTTCTCCCGGATCCGCAGCAGCGCGGTACGGAACTGCCGTTCGGCGGCCAGCAGCACCCGGTCGCGCTCCGACGGCCGGTAGGACTGCTTGGAGGGCTTGCCCTTCTTCGGAACCGGGCGGGCCAGTTCCTCGGCGGCCAGGCCCTGCGCCAGCTGCGGCTCGCGCTTCAGCAGCGTACGTATCTTGGCCAGGGCCTCGCGCCCACCGGGGGTGTCCTTGTGGTTGTTGCGCCAAAGCCGGAGCGTGGCCGAGGTGAGGTCGCCGAGGTCCTCGGCCGGGTGCCCCTGGTCCTTGAGGAACCGGGCGCAGACCTCCAGTGACCGCCAATACGACTCACCGCTCGCGTGGCTGTTCCACCCCATGGACTGCTCGGCGAACGCCCGCGCAAGAGAGCAGCGCATCGGCTGGGGCACGGTAATCGCGGCGAAGTCGAAGACCCGCTCGAAGCCCTCCATGTTCACCGCGGTGACCTGCAGTCCGTCGGCGGCTATTCGCTGAGTCGCCTGGAAGTCCGCTGGCGGCAGGACGGCCTTGTGGCCCCGCCCGCTCACGATGCCTCCGCGACGGGGAGGGCATCGAACAGCACCTCGATGTCCTGGAAGCCGGAAGTTTCCCGGGCCAGCCGGGTGAACAGGCCGTTCAGATCCTTCATCCCGTCCGTCTCGCCGCGCTCGTCCTCGGTGTCGAAGGCGAGGATCGACTCCAGCTGCAGATGCATGACCGGGTTGAGGTAGTGCTCCTTCGTCGTCTCGACGTCCCGGTGCCCCAACAGCGTCTTCACGAGCCACCACGGGTCGCCGTAGAGCTGAGCGAAGTCGCGCCGGTCCGCGGCGGTCAGCCCGTACTTCTTGTCCATGAGCTCGTTCAGCACGACCAGCATGTAGAGCGCCATGGAGTGACGCGTGGAATGCGGCGTCGCATACGGGACCATCCCCCGTACCGCAGCCGACCTCAACGGCCGCGGAACCTCTCGCTCCTCCGGCGTCAACAGAGCTTCCTCGCACCGCCGGTTGGCCTGCCAGAACACCGTATTCCACCGGTCAGGCAGCATCGGCATGCCCTGCTCGGACAACCACAACCACGCCGGTTCCGGGCCATTCGGTCCCTCGACGAACAACCACTGCCTCTCGCGCCAGTCCAGCAGGCTCAACTCCCGACTGCCTGCCGCCCCATCCCGCTCCACCCAGTGCACGACCGGAACCGGGCCAAGCGTCACGTCCGTGACCAGCCGCATCAGCGACAGCTTCTCGTAGCGGCCCTCCAGCTGCGCGCGCTGGATAGCCCACGCCCGCTCGGACTCGCCGTAGGCACCGAGCTGGCGTACAGACTCGATCGACGTGTAGTAGGTCCGGTCACGCTTCGACCGCGAAAGTGCGCTGGCCACCAGACCATGGCAGTAGCGTCCAGATCGAAGACGCCGGGTCGGCACTTCGAACGTCAGCATCGCGCCGGCCTCCTGGCGTCGCAGACCCGAGCTCAGCGTCAGTCCCACGAACGCGGTGTTCCGCAGTTCGGTTCGCCCGTCCCAGCCGGGCAACGGCGCCCCATCTCGGCCAAGCCCTCGCAGGCCCAGGTCTTGCCACAGACCCCAAGTGCGCGGAGTCAGCCACGACACCCGAGAGCTTCGCGCACTTGCTGATCGGTCCGCGCGCCGACCCACATCTACCGGGAGAGGGCTGACCTTCGCCCATTTGTAGAGCTGGGTCAGTGCAGCTGCCTCCCGGTTCCACTTCGTTCCGCCGATCCGCTGCGGGTTCAACGGAGAGCCGACGCGGAATTGCTTGTAAGCCCTCAAGTCCGCGCTGGTCGCCGCCCGCCAGGGAACGCCCCGCCGCCAAAGCCACGACAGCAGCAGACGGATGTCCGTCGCGTAATTCCGACGCGATTCCCGTTCCAGGCTGCGGAATTCGGGCGAGAGAGCGAACTGCAACAATTCTGCGTCCACGACGAAATCAGGCCGTACAAATACCGGATCACCCGGCCGAAGCCCCACCGCGTCCAAGGCGGCCGACAGGTCGCGGACCCCCAGCACCCCCTCCTCCGGCAGCGGCCCCCAGCGCTCCGGATCCGGCACGAACACCAACCACCACTCGTCCAACTTCCACCCCTGTGAGTCCCTTGAACTCACTGAGCGCTTTCCAACCTCCCATGACGGCTGAGAAGTTGGGATGACAGACAGATGAAGCCCCTGGTAGATGGGTTTTCGACCAAGAGAACCGTCTCCACCAGAGGCTTCGCATGCTTGTTTACCCGTCCGGCGTCGACGTGTCCAGCTCTGCTCTGCGCTTCCTCGCCGCCCGACTGAGGGAACACCGCCGCGCTCTCGGAAGCCGATGGCGGCGCCTGAACGCAGGCCGACAGGCCCTGCTCGCCCTCGCCCACCTGCGCAACGGCCAGCCCTACGCCCAACTCGCGGCCGGATTCGGGATCGGCACCACCACCGCCTACCGATACATCACCGAGGCCGTCAACCTACTGGCCGCCCTCGCCCCCACCCTCACCGAAGCCGTACAAGCGGCGTCGACGAAGGCATACGTGATCGTGGACGGGACGCTCCTGCCCATCGACCGAATCGCCGCTGATCGCCCGTTCTACTCGGGCAAACACAAGAAGCACGGCATGAACGTGCAGGTCATAGCCGATCCGAAGGGACGCCTGATGTGGGCTTCACCAGCCTTGGCCGGTGCCGTCCACGACGTCCGGGCCGCGCGCGAGCACGGCATCATCGAGGCACTCGCCGAGGCCGGCATCACCTGCTGGGCAGACAAGGGCTACCAGGGTGCAGGCGGCACGTCTCCCTTACCGCGGCCGATGGGACAGCCTCTCCACTGGCCAGAAGGCCGTCAACCGGTCCCACGCAAAGATCCGTGCACTGGTCGAGCAGGCCATCGCCACCCTCAAGTCCTGGCGCCTCCTCCGCAAACTCCGCTGCTCGACGACCCGGATCACGAGCCTCGTCCAAGCCGTCCTGGTACTCCAGCTCGCCGCCAGGGGCTGAGATCAACCCGCAGCATTCAGGAGGTCCGTCAATTCGGCCTCTGTCGTCCCCGCCCGCAGACGAACGTCGAAGGTGTAACCCTCATCGCAGAACACCAGGTCAAGGTCCATGGGTGTCAGCCTCCGGAAGACGATCGCCAACCAGATCGCGTCTTCCTCCCAGACGTCCATGTACAGGCAGGTACCCTCCTCGTGCAGATACGCCTCACCTGGGCCGTTCTCCGTCTCGAACTGCCATATGAGGCTGCGCACTTCGCTGCGATGCATCGAGTCGATCTCGACCTCAGACCACCGGGCACGGATCGCGTCAGTCAGCGCATCTCGATCGATGCGCCATCCGACCGCATCACCCTCAACCACCGCCAAGAACGTCATAGCCAGGGTCTACCAGATGTCCGTGACACAGCGCCGATCGGCTGTCGCCTGAAGTTGGAATGGGCTCACTCAATCATCAGGGAAGCAGGTGTGGGGGAAGACGGCCGGACCCCGGGTGGTGAAGCGGATGCGGCCGCACAGGCAGCCGCCGGTACGGCCCTCAGCAGCTTCGGCTCCCTGAGCGTCGGCCGCAGCTGTGGCGTTCATCAGGTGATCTCCCAGGCACGATGGGCAAGTTGGGCCCATCAGTGTGCCATCCCTTCCGTGATCGCCAGGACGCTGTTTGGCGGTCTGGCTGGGCCCCGCCACTGACAGATGCGCACGATCCCGAACGGCGTCATCGCGAGCAGACTCGTTGACATCCAACACAGTCCGCGCAGGTCAGCGGGCTGCCCACGACTAACTTCGTGGTTGTAGGATCTCGCAGCTCCTGACATAGGCATGCCCGCTGACCAGTGGCTCTGTCGCGTTTCTCAGGACGATGGCATGGCCACTCAGTCTCACGAACGTGGCATTTCTTCACGGTGTTGGCGCGGGTCCATGGCCTGCGAGCGAGCGGAGTCGGAGTATGCGCGCATCCCGGGCGAGCTCCTTGTCGTCGAGCATCTGAGGCGGGCCGGGCCGTATGGAAGGCGGAACCTGTTCGCGTCACGGGGGCCGCGAGGGCGTGGGACCGTGAAGGGGAAGGGTGGGTCCGGCCATGGGGTGCGGAGCGAAACTCCGTGATCAACGCGTGTCGTGTCCGGCTGTGCGCGACAATCGCTCCTCCGGGCGTGGTGCCCGGTAGGCACGATGCACGGGGCGGGGCGATGGAAGACGTACGGGAGCTACTGGCTGAGTACGGTCAGTGCCACAGCACCGAACTGTCGGAGCCGGACCGTCACCGGCTCCTCGTCGACGTGGTCATAGCCCTAATCCGGCGCACCGACGAGGAAGCAAGGGTGGACCACCGCGCGCCGGACGACCCGACCGTGTTCTTCGAACTCGCCGGACGCGACTACGCGATCACCGTGACGTCCGCATCCGGACCCGAATTGGCCAAGGCCGCTAGGGCCGCCGCACGTGCCCGTGATCAACGCGGGCTTGGGCCGGGCGTGCGGTGGGTCCTGGTGTGCGCGCGAACTCCGGGGCGTGCGGTGGACGATGGCCTGCGTGCAGCCCTGAGCGGGCAGGGCGTGCTGCTCGACCGGGACCATCTGGAGGCTGCCCTGTGTGGCCTCGCGCCGCTCGCGACGCTGGTCCGTTCCGCTTTCCGCATGCCGCGGTCACCGTACACACCGCTGCACGAACTCCTGCTGCAAGAGCCGGAAGAGCCGATCCCCACCCTGTCCTTGCCGACGCGTCCGGCCGGACCGGCCACCGTGTCTGCCCGAACGGCACCGGGCATCACGGCCTCCGTGATCCTGGCCGGGGAGGACTGGCCGCTGCGGCCGAATGGTCTTGCCTGGGAATCGCCGGCGCGGGCGCTGATCACCACCGAGTCGGGGCTGGCGGAGATGGATCTGCAGCGGGGTGGTGTGCGGTGGAGGCTGCCGTTGCCCGGCGTGCACGGCGCCGCCGTCGTGCTGCCGGGCGGAGACGTTTGCGTACTGTGCGGGTCGGCGGTGGTGATGTCGCGCGACGGCGTTGTCCGGGCGGTGGGCGGCGGGTTCGAGGCGAACTCCAGCCTGGTGCTCGGCCCCGATGCGAGCGTGTGGGTGCTGTCCGGATCCGGGGCGACATTCGGCGCCGGCACCGGATCGACCCTGGCGCTCACTCAGCTCGGCGACCAGGTAGGCGATCAGCGGCGGTTCTCCATCGCCTTCGACGCGTCGGTGCGGTCGGCTGCCTGGCTTGACGGGCGGCGCTTCTTCCTTGCTGCTAGCGGCCACAGTGCCGTCGTCGACCTCGCCGTCGGCACGAGCGTCGGTGGGCGGGAGGAATGGATACAGACCCCGGTGTCCTACCCCGGGCTCATCGCCCGCAGCGACAGCGGAATCGTCCTGGTGGCCGGGAGGGCCGGCTCCGGCATCGGCGTGGAAGTGCACACCCTCGACGCGGCGGTTCGCAAGGACGACCCGGTCGCTGAGGTACAGCTGGGCGAGGTGCTCGGCCTCGCCCAGAGCCGGGAGGGTGGGCCCGCATACCTGCTGGGTTCGCTGCCTACGATATCGGCACCGTCCACCCCGTCCTCATGAAGATCACCGGCCACTTCCCCTCCGGCTCTCCTGCCCTTAAGGAAGAGCACACGCCGCCGCCCGCCGCCGATCCGTACGCTGCAGTACGCCAGCAGGCCCGCGGCGTGAAGAAGGACTACGCGCTGGAGAAGTTCCCGCTGCCTGACGGCGAGGGTGGCATGGGCATCGTGCACCAAGCCGTGCACAAGCCGACGAACACAGTCGTCGCGTTCAAGAAGCCGAGGTCACTGCGCGAGAACCTGACCGCACGGATGTTGCGCGAGATCGAAGTCGCACAGGCCCTTGGCGGCAACCGTCACGTCATGCCGGTCCTTGACTTCAGTCCCCGGGCCGAGTGGTTCGTCATGCCGCTGGCCCAGGCCACCGCCGAACATCTCCAGTCGCAACTGCAACACGACGGCCAGGAGCTGAGGGCTTTGGTGGACGCGGTCGCCGCTGCCCTGGCCGACGCCCACCGCCTGGACTACCTGCACCGGGACATCAAACCCGCCAACATCCTGCAGCTCAACGGCCGTTGGGTCCTGGGCGACTGGGGCATCGTGCGCCGCCCCCGCGGGCAGACGACCAACCCCAAGCGCACCGGCACCAAGATCGGCACCGCCGAGTTCGGCGCCCCCGAGCTGTCCATCGCGCCTCACCACGCGACGCCCGCGAGCGACATCTACAGCCTGGGAAAGGTCATCGGCTGGCTGCTGACCGGCACCGACCCTCAGCCGAACATTCCGCTGCTGCCGCCACCGGGTCCGTGGCGCAGCGTCGTGCGGCATTGCTGCTACGACCGCAGACGATCGCTGAGTTCCTCGACCTGGTCGAACGCGAGGCGTGCCAGGACCTGGACCTGCCCGTCGCGCGGGCCCAGCAGTTCGTGGCAGCAGCTGAGGAGGGGGACACCAGCGCCGCCAGCCAGCTGCTCATGCTCGCCGCCGACCACGGCGACGACTACGAGCTCTACCTGGACGTCCTGCCGCTCCTGGACATGGACCTCACCGCGCCGCTCCTGCTCGCCAACACCGAACAGGCCCTCACCCTGATCCACGCGATGACCGGGCACGTCCAGGGCGACGGCACCGGCTGGCCCCACTGGAACGAATCCAAGAGAGCCATCGCGTGGCTGCGCGGCGTTGCCCGCCACGCCGCCCGGGAGGAGGAGTGGGACGTGCTGGAGGAGGCGGCCCGCGGTATGTGCACCTGGGACGCTGCATCCAATGAGTTCGACCAGCAGATCGCAACCCGGGACTGGCTGCGCCATTTGCACGGCCAGGCCGCTCAGATCCTCGCCAGTGTGCTGCGGGAACACCCTGGCAGCGCACGTTACTACTACGAGCTGACTGGCGAGCGCGCCGTGGACATCGCCATCCGTAGCGCCATTAACTCCGCGGCCAGCAAATGACCGCGCAGCTGTCGGCACGACAACCGGGGCCCTCGCGGCTTGTTCGCACTTACCGGACGAACTACCTGCGGGTCAGTCCGATTCACGCTCGACCTGTATCAACGAGTCACGGACTGACCGGCCAGCCTCAGATTCGTGGCCGATCGGCCGTCAAGTGGCCATCATCCGTGAGCCTCGGTCACGAATTTTGAGATCCCACAGCTGTCGGAGGACACAGTTCGTGTCCTTGGACAGCGGAGCCAGTCGTCCACTGCGCGCTGACCTGTGGTAACTAAGTCGGTTGGCAGGGAGCCCCCTCGCGCCTCCTCAGCTCGTTATGGCTCAAGTGAAGTGGCGCCCACGCCCGGTCCGGAAGCGAGTCGTGGTTGCCGACCCGAGGCGTAGTCCCGCGAGGGCCAATGGGATGTCAGTAGTCCCATCCTGCCGTGACCTCTTCCACGCCGAGTGGCGACTCCTATGTGTACGTGATCGGCTCTGCCGGATCGACCCGCGTCGAGATCGGCACCAGCATCAGTCCTGCGAAGCGCGGTCGCGCCTGCGCCAGGCCGCCCGGGCGCGCAAGCGCGGCGCCGACCTCAACCGACACAGAGCCCTCACTAGCGGCCAGCGCCCCGCGACGGGTCATGCTGCGAATGCGCCGCTGCAGAAGTCGTCGTCGCGTGCGAGGGCACGGTAGGTCACTCCTTCCCAGCCGTTGAGCCGGTCGGCGAGCCGCGTTTCGGCTTCTTCCACCAAATAGGCGCGTACCAGGTCCTTGCCCCCGGCGTTGAGCATCGCGGTGAGCTGCTGGCGGATGTTGTTCACTGTGCGATTTGCCTGGACGGCGAAGAGCCTGGCCAGCCCGAACAGTTCGAAGTGGTGTCGGGTGCGGTCGATGAGGATCTGCTTCCACCCGGGCGGAGGGCTGAAGAAGAAGTCCAGCCAGGCGGGGTTGCTGTCAGCGACCCTTGCCTCCAACCAGGGATCCTGGTCGATACGGTCCAGGTAGGGGTGCAGCGGTGTGGTCTCCGCGTCTGTCGGATGGCTTTCACCCTTGACGTGATTACAGTCGGCGCAGGCCGGTACCAGGTTCAGCGGGTCCACGCACAGTGCGGGGAACATCATTTTGGGGAGGAAGTGGTCCAGCGTACGGACCACCCCATGACCGCACAGAGGACATCGCTCTTCCGGAGGGGCGGCCAGGAGCTGCTCGTACACGGCACGTCCGTCCCTGGTGTTGACCATGCCGTTGTCGTAGGCCCAACGCACCAGGTCGCTGGCAGCTATGTCCGGCACTGCGAACTCTGCGCTCTGCAAGTTGTGCAGAGTTCCTTGCTGCGCCGCTTGCCGGAAACGCTCGCCCGCAGCTTCGACGCTGTCCCCGGCCATCAGTAGCAGTCTGCGCCGCTGCACATCCCTGGTGCCGCGCACACACGCGTCATAGCTGTCCCTGGCAGAAAGGTTGGGCGGGTCGAGAGGCCACATCAGTGGTGCCCGCCCGCTTCGCGGTAGGCCAGGAGGATGCGGACCAGTCCCTTCGCTTCCCCACCGAGCTGTCCCTGGAAGCGGTCCAGGACCTGATCGTACGATCCCAGCTCATCGACAGCCCGAGCGATCTCGGTATGGAAACCGGACTGCCGGACCTCCAGCCCGAAGATCTCGTGGGTGAGGACGCCGACATTTTCTCCGTAGGTCTCCAGGGTGGGCCGCTGGGGCGAATGGCGGTACCAGTTACTGATCTTCCACACGCAAGAACGAGGAACCTCCTGAAGGACAACGGGCGAGTGGGTGCCGATCAACGCGACGCCGTTGCGTTCGGTGAGCAGGTTCGACAGAGCCCTCACAAAGGACGCGAGCAGGGGTGGATGCAGATGAGCCTCGGGCTCATCCAGGAGCACGAGGGACTGCTCAGCAACGGTTTCCACCAGCCGTGTGATCGTCAACAGGACGATGGCGTGCCCCGAACTGAGATCGTCGAAGATGCCCTGCGCCCGGCCCCTGTCCCCTTCAAGAAAGTACTTGCGGCTCTGCACGTCCCGGGCGAAGTCGTGGATGGGGGATTGGTAGAAATGCGGATCGCTGCTCAGCACGTTCAGCGCGGCGATCCAGCGGCCAACCCGCCCAGCAGCATGGACCTCCTCTACGCTCTTGCCGAACTCCGAGCTTAGGTCGTCGTACGACTTGCGATCGCGCGTGGGACGGCCGAACACATCGACCCTGGCCAGGCCCACATAGGTGTACGAGACAGCCGCCTCGACCGGCTCAGCCGGGGGCGTCTGATCGCCGGGAACATCCTTGTCTTCGTCCCAGCCTTTTACCTGCGGATGGCCTTCGTCGCCGCTGCTGGCTTCTGCTTCGCTGGCTTCCTGAGCCGGGTCGAAGGCGCTAAACGTGACGGATACGACGTTGGTGAACGATCCACTCCCATCACCGGCCCACACGATCGCGCCGACGTCACGGGTCAGCGCCCCCGAGTTCACCACCGCCTCACCAATATTGCCTAGCAGCGTCGTTTTCCCTGCACCGTTGCGGCCGATAAGCACATGGATATTGGTCGGGGGCCGGGAGTGCGGAGTGACCGAGAAAGTTAGGCGCTCGGGTTGCATGGGGATTTCATCGAGTTCGTCCACAGGCGTCAAATAGTCGAATTGATACGCCGTTACTGAGGTTGAACTCGTGGAGTCGTAGGGGCTGACGACTCGTCGCCCGTGAGGTATCACCGACGGCATGCGGTATCCACAAGGGGGCGGGCTGACCGCCGAACGGCAGCAGTTCCGCGAGGAGTTACGGCTCAAGGCGGCCGAGAGGTTCGCCCAGGGTGAGGCGAGCTCGGCGATCGCGAAGGGCCTGCGGGTCAGTGTCCGGTCGGTGCAGCGGTGGCGGCAGATGTGGGACGAGGGCGGTCCGCGGGCTCTGCGGTCGCAGGGGCCGGCGTCGCTTCCGAGGCTGAGCCAGAAGCAGTTCGCCCAGCTGGAGGCGGAGCTGGCCAAGGGGCCGTCCGCGCATGGCTGGGAAGACCAGCGTTGGACGCTGACGCGGGTCAAGACGGTGATCGGCCGGCGCTTCCACCTGACCTACACGGTCCAGGGTGTGCGCAAGCTCCTGGTGCGCAACGGCTGGTCCTGCCAGGTCCCGGCCCGACGGGCCATGGAACGGGACGACGACGCGGTCGCGGGGTGGGTCAAGGAGGTGTGGCCGTGCGCGGAAGGCTCGCGGCGGCCCGTGGAGCCTGGCTCGTCTTCGAGGACGAAGCCGGTTTCTCCATGACGCCGCCACAGGCGAAGACCTGGTCACAGCGCGGCCGGACCCCGGTGGTGCGGGTCCGGGGCCGTTCCCGCAGACGAGTGTCGATCGCCGCGCTGACCTGCTACAAGCCCGGCCACCGGTCCCGGCTGATCTACCGGCCGCGCCGGGACGACGGCCGGCGCGACGGCCGCAAGAGCTTCTCCTGGCGCGACTACCGCGACCTGCTGATCGCCGCACATCAGCAGCTCGGCGGCCCCATCGTGCTCATCTGGGACAACCTCAACGTCCACAAAGCCGCTGATCTCCGGGAATGGTCGGAAGCCCGGGACTGGCTGACCATCTACTACCTGCCGCCCTACGCACCCGACCTCAACCCCGTCGAAGGGATCTGGTCTCTCCTGCGACGCGGCTGGCTCTCCAACGTTGCCTTCAGTACTCCCGAACACCTCGTCCAGCGCATCCGACGCGGCCTACGGCACATCCAGTACCGCACCCATCTCATAGACGGCTGCCTCGCCGAGACCGGCCTGGCCATCAGACCCGCCTGACCAACAGCACGACATCACGAGTTCAACCTCAGTAGCCGCGACCCACCCCGGGCGATGCGCCGAAACTGGACCTCGACCGTCTGCGGTTCAACGCTGCGCAGGAGCGATGTCTGGGTCACGTCCCAATAGCTGGCTTCGTCGGCAATGTCAGGGCTGAACGCCATGTCGCACAGCCCCTCAAAGAGTTCCACCCGTGCAGAGGCGCCAAGCCTGCTGACGTTCTCGTAGTAGGTGGCGTCCTGCCCCAGTGAAAACCAGTACAGCCGCCGGTCCAGCCCCGTCAGCTGACTGAACTCTCCCTTCTCGAGCGGCCTCTCATCTCGCACCAAGTCTGCGTAGCCGATCTTGATCATCCCCAGTTCGTCGACTGACCCGTTGCCGTCGGCGAACCACAGCCGGTATAGCGTCAGGTAGTCGTCGTCGGGCCGGGGAACCGGCTCCAGGAGGCAAGCGCGCTGCTTGTAACGGCTCCGTGGTCGAACCTTCGCGCCCAGCACAATAAAACGCACACACCCCTCCTCCGAACGGCTTACTGAAACACCGTTCCGCCACCAGGGGCAAGCTGGTGGCGGAACCGCACCAGCCCCCACCATCGGTGGCCGCGGATACCGACGGTGGGGGCCGGCCCTCGACCCACTCGAACCCGCCCTGACTCGCATGGGAGCAGGAGATGAGGAGGGTAAAGGATCCTCGTCGGCGTGGGAGATCAAGATTCGATCGCTACGAGAACAGCGCGAGGCCCTGATGCAGCACAGCGCCGCCCCTGGGGGGACGATACCTCTCCGGGATGAAACCGGCCCCAGTGGGAGGGAGCTCCGCCGGGGCTTCGCCCGGGATGGCTTTGCGGCCACTTCCCACCAGCGGTCAGGCTTAGTACTCCAGCTGTAGATCTTGATCTTGGCCTGTGGGCGGACAGCATCTCCGGTCGGTAGGTCGGCTTCTGCTGGCCGCTGGCAGGTAGACCGG